>NZ_JACHMN010000003.1:2400000-3094318 GCF_014204945.1 Allocatelliglobosispora scoriae
AGGACGAGGGTGGGTGCGCCCATCGAGACCCGGGCGGCCTGGCCGTGCTTCACGCAGATCGCCGGGGTCATCGTCAGGTCGTCGCCGATCGCGGTGATCCCGGCGAGCAGGTTGGCCGGGGCACCGCTGAACTGCACGGGCGCGATCGGTCCCAGTGCGACACCGTCGCGGGCATAGGCGACCAGGGACGCCGTGAAGGTCAGCTTCCCGGAGACCGGGTCGGGCTGACCGCCGCTGAGGCTGGTGCAGATGAGCGCCTCCGGCATCCCGGCCAGCAGTTCGCTGGTGGAGTGCTGCCCGGCCATCGCGTAGGTGGTGGTCATCCGGGCCAGCGGGATCGAGCCGAAATCGGCGCAGCGGCCGTTGCCCCGGGGCTCCTCCGCCAGGGCGGCGGCGGTGGCCCGGGTGTGCAGCAGTCCGGTGAGCTCCCCCGCGCGGACCAGGGTCGTGGGCTCCGATGCCACGCCCTCGTCGTCATGGCGCTGACCGGCCCAGCTGCTGGTGGCGGAGGGGTCGTCGACGAAGGTGAGGTCCTCGGGTCCGATCCGGTGCCCGCGCAGCGCGCCGAGGGTGTCGTCGTGGCCGAGCACGTTGTCGGCCTCCAGCCCGTGGCCGAGCGTCTCGTGCAGGAAGAAGCCCGAGGCCATGCCGCCCAGCACGATCGGCACCGGGCTGTCGGGGAGCGGACCGGGGCGCAGGTGCCAGGCGGCTCGGGCGGCGGTACGCGTGATCGCGGTGAGCAGGCGGGTCCGGTCGGGTTCGGTGCCGCTCGGGCGGGCCACGGCACAGGAGGCGGTCGCCGTCGCCGAGCCCTCGGTCGCCTCGACCGCCATCGTGACCCGGAGGCGCCGGCGCAGCTCGCGGATGGCGGGGGCACCGGCGGGGGTGATGACGACGTGCTGCGTCTGGCGGCGTACCCAGATGGTGGTCCTGGAGATGCGCGGGTCGGCGGCGCGGGCGGCTTCGGTGAGCGCCGCGGCGGTCGCGCGCCAGCGGGTGATGAGGGCGGCGAGATCGGGGCCCGCGCGCTGCGGGACCACGTCGGGCGGGAGCCCGGCGGCGTCGGCGCAGGCGAGCGTGATGTTGCCGGCGCCGTCGATCTGGCGCAGTCCGGCGCCGCTGACCAGGTCGGATCCGGCCTCGACGAGCGTGCCGTCGCGGAAGGCGACCGCGTCGTAGTAGGTGTGCTCGGCGAACCTGGTCCCGAGTATGCCGGTGGTGTTGGTCATCGTCTTGCCCCTCTGCCGGCTCTATCTCCCTGCCCACCAGCGGTGTTAGGTTAGACCAAAGATTTGGTGATGCCAAAACAATGTGTCGTCCCCACCCCCGGGAGCCCCGCGATGTACCTCGACCACCTCGACGGCGCGCACCTCGTCGTCCTCCACCGGCACGGTGGTGACCAGGCGCGCTACGACGACTACGTCGACCACCGGCGCGCCCGGCTCACCTACGTCACCACCGCGTCGGCGCTGCCGGGAGTGGGCGCAGGCGCCGCGCGGACCGTCGTCGTGGCCGAGACCGCCGGGGTGGAGCAGGTGCGCGCGGCGCTCGCCGAGCCCATCGCCGCGCTCGGCCGGCCGAGCGCCGTCATCGCCCTGCACGAGCTGGACCTGCTCACCGCCGCCGAGCTGCGGGCCGACCACGCCCTGCCCGGCCTGCGCGCGGGCGACCTCGCACCCTTCCTGGACCCGTCGCGCCTGCTCGCCGCCGTCGAGGCGCTCGGGCTGCGGGTGCCCTTCCACCGGCTCGCCGGCTCCACCGAGGAGATCGAGGAGCTCGCCGCCGCGACCGGCTGGCCCGTCGTGGTGCAGCCCATCCGCCCCGGCTCCCCGTCCGTCCGCCTCGACGACCCCGACGCCCTCGGCGACATCGAGGTCGGTGCGGAGCGGCCGTTGCTCGTCCGGGAGCACCTCGACCAGCCGATCTACCACGCGGACGGGATCTTCGACGGCGTCCGGCTCGGACCGTGGCGGCTCTCCGCCTATGTCAGCCTCCCCGGGACCGGCCCCGTCGGCTCGGTCGAGATCGACGACCCCGACCTGATCGGCGCCGCCGGTGACTACCTCCAGCAGCTCGTGCCGGGGCTGTCCAAGCAGCCCTGGGTCTTCCACGTCGAGTTCTTCCGCCGGGGCGGGCAGATCACCTTCCGCACCGCGAACCACGGCTGCGGCGACGGCGAGATCCCGGCCGTCTGGCGCGAGGTCCACGGCGTGGACCCGCTGGAGCTCGCCTTCGCCCTGCAGTGCGCCGCCGTCCCCGAGCTGCCCGCGCTCGGCGACCTCGTCGGCGGGTCGCTCCTCGTCCCCGCGCCGGGACCGCGGCCGTGCCGGGTGACCAGGACCCGGTCGATGATCTACCGCGCCGACGGCCCCTACGCCGAGGCGCTGCCGCCCGAGGGCACCGTGATCACCGGCGCGGAGAGCCCCGGCGGGCGGTTCCGGTTCTTCGGCACCGGCACCGCCGAGGTCGTCCGCCGCATCCGAGCCACCGCCGAGGCATACGCGGTCGAGACCGAGTACGCACCCCGCGTCGCCATCCTCGGCGGCCCGCCCCGGCTCGTCGAGGCGGCGCTGGAGCTCGGCGCCCGCGTCGTGCACGTGCCCGACGGTGCGGGGACCCCCGGCGGGACGGCGCTCCCCGTCGACCTGCGCGACACCGCCGCCGTCGTCGCCGCGATCGAGGCCGAGCACCGTCGGGATCCGTTCCAGGCGGTGCTCTCCGGGACCGAGGACGGCCTCGTCGCCGCCGCGCTCGCCACCCAGCGGCTCGGCCTGCCCGGGACGTCCCCGGCGGCGGTGTGGCTGCTCAAGGACAAGAGCCTGCTGCGCGGGGTGCTCGCGCTCGCCGGGCTCAGCCCGGTGCGTACCGCCACCGTCACCAGCGCCGACGAGCTCGCCGCCTTCGCCCGCTTCATCGATGGACCCGTCATCGTCAAGCTGGTCGACGGGCGGGGTGGCCGAGGCGTGCGGCGGCTCGACACCGAGGCCGGCGCCGCGGATGCCTGGGCCGAGGCGTCCCGGGGCGCCGGGGACCGGATGCTCGCCGAGGAGTTCCTCGTCGGACCGGAGCTCGCCGTGGAGACGTTCAGCGCCGGCGGGCGGCACACCGTGGTGGCAGTCGCCGAGAAGCTGGTCGGGCCGGACTTCACCGACAGGGGATATGCGCTGCCGGCTCGGCTCGATCCGGAGGTGCGCGAGCGGGTCGTCGAGCTGACCGTACGCCTGCTGAACCTGGTCGGGCTCGCGGACGGGCCCAGCCATACCGAGATCAAGGTGACACCGCAGGGGTTGCGGATCATCGAGTCGCACAACCGGACCTGCGGACCGGCGATGGCGGAGCTGGTGCGGCGGGTCTACGGGGTGGACCTGCTGGAGCTGGCGGTGGGGTGGCCGCTGGGGCTCGTCGAGTGGGGGCACTCGATGCCGGCGGGGCTGGGAGCGGCCGCGGTGCGGACGGTGGTCCCGTCGGTGGAGGCGCCCACGGCAGGTGCGGCTTCGGCGGGTGCGGCTTCGGCTGGAGTGGTGCGGTCGGTGCGGGCGCCGGGGGAGCTGCCGGGGGTGGAGGTGCGGATCCCTGCCTCGGTCGGAGAGGTCGTGCGGCGGGCTACGGATCGGGGCTGCGGCGAAGTATGGGCGGTCGGGGCTGACACCGCGCAGGCCGTCGAGCGGGTGGAGTCCGCGTTGGCGCAGGTGGAGGTCGTGGTCGAGCCGCAGTAGGCGGGTTCGGAGCGCTGCTTGCGAGCGCGACGCCCGGCGTGCCCCCTTCCGTCACGCTTCCCCCGTCACGCTTCCCCCTCACGCTTTGCAGCAAAGCGTGCCCATTCCTGCGACGAGGCAACGGTTTGCTGCACAACGCGGCCGACAAACGCGGCAGCGCCGTGCACTGCCGCACAGCGTGGCCGATAAACGCGGCAGCGCCGTGCATTGCTGCACCTCGTGACGAGGGCCCGCCCGTTAGCACCAACTCTTGAAGAGTTGGTGCTAAATGGCGGGCTTGATCACGCACGTTCCGGGAAGTAGGCCCTTCGGCGGCGCTGGGAGGGGCCAGCTTCCGGGAAATAACGCGATCAAGCGCCGACGAGGGCTACGGAGCCGCGGCCAGGACGGTGGAGAGAGCGGCCAGGCGCGTCCGGTTTGCCCGGTAATAGACCCAGGTGCCGCGGCGCTCGCTGTCGACCAGGCCCGCCTCGCGCAGCACCTTCAGGTGGTGGGAGATGGTGGGTCCGGAGAGGTCGAACGCCGGGGTGAGGTCGCACACACAGATCTCCCCGGCCTCCTCGGACGCGATCATGGAGAGGAGCTGCAGCCGGACCGGGTCGCCGAGGGCCTTGAAAGCCGGTGCCAGCTCGGCCGCGGCCGCGGGTGCCACGGCGGAGGTCGCCAACGGCGCGCAGCACGGCTCGGCGGCCGCGCGGGCGGGGGCTTCCATGGTCAGGGACTGCTTCGACATGCCTCTAGCTTGACAGGTCTCGAAACAGGCAGCAAGGCGGGTGGGCGTACCGGCTGATTCTTTGGATCTTGACCTGCATTTATGACCTTTGGGTGCAGTCTTGTGCTCTTCGGGCCAATGACGTTCTGGCACAGTGGATGTAACGTGTCGTCCCGGCGGGGGGAACCCGCCCGTTGATCGGCGTCTCGGGCTGAGACTGTCGACTGTGGAGTGGACGGCTGAGGTTGGCTGAGATAACGACCTACTCGGGGCACGGCTGTACGGGGCTGGTGGGTCAGCAAGTGGTGGCACTGGTGCGATGCGACCCGTTGGACGACCTGGTCACGGCGATGTGGCCGTGCGTGGCGCAGGGCGATCTGCCGACGCTCCTCATCGCACTGATGGGGCGGTTGGCGAATCTGCCGGACTTCGCGCTGGTCCAGATTCACGACCGCCGGGCCGTGGTGCTCGCCCGCGGCGCGATGCAGGTGCAGGTCCTCGTCGGCGACCAGCTCGTGCAGACGATCGCGGCCGGTGCGGTGACGACGTGGCACGAGGATTCGTTCGAGCGGGCCGACCGGGTGCGCATCGTCGGGCCGGTGTCCGGCGCAGCACCGGCGCTGCCGCTGGTCGGCGGGGTGGTCGCGGCGAGCCAGCTCGACCATCCGATCGTCTGGGGTGCGACGGCCGCACTGGTTGCGGCACAACCGAGCGCGGCACAACCGAGCGCGGCACAGCCGAGCGCAGCGTCGGCGGGGTGGCCCGGCCAGCTGTCCGCAGCGGAGGCGCCTGCCGTGCAGCCTGCGCCGCAACCCCTCTGGCCCGTGGTGGCCCCGCCGGTGGAGCCGCAGCGGCCGCCGGCGCCCGCACAGGCCGCACAGGCCGCCCAGTCGGCGCCGGTCGCGCGACCCCTGTCGGCGACGCCGCCCCCGCCCCTCGCACCGCCGGTGCCGGCGACGCCGTCCGTGCCCGTGGGGTCGGCCCCGCCGGCCGCGTCGCTGACCACGGGCACCTGGGACGACCGGGTGGACGTGGAGTTCTCCTCGCCAGGTCAGGCCGCGGACCCGTCCGGCCTGACCGCCGATCCCGCGGTCGCCGGGTGGCAGCCGGAGCTGCGGGGCATCCTGCCCGACCGGCCCGCCCTCGCCGACTGGCCCTCCGCCACACCGAGCCCGCCGGTCGCGCCGCCGGTCGCGCCGGTGCCCGCGCTGCACGTGCCGCTGCTCCCGGATGAGCTGCGGCGCAGCGCCACCCGGGGCGGCGACACCGACATGGCGATCCGCGTACCCGTCAAGGGCCGGTCCTTCGCCGCGGTGCGCTGCCCGAAGCTGCACCTGAACCCGCCCGCGACGCCCTCGTGCCGGATCTGCCACCTGCCGCTGGACCCCGACGACGAGCCGATCGGCGTGGCGCAGCCGTCCGTGGGGCACCTGCGCCGCTTCGACACCGGCGAGCGCTGGGAGCTCAACCGCCCCGTCATCATCCTGGGGCGCGACCCGGGCAGCGGCAGCAGCCTGGAGCGGCTGGTGGTGAAGCTGTCCGGGGTGAGTTCCCGGGTGGCGGGGCTGCACGCCGAGATCCGGCTCGACGGGTGGCGGGTCGAGGTCGTCGACCTGTCCGGCCAGAGCACCCAGATCATCAACCCGGACGGCCGCACGCTGCGCCTGGAGCCCAATTCCCCCATGCGTTTGCTGGAGAAGGGCCGGATCGTGCTCGCCGGCGAAGTGACTCTGACGTTCGAGGTGGCCAATGACAACGCCTGAGAGCCAGCCGCCGGCGATCGACGGCTATCGCCACGTGGGCTACCTGGGGTCGGGTGGCTTCGGCGAGGTGCACCACTACCAGCACGTCGGCACCGACGCGGCGGTCGCGATCAAGATCCTCCGCGATGGTGCGCTCGCGGCCGGCGGAGCGCAGCAGCTGCTGCAGGAGGCGCGGGCGCTGGGCCGCCTCTCGGCCTCGGGGCCGCACCCCAACATCGTCGCCGTGCAGGACGTCGGCGTGGTCCGGGGGCGCCCCTACCTGGTGATGGAGCTGTGCGCGGGCGGGAGCTGGGCGACGCAAATCACCGACCACGGCCGGATCTACCCCTCGGTGGTGCTCAGCGTCGGCATCCAGATCGCCGGTGCGCTGCACCTCGCGCACGAGGCGGGCATCGTGCACCGCGACATCAAGCCGGGCAACATCCTGCTCGGCGCCAGGGTCGGCGGCCACGGCATCCCCAAGCTCGCCGACTTCGGCATCGCCGCGCAGACCGCCGAGGAGGTCAGCCGCGGGTCGGTCTGGCTGTCGCGCGACTACGCGGCGCCCGAGGTGGTGCTGTCGCGCGGCGCCGACCGCATGTCGGACATCTTCTCGCTCGCGGCCACGCTCTACCACGCGCTTTCCGGCAATTCGTGGGTACGCCGACCCGGCGGCGACAACTCCGTCGAGGCCCTGGAGGAGCGGATCATCGCGGGCCGGGTGCCGCCGATCGCGGGCAACGACGTGCCGGAGGAGCTGCAGTGGCTGATCCGCTCCGCGATGCACGCCGACCCGAAGGTGCGGGCCCGCAACGTCGCCACCGCCCGGGACTTCGCGCTGCGGTTGCAGGACATCCAGATCCGCGAGGGCTACGACCGGACGCTGGTGCCGATCGGCGACGCCGTGACGCTCGTACCGGATCTCCCCGACTTCACCGCCCCGCCCGTGGTGGCCGCCGTCCGGGAGACGCCGCCGCCGATCGTCATCCCCGACTACGACTCGGTCCCGTTCGACTCCATCGCGATGGAGTCCGCCCCGCCGAAACCGCCGCGCGACGACCGGGCCGACACCGAGCGGGCCCGGCCCATCCCGGCTGCCCCGGCCGAGGAGCCGACCCGCGACCAGCCCCGGCGGCGCGGCCTGCGCCGGGTGGCGCTGATCGCCGCGGCGGTGCTGGTCGTCGGCGGTGGCGTGGTCGCCGCCAACCTGCTGGGGGAGCCCGATACCGGCCCGTCGACGACGGTGACCCGGCCACCCGCCGACGGCGGTGCGGTGCCCAACGCCGATGTGCTGCCGGTCCCGGTGGTCGCCGCCCGCAACGACGCCGCGGGTGTTCCCACCTTCACCTGGACCTACTCGCCGACCGACCCGGGTGACCGGTTCAACCTCCAGCAGGAGGGCCAGGCCAAGGCCCAGATCCTGACCGAGGCGAAGTGGACGCCGAGCGCCGATGCGGGCAAGGGCGTCTGCATCCGGGTGAGCGTGATCCGCAACGGCCGGCTGGGCACCCCGAGCGAGCGGTTCTGCGCGTGAGCTCCGCGACCGTGCTCTTCTGCGGTGAGCAGTACGACGTGGACCCGCCCGCGTCGCTGGTGATCGGCCGGGACGCCGACATCAGCGTCGACGACAACCGGTTCCTGCACCGGCGGTTCCTGGAGGTGCTCAGCGTCGAGGGGATCTGGCTGCTGCGCAACATCGGCACCCAGCTCACCGCGACCGTCTCGGACCCGCACGGGCTGATCCAGGCCTGGCTGGCGCCGGGTGCGCAGGTGCCGCTCGTCGGCGTGCGGACCATCGTGTATTTCACGGCCGGATCCACCACCTACGACCTTGAGATCGTGCTGGAGGAGCCGCCGTTTACGCTCACCCCGGCGGTGTCGCAGGACGAGGGCGCCGCTCCGGGCTTCACCACGGTCGGCGGGATGACCCTGTCGGCGAAGCAGAAGCTGGTGATCCTGTCCCTGACCGAACGAGCACTGCGGCGCGGTGATCGCAGCGCCACCTCGATCCCCAGCTCGAAGCTGGCGGCGCAGCGGCTCGGCTGGACGCTGGTGGCGTTCAACCGCCAGCTCGACAACCTGTGCCAGAAGCTCTCGGCGATGGGCGTGCGCGGACTGCACGGCGACGCGGAGAATCTGGCGGCCAACCGGCGGGCCCGGCTCGCCGAATACGCGTTGGCGATCCGCCTGGTCAGCCGGGCTGATCTGCCCCTGCTCGACAGTGCGCAACCGGCCGATGAGTGACGAGTGAGGGGAGTCTTCCCCATTGACGCCCGGGGTCGACGACCGATACTGCTTTACCCGTACACGGGGAGGAACGCGGTGAGTACAGCACAGGGTTCGGCGAATGCGTTTTACCGCGGTCAGGCGCGAGTGCCGGGGGCGGCCGACGAGGCGACCGGTCGGCTGGGCGGCGAGACGCTGAAGGAGCGCCGCAGGTGGCTGCCCTCGTTCGGCGGCATCGGCAAGCTGCCCAAGCGATTCGGGCGCAGCCTGCGCGGGCTGAAGCGGCGGACGGTCTCGTCCATCGCGCTGGTGCTCTCGGCCGGGCTCTTCGTGATAGCGGCACTCACCGCCGGCGGCTTCCCGGCCGCCGACCTCAACCTCAACGACGGCGGCGTGTGGGTCACCAACCGCAACCTGAACCACTTCGGCCGCTTCAACCGGCCCATCGAGCAGCTCGACGCGATGCTCCTCGCGGGCGGCGCGCAGCCCGACATCGATCTGCTGCAGCAGGAGTCGACCGTCTTCCTGGTCGACCGCACCGAAGGGCTGCTGCGCCCCGTGGACGTCTCCGGCGGGGTGCTCGGCGACAACGGTCCGGCGTTGCCAGCCAAGGCCGAGGTCGCCCTGGGCGCGGGCGTGGTGGCACTGCTGGACAGCTCCAACGGCAAGCTGTGGGTCCGGGACGCCGACAAGATCGAGAATCTCGACATCGCCCAGGACCCGCCGACCGCCGAGGTCGGCGGCGGTTCCGCCGTCGCGGTCGGGACCGACGGCACGGTCTTCGCCGTCTCGTCCGATCAGGACACGATCACGTCGATCCCGCGCACGGGCGAGCGGGAGACCCGCAAGCTCGACGTGGATGTGGAGGCGGCGCGGATCACCGCCGTCGGCGACGTGCCGGTCGTCCTGGGCAAGGGCGGCAAGCTGGTGCTCCCCGACGACGTGGTGACGATCGCCGACGGCGGGCTGCTGCAGCAGGTCGGTCCGGAGGGCGGGACCGTCCTCGTCGCCACCCCCAAGCAGCTGCTGGAGGTGGACCTGACCGGTGGCGGTGTCCGGGAGCTCGTCGGCGACGGCTCGGGCGACCCGGCGGCACCCGTACGCCTCGACGGCTGCGTCCACGCCGCGTGGGGTGCCTCGCCGCCGACCTATGTGCGCCAGTGCGAGGGCGCCGCGCCGGAGAAGGCCGTCTCGTTGCAGAACCTGCCCGCCGCCGCCGATCTGGTCTTCCGGGTCAACCGGGACGCGATCGTGCTCAACGACGCCGCGGGCGGCGCGATCTACCTCTTCGAACGCGGTGGCGAGGACCTGGGCAACTGGCAGGAGCTGCTGGAGCAGGCGAAGACCAACCCGAGCCAGAAGCCGCGCGACGCGGTCCGCGATCCGCGCGTCAACACCAAGCCGGCGGCGAAGGACGACGTCCTCGGCGCGCGGCCCGGCTCGGCGGCGCTGCTGCACGTGCTGGACAACGACTCCGACCCCGACGGCGACATCCTGATCATCCGGTCGGTGACGGCGGTGAAGCCGGCCGGCGCCGGGACCCTGTCGATCGTCTCGGGCAGCCAGATCCTGCAGTTCACCGCGAGCCCGGGCGACCGGACCGCGACGGTGAGCTTCCAGTACACGATCGACGACGGGCGGGGCGGGTCCGCGCACGCCGGCGTCACGGTCAACGTGCGCCCCGAGGCGAGCGGCAACTCGCTGCCCCACGAGCGGCCCAACCCGCAGGCGAAGGACCGCGAGGTGGCGCAGGGCGGCACGATCACCTTCAACACGCTGCGCGACTGGCGCGACGACGACGGGGATCCGCTGCTGCTCGTCGGTGCCGACACCGCTTCGCCGGACCGGGTCAGGTTCACCCCCGCCGGCGACATCACCTTCACCGCCGCACCGAACTCGTCGGCGGCGAAGAAGAACATCCAGATCGAGGTCTCCGACGGAATCGGCACGAAGAAGGCGACGGTCAACGTCGTCGTGGTCGACCGGGACCGGCCGCCGACCGCCGAGAACGACCTCTTCACGGCGGTCGCCGGGCAGACCGTGACGCTCCGGCCGCTGGAGAACGACTCCGACCCCAACGCCGGGGTTCCCGGCCCCAATCCGCAGCGGTTGCGGCTGACCTTCGTCTCGCCGATGAAGCAGGGCGCGAGCGCCACGCCGAACTACCTCGCCGGGACGATCGGGTTCACCGCCTCCCGGCCGGACACGTACTACCTGGAGTACCGGGTCACCGACGGCAAGGCCGAGGCGACGGGGCGGATCCGCGTCGACGTGCGCAAGGCGAGCTCGGCGTACGCGCCGGTGGCGGTCGCGGACCAGGTGGCGCTGCGCGGCAACGGACCCGCCGTGGTCGACGTGCTCGCCAACGACGTCGACCTCGACGGTGACATCCTGGTCGTGCGCTCGGTCGAGGTGCCCGAGAACTCCGGGCTCAGCGTCTCGGTGATCGAGCACCGGTGGCTGCGGATCGTGCTGACCCGCAGCGATTCCGGCGCACCGCGGTTCGTGCTGCGCTATGTCGTCTCCGACGGCGACCGCAGCGACACCGGTGTGGTCACGGTGGCGCTGCTGCCGCAGGCGCCGGAGAACCAGCGGCCGGTGACCGTGCCGGACATCGGTACGGTCCGGGCGGGTGATGTCGTCGATGTCGACGTGCTCGCCAACGACGGCGACCCGGACGGGACGGCGCTGTCCCTGGACCCCTCGGTCATCGACGACGACCTGGAGGGCAAGCGCGGTCTGTGGCTGGTCGCCAACGGCCGGGTGCGCTTCCACGCGTTCGACAAGCCGGGCACGGTCACCGCCAACTACACCGCGCGCGACGCGCTGGGGCTCTCGGACCCGGGCCGGGTCTCGGTGACGATCATCGCGGCGAACGCGCCCAACCAGATCCCGATGCCGCCGCCGATCCAGGCCCGCGACTTCGCCGGATCGACGATCAGGATCCACACCCCGCTCACCGGGGTGGACCCCGACGGCGACTCGGTGGTGCTGCTGGGGCCGGTCTCGGCACCGCAGCTCGGCCGGATCGTCCAGCAGGGCATCGACTTCTTCGAGTACGAGGCATACCCGGACAGCGCCGGGACGGATGTCTTCACCTATCGGGTGCAGGACGCGTTCGGCGGCCGGGGCACCGGCACGATCCGGGTGGGTGTGGTGCCCTTCCCGGACGTGGACTCCGCACCGGTGGCGGTCGACGATGTCTACACCGTGGCACCCGGCACCGGCGTACGGGTACCGGTGCTCGCCAATGACTCCGATGTGGACGGCGACTCGCTGCTGCTGGAGCCGCTGGCCCCGCTCAACCCCACCCTTCCGCAGGGTGCCTCCGTCGACCGGGACCGGGTGGTCCTCAACGCCGGCGGCCGTGACGGCGACGTGGTGACCCTGCGGTACGGCATCTCCGACGGCCGCGGCCAACGTGCCACCGCCTCCATCAAGCTGATCTCCAAGGACTCGGCGAACCTCGCCCCGATCGCCCGCGACGACGCGGCGGACCGGCTCACCAGCCCGGCGACCAGCGTCGATGTCGACGTGCTCGCCAACGACGAGGATCTCGACGGCCCCTTCGACGAGCTGAAGATCGAGCCGATCGACGTCGGCGGCGCCAACAAGGCGACCGTCACCTCCGACGGCAAGCTGCGCGTACCGCTCACCGCGTCGGCCCGGCAGGTCGCCTACCGGCTCACCGACGGCAAGGACGCCTCGGCGATCGCCTTCGTGCGGGTGCCCGGCACCGACAACCAGGCGCCCTATCTCCGGCCGGACGCGCCCGAGTTGGAGATGGTGAGCGGTGGCGAGCTCCAGGTCGACCTGGCCGAGCTGGTCGCCGACCCGCAGGGCCGGCCGGTGACGCTGACGAACACCGCGGCGATCTCCACCTCGCCCTCGGCCGGGCTGCGCCTGGTCCCCAACGCCAGCACCAAGACGGGCTTCAAGCTCGCCGCCGCCGCCAACTTCCGCGGTCAGGCAGCCGTCGTCTTCGAGGTGGAGAACGGCAGCGCGACGGCATCGCTGAGCGTGAAGGTGAAGGTGACGCCGTCCGGGACGACGCCACCGGTCCTCGCCTGCCCGCCGGCGGAGCCCGCGGCCGGGGCACCGGCGGTGCTGGTCAACCTCGCCCGCTGCGTCCGTGGCGGCGGCGCGGACGGGATGACGTTCAGGATGACCGGCCAGGCGCCGCAGGGCGTCACCGCCCGCCTCGCCGGGACGGTGCTGGAGATCTCCGCCACGCCGGACGCCGAGATCGGCGACCGGGGCAAGATCGCTCTCAGCGTGACCGACGCCAAGGGCGCGTCGGCCAACGGCACGATCGCCATCGTGGTACGCCCGTCCGGGCTCGCGGTGGCGGTGGCCGACACCGTCGACGCCGAGGTCGGCCGGGAGATGACGATCAACGTGGTCGCCAACGACCTCAACCCCTTCCCGAGCTCGCCGCTGAAGCTGATCAGCGTGGATTCGGACCTGCCGGGGCTGCGGTTCGACGAGGGCACCGGCGATGTCGTCTTCACCCCGGCCAAGCACGGCAAGTTCACGGCGCGCTACGTGATCCAGGACATCACCGGCAAGCCCGATCGCCGCGTCAGCGGCCAGCTCCTCGTCACGGTGATCGACAAGCCGACGGCGCCGGGGCAGCCGGTGGCGCGTTCCGTGGGCGACGAGTTCGCCGTGCTGGTCTGGTCCGAACCGGACAGCCGGGGCTCGCGTATCGACGGATACACCGTCACCGGGTCGAGCGGCTTCAAGCAGACCTGCACCGGTACGGTCTGCCGCCTGACCGGGCTCACCAACGGCCGGGACTACCGGTTCAAGGTGCGGGCGCACAACGAGGCGGGTGACGGGCCGGAGAGCTCGGAGTCGGCGGTGGTGAAGCCCGATGCCAAGCCGGATGCCCCGGACGCGCCGACGACCACCTTCGGCGACTCGTCGATCAAGCTCGCCTGGGCCGCTCCGTCGAGCAACGGCGGCTCGGCGATCAAGGAGTACGACGTCGAGATCTCGCCCGGCGGGACGATCCGTACCGTGACCACCACCTCCTACACCTGGACCGGGCTGACCAACGGTGCCGCCTACACGTTCCGGGTGCTGGCGCGCAACAAGAACCTCGAGAGCGGGTTCAGCCCGTCCTCGGCGCCGGAGATCCCGGCGAAGGCACCCGACGCGCCGCAGGCGCCGACGGGGTCCGGGGTCGCCGACGGCGTCGGCGAGCAGATCGTCGTCGACTGGGTCGAGCCGCCGGTCAACGGTGCCGCGATCACGCAGTACCGGCTGACCGTGGTCCGGGCCGGGGTGGTCGAGCGCACGATCAACGTCAACGGCGACACCACGCGGACGACGATCAGCGCCGACAACGGCGTCAATTACCAGTTCCGGCTGGTAGCGGTCAACAAGGCCGGGCCGTCGCAGCAGAGCCCGCTGTCGGCGGTGACGGTCGCCCACGGCAAGCCGTTCCCGGTGACGGCGCACAGCTACTCCGACAACAGCGGCGGCACCGGTCTCGACGGGCGGGTGACCTACTCGCTCTCGCCGCCGAACGACAACGGCATGGCGATCGCACGCTACGAGTTCGATGTGGACGGCAACGGCACCGCCGACCGGTCCGACACCGGTTCGACCGGGTCGGTGACCGGGCTCGCCAACGGCACGAGTTACCAGATCCGGGTCCGGGCCTGCAACGACGTCTGCGGCAACTGGTCCGGTGCGGGCAACTCGGTGACGCCGTACGGTCCCGTGCCCCGGCCCAACGCCGGTGCGTCGAAGCTCGGCGCCACCCAGGTCCGGCTCTCCTGGAGCAGCGGCGGCACCAACGGCCGCCCGCTCAACCGGGTGGAGTACCGGGTCAACGGCGGCGGCTGGGTCAACGGCGGCACGAGCGGGTCGGTGGATGTCGGCAACGGCAACAACCAGACCTGGAGCATCGATGTCCGCGCGTTCGACAGCGCCGGGCAGGTCTCGCCGACCGCGTCGGCCAGCGCGACGACGGATCCGCCGACGCCGCCCACGGTGACGGTCGAGAAGGGCGGCAGCGCCGTCGGCCAGCCGGGCTGCTCGGCACCGTCCTGCGCGTTCATCGTCGCGACGTTGACCAACTTCGCGGGCGGCACGGCGTACACCTGCTCGATCAACTCGTCGCAGGGTGCCCTCGGCTCGGTCACCGTCACGACCAACGGCAGCGGCAACGGCAGCAGGCAGTCCCTGTCCTACTTCGGCTTCCCGACCGGGTGGGTGTCGGTGACCTGCGCCGGCAACACCGGGCGCCGGGATCCCTGGGGCAACTGACCTTTCCTCGAAGAACGCACATTTCAACCTAGTGGAGATAAATTGACTACCACCCCGGACGAGGCCAGGCAGTTCCATCGGGACTTCATCAGTCTGGTCGACAACATCGAGCAGGCGGTGCTCGGCAAGCAGGTCTGCGTCAAGCTCGCGCTGGCGTGCCTGTTCACCGGTGGGCACCTGCTGCTCGAGGACAAGCCGGGCACCGGCAAGACGCTGCTCGCCAAGGCCATGGCGAACAGCATCGACGGGGACACCAAGCGGGTCCAGTTCACCCCGGACCTGCTGCCCGGTGACATCACCGGCGGCATGGTCTACAACCTGGAGACCCAGAACCTGATCATGCGTCAGGGCCCCATCTTCACCAACATCCTGCTCGCCGACGAGATCAACCGTGCCTCGCCGAAGACGCAGTCGGCGCTGCTGCAGGCGATGGAGGAGGCCCAGGTCACGATCGACGGCACCTCGCTGCGGCTCGCCGACCCGTTCATGGTGATCGCCACGCAGAACCCGATCGAGCAGGCGGGCACCTACCCGCTGCCCGAGGCGCAGCTCGACCGCTTCATGGTCCGCACCGAGCTCGGCGACCCCGATCCGGACTCGGCGCTGCGGCTGATGAGCGAGTCCTTCCAGATCGACCGGTCCTCGCTGATCAAGCCGATCATCAGCGCGGAGGGCGTGCACAACCGCAAGCGGATCGCCCGCGAGGTCCACGCCGACATCGCGGTCCTGCAGTACATCAACGACATCGCGATCGCGACCCGCAACGACAAGCAGGTGCAGGTCGGCGTCAGCATGCGCGGCTGCCTCGCCCTGGTCCGGCTCTCCAAGACCTGGGCCGTGGCCGAGGGCCGGCACTTCGTGCTCGGCGACGATGTCAAGGAGCTCGCGGTCGAGGCGCTCGCGCACCGGATGGTGCTCACCGTCGAGGCGGAGTTCCGCGGCGTGAAGCCCCAGGAGGTCATCCGCGGCATCCTGGACCGCCTGGTCGTCCCGGTGGGAGGTCCCGCGCGATGAGCGTGATGGTGGACGGCGTAGCGGTGCGCCTCAGCTTTCCGGCGCAGGTGGCCGCGGCGTTGCGCCCGTTGCTCCGGTCCACCGCGGTGTCGCGGGCCCGGGAGGTGCTGCGCATGCCGACCAGGCTGGGCTGGACGGTGCTCACGGCGGTCCTCGTCGCGGGCGTCGCGGGCTGGGTCTTCGCCTGGACGGAGCTGCGCGTCATCGCGCTGTCCGGCTTCTTCGTGGTGCTGCTCGCGATCCGCTACACCCTCGGCAAGGCCGACCTGCAGGTGAGCGTCGACGTCCCGGCACCGTGGGTCAGCCGCGGCGTCGAGCCCGGCGTCGAGGTCCAGGTGCGCAACATCGCCCGGCGCGGGCTGCGCCAGGGCGCGCTGATCGAGATCCCGATCTCGGTCGGCCGCCAGCGCCCCGAGATCGGCGAGCGCCCGCTCGGCTCCCTGGGCGCCGGGGCCACCCAGGTCATCCCGCTCACCAAGCAGGTGCCGACGGGCAGTCGCGGCGTGGTGACGATCGGCCCGGTCCGCACCGTACGCGGTGATCCGCTGGGCCTGCTGCGCCGTGAGATGGCCCTGGCCGAGCCGCAGGAGCTGCTCGTCAACCCGGACACCGTCGTCATCGGCAGCCTCGGCGCCGGCCTGCTGAAGGACCTGGAGGGGCAGTCCACCAACGACCGCTCGGTCAGCGACGTCTCCTTCCACTCGCTGCGCGACTACGTGCCCGGTGACGACCTGCGGCACGTGCACGCCTTCACCTCGGCCCGGTTCGGCCGCCCGATGGTGCGCCAGTTCGTCGACACCCGCACGGCGCGACTGTCCATCATGGTCAGCGGCGTCCGCGGCGAATACGCCAGCGAGCAGGAGTTCGAGGACGCGCTCTCGGTCGGCGGCTCGATCGCGATGCGCGGTGTCGACGACGACCAGCACGTCGCGGTGCTCGCCGCCGGGCAGCACGCCCCGGCCCGGCCGCGCCAGTCCCGGCTGCTGATCCTGGACCCCTTCGCCCGGGCGGAGCTCGGCGGGGGAGCAGACGTGATCGCCTCCGCCACCCGGATGCACCGCCTCGCGCCGGACACGAGCATCGCGATCTTCATCACCGGTGGGCCGGTCGAGCTGATGGTGCTGCGCCGCGCGGCGAACGTCTTCGGCCCGGATGTCCGGGCGCTGGCGATCCGGGTCGACGAGACCGCGGAGGTCGACGTGGCACGGGCCCGGCGGCTGCTCGTCGTCACCGTCCCGTCCCTCGCCGAGTTCGGCAAGATCGGCTCAGTCTTCGGGGAGGCCTGGTCATGACCGCGTCCACGTCCACCACGGGCGGCTCGGCACCGCGTACCTCGGCGCTGGACCTCGTCGTCATCGCGCTGCTGATGCTCGTCGCGCTCACCACCCTGGACTCCGTCTACGCCGGGCGCGGCTACCTGCTCGCCGGTGCCGTCGGGCTCGCCATCGGCATGGGCGTGGCCTGGCTCGCCAACCGCCGCCACTGGACCGCGCTGACGGCGGTGGCGGCCGGGCTGGTGCTGCTGATCCTCGGTGCCGGCCCGCTGGCGCTGCCCGAGACGCTGATCGCGCACACGGTGCCGACCTGGTCCACGCTGACCGGGATCTGGGACGGTGCGGTCGGCGGCTGGCGGGGCCTGCTCACCACCGTGCCGCCGGTCGTCGACGACGGTCCGCTGCTGCTCGTACCCTATGTTTCGGCATTTCTGGCCGGGCTCAGCGCGGTCCTGCTCGCCGGGCGGCGCCGGATGCTCGGCGCCCCGCTGCTGCCCGCACTGCTGCTGCTCGCGACCGGGCTGCTGCTCGGCACCAGCGAACCGGTCTCGATCCTGCTCAACGGCACCGTCTTCGCCGCGCTCGCGCTGATCCTGGTGACGGTCCGGCAGCGGCGGGCCACCGGGTCCCGGCTCGTCGGCGTGGACCAGGCCAAGCGGATCGCGCGTTCCACCACGATCGTCGCGATCGCGGCGGCCCTGGCCTGGGCCGCGTCGCTGTCACCGGTGGTGGCGAGCGCCGACGACCGGTTCGTGCTGCGCGAGCACGTCGAGCTGCCGTTCGACCCCAACATCTACCCGAGCCCGCTGAGCGGGTTCCGCCGTTACGAGGTGACGCAGAAGAAGGATGTCCTCTTCTCCGTCACCGGCCTGCCCGCCGACGCGCGGCTCCGGCTCGCGGTGATGGACACCTTCGACGGCGTGGTGTGGGCGGTCGCGCCGGTCGGCGGCCGCAACGCCGCCTCGGGAGTCTTCGAACGGGTCGGTGCGCGCATCCCGGTCAAGGAGGAGGGTGCCCGGGCCACCGTCCAGGTCACCATCCGCGACCTGGGCAGCGTCTGGGTGCCGACGGTCGGGTCCGCGACGAGCGTCACCTTCCCCGGCCAGCGGGGCAGGGAGCTCACCGAGGCGTTCCGCTACAACCGGGTCACCGCCACGGGCGTGCTGAGCGACCACACGAAGCTGCGCGAGGGCGACACGATCGTGCTGGAGGCGGTGATCCCGCCCGCCAAGGACTGGCTCTCCCACGGCAAGAGCCTCGCCGGGCAGCCGGTCCAGCAGCTCTCCCAGGCGTCGCCGCTGGGCGCGATGGACCGGGTCGACGCCGTCGTCGCCGAGCGTACGACCGGGATGACCGGCGCGGCCGAGGTGATCGACAGCCTCTACAAGTTCCTGCAGGCGGGTGACTTCAGCGACGGCACCGGCCTCGCGGGCAGCGGCCTGTCGGTCTTCCCCGGGCACAGCGCCGGGCGGATCAAGGAGTTCCTCAGCCCGGCGCGCCCCGTCGGCGACCCGGAGCAGTACGCCGCCGCCTACGCCCTGATGCTGCGCGAGCTGCACCTGCCCACGCGGGTGGTGCTCGGCGTGCGGCCCAAGGAGCGCAACGGCGCCACCGATGTCACCGGTGCGATGGTCACCGCCTGGGTCGAGGTGCTCTTCGACGGGGCCGGCTGGGTCGCCATCGACCCGACGCCGGAGGTGCGCAACAAGCCCCGCCCGCCGGACCCGCCCGCGGAGCAGAAGGGCACCGCGCAGCTCGTCCAGCCGCCGATCGCCCCCGAACTGCCCCCGGCCCAGCAGCCGCCGCCCAGCAGTGGCGACCGGCCGCCGCCACCGCCGCCGCCCGGGTGCACCTGGTGCGCCACGGTGCTGGCGATCCTCACCTACGTGGGGCCGCCGCTGCTGCTCGTCGCGCTGGTCTGCGCCCTGGTCATCGGGGTCAAGACGGTCCGCAGGCGGCGCCGGCGCTCCTATGACACGCCCCGGATGCGGGTCGCGGGCGGCTGGCTGGAGCTGCTCGACAGGTTGCGCGACCATCGCGTACCCGTCCCCTATGGGCAGACGCGGCGCGAGACCGTGAGCGCGCTCTATCGCCTGAGCGACGCGGAGCTCGCGGCGGCCCACAAGGTGGCGGTACGCAACCTGGCCCACCGCGCCGACCGGACCGTCTTCGGGCCGCCCGAGTTCGAGCAGGCGGACCAGGACACGCAGTTCTGGTCCGATGTGGAGGAGGCGATCCACGTGCTGGGACAGGGCCTTCCGTTCTGGCGGCGCCTGCGTGCGCTGCTCAATCCCGTGTCGCTGCTGCCGGCGACGACCTTCGGTAGTGGTGGGAAGCGACGATGACGAGCCTGAAACTGACCCTCCAGCAGGGCGAGGGCCGGGCCGACCTCGCCGTCACCGTGCCGTCGGGCGTGACCGTGGGCTCGCTCGCCGCCGCCCTCTTCGACCGGGACCCGGTCCAGGGCGACCGCGGCGGCAGCCCGGTCACCCTGGCCCTGCACGGCCGGGACGGGGTGCGGGCGCTGGACCCGGCGCACGAGATCGAGGAGGCGGGCCTCGGCTCCGGGGTGACGGTGAGCGTGCGCCCGGCGTCCGCCTTCGCCGGTGACGCGGGCTCGGTCGGCGTCGCCGGGCAGCTCCGGGTGCTCGACGGACCGGACCGGGGCCGCAGCTTCCCGCTGCGCAGCGGCAACAACCTGATCGGCCGGGACGCCTCCTGCACGGTGCGGCTCAGCGACACCCAGGTCTCCAAGGTCCACGCGAGCCTGCACGTCGGCGCGTCGGTCGAGATCCGCGACATCAACTCCACCAACGGCGTCGAGTTCGGCGGCGGGCTCGTGTCGCGGACCGTGCTCAGGCCCGGTGACCAGGTCAAACTCGGCAACACCGTGATCACGGTCAACGCCACCGCCCAGCCGATCGCCGCCCACGTCTCGGCGAGCCGCCACGCGACCCAGATGTTCAACCGGTCGCCCCGGCTCGACCCCACCTATGAGGGGGTGGAGCTGGACCCGCCGACCCCGCCGAAGCGCCCGAACAAGCGGCGGTTCCCGATCGTGCCCATGCTCACCCCGCTGCTCATGGGCGCCGCGCTCTTCATGCTCACCAGGTCGCCGTTCTCGCTGATCTTCATCTTCATGAGCCCGATGATGGTCGGCGGCTCCTACGCCGAGGACTACTTCAACCGCAAGAAGGAGTGGAAGCAGGCGCTCGCCGACTTCCGCACCGCGCTGGAGGCCCTCGACAAGAACCTGCGCAAGGCGGTCGGCGAGGAGCACCTGCAGCGCTGCGCGTCGCACCCCTCCGCCGGTGAGCTCGTCACCAGCGCGCACGCCTACGGCCCGCTGCTGTGGACCCGGCGCCCCGAGCACGCCAGCTTCCTGGAGCTGCGCACGGGCCTCGCCACGCTGCCGTCGCAGAACACGATCAAGATGCCCAACCGGGGCGAGTCGCCGCAGGAGGTGTGGGACGAGCTGACCGAGGCGGTCGCGCCCTACGCCACCGTCGACGCGGTGCCGGTCGTCGCCGCGCTGCGCAGCTGCGGTGCGCTCGGCGTCGCCGGGCCCGGCCAGGCCGCCCGGCGCGTCGCCCGGGGCATCATCGCCCAGCTCGTCACCCTGCACTCACCGGCCGAGCTCGTCGTCTGCGCGGTCATGTCGGCCGCCGCGGCCGCGGAGTGGAACTGGCTGAAGTGGCTGCCGCACACCTCGCCCTTCCCGCTGTCGGCGCACACGCCGCTGCGGGTGGACCACCTCACCACCGGCGGCGGCGCCTCGATCGCGCTGCTCGCCGCGCTCGACGACCTGATCAAGGTACGCACCGAGGCCCGCTCGGCACCGCTGCCCGCCGTCGTGCTGCTCGTCAGCGACGACACCGAGGTCGACCGCGGCCGCCTCGTGGACCTCGCCGAACGCGGACCCGAGGCCGGGGTGCACGTCATCTGGTTCTCCGCCAACGTGGTCCGGCTGCCCGCGGTCTGCCGCACCTTCGTCGAGGTCGCCGACGACGCCACGGCCGGCGAGGTCGGCCACGTGCGCACCGGCGACCGGGTCGAGCCGGTCCGGGTGGAGCTCATCAGCGGGGCACAGGCGGAGGCGCTCGCGATGCGGCTGTCGCCGGTCGTGGACGCCGGTGCGCGTACCTCCGACGAGAGCGACCTGCCGCGCTCGGCCTCCTTCGTGACCCTCGCGCAGGCCCCCGTCGACACGGATCCGCAGTGCATCATCGACCGCTGGGACGAGACGAAGCCGGGGCTGCGCGCGCTCGTCGGTGCGCTCGGCACCAACGAGGCATACCACCTCGACCTCGTCGCGCAGGGACCGCACGCGCTGCTCGGCGGCACCACCGGCGCCGGCAAGAGCGAGCTGCTGCAGACCTGGCTGCTGGGCATGGCGACCGGCCACGACCCGCGCCGGGTCAACTTCCTGCTCGTCGACTACAAGGGCGGGTCGGCCTTCGGCGTGATCTCGCAGCTCCCGCACTCGGTGGGCATGGTCACCGACCTCGACCCCCATCAGGTACGCCGTGCGCTGACCTCGCTGCGGGCCGAGCTGACCCGCCGGGAGCACCTGGTCAAGCGGTTCCGCGCCAAGGACCTCGCCGACATGGAGCGCTACCACCTCGACCACGCCCCGGCGCGCCTCGTCATCGTCGTCGACGAGTTCGCGGCGCTGAAGAAGGAGATCCCCGAGTTCGTCGACGGGATGGTCGACATCGGCCAGCGCGGGCGCTCCCTGGGCCTGCACCTGATCCTCGCCACCCAGCGCCCCACCGGCGTCATCAACGACCAGCTGCGCGCCAACACCAACCTGCGGATCGCGCTGCGGATGGCCGACGCGGGGGACAGCAACGACGTGCTCGGCTCGCCGATGGCCGCCGCGTTCGACCTGGACATCCCCGGCCGGGCGGCGGCACGCACCGGACCGGGCCGGGTCACCATGTTCCAGGCCGCCTACGCCGGTGGCTGGACCGCCGGTGACACCGCCGGGCAGGACGTGCTGATCCGGCCCATGCCGTTCGGCCTCGCCGACCCGTGGCAGGCCGCCTTCACCGCGCCCGACCACGTCGCCACCGACATCGGCCGGATCGTGGCGACCATCCGGCACGCCAACGACATCCTGCGCCTGCCCGAGCCGTTCGTGCCGTGGCGGCCGGAGCTGCCGGTGCGGCTCGACCTCGCGGCGAAGTCGGCGGGCGACGGCCCCGGCATCGTCATCGGCCGCCGCGACATCCCCGAGGAGCAGCGCCAGCCGCTCGCGCTCTTCGACCCCGACACCAGCGGCAACCTGATCGTCTACGGCTCCGGCGGCAGCGGCAAGAGCACGGTGCTGCGCTCGCTGGCGCTGGCGGCGGCCCGCGGCGACGCCGGTCCCTGCCACGTCTACGGCATCGACTTCGGCAACCACGGGCTCGATCCGCTGGAGGCGCTGCCACAGATGGCCGACGTGGTGCGCGGCGACGACGTGGAGAAGCTCACCCGGCTGCTGGGCCGGCTGCAGCGCCTCATCGACCAGCGCGCGCCGCTCGTCACCGCGGCGCAGCCGAGCAACCTCAGCGGATACTGGCAGCGGCTCTCGGTCGCCGACCGGTGGAAGATGCCGAGGGTGCTGCTGCTCGTCGACGGCGTCGGCTCGCTCTACCAGCAGTTCCCGCCCGGGACGGCGTCCGGCATCTACGAGCGGCTGATGGACGTCGCCACCCGGGGGCGCAGTGCCGGGGTGCACCTGGCGATGACGACGGACCGCCCCAACTCGGTGCCCGGCAGCCTCGCCTCGACCGCCCAGCAGCGCCTGGTGCTGCGCATCGCCGAGGCGGACTACAACCTGCTCGGCATCCGCAACACCGACGCGCTGAGCCCCGACGCGCCGCCCGGACGGGCCCTGGCCGACCGCACCGAGATGCAGGTCGGGATCGCCGGCGGCGCGGATGTCGAGGCCGAGCTCAACGCGATCGAGTCGCTCGCCGACGCGCTGCGCCGGGCCGACCTGCCGGTGCCCGCACCGGTCGACTCGCTCGCCTCCCAGGTCCGCCTCGCCGACCTGCCGGCCGGGGATCTGCCGGTGATCGGGCAGGCATACGACACGCTGGAGCCGGTCGGGTTCGACCCGCGCGGGTTCTTCGTCGTCGCCGGGCCCACCGGCAGCGGCCGCACCACCACGCTCACCACGATCGTGGCGAGCCTGCGCCGCTCGCGGCCGGGCATGGAGCTGCACCTCTTCTCGCCACGGGTCAACCCCGGCCTGGTCGGGGCCGCCCAGTGGGTCAGCAGCGCCACCAACGCCGACGACGTACGCAAGCTCGCCGAGCAGCTCACGGCGGACCTGCGTACGTCGGCGCCCCGCACGATCATCGTGGAGTCCTTCCCGGACCTCGCCGACATCCGCGATCCGCAGGCGACCCTGGAGAACCTCTTCAAGGTCTGCCGCGACCACGGCCACTTCGTGGTGGTGGAGGGCGACTCCAGTCGGATGCTGAAGTCGGACCCCGTCTACCAGCTCGTCCGGGCCCGGACCGGTGTCGGCCTCCAGGTCGCCCCGGCCCTGCAGTACGCCACGATCTTCGGCTTCGAGCAGGCGAAACAGCCCAAGCTGTCCTCGCCACCGCCGGGACGCGGCCTGCTGGTCCTGCGCGGGCAGCCGCGCATCGTCCAGATCGCACTACCCAACTGATCTCACAGACGAGGGGAGGCACGACATGAGCACCTACGTAGGGGCCGATCCGGTCCAGCTCGACGCCCTGGGCGAGCACCTGCTCAGCCGGGCGGCGCTGCTCGATGAACTGCGGCTGCGCCTGACCGCCGAGCTCTTCGACACCGGCTGGGCCGGTCCCGACGCGGAGGACGCGCGCTCGGACTGGGACGCCAGCCACGCCCCGGCACTGGGCTCGGCCGCCCAGCTCTTCCACGCGATGAGCCAGACGCTGTTCGCCAACGCCGGTGCGCAGCGCGACGCGAGCGCCGGTGAGGTGGCCCTGGCGGCGCTCTACACGCCGCGTATCCCGTTCCCCGGGCCCGATGCCACGCCGGAGGAGCTGCAGGCCTACTGGCTCGCCATCGCCGCGGACAGGGCCGGCATCGACATGTCGGTGTGGGACCCGGCCCTCGGTGCCACGGTCCTCAAGGACACCGTCACCGACGTCTACACCTATTACGGCAAGCTCTTCCTGGAGAACCCCAACCTGCAGTGGGCGGGGATGGCCAACATGGTCGGCCCGTCGCTGTCGGCCGGGTTCTTCGACATCGAGATGTTCCGGGACCTCGCGGCGAAGTTCGCGGGCCTGCCCGGCGTACCGCCGGGCATGGACCTGCTCGCCAACGCCTCCGAGGCGGAGCTGAAGTTCTACGAGACCACCTTCCTGCAGATGGAGAAGGACGTCTTCACCGACATGGCGATGCAGCACGAGGCCTACCTCGGCGCGGGCATGCCGGGCATCCAGCAGCTCGGCGACGCCGGGCTCATCGACGCGCAGACGGTCCAGGCCTGGGAGAAGATCGATCTGGGTACGCGCACCGGCGACCAGGACCTCGTCATGCAGGGCAACGAGGAGCTCCTGCACCGGGAGCAGTGGACCGTACTGGACCGCAACTACCAGCTCATGTACGACCACTCCCCGACCGGACCGGCCTTCACCTACGCGATGACGGCGATCGGGGAGCCGTCGATCCCGGGTGCGCACGGCTTCGGCGAATACCGGCCGTTCGAGTTCACCCAGGAGACCCCGGGCCCGGACCGGATCCCGTTCACGCCGTGGGACAACCCGCTGCAGGGCTCGGTGACGGTCACCACGCCGTTCCCCGACGGCAACCTCGCCAACTTCAACGACCGCTGGGACTACATCACCCACGACACCCTGCCGGCGTTCCAGGACCTCTTGCGCAACGATCCGGACCAGGCCCGTGCGATCATCAGCTCAGACGTCGTCGACCGGACCGAGGACAACCGGATCTACAACCGGCTCGACACGTTGGGCGAGCACTACTTCACAGACTGGAAAGTTGACTTCGACCAATGATCAACCGGAGACGGGCCTCGATGGCGTTGGCGTTACTCGTTCTGCTCGGTGTGGAGGGATGCTCGGTGGACAGCGATACAGGCACTCGGGACGTGAAGGTGTTCGACCTCACCAGTCCGCCCTCCCGTGCGGCGGTGGGGCTGCCCGACGGCAAGGCCCAGTACGCCTTCCAGACCGACGACCACAAGCCGTTCCCGATCAAGGTGAGCCTGCCCGGGGGCAAGCAGCTCGCCTTCGACGCCAAGATCGTCGGCGTCGACGCGATGCGCGCACCCGACCCGAAGACCGGCGCACCGACCACAATGGACATCCAGTTCTACGCGCCGACCCTGGAGGAGGGGCGCGACCACCTCGCCGCTGCCCTGAGTGATTTCGGTCTCGATGCCGGTGCCGCGCAGACCTGGTTTACCAAAGCCGCCGCCATCAGGGACTCCGGCAAGGTGGAGGAGACCCGCACACCGTGGGCTGCCACCAAGGTCGGATACCTCGACCTGCAGCTCCAGGGCGGATACAAGTCGACCGGCACCGCACCCGGCCAAACGGTCATCCACTACGTGTTCAGTTGGGCAGCAGCATAGGGGAGTTGTCCCCATGTACTTCCGTCCACACAGCCCCGTATCTTTCAGTCGGCGGACTTCGCGGCCTCAGCCGTGAAGGTGACTGAAACGGGAGATGAAGATGACTGGTCCCTACCTGGGTATGGATCCGGAGCAGGTCCGCGCGATGGCTGCCCAGCTTTCCACGGGCTCCACGCAGATCCGCGACCTGGCTTCGAGCATCGGCGCGCAGATCGAGGCCACGCCGTGGACTGGACCTGACCGGGATCAGTTCGTCGGCGAGTGGCAGGGTCACCACATGCAGGCACTGCTCGCTGTGGCCGACTCGATCGAGCACGCGGCGCAGAAGGCGCTGTCGAACGCCGACGCGCAGGAGCAGACCTCAGCCAACTGAGCTGCGACACGGGCCCGCGCAAGCGGGCCCGTGTCCGTATCCGTCACTGCGGGGGAGGTGGAGATCCATGTCAGGGTTCGTGGGCAATGACCCGCACCAGGTACAGATGCTCGGCCGCCACCTGCTGTTCGGAGCGCAGTTGCTGGAGGAGCTGCGCGGCCGGCTCACCGGCGCCCTGTTCCACTCCACATGGGACGGTCCGGACGCCCACGAGGCGCGGTCGGAGTGGGCCAGCTCCAACGCGCCCGCGCTCGGCCTCACCGCCGAGCTGATGCGGCGCATGAGCATCATCGCCTTCGTCAACGCCAACGAGCAGATCGAGGCGAGCCAGGACGGCCACGGCGTCTTCGGCGAGGCTCCTGCCGACGGTCACGGTGTGTTCGGCGAGGCTCCCGCCGACGGCCACGGTGTCTTCGGCGAGGCGCCGCACGGCCCGCTCGACGACTTCCTGCACTTCATGCACGGCCTGCACTTCTGGAGCGACATCGGCGACATCGGTCTCACCCTCGTCGAGCAGTCCGTGCACGCGCTCGACCACGCCTCGCCGCTGCTGAAGTTCCTGCGGCCCGCCGGTGCCGCCGTCGGTGTCTTCGGCCTCGCCCTGGACGGGTTCGCCCTGGGCGGCTACATCGTCGAAGGCGACACCGGCGGTGTGATCCTGATGGGGCTCGCGGTCGGACTCGGCGGTGCGGCACTCGTCGTCGGCCTGGTCGCGACCGCGCCGCTCACCATCGCCGTCGCGGCAGGCGTGGGGATCGTCGCCGCGGGGATCTCCATCGCCGCGAGCTACGAGCCGGTCCGCGACTGGGTCGGCGACCGGTGGGACGATGCCTGGGAGGCCGGCACCGGGCTCGTCGAGGGCGCCACCGAAGGCTTCCACGAGACCTTCGACCCGCTGATCGAGGGCGCGGGCAATGTGGTCGAGGGCGTCGGCAACCTCGCCTCCGACGCACTGAACACCGGCAGGGGGATCTTCAATGCAATCTTCTGAGGAAGAGCCGACGGCGCGCCTCGGCATGACGGCCTCCGCCGACCGGGTCTCGTTCACCGCAGCGGAGCTCTCCTACCTCATCGCCAGCAGCCCGGCGACGACACCGCTCGGCGGGCGGGCCGCGCAGGTGATCGGGCTGACCGACGCCGAGCGTGGTGAGGCCGCCATCTCGGCCGGGTTCAGCTCCCTGATCGTCCGCGGGCTCGCGGTCAGCGACGGCGAGCGGGTCACCTACGCCCCCGCGACGGGCGCCGTGAGCGAGGCGGTCACCAAGGCCTCGGTCTGCGTCCAGCTGGGGCTGATCTCGGCGGACAAGTCCGACGGCGCGGTCCTCTTCGACTCGGGGCGGGCCCGGCTGCTGGTGACGCCGCGCAAGCACCGCTGCTTCGACGTGACGGGCATGAACCGGACCCTCGACGTGGGCGGGCAGCTGCTCGCGGTGGCGCGCCAGTTCCTGGAGCGGAACCGCCCGGGTGTCGTCTCCTTCGCGGTCGACACCACCGGCAGCGGGGTGACCGAGGACATCGGGTGGGTCACCGCCGCCGCGGACAACGACACGTGGTCGGTGGTGTTCAGCCGCGAGCCGTCCGACGCCGACCGCGGGCTGAGCGAGTCCGAGGCGGTCGAGCGCCTGCAGCGCCGCCTGCACCAGCTCCTCCCCGTCGCCTGAGGCGCTGGCGCTGGAGTGCCGCGCTCGGGGCATGATCGCGCTGTTGCCCGGAAGTCGGCCCTTCACCGGCGGTGGCAGGGGACTGTTTCCGGGAACCTGCGTGATCAAGGGTGCGACGGTCGAGCGAGGATGAGCGCATGAACCACGTTCTGTCGACGCCGTCCGCCATCCCGGCCGGGACCCTCGTCGCGGCACCGCAACCCGTTCTCGCCGCCGGTGGCGGCGTGCTGCTGCGGCCGTGGGAGGCCGCCGATGCACCGGTGTTCCTCGCCGCCTATCAGGACCCGGCGATCCAGCGCTGGCACACGCGCCGACCGGTGTCCGAGGCCCAGGTCCACGAGTGGTTCGACGACTACCGCCGGGACTGGGCCCGGGAGAAGGCCGCGCACTGGGCGATCACCGGCGACGACAGCGGCGAGGTGCTCGGGCGGCTCGCCATGCGCGGGATCGACCTCGATGACGGTGTCGCCGGCTGCGCCTACTGGGTGCTCCCGGCCGCCCGCGGCACCGGTGTGGCGACCCGTGCGCTCACCGCCGTGAGCAGGTGGGCGCTGGAGCAGATCGGCTTCCACCGCCTGGAACTGGACCACTCCACCCGCAACGAGGCATCGTGCCGGGTCGCGGTCAAGTCCGGCTATCTCCTGGAGGGCACCAAGCGCAGCGCCGCCGTCCACGCCGACGGCCGACACGACATGCACCTGCACGCCCGCGTCCGGGACACCGGCACCGCCCCGAGCTGAGTGAACGCTCGGGGATCAGGCGACGAAGATGCAGAACGGGTGGCCGGAGAGGTCCGCGAAGACATAGAGCGGCTCGCCCTGGTCGGCCGTGCGGTCCAGCAGGATCTTCGCACCGAGCGACTCGGCCCGCTCCCGCTGGCGCTGCAGCTCCTCGAAGCTCGACACGGTGAAGTCGAGGTGCAGCTGCATCGGGACCTCGTGTGTCGGCCACGTCGTCGGCCTCAGCTCGGCTTCCTGCTGAAACGCGAGCTTGCGGACACCGTCGGCGTCGACGAGGACGAGCCAGTCCGCATCGTCGGCGGTGCCGTCGGCGGGAGGTTCGTCACCCGGCCGGTACTGAAGGCCGAGCAGGTGCCGATAGAACTCGGCCAGCGCCCGGACGTCGGTGGTGTCGAGCACGGTGTGCAGCAATTGCGGGAACTCAGCCATGGTCACCTCTCCTGTCCGGCCCATCCTTGCACGAGCCACCGACACCCGCCCGGAACGCGTACTAGGGTGCTCAGGTGGCGATGGTTCGGACGCGTACACCGGAGTGGGGTTGATCTTTGTGGCTGACGCCGACGACGTGCGCCGACTGGCGCTCGCGCTGCCCCACGTCGTCGAGATCGACAGCGAGGGCTTCGACTTCCGGGTCGCCGGCAAGGGGTTCGTCTGGTCCTATCCCGAACGGCAGCCGGGCAGGCCGCGCGTCATCCGCACCGATGTCGCCGTGCTCTACGTCGGTGACGAGGCGGAGAAGCGGGCGCTGCTGCTCGGCGAGCCGGAGCTCTTCTTCACGACGCCCGCCTATGACGGGATGCCGCTGGTCATGCTGCGGCTGGGGCGGGTCGATGCCGAGCGGCTCACCGAACTCGTCACCGACGCGTGGCGGATGCGCGCTCCGGCCGGCCTCGACCTGCCCGGCGGCCGTTAGCGGTCGATCCGAGGGCCTGCCACCGAAGGGAGGTCGAGCGTCAGGTGGTCCGGGCCGAGCGATCGCAGGAAGTCTCGCGCGTCGAAGAGTTCGCCGGCCGCGAAGACCCCGCTCGGCCCGCCCGGCACGGCGAGGATGCGCTGGACCGCCGCCACGACCAGGGGCGCGGTGACGGCATAGATGTCCTGGCCGCGGGCGACCGCGCGGCGCGTCTCGCCCGCCGCGTGCGCGACCACCTCGACGAGGAACGTCTGCGCGGACCGGCCCTGCGCGTCCGTCGCCTCCGGCGGTGGCGACGCCGGATCGCGCAGGTCCCTGACCGCATCGACCGACATGTACGTGTGGATCTCGCGCGTCGACAGGTGCGTGGGGATCGTGGCGCTGTCCGCCATCGTGAACTCCGCGACGACCGCCCGGGTTCCGATCGGCTCGGGGAAGGTCCACTCGGTGACCGGAGCCTCGCCGGTGCGGAACTCCAGCCGGTGGTTCGCGTAGCGGATCCGCCTGCCGTCCCTGCGCCCGGCGGAGACCTGACCCGTCGCCCGGGTGCCGTGCGTGGGCTTCCAGCTGCTGAGGGCGTAGGCGATGCTGATCCGGTCCGCCGCCGCCCAGTCGCCCATCGCCACCGTCGCGAGCAGGTCGCCGAGGCCGCCGAAGAACGCCATCGCCGGGACGACCGGGATGGCGGCGTCGCGGGCGCGGTCGGCGTACTGGGCGAACGTGTCGATGACCGCCTCGGTCTCCGCCGTCACGTCCAGGTAGGGGATCCGGGCCCGCAACGCCGCCTCGAGAACCGCTGCGGACGTTGAGGCGAAGGGTCCGGCGCAATTGATCACCGCGGCGGCACCGGCGAGGGCCCGGTCGAGCGAGGCCGGGTCGTCGACCGACGCGGGGCGGACCTCCGATCCGGGATGAGCCGCCCCGAGCGCGTGCAGCCTGCCGGCGTCACGACCGGACAGGATCGGAGTCAGCCCGCGCCGGCGCAGCTCCGCGACGACGAAACGGCCGGTGTGCCCGTACGCGCCGATGACGGCGACTGTCTGTTCTGTCATGCTCCCAGCCTCGCGTTCATGATCGTCGAGCACCAGTGGCCGCAATGACGTGCCCCGTACACTTTCGGACATGCACTCGGTCGCCCTGGCAGTCGCCGACGGAACCCCGCTCTTCGAGCTCGCCGCGGCGTGCGAGGTCTTCGGCACCGACCGGGGTCTCGCCGACCCGTGGTACGCCTTCTCCATCTGCGGTCCCGACACCGCCGAGGTCGGCGGCTGGCTGCGGGCCGGCATCCAGCACGGGCTCGACACGCTCGCGGCGGCGGACACCGTCATCGTCCCGTCCATCCGCAGCGCCGAGGACCCGCCGCCGCCCGAGCTGGTCGACGCCGTGCGCGCGGCACACGAGGCGGGTGCCCGGGTGGTCTCCCTCTGCACCGGGGCCTTCGTCCTGGCCGCCGCCGGGCTGCTCGACGGGCGGCGAGCCACCACCCACTGGGCGCACACGTCGCTGCTGGCCGAGCGGCATCCCCGGGTGCTGGTGGACCCGGATGTGCTCTACATCGACGACGGCACCGTCCTGACCTCCGCGGGGAAGGCGGCCGGGATGGATCTCTGCCTGCACCTCGTCCGGGCCGACCACGGCGCGGCGGTCGCCAACGCGCTCGCCCGCAGCCTCGTCGTGCCACCGCACCGGCAGGGCGGTCAGGCGCAGTTCATCCCGGCTGCGGTGTCCCACGGGCGGGACCACGTCCTCGCCGAGCTGCTGGCCTGGGCCGGCGCCCGGCTGGAGCAGGACCTGACCGTGCCGGACCTGGCCCGCCAGGCGAGCATGAGCTCGCGCAACCTCACCCGGCACTTCCACGCCGTCACCGGCACGAGCCCGCTGCGATGGCTGCTGACGCAACGGGTGCACCGGGCGCAGGAGCTCCTCGAGACCACCGACGACACCATCGAGCTGATCGCCGACCGGACCGGCATGGGCACCGCCGCCACGCTGCGCCGGCACTTCCACCGGCTGCTCGGGGTGCCGCCGGAGGCCTACCGGCGGACGTTCCGCACCGCCCGGCCGGGCCTCACCCGAGGCTGAGCCGGTGCTCCGCCAGCGCCGCCTCGATGATCCGCAGCGCTTTGGGCCCCATGCCGTGCAGCTTCGCCAGATCCTTCCCGGGTACGCCCGCCAGCTGCCGCAGCGTGGTGTAGCCGGCGGCGTTGAGCGCGCGCGTGGCGGGTGCGCCGATCCTCGGCAGGGCGTCCAGCGGGGATGTGTCCATCACCGCATCCTATGCGGAGGATCCGTCCTGAAACTTTCACGAGGCACGATGCGGCGATCGTGGTCGGGTCGGTCGGCATCAACACAGAATTGCTGATCGATGCCGAGTTGGAGAGGGCGAGAATTTCGTGAACTTCCGGAAGTTGTTGACAGTCCGATCGAGCTGAACGAATACTGCCAGCATCGATGAACTTCAACGCTGACGTGCGGCCGCGCCCTGGCGGCCCGCGACGGCGTCGAGTCGTGTCACGCGGCCTGGTCCTCGGGCCGCCCTCACGAAAAGGATGGACGCACGTGTCCGAACTCCCGTCCCCACCGTCGCGCCGCAGGCGCACCTACCCGAAGCTGCTCATCGCCGCCGCCAGTGCCGCCCTGCTGGCCGCAGCCTCGATGACCCTGGCCGGTGTCGCCCACGCCGAGGCCAACCGGACCATCACCTCCAACACCACCGGCACGCACAACGGGTTCTTCTTCTCCTACTGGAAGGACAGCGGCAACGTCACGATGACCCTCGGCGCCGCCGGGCAGTACAGCGTGCAGTTCAGCGGCATCAACAACACCGTCGTCGGCAAGGGCTGGAACCCCGGGTCGAGCCACACCGTGAACTACTCGGGCACGTTCAGCCCGGGCGGCAACGGCTACCTGGCGCTCTACGGCTGGACGACCAATCCGCTCATCGAGTATTACGTGGTGGAGAACTTCGGCAGCTACAACCCGAGCACCGGCGCGACCCGGCTGGGCTCCGTCACCACCGACGGCAGCACCTACGACATCTATCGCACGCTGCGCGTCAACCAGCCCTCGATCATCGGGAACGCGACGTTCTACCAGTACTGGAGCGTCCGCCAGCAGCACCGGACCGGCGGCACCATCACCACCGCCAACCACTTCAACGCGTGGGCGGGCCTCGGCTTGAACCTCGGCACCCACAACTACCAGATCCTCGCCACCGAGGGCTACCAGAGCAGCGGCAGCTCCAACATCACCGTGAGCGAGGGGACCGGCCCGCAGCCGAGCGCGACGGCGAGCTCGCCGCGTCCGAGCGCGAGCCCGAACCCGTCGACCTCGCCGGGCGGCGGCAACGGCACCTGCCGGGTGACCCAGTCGGTCAGTCCGTGGAACACCGGCCTCACCGACAACATCACCATCACGAACACCGGCTCGACGCCCACCAACGGCTGGTCGCTGCGGTTCACGCTCGCATCCGGGCAGACCATCACCTCCGGTTGGAGCGCCACCTACGCGCCGACGAGCGGGCAGGTGACCGCGACCAACGTCAACTACAACGCCGTCATCCCGCCGGGCGGCTCGACGACCATCGGTTTCCAGGCCAACCACAGCGGTAACGCCGCTGCGCCGAGCGGGTTCAGCCTTAACGGCACCGCCTGCAGCTGAGCACGGCGCGCCGTGCCGGGTCCGGGAATCCCGGACCCGGCACGGCGGCCACGCCGGTGCCGAGCCGATCCTGCCGCCCGCGGTGACCAGCCACTCGCCGGTCTCCCGGTCGTCGAGCCCCTCCACGCGCCTTGACGTGATGCTCGTCGATGGACTACAGAGGAACGATGAGACGAATGTCGATCGGTCGAGCCTCCGTCGTCGCGCTCGCCGCCATGGTGCTCGGGCTCCTGCCGGCCACCGGAGCGGCGGCTGCCCCGATCATGTTCCAGGCGGAGAACGCCACGATCAGCGGCGGAGCCGTCGCATCCGACCACAGCGGCTACACCGGCACCGGATTCGTCGACTACAACAGCGCGGCCGGCTCCTACGTGCAGTTCGCGACGAGCACCGGGATCGCCGGCTCGATGTATATCGGCTTCCGCTATGCCAACGGCTCGGCGACGAACCGGCCCATGGACATCACCGTCAACGGCGTGCTGGTCGCCCGCAACCTGGCGTTCGGCAGCACCACGAGCTGGGACGTGTGGCAGAGCACGGCGTTGAGCGTTTCCGTCCTCGCCGGTCCGATCGTCATCCGGGCGACCGCCGCCACGGGAGCGGGCGGTCCGAACCTCGACTCGCTGACCTTCGAGATCAGGCCGATCCCGCCGTCCGGGGCTACGGGCGGGGCGTCCGCCCGACCGTAGCCCCGGACAGCGCTCAGCCGAGGATCTTCTCGATCTCGGCGAGCTCGGCGTCGTCGAAGCCGAGGTTGTTCAGCGCGGCGACGTTGTTCTCGAGCTGGCCGACGCTCGACGCGCCGATGATGAGGCTGGTCATGCGGGGGTCGCGCAGGGCCCACGCCAGCGCGAGCTGCGCCAGCGACTGCCCGCGCCCGGCCGCTATCGCGCCCAGGGCGACGACCTTCGCCATCATCTCCTCGCTCAGCGCGGATTCGTTCAGGAAGTGGCTGGTCGCGATCCGGGAGTCGGCGGGTACGCCCTTCAGGTACCGATCCGTGAGCAGCCCCTGAGCGAGCGGCGAGAAGGCGATGGCACCGGCACCGGCGGTCTCGAGTGCGTCGAGCAGCCCGTCGCCCTCCAGCCAGCGGTTGACCATGGAGTAGGACGGCTGGTTGATGAGCAGCGGGATCCGGTGCTCGGCGAGGATCGCCGCCGCCCGGGCCGACTGCTCGGCGTTGTAGTTGGAGATGCCGACGTAGAGCGCCTTGCCCGAGGTGACGGCCGAGGCGAGCGCCCCCATCGTCTCCTCCAGCGGCGTCTCCGGGTCGAACCGGTGCGAGTAGAAGATGTCGACGTAGTCGAGGCCGAGGCGGCGCAGCGACTGGTCGAGCGACGCGGTGAGGTATTTCCGCGAGCCCCACTCGCCGTAGGGACCCTCCCACATGTAGTAGCCGGCCTTCGTGGAGATGATCAGCTCGTCGCGGTGGCCGTGCAGCTCGGTGGCGAGGATCCGGCCGAAGTTCTCCTCGGCGGAGCCGGCCGGCGGGCCGTAGTTGTTGGCGAGGTCGAAGTGGGTGACGCCGAGGTCGAAGGCACGCCGTGCGATCGCCGCCTGGGTCTCCAGGGGGCGGGCATGCCCGAAGTTGTGCCAGAGGCCCAGCGAGATGGCCGGCAGCAGGAGGCCGCTGCGCCCGGCGCGGCGGTAGGTCATGGAGTCGTAGCGATCGGTCACGCGGCCACCCTAACCAAGGTCACCCCGCTCCCGCCGCCGGACCGGTCGAATCCCGGACTGTCAGCTGAGGGCGCGCCGGTTGAAGCCGAGGATTCCCAGCGCGCTGAACAGGAGCGAGAACCCGACCAGCGCCGCCGCGGCCACCGCCGGAGGCAGGTGCACGATCTCCGGGACCATCGCCGCCCGGACCCCCTCCGCGCAGTAGGTCAGCGGGTTCAGCGACGTGATCACCTGGAACCACCGCATCGAGTCCAGCGACGACCACGGGTACTGCACGGCCCCGGTGAACATGATCGGCGTGATGATCAGCCCGAACATGATGTTGATCCGGTGGGGCGGGACGAAGGTGCCGATGGTCATGCCGACCCCGCCGCCCGCCCAGGAGCCCAGGACGAGCATCGCGATCAGCAGCGGCAACCCCTGCGGATGCCACGGCGCCGTACCGATGATGAGCGCGCCGACCGGGTAGATGATGGCGGCCGAGACCATGCCCCGCAGCATCGCCACGACCAGCTTCTCCACCGCGACGAGACTGGTCGGCAGCGGGGCGAGCAGCCGGTCCTCGATCTCCTTGGTGAAGCCGAACTCCATCACCAGCGGCAGGGCGACGCTCTGCAGCGCGGCGAGGAAGGTCGAGAGCGCGACGATCCCCGGCAGCAGCGTGTGGCCGTAATCTCCGGCGACGACCTGCATGGAGCCGAGGACCTTGGCGAAGATGAAGAGCATGAACAGCGGCGCGATGGCGACCTGGATCAGCAGGACCCAGAACTCCTTGCCGGTGACGAAGACATCGCGCCAGAGGATCGCCCGGAAGGCCAGCCAGGCCGAGGCGGCGGGCGAGACCGGGGGCGCGGGGTGCAGCGCGGTCAACGCAGGTCCCTTCCGGTGAGCTCGATGAAGACGTCGCCGAGGCTGCCCTGGGCGACGCGCACGTCGGTGACGACGGCCGCGCGGTCGGCCATCGCCGTCACCACGGAGCCGATCAGCTCCGGTGGTTCGCTGCTCAGGTGCAGCCGCAGGCGCAGCCCGTCCGGGTCGCCGCCGGGTCCGGCGTCGATGCGGGAGCCGCTCGACACCCCCTCGATCTTGAGCAGGACCTCCAGCAGCGACTCCGCGGTCGGGGCGATGGCCCCCGCGGCCGGGATCACGGCGAGCTCCAGGGTCGAGCCGCCGGTCAGCTCCCGGGTCAGCGCCGTCGGCGTGTCCAGGGCGAGGAGCCTGCCGTGGTCGACGATGCCGACGCGGTCGCAGAGCGCGGCGGCCTCGGACATGTCATGGGTGGTGAGCACGATGGTGACATCACGCGCGCGCAGCTCGCGGATCCGTTCCCAGACGAAGAGCTTGCTCTGCGGATCGAGGCCCGTGGCCGGTTCGTCGAGGAAGAGCACCTTCGGCTCGTGGATCAGCGCGCGGGCGATCATCAGTCGCTGCGCCATGCCGCCGGAGTACCAGGCGACCTTGTCGTCGGCGCGCTCGGTGAGCCCGAACTGGTCGAGCAGGTCCACGGCGCGCGCTCGCCGCTCGGCCCGGCCGACGCCGTGATAGGCGGCGTGGAAGGTGAGGTTCTGCCGGGGGGTCAGGGAGCGGTCGAGGGTGCTCGACTGCGGCACCACGGCGAGCAGGGACCGGGCCGCGACCGGGTTGCGCAGGACGTCGACCCCGGCCAGGCGGACCTCGCCCGAGGTGGCCCGGACCCGGGTGGTGAGGATGCCGACGGTGGTGCTCTTGCCCGCGCCGTTGGGTCCGAGCAGGCCGAAGACCTCACCTGTCCGCACCTGGAACGACAGCCCGTCGACGGCGTTGACCTTCCGCTTCGGATAGCGTTTGACCAGGTCGCGGACTTCCAGGGCGGCGTCACTCAACGACTTGCTCCCTCGGGCTGGCCGTGGCGGAACGGCGTACTCACCGTGAGGCATCCATGGTGCCAGATGAGTACGCCGTTGCCGCACGATGTTTCGTCTCAGCCGAACAGGCGCAGCGGAATCGCGTTGCCCATCGCGGTGTAACCGGCCGGGTTGGGGTGGATGTGGTCACCGCTGTCCCACTCGGCCTTCAGCTTCGTCGGCTGGGCGGGGTCCTTCATGACGGCGTCGAAGTCCATGACACCGTTGAAGTCGTTGCTGCCCAGCAGCCAGGTGTTGACCGCCTGCCGGGTCGCCTCCTTCTCCGGCGACCAGTTGACGTAGCCCTCGAACGGCGTCATGGTGCAGCCGATCGCGATCAGGCCGCGCTCGCGTACCTGGAGGGCCGCCTGCTTGAGCCCGGCGATGACGCGCTCGGCAGGGTCGTTGGAGAGCTGGATGTCGTTGATGCCGAGGCACACGAAGGCGGCACGGACGGCGGCCTGACCGAAGATGTCGCGGTCGAGCCGGGCCAGGCCGTTGACGCCGAGCCCAGGCGAGCCCGCCGCGCCGACCTCGGAGCCGTCGTGGGTGAGCTGGTTGCCGCCGATGCCCTCGTTGAGGACGCCGAGCTCGAACGGTCCGAGCGGCTTCTCCGCCTGGAGCCGCTCGGCGAGCCGGTCGCTCCAGCGGGTGTAGCCGTTGAACTGCGAGAACGCGCCATCCACGATGGAGTCGCCGAGGACGACGATCGAGCCCAGCGCCTTCCACGTCTGCACATCCACCCCGGTGAGGAAGTAGATGTTGGTGCGTACCACGGTGAATCCGGTGCCGACGGCCGTGGCCGCCTGATCGCCGGCGCCCACGTAGGTCTGGGCCGACGCGACGTTGTGGAACGTCGGCGGCCCGGTGGGGGTCGGCAGGTGGCTCGTGACGACCAGCTCCTGCAGTGCGGCGACGGTCATCGCGATCGGATCGCTGACGATCTCGGCGCCCTTGGGCACCAGGGTCGTCGGGCTGCCGCCGAAGGTCACCTCGCGGATGGTCGCGCTGTCGACGTCGGTCCGCTCGGGGGTGGCGGCGTTCGGCAGCGCGACGGTGGTGTGCCCGATGGTGATGTGGCGGTCGCCGAAGGTGTTGGCGAACCGGAGCCGAACGCTGTCGCCACTGATCGACGTACGCACGATCGAGCGGACCGACTGGTCGTTGAATCCGGCGAACGGCGCCGGGTTGGCCGGTCCGGGGACCGACGACGCCGCACTCCAGGAGCCCACCCACTGCTTGAGGCCGAAGGCGGGAGCCGCGGAGCTGTTCGTGGCACCGGCACTCACGATCGTGGTCATGATCGAGACTGCGAGCGCCGTGATGATGGCGGGCCGGAGCCCGCGGGAGCGTAATGTCACGTACTCAAATAGATACACTAAGCGATCATCATCGCTTCCACCTATTGGACGGCGTGACTCGGCCGTGCGGCTGGGGATTCGCCCTCGGGGGAGGAGGATGAGTTAAAGATTTATTCGTTTAGTTTGATCTATGTTAATGATAGCGTGTCCACCGTAACCGCCTGACCGGAGGGGGAGTGGGCAGGTGTCTGCACAGGTCACCGTTGCGGCGGTGCTGCGTCGGCATGCCGTCGAGCGCGCCGATCGGTCGGCGCTCATCTATGCGGCGGACCCGGCCGTGGCGACCGCCGACATCGCGCTGACCTACGCCGATCTCGACCGTGCCGCGCAGCGCCTCGCCGTCTGGCTGCGCGCCCGGATGCCCGCCGGATCCCGGGCGATGCTGCTCTACCCGCCCGGTCTGGGGTTCGCCGTCGCCTTCGTCGGCTGCCTCTACGCCGACGTGATCGCCGTGCCCGTGCCGATGCCCGCCGCCGGGATCCGCCAGCGCGACCAGCAGGCCACCGGCATCGCCCGCGACGCCGGGATCGCCGTCGCGCTCACCGAGTCGGCGAGCCTGCCCACCGTCACCGCCTGGCGCGACGCCGCCGGCCTGGCCGACGTGCTCTGCGCGGCCACTGACGCGCTCGACGACGCTGCGGACGCGCCGCCGTGGACTCCGCCGGACGCCGACGCCGCCTCGCCGGTCATGCTGCAGTACACGTCGGGCTCGACCGGTGACCCCAAGGGCGTGGTCATCACCCACCACAACGTGCTGGCGCAGGTCGCGATGACCCGCCGCGTCATGGCCGCGAGCGAGCAGTCCCGCTTCGGCGGCTGGCTGCCCATGCACCACGACATGGGCATGATCGTCCAGCTGCTCCAGCCGCTCGTCCTCGGCGCCACCAGCGTCTTCATGTCGCCCTTCGAGTTCCTCAAGCGCCCCGTGCGGTGGCTGCAGCTCATCGAGCGCCACCGGGTGGACATCTCCCTCGCCCCGCACTTCGCCTACGAGGTCTGCGCCCGGCACGTCACCGACGCCCAGGTCGCCGGGCTGGACCTGAGCTGCTGGACGGTGGCGGGGATCGGCGCCGAAGCGGTGCGGGCCCGGACCCTGGACGCGTTCTCCGAGCGCTTCGGCCCGGCCGGCTTCCGCCGCGAGGCGCTGACCGTCGGCTACGGCATGGCCGAGGCGACCGTCTACGCCTCCGTGGGCGCCCGGGGCATCGCACCGACGGTCCACGCCGTCGACGGGGACCTGCTGGAGCGCAACGAGTTCAGGCCCGTGCCCGCGACCCGGGACACCCCGACGATCGTCAGCTGCGGCAACCCGTGCGAGATGGAGATCATCGTCGTCGACCCGGCCACCTCGACCCCCCTGCCCGAGGGCGGGGTCGGCGAGGTGTGGCTGCGCGGCGACGGCGTCGCCGGCGGCTACTGGGGCGCGGCCGCCGCCACCGCCGCCACCTTCGGCGGGACGCTGGCTGGCGGCGAGAGCGGCTACCTGCGGACCGGTGATCTGGGCGCCGTGCACGGCGGCGAGCTCTACATCACCGGCCGGCTCAAGGACCTGCTCATCGTGCGCGGCCGCAACCTGCACCCGCAGGACATCGAGGACGAGGTCCGATCGCTGCACGAGGCCCTGCACACCCGCTACGGCGCGGTCGTCGCGGTGCCCGGCCAGCCGCAGGGCGAGCACGTGGTGATCCTCCAGGAGTGCTCCGGCGAGCTCGCCGGGGACACCGAGCGGCTCGCCGAGCTGGTCGGGCTCATCCGCGACCACGCCGCCAACCAGATCGGCTTCCACGCCGCCGCCGTGGTCCTGCTGCGCCCCGGCGGGGTGTCACGGACCGCCAGCGGCAAGGTCCAGCGGGCGCTCATGCGCGAACACTTCATGAACGCAGCCCTCGATCCGCTCCACGAGGAGCTCGACCCCGAGCTCCGCCGCCAATACCGAAAGGACAACGCCGGTGGACGTTACGGCCGACCTGCAGTCGTTCACGGCGCTGCGTGACTGGCTCACCGCCCAGGTCGCCGGTTACCTGGACCGGTCGGCCGACCAGATCGACCCGGCCGCGTCCTTCGCCGAGTCCGGCCTGGACTCCATGTACGCGCTGATGCTCTGCGGCGACGTCGAGGACACCTTCGGCCTGCCGATGGAGCCGAAGGTGGCCTGGGACAACCGCAGCATCGACGCGCTCGCCGGCTATCTCGGCGAGCGCCTGGCCCGAGTCCCGTTGTGACGTCGCTGGAATCCGTCGCCGTCTACCTCCCCGAGAACCGGGTCCGCATCGGCACCCTGCGCGAGCAGCTCGGGATGACCGTCCCAGAGATGAAGGTCTTCGAACGCTACTTCGGGCTCGCCGAGGTCCCCCGCGACGAGGGCGATCTGGCCGACCTCCTGCTCGGTGCGATCACCCGGCTGGAGCTCACCCCGCAGCGGGCCGCCCGGATCCGCTACGTCGTCTACGCCAGGTCCATCCCGGTCGTCGCGCCCTACCCGGCGAACCCGCTGCACGACGCCCTGGCCCGGGCGGGGCTGGGTCACGCGGTCGCCTTCGCGGTGACCCAGCACGCCTGCGCCGCCGGGCTGCTCGCCGTCGACCTCGCCGGGCGGCTGCTCGCCGCGACCGGCGATCCGGACGCCCGAGCGCTGGTGCTGACCGGCGAGAAGGCCTTCACCCGGGGCGCGATGCTGGTCCCGCGTACGTCGGTGATGGGCGAGGCGTCGGTGGCGTGCGTGGTACGGGCCGGTGGCGAGCGGGACCGGGTGCTGACCTACGCCGTGGAGCTGCGCGGGGAGTTCGACACGTTCCGGATCTCCGACGAGATGGCCGCCCAGTACCGCGAGGACTACCCGAAGATCCTCGGCGAGGTCATCCAGGCCACGATCGAGCAGGCCGGGCTGCGCCCCGAGGAGATCGCGCTGATCCTGCCGCACAACGTCAACACGATCTCCTGGGAGCGGATCTGCGACCTCATGGGCTTCCCCGTGGAGCGGGTGCTGCTGGAGAACGTGCCGAAGACCGGGCACTGCTTCTGCGGCGACGGATTCCTCAACTACCGGACCGCCGTCGACAGCGGACGGCTGCGGCCGGGCGACCACTACCTGATGATCGGGGTGGGCACGGGTGCCACCTTCGCCGCGATGGTCCTGCAGCACTAGGGCTGCGCAGACAGAGGAGGTTGGGATGGGCGAGGGCTTCACCCGCAGGCTCAAGACGGCGCTCACCGGTGACGCGGCGGCGCGGTTCGTCTTCATCGGCAACGTCGAGGTCGAGCGGCAGTGGGCGGTCGGCGCCATCAGCCTGCCCCGGATGTCGTTCGGCGCCTCCGACGTGGTGGTCAACCGGATGGACGAGCTGGCCATCACCCTCGCCGGTGCCGACGACTACGTGCTGCTCAAGACGGCACCCGACCCGGCCTACCTGAGCTACCTGGCGGAGCTGGGATTCGAGCTGCCGACGGTGGTCGCCGTCGCCGGGCAGGACCCGGGGCGGATGGTCACCGAGGACGCCCTCGCCGACGAGACCGTCATCGAGGAGCTCCGCCGGATCGCGAGCCCCGGCACCTACCTGCTGCCGCACGGGATCTCGGCGCTGGAGGAGGAGCTCGCCCGGCGTACCCGGATAGAGGTGGCGGGACCGTCGGCGGCCGTGTGCCGCGCGGTCAACAGCAAGGTCTACAGCCGTCGCGTCGCCGACGAGCTGGGCCTGCGCCAGCCGCAGGGGTGGGCCTGCGACGACCTGGACGAGTTCGCCGCCGCCGTCACCGCCGCGCACGAGGTACTCGCGGCCGGGCGGCGGGTCGTGGTCAAGGACGCGTTCGGCGTCTCCGGCAAGGGGATCGTGGTCGTGGACGATCCCCGCCGCCTCGACCGGCTGCACCGGATGGTGGTAAAGGAGGTCGAGCGCGACGCCGCGCAGGGCGGACACGGACGGGTCGCGCTGCTCATCGAGGAGTGGGTGGCGAAGGACGTCGACCTGAACTACCAGTTCACCATCGGCACCGGCGGCGGTGTGCACTTCGACTTCGTCAAACGGGCCGTCACCCAGGCAGGTGTCCACAAGGGACATCAGATGCCGTCGGGGCTCGACGGCGCCCAGCTCGAGCAGGTCCACCGGGCCACCGCGCTGCTCGGCGACCGGCTCGCCGCCGACGGCTTCAGCGGCGTGGTCGGGGTGGACGCGATGCTCGACCCCGCGGGCGGCGTCTACCCGGTCACCGAGATCAACGCGCGCAGCAACATGTCGACCTACCAGGCCACGCTCGCCGAGAAGCTGATCGGACCCGACGCCGTCGCGCTCGCCCGCCACTTCGACCTGAAGCTCACCGAGCGGCTGCCCTTCGACCGGCTCCGCGACCGGCTCGGCGGGCTGCTGCTCGACCGCGCGGGCGGTGCCGGGCTCATCGTCAACGCCTTCGCCACCGTCAACGCGGGCGCCACCGAGGACGGCGGGCCCTTCACCGGCCGCCTCTACGGCGTGCTCGTCGCGGACTCGGCGGCCGAACTAGAGAAGATCGACACGCAGATCGAGGGAGCCATCCATGAGTGAGCTGACGATCCAGGGCATCGGGATCACCGCCCTGGCGCAGACCTACGGGACGCCGCTGTTCGTCTACGACGGCGACGTGCTGCGGCGGCAGTTCCAGCAGCTCCGCGACGTGCTCGACACCCGGGTCGAGATGTTCTACTCGCTCAAGGCCAACCCCAACGTCTCCATCTGCGCGCTGCTGCACTCGCTCGGCGCCCGCGCGGAGGTGTCGTCCATCGTGGAGCTGATGACCGCCCGGCGGGCCGGCGTCGACCCGGAGAACATCATCTTCCTCGGCCCCGGCAAGAGCGACGAGGAGCTGGCGGCCTGCCTCGACGAGGGCATCTTCGCCATCGTCTGCGAGTCGTTCGAGGAGCTGGGGCGCATCGACGAACTCGCGGCCGAGCGTGGCCTGACGGCACCGGTCGCGCTGCGGGTCAACCCGAGCTTCACCACCACCGGTGCCGGGCTCACCATGTCGGGCAAGCCGCGCCAGTTCGGCATCGACGGCGACCAGCTCCTCGCCGCCACCGACCTCGTCGCCCGGCACCCGCACGTGCGCTTCCTGGGGGTGCAGGTCTACCTGGGCACGCGCATCCTCAAGGAGTCCGACATCGTCGACAACACGGCGCGGATCCTGGAGCTGGCGCAGGAGCTGTCCGACCGGCTCGGCATCGCGCTGGACCTCGTCGATGTCGGCGGCGGGCTCGGGGTGGCGTACTTCGCCAAGGAGACCGACCTCGACCACGAGGTGCTCGCGGCCGGGCTCAACCCGCTCTTCGCCGCCTTCGCCGACGCCCACCCCGGGACCCGGCTCGCGATGGAGCTGGGCCGCTACCTCGCCGCGCACAGCGGCACCTACGTCGCGCGGGTGCGCTATGTGAAGACGTCGATGGGGGAGAAGTACGCGGTCACCGACGGCGGCACCAACCACCACATGGCGGCCGTCGGCATCGGCTCCTTCGTCAAGCGCAACTTCCCGATGGCGCTGCTCAACCGCATCGACGAGGACGCCGACGAGACGTGGCAGGTCTGCGGGCCGCTCTGCACCCCCAACGACCAGCTCGGCAAGGACGTGCCGCTGCCGGCGGTGCGCCCCGGCGACCTGTTCGGGGTGCTGCGCTCGGGCGCCTACGGGCCGACCGCGTCACCGGGACTGTTCCTCAGCCACGGCTACCCCGCCGAGGTGCTCGTCGACGAGGGCGTCGACCATCTGGTCCGGGAGCGGGACCGCCCGGCCGACCTGATGCGCCCGCAGCGCCTCTACAAGGAGTAGGAACCGCGATGTATTTCGCCACACCGCCCAACCCCGGCACGGTGCCGGCGTCGCTGCGGATCGCGGCGGTGCGGCGGCGCTCCTTCACCGGCGAAGGGGAGGGCAGCCCGCGCCTGCAGCAGTACACCGAGGACCTGGCCAGGCCGTACGGTGTCGGCGTACGCGAGGACGTGCTGGCCCGGTCGCACACCTCCTACGCGGCGATGAGCGACGCCATGGTGGCCGACCTGGTACCGGAGGCGTCACCACCGGACCTGATCGTCATCGCCTACACCGTTCCCGAGATCGATCCGCGTCGGTGCGTGACGACCCGCCTCAACCAGCATTCGGCGGGTGACCCGTTCGGCTTCGCCGTCTCCGACCAGGGCACCGCGGCGCCGTTCACGGCACTGGCGCTGATCGGCGAGCACCTGGCGGCCGGCCTGGCCCACCGGGCCGTGCTGATCGTGGTCGAGCAGGGCGACGTGCCCTACGAGACCCCGCCGGGCACGGTCGTTCCCGGGCAGGACACGGCGGTGGCGCTGCTGCTGGAGGCGGCCGGTTCCCACCGGGTGACCGCCCTGCGCCGGCGCACCGGCGTCGCGCTGTCCGATGTGGACGCGATGGTCGCCGCCGAGCTCGCGGCCCTGCCGGACGGGCCGTCGCTGGTCACGGTGATCGGTCCCGACCGGGTGGTGGCGGACATGGTGTGTACGGCACCGTGGTGGACCCTGACCGAGGAGCTGGGTGCGGCGGGCCGGACGGTCGTCGTCGACCACGACCCGGACCTCGGCTACCTGTCGGTCCTCGTCGTCGACACCGAATAGGCCGCCTTCACGTGCTCGATCCCTCCCATAGGACCAACTCTTGAAGAGTTGGTCCTATAGGAGGCGGTGCTCAGCGCCCTTCGGACGCGGTCAGGGGGTAGCCGAAGTGGGCGGCGACCCGGATCAGGTCGGGGTCCTCCAGGTGCTCGGCGTAGGACTCGACCACCTCGTCGCGCGGTGCCAGCCTGCGCCGCGTCCGGCCCCACGGCGCCGGTGCGTGCACCACGTCGTCGAGCATGCCGTGATCCACCGCGCCGACATCGAGGTCCAGGAAGGCGCAGATCGACGCCAGGACGGCGGCCCGGTCGCCGGTGAGGTCCTCGTACCGGATGGGCAGGACCGTCCCGGCGAGGTCGGGCGCGTCGAGGAACGACCCGTTGATGTCGCGCCACGAGTGCAGCGCCGCGACCGTCCGCTCCCGCTTCCAGCGCCCGCCGGAGGTCAGCTCCCACCAGCCCAGCGAGCGCAGCACGGAGATCGGATCGCGGGTCAGGTGGATCACCCGGGCCTCGGGGAAGTAGCCGGTGAACCGGCGGGCGAACGCGGCGCCGTAGCGGACCTCCTTGAAGCCCCAGCGCAGCTCCCCGGCGGGTTCGGAGCCGTCCGGCAGCCGCCGGAACAGGCCGCGGATCATGGCGTGCACCTGCTCGCGGAGCACCGCCTCGGTGGGGGCGAGGTTGGCCATGAAGCCGGATGTGCCCGCCGCCTCGAACTCCTCGCCGGCGAGCGCACCCTGGTCGTTGCTCCAGGCGGCGAAGGTGTCGGCGGCGGCTAGCATCGTGTCGAGGGCACCGCCGTGCTCGCCCCAGATGAAGACGCCTGGGTGCGTGGTGAGGGCGCGCTGGAGCCAGGTGCTGCCGCACCGCTGTCCGGTAGCCAGGATGAGGATGGGGCGTTCGGCCATCCGCACATTGTGATCCGCTACGCCCCTGTCCGCCATCCACGGATCGACATAGGCTGAACCGATGTCGACCCGGGTCCTCTTCGTCAGCGGTTTCCACCGCAGCGGCACCACGCTGGTGACGGCGGCGGCCACCGAATCGACGGGGGGCGCGACGCTGACCGTGGGGCAGCTCGCCCGGCACATCCCCACGCTGGAGCGCTTCCTGCGGGCCGCCGGAGCCCGGCAGAAGGTGCCCGACCGGGGCGTGGACCGGCTGCCGGTCACCGAGTCCACCCCGGAGGAGTACGGCTGGCTCCTGCACCACGTCACCGGCGACTACGGGTTCGGTGAGCGGGCGGCGCGCGACGGCATCCTGGAGTCGCTCGTCGCGGAGATCGCGGCGGAGCCGGGCACCGGGATCGTCATCCTGAAGAACCCGTGGGACACCGGTCGCGAGCGCGAGCTGCTGCGCCAGTTCCCCGACGCCCGCATCCTGCTCGTCCGCCGAGGCTTCGCCTCGATGGAGGAGAGCATGGCGCGGGCCTGGGAGCGGTACGTCACCTCCAGCGGCTACCTGCGCGCGCTGATGGGGGACCGCACCGCCGCCGCGCAGCTCCTCGGTGTGCTGATGGACCCGGCCAAGCGGGCGGCGATGGTGGCGCGGTCGCGGTGGCGGGTCCGGCGCAGCGCGCTGCGCCTCGCCTTCACCGTGGCGAGCCTGCCGCCCGACCGGGTCGCCTACCTCTCCTACGACGAGCTGCGGGCCGATCCCGGGTCCGGGGCGGCGTGGGCGGCACATGTGCTCGACCCGGCGGCGTTCGCGGCCTCGCTGGCGGCCCATACGTTCCCGGAGTACAACCGGGAGGGCGGTGGGGACCGGGTGGTCCGCCTGCTCGACGCGCTGCTGGAGCGGGCCTGGCGCCGGGCCCGCCGTCGCCAGGTCAGGGCGGGTCTGCTGGCGCCGCCGGCCGGCCGTCCCCGGAGCTGAGCACCTCCCGGCCCCGCCAGGCGCGGTCATCGTCCACGTCGGACGGTGCATCGGCGCAGAGGACGTAGCGGCCGGGGGCGATCGTCGTGTAGGCGAGGTAGTCCAGCGCGGCGGGCCCCGGCAGCGCCGCCACGCAGAGCTCATGGGCTTTCTCCGGGCTGTCCGCCGGGCCGCCCGCGACGTAGGCCACGAGGACCGCAGTGCCGTCCGGCGCCGGCTCGACGAGGACCGTGGTCACCGCCGGTTTCAGTGCGTCGGCGACGAGCCTGCGAGCCTGGGCCAGCTCGATCCAGCAGCCGTCGACGTAGTGCCAGCCGGGTCCGCGCGCAACGGGTTCCACGCCGGTGCACTCGGTCAGCTCCGCCAGGTCGACATCGGTGTCGGCGGCGGCGATCAGCAGCGCCTCGATGCCCCGGGACAGCATCTCCAGGTCCGCGGCGGGCACCCACCGCACGGAGGCGGTCGCGAGGCGGAAGGTCAGCGCGGTGGCGTCGAGGCGGAACATCCGGAAGTTGAGCAGCTGCGGTACGCGTTCCCAGGATGTCCACTTGGTGCTGGTCAGCGCTGCCGCCGCGGGGATGCCGGACAGGTCGGCCGGGGTCGGGTCGACGGTGTGGTTGCCGAGGGCGTGGTGGATGTTGTTGACGACGATGTCGCGGGCGAAGGCGACGCCGCGCTGGGCGTACACCTCCTGGGAGAGCTCGTTGAGCGCGGCCACGTCGACGACGGAGTGGCGCGCGGCACCGAGCGACGCGTTGCCGGTGCGCCGGGCGAGATCGTCGAAGCCGGCGGCGTCGGTCTCGACCTGGACCAGGCTCGGCCCGGCGATCGTGCCGACGTAACCGTGCAGGTGCCGCCCGAGCCGGTTGCCGACCAGGGAGATGAAGGCGCAGCGGGGATGGCCGGTCCGCCGGGCCAGAACGGCGACGAACGCGGCGACCACGACCATGGTCGGGCTGACCCCGGTCCGCTGGGCGATGTGCGGCACGGCGATGGCGGCGGCCGGGCTGCGCAGCTCGAAAGCGGGTGAGCGGCGGTCCGCCGCGCTGCTGCCCGGCGGTGCCCAGTCGGCGGGCGCCCGGGGGGCGAGGGGTACGGCGTAGACGCAGTGGGGCGCGGTGCGGAGCTGCCGTTCCCAGTAGCGCAGGGCGCTGCCGAGCTGTCGCTGCCCGCTCGGTGACCGCTCCCATTCCGCGCGCTCGACCGGCTGCCAGGCGCCGTCGGCGAGCGGCGCGGCGGCGGGGTCGGCGGCGAGCTCGGTGAACCGGCGTCCCGCCAGCGCCGCGCCGCCGATGTCGAGGGCCAGGTGCGAGAAGGTCATGACGCCGGTCCGCACCGTCCCGTCGACCACGAGCAGCCCGATGCGGACGGGCAGCTCCGTCGCCGGGTCGAAGGGCGGGTGGCGCAGCCGGTGGTGCAGGTGGTCCACGGCCGTGTCGTCGTCGACGGTGCGGTCGCCGGTGAACACCTCGACGGGCAGGTCACCGGCACCGAGGACCCGCTGCCGCTGCTCGCCGTCGAGGTCGAAGCAGGTGCGCAGCGATTCGTGGTCGGCGACCAACCGCGACAGGGCGGCCCGGACGTCGTCGACGGTGCGGCCGGGCGGGACGGTGAGCGCCCACTTGTTGACGCCGATCGCCGCCGTGCCGGCCTTGCCGAGCCAGATCAGCACGTTGCGCTGCCCCACGGTCAGCGGTGCCGCCCGCTCGGGCAGGCCGTGGAACGCCACCGGGAAGCTGCCCGCCCGGGCGATCTCAGGCGACATTGCGGGCCGCGGCGTCGGTGGACCGGGCCTGCTCCTGCTGCGCCTCCAACCGGGAGAGCCGGTCCCGCAGCGACTTGCGGATGATCATGTAGGCGTCGCTGCCGAGGGCGAGGCGGCGCGGTGCCGGCTCGCCCGCCGCGGAGTCGATGATCGCCTCCGCCATCAGGCCGACATCGCCGGGCTGGCGCACGGTGCCGTCCTCGATCGCGCGTCGCGCTCGCCCGGCCGGAGTTTCGGCGTACGCCGCCAGTGCTGGACCCGTCTCCCGGCTGCGCGCGGCGAACCCGGTCGGCGCGCTGCCCGGCTCCACGATGGTCACCCCGATGCCGAATCCGGCGACCTCGGTGCCGAGGGAGTCGAAGAAGCCCTCCACACCCCACTTCGACGCGTGGTAGATGCTCATGTTCGGCAGCGCGACCTGCCCGGCGGCGCTGGAGATCTGGACGATCCGGCCGCCGCCCTGCGCCCGCAGGTGTGGCAGCACCGCCCGGGCGAGCTGGATCGGCCCGACGAGGTTGGTCCGCAGCTGCCGGTCGATCTGTTCGTCGGTGACCTCCTCGGCGGCGCCGAAGAGGCCGTAGCCGGCGTTGCTGACGACGACATCGATCCTGCCCAACGCGGCGAAGGCGTCGTCGACGCAGCGGCGGAGCTGGTCGTGGTCGGTGACGTCGAGTCGGCCGGTCCACCACTGCCGCGCGTCGGCGGGAGCGAGGTCGGTGAGGGTCTGCGGGTCGCGTGCGGTGGCGGCGACCCGGTGGCCCCGGGCGAGCAGGCGTTCGCAGAGCGCCCGGCCGAGGCCCGAGGAGGCGCCGGTGACGAACCATGTGTCGGCTGGCATCCGCGAATTTTAGTGCGGCGACAGAGAGCCGTCGATCCCCGTGGTGGCGATGGTTCAGCGGGGCATAGACATATATGCTCGAAGTCGCATCACATTCAAGATCATTTGTGGCAAGGGGAGTCGTCATGGAGCGCAGCGAGATCGTCGCCGTCGTCGAGAGCTCGATCGCCGAGGTGCGCAAGGAGGAGGTCACCGGCCTCACCGAGGAGACCCGCCTCCTGGAGGACCTGCACCTCGACTCCACCTCGATCCTGGAGCTCCTGATGTCCCTGGAGGACGCGCTCAACATCGAGATCGACGCGCAGAGCCTGAGCATGGACGACTTCGCCACCGTCGGCACCCTCGCCGACTACATCACCACGGTCCTGAGCGTCACGGCATGATGCGCCTCGGCGTCGACCTCGTGGCGGTCGACGAGCTCGACCGGCTCATCGAGCGGGCCTGGTTCGTGCGCTACTTCTTCGCCGACGTCGAGATGGCCCACGCCGACACGCTCAGCGGCACCCGCCGCCGGGAGTTCCTCGCCGGGCGGTTCGCCGCCAAGGAAGCCGTGCTCAAGGTGCTCGGCGTCGGGATCTTCGACAGCGTCGTCCCCCGCGACATCGTCGTCGAACGAGGCTCCTCCGGTGCGCCGACCGTCACCCTCGCCGACAGCGCCGCCCTGGCCGCCCAACGCGTGGAGATCGAGCAGGTGAACGTCTCCATCTCGCACAAGCGGGAACTCGTGGCGGCCGTCGCCGCCGGGTGGTGACGCGGTGCTCGAGACCGTCCGCCGCTACCCCTTCGGCGAGCCCGACCGGATGCTGCTGGACCCCGCCTACGCCCGGCTCCAGCGCGATGAGCCACTGGCCCGGGTCCGCATGCCCTACGGCGACCTGGCCCTGCTCGCCACCCGCCACGCCGACGTGCGGGCCGTGCTCGCCGACGCCCGCTTCAGCCGTGCGTTCGGGCGCGACGAGCCGCGGACCGTCGAGCAGCTCACCGACGGCGGCATCTTCTCCCTGGACCCGCCCGAGCACACCCGCATCCGCGGCCTCGTCGTCAAGGCGTTCACCGTCCGCCGGGTCGAGCAGCTCCGGGAGCGCACCGAGCAGCTCGCCGACCGGCTCGTCGACGAGATGATCGCCCACGGCGGGCCGCTGGACCTGGTGGAGCACTTCGCCCTGCCGTTCCCGGTGACGGTGATGTGCGAGCTGCTCGGCGTTCCGGTCGCGGACCGCAAGCGCTTCGGCACCTGGGCCAGTGTCATCGTCGCCACGACCTCGCTGTCCCCGGAGAAGATCGTCGAGTACAGGGCGCGCCTCGGCATCTACATGGGACGGTTGATCGACCGCCGCCGCCGCGAACCCACCGACGCCGACCTGCTCGGCGCCCTCGTCCAGGCCCGCGACGACGACGACCGCCTCACCGAGGACGAGCTGCTGCACCTGTCGGCGACCCTGCTCAGCGTCGGCTTCGAGACCACCTCCGCCGAGATCCCCAACTTCATGTACCTGCTGCTCACCCGGCCCGACCTGCTCCACCGCCTGCGGGCCGAGCCCGAGCTGCTGCCGACCGCCGTCGAGGAGCTGCTGCGCTATTCGCCGATCGCCGCCTTCGCGATGTTCCCCCGCTATGCCCGGGAGGACGTCGAGCTGCCCGGCGGGCCGGTCCGCGCGGGTGAGCCCGTCCTCGTCCACACCGCCGCGGCGAATCGCGATCCCCGGGTCTTCACCGACCCCGACGAGATCGACCTGGCCCGGTCGCCCAACCCGCACCTGGCGCTGGGCCACGGGGTCCACCACTGCCTCGGCGGGCCGCTGGCGCGGATGGAGCTGCGAACCATGCTGGCTACGCTGATCCGGCGCCTGCCGAACCTGCGGCTCGCCGTCACCGCCGAGGAGATCCCATGGAAGACCGGACAGCTGATCCGGGGACCGCAGTCACTGCCGGTGACCTGGTGAATCCCGAGGCCACCTGGCGGGTGCGGGTCAACACCGGCGCCTGCATCGGATCGGGGAGCTGCGTGGGGATCGCACCCCGGCACCTCTTCATGGACAGCTATGTGGCGCTGCCGCTGCGGGAGCTCGTCGAGCCCGACGAGGACCTGCTCGCGGCCGCCGACTCCTGCCCCGCCGAGGCGATCAACGTCATCGACACGGCGACCGGCGAATCTCTGATCCGTTAGACGATCGAGTTCGAAATCCTGGCCGCCCCGGTTTGCGGTGCCCTGTGCGCGAGTAGCGCGGCCGCGGGTCGGTGTGGCCATGACCGTTACTCAGTGTCAACGGACTGGTGGGGTGGCCTGTTCGTGTGCGCGGCGCTTTGCTCTGCTTACACCGGCGCATCACCGGGAATGTCCGGATCTAGTGGTCGATGCGTGGGTGTAAGCAGAGCAAAGCGCCGTGCGAGGTGGTGGTCCCGGAGCGGAGGCGCGTCACTGTCCGCGATGGCGGCCGCCGGCCCGTCACGCTCAGAGCATGTCCACCACGTCCGCGGTCGCCGACACCGCTGCGTGGGTGTAAGCAGAGCAAAGCGCCGTGCGAGGTGGTGGTCCCGGAGCGCAGGCGCGTCACTGTCCGCGATCGCGGCCACCGGCCCGTCACGCTCAGAGCGCGTCCACCACGTCCGCGGTCGCCGACACCGCGTCGATCGGCTGCGACAGCGGCTGCGGCAGGGTCACCCGCCCCCGCGCCAGGACGGCGTCGAGCTGGCGCAGCACCGCATCCGGCTCCCACGACGACTGCGGCAGCCAGTGTGCCAGCGAGACCGCCGCCAGCCGCCGGGCGTTGTCCGGCCGGTCGAACCCGGACGGCAGGATCAGCTGCGGCGTCCCCGACACCAGCGCCCGCGCGCTCACCCCGATCCCGCCGTGGTGGATCACCGCCGCGACCTGCGGGACCACCTCCCGAAAGGGAAGGTGCGGGAACCACCGCACCCCCGACGGCAGCGGGTCGGGCAGCAGCTCCGGGCTGCGGGTCGCGACGATCACCGGCCGCCCGGTGGCGACGGCCGCGGACACCGCAGACCGGTAGAACCGCGCGCTGCTCAGTGCACCCGTGCTCCCCGCGACGAGGACGGCATCGCCGGTCACCGCTTCCGGCAGCGGCCCGGCCGCCGGGCCGTCCTCATCGCCAAGGACAAAACCGGTGAGGTGTACGCCGTCCGGCGCCCGCGCACCGGCCGCGTCGAACCACGCCGGCCAGGTCCCGATCCGGGTGCCCGCGCTGCCCAGCCACGACACCCAGTCCGCGATGCCCGGCAGGCCGAACTCCGCCCGGACCAGGTCCACGCCGGTGCCGAAGATCTCGGCATACTCGGCGGCTGCCCGGTCCAGCACGGCGAGGTGGTGCGGTGACGCGGCGAGGCACACCGCCGGGGCGCCCAGCAGCTCGGCCGCGGTGAGCACCGACAGGCACGACAGGCTCAGTCCTACCAGGACGGTCTCGCCGGGGCGGTGCAGCCGTCGCAGGGCCCGGCACTCGAAGCGGAGCTGGGCACCGAATCCGTGCCGCTCGTAGTAGTCGCGTACGGCGGCGAGGTCGGTCCGCTCGCCGATGCTGTTGAGGTCGGCGACACCGTCGGCCTGGCTGTCCGCGTCGGCGGCGACGGTGTCGACGGCCACGAACCGGATCCCGGCGGCCCGGGTGCGCCGCGAGTAGCGGGCGTGGGTCAGCAGCGCCACCCGGTGCCCGCGCCGCTGCAGCTCCGCCCCGATCCGGATCACCGGCGCGACGTCGCCGTCGGTGCCGTGGGCCACCATCAGGACGGTCGTCACGGGGTGCGGATCAGGTTCAGCAGCGGTTGCGTACCCACCAGGTCGTCGACGGTGATCCCCTCGATGCCGCGCGCGCGGAGCTCGACCAGGAGCTCGGCGACGCGTTCGAACCGCCCACCCGCCAGCGAGTAGGGGAGCGCGAGGTCGATCCGGTCCGCGGCGAGGGCGGGGTGGGCGGCCGCGATCGCCGCGGCGAGGGCGATCTCGGCGTCGCTCTGCGGCAGCAGCGGTTCGTCGGTGCTGCCGGACCCTTCGGCGAGGGTGGTCGCGGCCGACCACGCGGCGTGGTCGTCGCGCTGTGCCGGTGCCGCCGCGACCACGGTGAACAGGTGCGGGGCCAGCACCTGCCGGTGCTCGGGGAGGCGGCCGAGGACCGCGAGCCGCAACCGCCGCAGATCGGTGAGCCGGTCGTCGCCGACGAGGAAGGCGTGCAGCCGCCCGGCCCGGGCGAAGACCGCGCAGTCGGCCACCCCCGCGACCTCGCCCAGCAGGGTGGACACCCCGGCCAGGTCGACCCGGGTGTGGTCGACGGTGACGACGGTGTCGGCCGGACCGGGCGGTCCGACCTCCGCGACCGCCTCGGCGAGCTTGCCCAGTGGCAGGTCGCCCTGGGCGGCGAGGGCCGCCAGCACGGCGGGGAAGAGCGCGACCACCCGTTCGGCGGTGGCGAAGTCGAAGATCTGCTCGCCGCCGATCAGCTCGACGGTGACCCGGCGCCACAGGATCTGCGCCCGCAGGTAGACCCCGTCGAGGGGGCCGGGCAGCAGCTTCGCCCGGTACTCGTCCTCGGGAACGGGCGGGATGTTCGCGGGCAGCACAACGTCGGGCCGCCGGGTCGCGGCCGCCCCGACGCCGAAGATGTTGAGGATCGGCAGGCGTTCCAGCTGGACGCCGCGCTCCAGGCCCACCTCGGCGGCGGCGCGCAGCAGCGTGTTGGGGTCCGCGTGGCTGTGCTGGTAGGCACCGATCGTGGCGGCGGCCACCAGCCCGGCCCAGGCGCTGAAGGTCTGTGCGGGGTCGGCGACGACGTTGATGAGGCTGCGGTCGAGCATCGGGCTGACCGAGCGGCGCAGGTCGCGGTGGCTGCGGTTGTTGGAGGCGATGGTGGCGCAGACCCGGGGCCAGCCGCCGACCCAGGAGAGGATCGCCAGCGCCGTGGCGGTCAGGATGGCGGGCTCGGTGACGCGGAAGGCGGCGGCGAGGTCGCGCACGATCGGCCGGAGGTCCTCGCGCCCCAGGAAGATCGTGAACCGGGAGTCGTCGGGCCGGCCGGGGCGTGCCGTGGTGAAGAGCGTCTCCGGGGCGGTGATCATCGCGCGGCGCCAGTAGTCGAAGGCGCGCTCGTCCCGGCGGCTGCCGGCCGGAGACTGCTCGAAGGCGGCGATGTCGATCGGGTTCCACGCGGGCGGCTCGGTGCCGTCGATGATGGATCCGGTCCGGAAGCCCCGGTGGAAGCAGCCCCGGATGACGATCGAGCCCTCCCGGTCCAGGATCATGCGGTGCACCGCGAGCCGCAGCACCCAGCGGCCGTCGGCCCGGCGCCACGCCGCGACCCGCAGCGGCCAGGCGCCGGTCAGGTCGAAGGGCGCGGTGAGCCATGCCGTCGTCTCGGCCGGTGGCTCCCCGTCGGCCGGGTGGGCCTGCGACACCGAGCGGGGATAGCCGTCCGCGCGCATCGGGTGCACGACCTGGCGGGTGGCCCCGTCGGCGGGTTCGAAGGTGGTCCGGAGCCCCTCGTAGCGCTCCACGATGTCGTCGAGGAGACCGAGCGCGGTCTCGACGGTGGCCTCCGGCGGTGCGATCACGTCGAAGGTCAGGATCATGAAGTAGGTGTTCTTGTCCGGTGCCGCGTTCTGCGTCACCCACGGCAGGTACTGGCCCCAGGTGAGGGGACCGGATCGCTCGTTCATGTGCTCCCCGCGATGACGCTATTCGGGCGCAGTCGGCAACGCCGCAGCGGCAGGGAATAGACTCAATGATGAGTCCGCCAATCGGCGAACCGATTGACGGACCTGATGCTCTTGCTCGCAGTGACCAGCTTAGGTGTCGAAGCCGACAGCTAAAACTAGTTCGCCTGCTGCGTGATGTTGATCAGGTCGCTCATAGCGGTCTCCCTCCACGATCATTCACACGTTAAAGATTTGTTCACTGGAGGCTAGCGCAGCCCTCCAGCAGCGTCAATCCATTCGCATGGATCGATGACGTTTAGTAGCTGGTCGGTATACCCTGCACCCCCGTTGACGTGCTCGGATCCAGTGCCGCCGACACGAGCACCTCCTCGATGGAGAGCAGAATCGCCTCCTGCTCGGCGGGCGTCAGAGCGTGGGTGTCGACCCGGAGCGTGTAATTGATCGTGTCCGATGCCCGATTGACATTGAGATAGGCGCTCGTATCGGGATTGCTGAAACGCACCCCCGCGGTCAGGGCGGATCGCCCCAGCGCCGCCCGGATCTCCTCGGCCGTCGGCACCGAGCCCTCGCCCGCCTTCGCCGCCGCCCGCCGCCGATCGTTGAAGTAGCACAGCGGGTCGGCCGGGAATCCCTGCTCGGCACCGAGCCGGTCCAGCAGCGACCACAGGTCGCGCGGGTCGTAGTAACCGTGCTGGGCCGCCGCGAGCTGGCTGCGCCACGCCCGCCGGACCGCCTCCTCCACCGTGCAGTCCGCCACGTCGATCACGCAGAGTCCGGGCTGCACGAGGGTGCTGACGGAGCCCGCGAAGTCGGGCCGGAATCGATTACTGACCTGCGTGCGCAGCACCCGGGGGCTGATCCCGGTCACCCGGGCGAGCGCGACGGCATAGGCCGCCATCAGCACCGGACCCGTGTGGACCCGCAGCCGCGCACCGATCGCCGCCGCCGCCAGAAACGCCGCGGGCGAGTCGTAGGTCGCCTCCCAGTAACGCGGCTCGCGCCGATCGGGCGAGTCGCGGAACTGCCGGGGCGGGTGGTGCCGCAGCAGCCGCTCCCAGTGCCGGACGGCCTTCGCGCTCTGCCGCCGCGCCGCCGCCCCGCGCTGCTCCCGAGCAAGATCCATCGGTTGTACGCCGACCCGGGGCCCCAGGTGCCGCCCGGAAGTCCGGTCCAGCTTGCGCAGGTCGGCGATGAGCGCCGCGAAGCCGTATCCGTCGATCACCACGTGCGGGTACATGGCGACGAAGTGCGCGGGTTCTCCGTCGCGGAGCACCACGGCCATCCGTACCGGCCACTGCGTCGCGAGGTCGAAGGGCTCCCCGGCGTAGCGCGCCCGGACCGCCCGCGCCACCTGTGCCGGGTCCGCCCCGCCGCCGGCGTCCACGATCTCCAGGGCCACCTCGCCGGCTTCGGCGAGCACCTGCACCGGCCTGCCGTCGGGCTCGGTCCGGATCCGGGTCCGCAGCGACTGGTGGCGGCTCATGATGAACGACAGCAGGTGCACGATGTGCTGGATCGTGGTGCCGGGGGTCAGCGGCATCGTCCCGCCGACCATGCGCGGCGCCCCCGAGTTCTGCGTCGTACGCCAGACGTCGTGCTGGCCCCAGGTGAGCTCCTCGACTCCCGATCCGTCTCCCGCGAAGGGGACCAGGATCCGTTGCGGCACCGCCGTCACCGCCATCTCGCGCTCCACATCTCGTCAATCTTCGATGGCTGCGCTGGCGGCGTCAATCGCAAGATCGAGATGCGTACCCTGCGGCATCTCGGCCCCGGCATCCCCGATGTACCTAATTGGACGGTGAAGGTGCACGATAGTCCGCGATGACTGACCTCCACGCCGAGGCGCCCCGCGCCCACCACCGCTCCCCGAACCCCCGCCGCCGGGTCCGGCGCAGCCTCGACTTCTTCGCCGCCCACCTGCAACCCGGCATGCAGCTGCTCGACCTCGGCTGCGGACCCGGGTCGATCACGGTGGAGCTCGCCGACCTGGTCGTGCCGGGCACCACCACCGGCGTCGACCAGACCGACCCGGGCGAGCTGCCGGGCGTGACGTTCGTCCGGGCCGACGTGCGGGACCTGCCGTTCGCCGACGGCTCGTTCGACGCGATCCTCCTGCACGGGGTGCTCCAGCACCTGCCGGACCCGCTCGCCGCGCTCCGCGAGGCCCGCCGGGTCGCGGCCTCGGGCGCCGTCATCGGCGTACGCGACGCCGACTGGGACGGCCAGCTCATCGCGCCCCCGGACCCGGCCCTGCCGCGCACCTTCGAGATCCTCGCGGCGCTGCGGTCGGGGACCAGCCCGCGGGTCGGCAAGCACCTGCGCGGGCTGCTGCACGAGGCGGGGTTCGTCGACTGCACGGCGAGCGCGAGCGTCGACTACGACGGCACCGCCGAGGCCGCCTGGTCCACCGCCGAGGCGCACATGGCGGTGCTGTCGCGTCCCGCGCTCACCGAGCGGGCCGTCGCGGCCGGGCTGACCAGTGCGGCGGAGCTCGCGGAGCTGCGGGAGGCGTGGCGGCGCTGGGGCGAGCAGCCGGGCGCGTTCCTGGCCCGCTTCTGGTGCGAGGCGATCGGCTTCGCCGACTAGCGCGGACGGGAGCCGGCCCGGTAGCGGCTAGAGGGCCTTGAGCTGGGACCAGCCCGTGGCGACCGGCCGGTAGCCGAGCCACTCGTTGATCGCGAGCATCGGCCCGTTGACCTCGTCGTTGCTGGTGTAGGCCGTGACCACCCCGTGCGCAGCAGCCCGGTGCAGGCAGACCCCCTTGGCGATCTTCGCCAGCCCGCGCCCCCGGTACTCGCGCAGCGTGCCGGTCCCGCCCGACCACCCGCGGCCGGTCGGCCGATCCACCTCCAGCAGCGTCACCGCCGCCGGGACCCCGTCGACGAGCACGCCCACGCTGAGCTCCTTGTCCAGCTCCGGACCGTCCCAGACGTGCAGAAGCCACTTGTCGTAGTCGATCCGGTCGTTGGGGATGTCACCCGGCTCGTCCAGCGTGGCGACGCTGTCCACGGCGTAGACGGCTGCGGGTCCGAGCTCCGCGAAGGTCGCCGTCGTCACCCCGGCAGGCAGGGAGGGCACCGGCGGCAGCGCGTCGAGCCCGATGGCGGAGTAGCGCAGCTCGTGTCCGGCGGTGAAGCCGTGCGACGCGAGCCAGCGCATCGTCTCGGCGTCGTCGGCCGACCAGCCCTGCATCCGGGTTCCGCCGACACCGCGCAGGTGCTCCTCGGCCTGGGCGAGGAGCTGAGTGCCGATGCCCTGGCCGCGGTGGTCGGGGTGCACGAGCACGAACACGATCGCGGTGCCCTCCTCGCTGCTCCAGGTGTTGAGCCCGGCGCGGGAGAAGCCGACGAGCTGCCCGTCTCGTTCGGCGGCGACGAGGCGCAGGTGCTCGTCGGCGGGCACGTTGCGCCAGAAGTGGCGTACCCCCTCGATGGTGTTGACCTGGTGCGGGAAGACCAGGTTGCGCAGGGCGAGGTAGCGCTCGACGTCATCGGGTCCGGCGGTGCGGAAGGTCGTCATCCGCCCTGTCTATCCCGCCGGACGGGGAATCTCACCTGATTTTGGCGGGCCGGGCCTCGCGGTGGGCCTGCTGTCGGACCCGCGCGGCGGCCACGAGCAGCTCGAAGTGCGGTGCGAAGGTCGGGTTGACCTCGGCGGGATAGGTCCGGGCCCGGTGGTCGCGTTCGGCGGCGATCGCCGGGGCGAGCGCGTGCCAGGCGCGCATGGCCCGCGTCGAGACGAGCGGCAGGATCGTCTCGGCCCGGACGAGCTGCCCGGCGACGAGCCCGCCGATGTCGTCGAAGGCCTCGGTGACGAGCTGCGCGCTCTCCCGGTCGGGCGCGGCGAGGGAGTCGAAGCCCATCGGCAGCTCCAGGTCCGCGGGCAGGCGCACGGCCGCGTCGAAGGCGTCGCGGAATTCGGGGGTACGCAGGTCGTGGAGCAGGCCGGCCACGACCGCGAGTTCCTTGCCGCCGACGCCGATCTCGGCAGCCCGCACGGTCTGCCGCCAGGCGCTGAGGACCGCCACGATCGCGACGGCGGCACCGGCCACGATGATCCAGCTCTGCTGATCCACAGTCGACTCCCGGGGGCGGAGGGACGTCCTGAACCTCAGGGTAGTCATCTCCGGCGATGGCTGCTCGCTGATACACCCGATGGTGTCTCATGTCAAGATCGGCCGAGCTGGGATGGTGACGTGGGCCTCACCGCAGAGCCCGCTGGCGTAACAGACCCGCAACATCATTCCTGGTAGCGTTACAGGTGCCAAACACCCGCGCGGGAGAGTCCGCGAGCCCAGGTTCGACCAGGGCAGACGGCGCCGAAGGGGCAATTCCTCCCCGGAACCTCTCAGGCACCCGAACCGCGATGGGAACGGCGACGCTGAAGCGACGGCGCGACAGCGGGGGAGGGACTGACTCATCGTCCCCGCAACCCCGTGGAGCAGCCGCATGACCAGCAACTTCGCCGAACGACACCTCGGATCCGGCCCCGACGCGATCCGCCGCATGCTCGACACCGTCGGCTACACCAGCCTCGACGAGCTGATGAACGCCGCGATCCCCGAGTCGATCCGCTGGCACGCCGAGCTCGACCTCCCCGCCGCGGGCAGCGAGGCCGAGGTCCTCGCCGAGCTGCGCGAGCTCGCGAGCCGCAACACGGTCGCCACCTCGATGATCGGCCTGGGCTACTACGGCACCCACACCCCCGGCGTGATCAAGCGCAACGTGCTGGAGTCCCCGGCGTGGTATACGGCGTACACCCCCTATCAGCCCGAGATCAGCCAGGGCCGGCTGGAGGCGCTGCTCAACTTCCAGACGATGGTCTGCGACCTGACCGGCATGCACACCGCCAACGCCTCGATGCTCGACGAGGGCACCGCCGCCGCCGAGGCGATGACGATCGCCCGCCGCACGTCCAAGGCGAAGGGCCAGGTCTACGCGGTCGACGCCGACACGCTGCCGCAGACGATCAACGTCATCGCGACCCGGGCCGAGCCGCTCGGCATCGAGGTCAAGCTCTTCGACACCGACCGTGACGAGCTGCCCGAGGGCGTGTTCGGCGTGCACCTGCAGTACCCGGGTGCCTCCGGTGCGATCCGCGACCACGCCCCGATCGTCGAGGCCGCCCACGCCGCCGGTGCGCTCGTCACCGTCGCGGGTGACCTGCTCGCCCTGACGCTGCTGCGGGCGCCGGGGGAGATCGGTGCCGACGTGGCGTGCGGGAGCGCGCAGCGGTTCGGCGTACCCATGGGATTCGGCGGACCGCACGCGGGCTATCTCGCGGTGCGCAGCGGCCTGGAGCGGGCACTGCCCGGCCGCCTGGTCGGCGTCTCGAAGGACGCCGACGGCGCCCCCGCCTACCGGCTCGCCCTGCAGACCCGTGAGCAGCACATCCGCCGCGAGAAGGCGACGAGCAACATCTGCACCGCGCAGGTCCTGCTCGCGGTCATGGCGAGCATGTACGCGGTCTACCACGGCCCGGACGGCCTGCGCGCCATCGCCCGGCACGCCCACGACCACGCGACGCTGCTCGCGGCCGGTCTGACCGCCGGTGGCGTGGAGCTGGCGAGCGGGCAGTTCTTCGACACGGTCACCGCGATCGTGCCCGGCCGGGCCGCCGAGATCGTCGCCGCCGCCGAGGCCGCCGGGGTCAACCTGTGGCACGTCGACGCCGACCGGGTCGGCATCGCCTGCGACGAGACGACCACCGCCGAGCACCTCTACACCGTCTGGGCCGCCTTCGGGGTCGAGCCCGCCGACGCGACCGACGTCGCCGACCTGGCGCTGGCGCGGACCACCGACTTCCTGACCCACCCGGTCTTCCGCACCCACCACTCCGAGACCGCGATGCTGCGCTACCTGCGCCGCCTCTCCGACCTCGATTACGCGCTGGACCGGGGCATGATCCCGCTCGGCTCCTGCACGATGAAGCTCAACGCGACGACCGAGATGGAGTCGGTGACCTGGCCCGAGTTCGGCGCCATCCACCCCTTCGCCCCGGCGTCGCAGACCGAGGGCTACCGGGAGCTGATCGGCTCGCTGGAGTCGTGGCTCGCCGAGATCACCGGCTATGACGCGGTCAGCGTGCAGCCCAACGCCGGTTCGCAGGGCGAGCTCGCGGGACTGCTGGCGATCCGGGCCTTCCACCGCGCCAACGGCGACGTGCAGCGCGACGTGTGCCTCATCCCGTCGAGCGCCCACGGCACCAACGCCGCGAGCGCGGTCATGGCCGGGATGCGGGTCGTCGTGGTCGCCTGCGACGACCTGGGCAACGTCGACCTCGTCGACCTCGACCGCAAGATCGAGGCGCAGGGCGACCGGCTCGCCGCGATCATGGTGACCTACCCCTCGACGCACGGCGTCTACGAGACCGGCATCGCGACGCTCTGCGCGAAGGTGCACGACGCGGGCGGCCAGGTCTACGTCGACGGCGCCAACCTCAACGCGCTGGTCGGTTTCGCCAAGCCGGGCAAGTTCGGCGCGGACGTGTCGCACCTCAACCTGCACAAGACCTTCTGCATCCCGCACGGCGGCGGCGGCCCCGGTGTCGGACCGGTCGCGGTCCGCGAGCACCTGGCTCCCTACCTGCCCGGCCACCCGCTGCACCCGCAGTCCGGGGTGGGCGCGATCAGCGCCGCGCCGCACGGCTCCGCCGGGATCCTGCCGATCCCGTGGGCGTATGTCCGGCTGATGGGGCCCGACGGTCTCGCCCAGGCGACGGCCCACGCGGTGCTCGCTGCCAACTACGTGGCGGTCCGCCTGCGGGAGCACTACCCGGTGCTCTACTCCGGCAACAAGGGCCTGGTGGCGCACGAGTGCATCCTGGACCTGCGCACGATCACCAAGGCGACCGGTGTGACCGTGGACGACGTGGCGAAGCGCCTGATCGACTACGGCTTCCACGCTCCGACGATGTCGTTCCCGGTGGCCGGCACGCTGATGGTCGAGCCGACCGAGAGCGAGGACCTGGGTGAGCTGGACCGGTTCGTCGCGGCGATGATCGCGATCAAGTCGGAGATCGACGCGGTGGGCCGTGGTGACTGGCCTGCTGATGACAATCCGCTGGTCAACGCGCCGCACACGGTGAAGTCGGTGAGCGCGGACATCTGGGAGCACGCCTACCCGCGATCGGTGGCGAGCTACCCGGCGGGTGTGATGCCAGTAGGTAAGTACTGGCCGCCGGTGCGTCGCATCGATGGCGCCTACGGCGACCGGAACCTGGTGTGTTCCTGCCCGTCGCCGGAGGATTTTGAGTAAGACTTCTACAGCTCCCCGGCCCACTGCTTCGTGGTGGGCCGGTGGCGCTGGTCAGCGCTGGCGGATCTGTGCTGCTGGGGCCCTTCCCCGGGTCCGCGGTCGGCTTTGGCCGCGGCGGGGAAGTGTGGCGTGGTTCGCTTTAGGCGAAGGCGTGGACCGCGGGGCCCCGGTGGGGCGCTACGGTGCTGCCGTCGGGGAGCAGCTCGCCGGTGTCTTCGAAGACGATGACGCCGTTGCAGAGGAGGCTCCAGCCTTGCTCCGGGAAGGAAGCCACTACGCGAGCTGCGTCGTGGTCACCTGCGTCGGCGGTGGGGCAGGGCGGGTTGTGCTGGCACATGAGGGTTGACTCCGGTGAATTATGGGCGGTCCGGGCGCGCCGCTTTAGCGGTCTGCACGGTCCCCCCGCGGGGTTGCGCTCGGTTTCTCGCCTGCATTGGCGGGTCGCCTCGCGCTATGAGGTTGTGCCGGGTGCCTTACGTGGTGCCGGGGGTGGTGGCTGCAAGGTCACTGCGGTGTGTAGTTGGTCACATGTTCAGTGATGAACGCTACCAAGGCGAACGATGCTTTTTCGAGCAGGTGACGGGGGTCACCCCCTGTAATCAACCCTTTGGATGATCACATTGCGTCCGAACGTCGTAGATTCGATAGCCATGCGGGGCCATCACCCACCCGTCGTACCGAAGTCGTGCCGCGGATACGCCGTCGAGCGGGCCCGTTTCTCGTGGCGGCTGGGCGACCCCGGCGACCCGGCCGCGTTGCTGGAGGATTTCCTTGCCGGGCAGGGTCTGCCCGTCGTGGATCTCTCGGCTGCAACCGTTTCCGCCCCGGGCCATGACGCACGCTCCCACGACATCTGCGGCGCCGCCGTCTACCTCTCCGCGGCGGCGGGCGCAACGCTCATCGGCGGACCGCCGGGGCGCCCCAGTCCGGTGCCGGGATTGCCGGATTGCGTGGCGATTGTCTACGCGCATGGGCGTGATTTGATTACGGAGAGTGAGATTTCGACGGGAAATGGCTGGGATCTGGGCCCCTGGCGGCCGAGCTGGACCGATGCCGATCACGCCGCAGCCGTCGCCGAGGTTCGCGACGCCATCGCCCGCGGCGACGTCTACCAGGTCAACGTCGTCGGTCACGCCGCCGCCGAATACTCCGGCGACCCCGTCGCCGCGCTGGCCCGGATCGCGGCGGTGCCGGGCGCCCATTACGCGGGCCTCGTCGCCGGGGACGGTTGGGTCATCGGCTGCGCCTCCCCGGAGACGCTGGTGGAGGTCAGGGACGGGCGCATGCTCACCCGGCCCATCAAGGGCACCGGGCCCGCCACCGCCGAGGGCCGGACCGAACTGCTCGCCTCTGCCAAGGAACGCGCCGAACACATCATGATCGTCGACCTGGAGCGCAACGACCTCGCCCACGTCGCGAGCATCGGCAGCGTCCGCGTCGACGAACTCTTCGCGCTGCGCCGCTGGGGCGACCTCTGGCAGGCCGAATCGACCGTCAGCGCCGCCGTGCGCCCCGGCACCGGCCTCGCCGCCCTGCTCCGGGCGGTCTGCCCGCCCGGTTCGGTCACCGGCGCGCCGAAGCTCGCGGCGCTCGCCCAGATCGCGATGCTGGAGCCGGTCGGGCGGGGTGCCGGGATGGGCGCCTTCGGCTGGGTCGGCCGCGACCACATCGACCTGGGTCTCACCATCCGGACCGTCGCCGCCGACCGGCACCGGCTGCACCTGTGGGCGGGCGGCGGCATCACCTGGGGCAGCGACCCGATCGCCGAGGTCGCCGAGGCAGCAGCGAAGGCGGCCCCGATCCGGGCCCTGCTCGCGTAGCGCTGTCACCCGCACATTCCCACGGTGCCACGGCCGGCGGCACGAGCCTTCACCCGTTCGTGCGCTGTTCACAATGGTCATGGATGCGTCACGATCGTGGACCGACCTGTATCGGGTGCGGGACAGGCGAGTGCGCAATCAGGGTCCTGCGGTAATGGGACGGTTACAGTACGCGTAACGCCCGAGTAGCCCCGGCCATGTGGAGACAGCGATGACCCAGCTCACCATGAACGAGTCGGCACTGTTGTGGTTCGAGTCCGATGTCGATGGTCACAGCGCCGCCGTGACCGTCTACCGCGACCGTGTCGAGTGGGCCCGCCCCGAGTACGCCATCTGCGCCAAGATCGGGCTCTCGACGCTGGCGGTCCTGACGCTCGGGCTGTCCCTGCTCGTCCCGCCGGCCCGCCCGTGGCACCGGGGCATCCGGCACACGATCCCGGCCCGCTCCATGCACGCGATCAGCGACCACCGGACCAGCCCGACCCAGCGGGAGATCATCATCTCCGGCGGCGCCTTCATCCTCACGCTGCGCGTACCGCAGCACCAGGCCGACACCATCCGGGCGGCACTCGCCCGCGTCTCGATGGGCAACACCGAGTTCGCCGCCTGAGAGGTTGCCGAGGCCCGACTGTTCGGGAATGATCGACGGTGAGATGCGATGTGTTCTTGCCGAATCGACGCGGCTGGGTTACGCCGCGGACAGTCTGACGGGGCTCTCCGTCGGGGATGCGCTTGGCGCGCAGTACTTCACGGTCGGCCCGAAGGTCGACGACCTGCTCGCGGGGATCGTCCCACCACCGGTGTGGGAGTGGACCGACGACACCGAGATGGCCTGCTCGATCGCCTGGATGCTGGCCGACTCCGGCCGCGTCGACCAGGACGAACTCGCGGCGGCGTTCGCGGATCGGTGCGAGCCCCATCGGGGCTACGGCGTCGGCGCCTTCGTGATCCTGCACAACATCCGCCTGGGTATGCCGTGGCGCGAGGCGGCCGCCGGGGTCTTCGACGGCCAGGGCTCGATGGGCAACGGGGCGGCGATGCGGGTGGCGCCGCTGGGTGCCTATTTCCCGGACGACCTGCTCCGGGCTGCTCGGGAGGCACGCCTGTCCGCCGAGGTGACGCACGCGCACCCCGAGGGCGTCGCCGGTGCCGTGGCCGTCGCGGTCGCCGCGAGCGCCGCGGTCGCGGGCAGGCTCGCCGGGGAGCGCCCGAAGGCAGGGCCGTTCCTGGACACGGTGATCGAGGCGACGCCCGCCGGCCAGGTCCGCAAGGGCCTGGTCCGGGCGCGCACGATGCTGCACCTCTCGGTGGCGGAGGTGGCATACGAGCTCGGCAACGGAGCGCTGGTGCTCGCGCAGGACACCGTGCCGTTCACACTGTGGGTGGCGGCTCGCTGCCTCGCCGACTATCCGCGGGCGATCCGTGAGTGCGTGCAGGCGGGCGGGGACATCGACACGACCGCGGCGATCGCCGGCGGGGTCGTCGCCGCGTACAGCGGGGTCGACGGCATTCCCGCGCCGTGGCTGGCGTCCCGTGAGCCGCTGCCGGACTGGCTGCAGCTGTAACGGTCCGCGTCGGCGAACTTCGGGTGAACAGCGGCGCCGGATCTTCCACCCCGGTCCGGCCGGGTTCTATGGTCCGATCATGACCGCACCGTTCCCCGCGCTGTGGCTGCGCGACAACTGCGACTGCGCCGCCTGCCGCGACCCGCGCAGCGGCCAGAAGCTGTTCGGCATCACCGACCTGCCGGCCGATCTCGCGGTCGCCGACACCGCCGTCGACGGCGACCAGGTCACCGTGACCTTCGCCCCCGACGGGCACGTCTCGGTCTTCGACGCCGCGTTCCTGGCCCGGCCGGCTGAGGCCGACCCGCGCTCCGAGCACGCCAAGGCCGACCCCGGCGGCACCGTCGCCGAGGGGTCGTGGCCCCGGTTCCGGTCCGATCCCCTGCACCGGGAGCACTGCCTCGACGCGGTGCTGCGCCTCGGATCCGTGCTGCTCCGCGACGTCCCGGTGGTGCCGGGGGCGGTCCTGGAGGCGGCTGCGGGCTTCGGATACGTGCGGGAGACCAACTACGGGAAGATCTTCGAGGTACGCGTCGAGCCCGCACCCACCAACCTCGCGTTCACGTCCCTGGCGATCTCCCCGCACACCGACAACCCCTACCGGGATCCGGTGCCGACGGTCCAACTGCTGCACTGCCTGGTCAACGATGCCGACGGCGGCGAATCCGGCCTCGTCGACGGCTTCGCGGCCGCCGCGGTGCTCCGCGCGGAGGATCCGGCCGCGTTCGCGATCCTCAGCACGACGCCGGTGACCTTCCGCTACGCCGACGCCGACACCGACCTCACCTCGACCCGGCCCATGATCGGTGTGGACCCGCGCGGGGCGATCCGGGAGATCCGGTTCAACAACCGCTCGACCCAGCCGCTGCGCCTGCCCCGTGCCGAACTGGACGCGTTCTACGCCGCCTACCGCGCGTTCGCCACGATCATCGCCCGGCCGGAGCTGCGGGTGGACCTCCGGCTCGTACCCGGCGATTGCCTGGTCTTCGACAACACGCGGATGCTGCACGCGCGGACGGCCTTCACCGCCGACGGCGCCCGGCACCTCCAGGGCTGCTACGCGGACCTGGACGCGGTCGCGAGCAACCTCGCGGTCCTGCGCCGCGACCCGGTGGGGCGGCTCGCCGCGCTGTTCGGCGGTGACGGCGCCGCCGACTACCTCGGCGAGCCGGTCACCCTCGCCGAGCACATGCTCCAGGCCGCCACCCGGGCGCGGGCGGCCGGTGCCGACGACGCCCTGGTCGCCGCCGCGCTGCTGCACGACATCGGCCACCTCGCCGGGGTGGTCACCGGCGCGGAGCTGATGGCCGGCACCGACAACCGGCACGGCCACACCGGTGCCGACTGGCTCGCCCGGTGGTTCCCGCCGCAGGTCACCGAGCCGGTACGCCTGCACGTGGCGGCGAAGCGGTACCTGTGCGCGGTCGAACCGGCATACGCCGCGGAGCTGTCCGAGGCGTCGGTGTTCACCCTGGCGGTGCAGGGCGGACCGATGACGGCGGCGGAGGTCGCGGCGTTCGAGGCCGAGCCCTACGCCCGGGCAGCGGTCGCGGTGCGGCGCTGGGACGACGAGGCCAAGGACCCGGAGGCCGACACCGCCGGTTTCGACGAGTTCCGCCCGCTCCTGCAGCGGCTCCTCCGGTGAAACGGCACGTCAGCGGCGACAGCCGACCGGCCAGCGGGTGAAATTCGCCGCCGCGGGCTGCTGTCGCGTGGCACAGTGGCGGGCGTGGAGAGCAGCCTCACCCGCGACACCCTGCACCACCCGGCCGTCACCGGCGAGGTGCCCTTCGCCGTGCTGACCCCGGCGGAGTGGACCACCGCCGAGAAGCTGCCGCTCATCGTCGTCCTGCACGGCGCGAACTCCTCCTGCGAGCTCCTCGCCATGCTGCAGCCGCTGATCGAGGGCTTGTGGGCGGACGATTCGCTGCCGCGGTCGGTCGTGGCGTGTGCGTCCACGCCCACGGTCGGCGGCTTCTATGTCGACGCACCCGGCGGCGCCTGGGAGACGCTCGTCGCGGAGGTGCTGCCGCAGGTGGTGGTGGAACGCTTCCACACCGACCCGGCTCGTGCCTCGCTCGTCGGCGCGTCGATGGGCGGCTACGGCGCACTCAAGATCGCTTTCGCTGATCCGGGACGCTGGCAAGCGGTGGCCGCGGTCGCCCCGGCGCTCCTGCCGGGGTTGTCACCGGAAGCCGTGCTTCCGCGCAACACCCTGGGCGTGCTCGCCGACCTCGTCACCCGCATGGCCGGCGGCGGTGCCGACGAGCGCCGGTACGCCGAGAACCATGTGCTGCACCGGCTGCACGCCCACGCCGACGCGATCAGGGCCAGCGGGCTGCCGATCCTCCTGCGCTGCGGCGACCGGGACGTGTTCAACATGCACGACGGCACCGAGCAGCTCCATCGCGCGCTCTGGGATCTCGACATCGGCCACGACTACCACCTCGTCCTCGGCGCCGACCACATCGGACCCGAGGCGATGGCGGCCCAGCGAGCCGCCTTCGCCTTCGTCGGAGCAGCCCAGCGGGCGCAGGCGGGCCGGGACCGGACCCCGGCCGACCGGGCGCTCGAAGCCGCCTGGCATGAGTGGAGTGCCCGGGGACGGCAGGGGAGCCCGCCGGACCTCGACGCGTTCGGCGTCACCGGTCCCGTCGCCGTGCGGGTGCTGCTCGAGGCGGAGCTCGCCGAGGCGGCGCGGCGCGATCCGACGGCGGCTCGCCGCTATGGCCAGGTCGCGCCGGAGTAGCGGCGAGTGCTGTTCCGCCGGGCGGAAAGGTCGGTTGCACCGGTCAGCGGTGATTTCCGATGCCGGGCCTCCCGACCCGAGGAGGCGATGGTGGGAGCAGCCACGTCTGCGCCTCCGTCGTCGGCGCCGGACCCGAACGCGGCGCCTACATACTCCCGATCCACATCACCAAGGTCATCGAACCAGGTGGCTACGCCCCCGAACCGGCCCGCGGGTGATCACTCGTCGGTCCGGAGGCGGTGGGGTGTCCAACCTCTGCTGACGGCGCCGATGAGCTGCGGTGGTGTCGACTTGCGGGCCATCGCCCGGAAGACCAGGTAGGTGCCGATGAGGATCGCCCACCGCAACACCTGGAAGGCCAACGAGACCGCCGGCCTGCCGCAGCCGAGGGTGGCGGAGGTGTCGTTGGCGGAGTGGACGGCCATGACCAGGATGATGGCGCCGACCGCACCCGTGGTGCCCTGGCGGCCGTAGAGGTGCCACAGCCGCCATGCGACCGCCACGGCGATGCCGGTCCAGAGCCAGTGCAGCGGCGACACGGTGAAGATCCGCATCACCTGCGCCTGGATCACCGAGGTCACGGTCGGTGCGGCGGTCTCGGTGCCGCAGAAGTCCGGTCCGGATGCCTGCGCGGTCGCGTAGGCGTACTGGGTGGTCTCGGTGATGGCGAATCCGAACCCGGCGGCGAGCCCCAGCCCGATCCCGGCGCGGGGATCGCGGTAGCGGCCCAGGGCGTAGAGGGCGAGCGGGACCAGCAGCTTGGTTCCCTCCTCGACGAAGCCGACGGTCCCCGCCGCCAGCCGGATGCCGCCCGCGTCGATGAGCGCCGAGTTGGCGTTGGCCGCGATGAGGATGACCGCTCCGGCGACGGCGGTGGCGACCGCGATCATCTCGGTGATGCCGATGGCGTCGTCGAGGGCCAGCTGTCGGGCGGCGAAGCGGTAGAACGCCCAGCACACCCCGGTCATGGCGAGGCCGCTCGTCACCGCCATGACGTGCACGTTCCCCGTCGTCCGGTAGACCGCGCAGCCGACGGCGAGAACGACGAGGGTGGCCGCCAGGATCCAGATCCACCGGCCCAGGAACCGGCCGCGCAGGTGCCGTCCCCGATTGGCGGCCGCCGATCCGGGCTCGACCTGCGACGTCCAGGCACGCGCATCCCACCGCCGCGAGCGCAGGAACATGCTGGCCGGGTCGGGGAACCATCCCGCGGCGGGGACCCCGGCCCGCTCCCGCGCCGACAGGTACGCCGCGACGAAGCCGCCGAGCAGGAGTACCGCGCCCACGGCATTGAGGATGACCATGGCGCCAGAATCGCATAAATCACCCCAGTAGGGATGATTTTGGTTCATGCCAGCGCCTCAGCACGGGTACATGGGCGCAACGTGCCGGGCGTAGATTCGCGGCATGCGCGTGCTCTTTGCCAGTCTGGCGACGGTCGGCCACACCTATCCGCTCATCCCGCTCGCGCTCGCCGTGCGGGACGCCGGGCACGAGGTGCACTTCGCCGTCGGCGAGGAGGTGCACGAACCGCTCGCCGCGCACGGGCTGCTGCCGTTCCGCCCGGCGGACTCGTTCTACGAGATCTACGCCGAGGACCTCGCACCGGAGCTAGCCCGGTTGGAGCCCGACCTCGTCGTGCACGAGTGGGGCGTGCCGGGAGCCGCGGTCGCCGCGCACCGGGCGGGGATCCCCGGCATCTGGCACGGGTTCGGCCGCATGATCCCCGACGGGATCGGCCTGGAGTCGCCCCTCGGCAACGCCGAGGCGCCCGGGCTCCCGCACGTCGACATCTGCCCGCCGTCCCTGCAGGACCGCGACTTCCTCGCCACCGGCGACCGCATCGAGCTGCGCCCGGTGCCGTTCTCACCGCCCGCGCCGCTGGCCGCATGGGTCGGCCACCGCGACGGGCGCCCGCTGATCTATCTGACGCTGGGGACGGCGTTCGGCACCCCGGAGCTGCTCACGGCGGCCATCGCGGGGCTCGCGTCGCTCGACGCCCGGGTGCTGGTCGCCGCCGGCCGGGTGCCGCTGGACCAGCTCGGCAAGCTGCCCGGCAACGTGACCGTGCGGGCCTGGGTGCCGCAGGCGGAGCTGCTGCGGCACGTGGACGCGGTCGTGCACCACGGCGGCAGCGGCACCACCCTCGGGGCGCTCGCCGTCGGCGTGCCGCAGCTCGTCATGCCCCAGGGGGCCGACCAGTTCGCCAACGCCGACGCCCTCGTCGCCGCGGGTGTCGCGCTGCGGCTGCTCCCCGCCGACTTCAGCGCGGACGCCCTCGCCGCGCAGACCCGCGCGCTGCTGTCACCGCCCTGCGGCCACCGCGACGCGGCTCGGGGGATCGCCGAGGAGATCGCCCGGATGCCCACTCCGCACGATGTCGCCCGGCGGCTGCCGGACTACGCCCGTCGATAGGCGGCCGACGGGATCGTTCACGACATCTTTAGATTCATCATCTTCCATTTATCGACTCCTGGCGGAGATCATGGTGTATCCGTGCCCCCCGGTCCCAGGAGGAACCCGTGACCGTCACCCCCCGCCGCGCGAGCGCTCCATCGTGGACGCTGCGCATGCTCCTCGTCGCCGTGACCCTCGTCGCCGCCGTCGTCGCCCCGGTCGCCGCCGCCCCGGCATCGGCGGCCGTCTACTCCTCGTGCACGATCTCCCGCTGTGCCGACGCCCGCGCCGCGCAGGCCGGGTGGTCCGCGAAGGGCTACCCCACCACCAGCGGTTGGTACGCGTGGAGCGGCGGCAAGTACAACTACACCGGTGGCCGCTTCTACAACAGGGAGGGCCAACTCCCCGCCGGTGCCACCTACTATGAGTACGATGTCTACGCGCGGACCAAGGGTGCTGCTCGGGACGCCTACCGGATCGTCGTCAACCGCAGCACCGGGGTCACCTGGTTCTCCCCGAACCACTACACCGACTTCTACCGGCTCTGAATCGCGCGGGCGAAGGAGATCCTCATGGCGTACCCGGCCGGATGGCTGAGGATCTCCACCGCCGGCGTACCGGCCGAGGGTTTCGTCGTGCTCGACGCGCGGCGCTGCCGGACCAGGACCGGGCTCTTCGCCGAGTTCGCCGCGGCGCTGCGGCTGCCGGGGTATTTCGGGCACAACTGGGACGCGCTCGCCGACTGCCTGAGCGACCTCGGGGCCGACGGGCCGCCCCTCGCCGTGCTGCACGCGGAGGAGCTGCTGGCGGACGAGGCGCCCCGGCAGCTGGCGACGCTCCTCGACATCCTCGCCACCACGGTGCCGGGGGTCTCCGTCGTGCTGCACACGGCGGCGGGCGTCGAACTCCGGCGGCGGGTCGGGGATGCCCTCGGGCTCTGACCGGCGCCAGGTCCGGCGTCACGCGAGATAGCGGCGCAGCAGCTCCTTGAGCTCGGCGAGGATGGTCTCGTCGCCGCGGGGGTTGGCGCGGAACGCGCGCGTCAGCAGATCGTCGGCGACGTTGATGGCGACCCGGAGCCGGATCCGCAGCTGCTCGGTGGGCGGCCGCCCGAGCGTCGTGGTCAGCACGTCGAAGAGCCTGCTGACCAGCAGATCGTCATTCTCGACGAGGGCGCCGGGGGTGAACTGCGCCTTGACCGGGCCGAACCAGATCTGGCGCAGTCCGGGGCTGGGCAGCTCGTGCTCGCCGCGCCAGAACGCGGCGAAGGCGTCGACCACCTGGTCGACCAGGGCGTCCCCGTCCGGCGGCGCCTCGGCGAGCGCCCCGTCCATGATCTCGACGTAGCTGTCGAGCCAGTGCTGCCCCAGGGCGTCGATGACCGCCTGCTTGTCGACGAAGAAGCGGTAGAGCGAGCCCACCGAGACGCCGGCCCGGGCCGCGATGTCCTTGGTGGTGATGCGCTCGAAGGGGACCTCTTCGAGCAGCTCGCCGACGGCCACCAGGATCCGGTCGCGCTTGTCGCGGCTGCGCCGCTGCGACGGTTCGGCGCGGATTCCAGTCGTCATGCGCACGATTCTTCCACGCGGGTCCTTGACTGTCGGAAAAACCTGAACCAGACTCCGGTTCATGTCTGAGTTCCGGCTCCTGCTCGCCGCCTCGACGGTCTCCTCGCTCGGCAACGGCGTGCGGTGGATCGCCCTGCCGCTGCTCGCGGCGCAGATCTCGGCCGATCCGCGCGCGGTGTCGCTGGTGACCGCCGCCGAGCAGGCGCCCTTCCTGCTGTTCGGGCTGCTCGCCGGGGTGCTGGCCGATCGCCGGGACCGCCGGGCGCTGATGTGGCAGGCGGACCTGGTCCGGGGCCTGATCATGGCGGCCTTCACCGTCGCCGTCCTGCACGGCACGGTCGAGATCTGGATGGTCGCCGCGATCGGATTCCTCATCACCTGCGGCGACATGATCAACAATGCGGCGTTCGCCGGGCTGGTGCCCGTCCTCGTCACCGCCGAGCGGCGCCCGAAGGCCAACAGCCGGGTGCAGATCGGCGTACTCATCGCGGATCCCCTGGTCGGCTCGGTGCTCGGCGCCGTCCTGTTCGGACTCGCCGCCGCGCTGCCGTTCGGGCTCGACGCCGCGACGTTCTTCGCCGCCGCGGCCCTGGTGGCGCTGGTCCCGGGCAGATTCCGGCCGCAGCGTGCCGCTCGGCCGACGATCCGGGCGGACCTGGCGGAGGGGGTCCGGTTCCTGGTGCGCAGCCGCCCGCTGCGCCAGCTGTGCCTGCTCTTCGCCTTCTCCCAGCTGCTCGGCGCCGGGCTCGTGGCGATCCTGGTCCTCTACTCCGGCCGGGAACTCCACCTGAGCGCGACCGGATACGGCCTGCTCATCGCGTCCTTCGCCGTCGGCGGTGTGGCCGGGGCGCTGCTCACGCCACGGCTGGCGGCCGCCATCGGCGACCGCCGGGCGCTGCTGCTCGGCATCGGCATGTGCGCCGCGACCACGCTCACCATGGGGGTCACCGCCAGCCCGACGGTGGCGGCGGCGGCCGTGGCGCTCTACGGCGGAGCCAGCTCGATCCTCGGCCTCGTCACGACCACGGTCCGGCAGGCCCTGGTGCCGCCGGAGCTGATGGGACGGGTGGTCAGCACCTACCAGATGGTGGTCTTCGGCGTGACCCCGCTCGGCGCCATCGGCAGCGGGCTGCTGGCGCACGCGGCCGGCCTGCGCGCGCCGTTCCTGGTCGCGTCGGTGGCACTGGTGGGCGCGCTGGGGGTCGCGGCCTGGAAGATCAGGCTGCCGTCCGTCAGCGCGGCCGAGCCGCTGCTGTGACAAGCCCACTGTGGGTACGGGCCGAGCCCCCTGAGCACCGTGGCCTACTGTGCGGAGATGTCTTCGCGTGATCGGGCCAGAGCGCGCCGTGGATCCGTGCCCGGCCGGGCCCCGATCGAGAAGGGGCGCCGCGACGGCTCCGGTCCGTGGCAGGCGACTGTGCCGTTCGGACCCGCGGGCCGCCTGCTGGCATCCACCCTGTGCGTCCTGGTCTGCCTACCCGGGCCGGTCCTGCTGTTCTTCGCGGCCACCGTCGGCGAGATCACCGCGGGGGAGCGGTGGGGGCTGGCCGCCGGAGGGGTCTTCACTACGCTGGTCGGGGTCTTCTGGGCCGTCGTCATCGGGCGCTGGGAGCGCAGTGCCCGCCGGGACGCCGAGCGGCTCAACGAGGTCGGCGTCACGGCCGTCGCGGAGATCGTCGCCATCGCACCCGCCATCGTCGGCGACGACAACGGCATCGCCCTCAGCCTGCGCATCAGCGGTCCGGGCGTGGAACCCTTCGACGCCGTGTCGGAGTGCATGGCGGACCCGTCCCTGGTGGTCGGGGCGCGCCTGGCGGCCGTGGTCGATCCGGCCGACAACCTCTTCGCGATCGTGCCCGGCTGACCCCTCGCGTCCGTGTCGACCGGATCGCGGGCGGGTGTGCTCGCCGTCCCGGACCCCGGCTACGCTCGGCGGATGGTGGCCGCCATCGGCATCCCGGCGGATGTCCACGCCTTCGTCCGGGAGCTCGCGGACGCGCTGCGCGCGGTGCGGTCCGACCTGGTCGGGGTCTATGTGCACGGGTCCGCCGCCCTCGGCGGGTTCCGACCCTCCGCCAGCGACGTGGACGTGCTCGCCGTCGTCTCGGCATCCGCCCCGACCGCGGTCCAGCACTGCGCCGGCGAGGCGATGGCGTCGGTCGGAGGGTGCCCCGCCACCGGTCTGGAGATGAGCGTCATCACCGCCGCCACCGCAGCGGAGGTCGGCGGCTGCGAGTTCGAGGTCCACCTCAACACCACCGGCCCGGCGCCGGTGATCGTGCCCGGCGCCGGCGGGCCGGGCGACCCTGATCTCGTGCTGCACTGCGCGGTCAGCCGGGATCACGCGGTCGCGGTCGTCGGCCCGCCCGCCCGGCAGGTGTTCGGGCCCGTCCCGCGGCCGCGGATCCTCTCGGCCATGGTGGACGAGCTGCGCTGGGCGGCGGACCACGCCTGCGGCGCCTACGCCGTCCTCAACGCCTGCCGTGCGCTGCGCTACGCCGCGGACGGGCGGCTGTGCTCCAAAGTCGACGGTGGTGAGTGGTACCTGTCGGCGCGGGCACCCGACCGCATCGTCGCCGCCGCGCTCGATCTCCAGCGCGGAGGGACGAAGCAGGTGGCTCGGGGCGACGCGGCACGGTTCGTCGAGGAGTCGTGCCGTGCCCTGAGGGGAGTCGGCGGATAGCGGATCAGGGGCAGGCGGCGACCACGGCCAGGTTGGTCACGCCGGTCAGCGCGATGACAGCCGGATCGTGGCTGCCCGCGACCTCCAGGCGTACCTGTCCGCCGTCGGCCGACAGCAGCGTTCCGCACGTCGTGCCGTGCTGGTCGGTCACCCGGACGTAAGCCGGTGGCTCCGACGGGATCGGCGGCGCCCACCAGGTGGCGATCACCCCGGTCAGCAGGAGGGCGATCGACACGGCGACCGCGGTGCGGGCCCTGCTCAGCCGCTGGCCGGCGCTCTTGGCCAGGGCGACCTGATAGGCGGCGACCGACGCGTGCCGGGCGTGGATGTCGGCCAGGGTCAGCGGCGCGGCGCGGGTCCCCGCCTCGGCACCGAGGGCATGCCACAGCCCCACGACGGCGGCGGCGAGCCCGGCGCCGATCAGCACCGTGATCCCGGCCCGCCAGCCGGGCGAGAGTTCGGCGGCGGTGGTGCGACCCTGGATCGCCACCCCCGCCGTCACCAGGCCGATCAGCGCGGTCAGCCCGTTTCGCCAGGCCTGGGCACTGGCACGGACGGTCGGCAGCGACTGCGCGACCAGCGCGTCGAACGCGGCGCGCTCGTGGCGGCTGACCGGCTCCGGGCCGCTCGCGGGCTTCCGGTAGGACGGGGCCGGCTCATCGGTCATGACGTCACCCGCACGGTGAGCTCGACCCGGAAGCTGACGCCGCAGCCGGTGGTGTCGCCGGGCGCGTGCGGGTGCGTGTGCGTGCAGCCGCAGGCGATGTCGACCGGCAGCTGGATCGGCGGCGGGGTGCCCTTGGTGGCCGGACGGCGACCCGGCCACCGGAGCTCGTCGACGAGCGCCGTGTGCACCTGCCGGTCGTCCAGCTGGTGCCCGCAGCGGGGGCACGGACCCCAGACGTGCGAGGAGAGAACGCCGTCGGCGGCGAACGCCCTGCCCTGCAGATCGCCGCTGCTCAACAGCTCGTATGCCCGCTCGGTCCACCGGTAGGCGGCGCTCTCGTCATACTGCTCGTCGTCGCGTGGTCGGATATCCGTCGCCATAGGACTCTGCTTCTCCCCAGCCATACAGTGTGGTCGATCGCCTTCCGGTGAGCCAGTGACTACCATAGGGCACTCGCGCCGCTCGGAGAGATCCGTGGGAGGAGACGTATCACCATGGGGAACCTGCTGCGGCTGCTCATCGGCACCGTGCCCCGTCGGCTCCTGACGGCTGCGGTCGGGGCGGTCGCCATCAACGCGACCTTCTCCGCGCTGGCGGGCGGCTTCTCCACGCGTACCCTCGTGATTGGCACTGCCTGCTCTTTCGTGTCCTTGATCTTGTTTTTGGGCACCTTTCGCGGCCAGCCGGCGGACCCGGCCAGGACGGCGGCGGAGGCGAACCGGCGAGGCCGTGCCGAGCTCGTCTCGTTCTACAACCTCGGCCGCGTGCTGCACCTCAACATCGCCGTCAAACTCTTCACCTTCGCCCTCGAGGTCGCTCCCGCCGACGATCCCGAGCGGGGCCGCTACGCCTCCGGGCTCGCCACCGCGCTGGCCGCCCGCTACGAGAAGAACGGCGATGCCGAGGACCTCGACGCGGCGATCGAGGCGGACCGGCTCGCGGTGGCCACGATCGCGCCGGACGCGCCGGACCGCGGCCAGATCGGATCCGACCTCGCCATGTCCCTGCTGCTGCGGTTCGGACGGTCCGGCGACCTGGCCGACATCGACGCCTCGATCGACGCGGGCTCGGCGGCCGTCGACGCCCTGCGGGACGCGGAGTCGGGTCCGGGTCCCGCACTGGCGCTGAGCAACCTCGGGGCGGCCTACACCACCCGGTTCGAGCGCACGGGGGAGCAGGCGGACCTCGAAGCCTCCATCGACCTGTGCCGAAGGGCCGTGGCGGCGTTCCCCGCGGATTCACCGCATCGCTCGATCGCCATGTCCAATCTCGGCATCGCACTCAAGCAGCGCTTCGAGCGCACCGGTGCGGTCGCGGACATCGACGAGGCGGTCGAGATCGGTCGGGCCGCCGTCGCGGCGACGCCGGACCGCCACCCCAACCGGCACAAGCACCTGCTCAACCTGGGCATCACGCTGGGCGTCCGGTTCAACCACGGCAGGCAGGCCCGCGATCTCGACGACTCGATCGACATCCTCGAGCAGGGCGCTGCCGCCACCGGACCACGCCATCCCGACCGGGCCATGGTGCAGTCCAACCTGGCGCTCGCGCTGTCGCAGCGGTCCGAGCCGGCCGAGGGGTCCGACCTCGACCAGGCGGTGGCGGCGGCCCGGTCGGCAGTGGACCTGGTCGCCGACGACGGCCACCCGCACCGGGCCGGGATGCTCTCCAACCTGGCGCTCATCCTGGGGGAGCGGTTCGACCAGACCGGCCAGGTGGCAGATCTCGACGCGGCGATCGAATCCGGCCGGGCCGCCGCCGACGCCGTGCCCGACGACGATCCGGGCCGGGCGATGTATCTGTCCAATGTGGGTGGACTGTTCCTGAAGCGCTTCGAGCGCACCGGCGACGCCGGTGACATCGACGCCGCGATCGACGTCACCCGGCGGGCGGTGACCGTGCTGCCCGACGACCACCCGGATCGCGCCGCCTACCTCAACAACCTGGGCTACCTCGCGCTGAGCCGGTTCGAGCGGACCGGGCAGCCCGGCGATCTGAAGGCCGCGCTCGCCTACCAGCGCACGGCCGCCCAGGTGGCGGCCGCCCCGCCGACGATCCGGCTGAAGGCGGCCCGGGAGTGGGGAACGCTGGCGATGACGGCCGGTGACCCCGCCTCGGCCGCCGACGGCTGGGCCGCCGCCGTGGGGTTCCTCCCCCGCCTCGCCTGGCACGGGCTGGACCGGACCACTCGGGAGGACCAGCTCACCCGGTGGCAGGGGCTGGCACCGGACGCCGCCGCAGTCGCGATCGCCGCCGGGCGGCCCGAACTCGCCGTCGAGCTGCTGGAACTGGGTCGCTCGGTGCTGTGGACCCAGGCCCTGCACCTGCGCGGCGACCTGAGCCTGCTGGCCGAGACGGCGCCGGAGCTCGCCGCCGACCTCCGCCGGGTCGGCGACATCCTCGATCAGCGCACCGGCGACGCCGGGGCCGACGAGCGGCGCCGGTACGCTCGGGAGTGGGACGAGCTGATCGGCGAGGCGCGGCAGCGGCCGGGGTTCGAGCACTTCCTCGAACCCGTCCCCTTCGACGAGCTGCGGACCGCGGCCACCGGCGGCCCGGTCGTGATCGTCAACGCCAGCGCCTACGGCTGCCACGCGCTCGTGGTCACCGCCGAGCACGGGGTACGCGTCACCGCGCTGCCGTCGCTCACGCTGGCCGAGGCGGACGAACGGGCCACCGCCTTGCGCGGGATCCTCGACCGGGGGATCGCCGACACGACCACCGCACGGCCGCTGCCCGCCCGCGAAGCCGACCGGCACGCGCTGCTCGACCTCCTGGAGTGGCTGTGGGACACCATCGCCGCGCCGGTGCTCGACGGACTGCCCCCGGCCGCAGCCGATCCCGCCCGGGTGTGGTGGTGCCCGACCGGACCGCTGACCTCGCTGCCGCTGCACGCCGCGGGTCGGCACACCCGCACCAACAGCCGTCCCACGGCCGTCGCCGACACCGTCGCCGGCCGGGTGGTGAGCTCCTACACGCCGACGCTCGCGGCGCTGCGGCGAGCCGGCGCGGCCGCGGCGAACCCCGCGATCCGGCAACTCGTGGTGGGCCTGCCGCAGACACCGGGCCAGTCGCCGCTGCCGGCCGTCCGCGAGGAGCTGGAGATCCTCGCCGGTCACCTGCCGCCGCCCGAGTCGGCCCGGCACCTCGTCGACTCGGCCGCGACCCGGGCCCGGGTCCTCGCCGAGCTGCCGGACCATCCCTGGCTGCACCTGGCCTGCCACGCCGTGCAGGACGACCGGGACCCGTCGCGCAGCGCGCTGATCCTGTGGGACGGCCAGATCACCGTCGCCGACCTCGCCGAGCTGCGCATGGAGGCGGCCGAGTTCGCGTTCCTGTCGGCCTGCCAGACCGCCACCGGCAGCCGCCGGCTCGCGGACGAGGCGGTGCACCTGGCCGGGGCGATGCTCCTGCTCGGCTACGGCCAGGTGGTCGCGACACTGTGGACGATCCGCGACGCGGCCGCGCCCCGGGTGGTGGAGGCGGTCTATGCCGAGCTGCCCGGCTCCGGGACGGGCGGACCGGTGGCGTCCGCCGCGGCGCTGCACCGGGCGGTGGAGGCGTTACGGCTGACGAGGCCCGCCGATCCGCTGCTCTGGGCGCCCTACATCCACACCGGTCGCTAGGTCGCTACTCGGCTGAGGGCAGGGGGATGCGCAGGCTGAAGGAGCCGCGCAGGTCGAGCCAGGCGCCCGCCGGATCGCGGACCACCCGCAGCACCACCTCGTCACACCCGGCGCAGCGTGCGACCAGTCCCGGTGCCTGGGCGTAGACGCGCAGTGCGGCGACGGGCCCGGTCTGCCCGCACCCGGCGCACCGGCTGCGGGCCACGGTGATGTCGACGGTGAAGATCTCGCCCAGCGGACCGGCGAGGGCGTTGCCGTCCAGATAGGAGTCGGTCATCTCAGGCTCCGCTCGGGCCGAACCGCTCGGTCCTGACCCGCTGCGGGTCGTGGCCGAGCGCGACCAGGATGTCGGCGACGGTCTCCACGAAGCCGGTCGGTCCGCAGATGAAGCACTCCGGCTCGAAATCGGCCGGCCAGCCGTGCGTGTTGACCTCGGCGACCCCCAGCCGCCGGGGCGGTGACGGCCAGCCGTCGGGCACCGCCCGGGTGAAGGCGTAGGCGACGTCGAGCCCGGCGTCGTCGCGGGCGCGCATCCGCAGCTCATCGGCGTAGTAGATGTCGTGCGGCGTGCGCACCGAGTAGATCAGCCGGAACGGCACCCGGCTGCCCGCGGCTCGGCGGGCCCTGATCATCGCCATCAGCGGCACGATCCCCGACCCGCCCGCGATGAGCAGCACCGGTGCGGTCGACTCCGGCCGCCAGGCGAAATAGCCGCCGACGGGCCCGCGGAGCTCCACCGGGTCGCCGATCGAGAGCACCTCGCCCAGGTAGGGCGAGACCTCGCCGTCCGGCACCTGCTGCACGGTCAACTCGACGGTCTCGCCGTCGGCCGCCGACGCGATCGAGTAGCTGCGTTGCGTGCTGTAGCCGTCCTCGGCGGTCAGCCGCACGTCGACGTGCTGCCCGGCGAGGTGGCCGGGCCAGTCTGGCACGGTGAGGACGAGGGTACGGGCGGTGGCCGTCTCGTCGCGGATCGCCGTCAACCGGGCCACCCGCCAGACCAGCCGTGCGCTCAGTCGCCCTGGTACCGCTGCTCGCGCCACGGGTCGCCGTATTCGTGGTAGCCGGCCGTCTCCCAGAAGCCCGGCACATCGTCGAGCAGGAGCTGGATGCCCCGGATCCACTTCGCCGACTTCCACAGGTAGAGGTGCGGGACGAGGAGCCGGGCCGGGCCGCCGTGCTCCGGATGCAGCGGCTCGCCGTCGTACTCGTAGACGATCCAGGCCTTGCCGTCGAGCAGGTCCGCCAGCGGCAGGTTGGTCGTGTAGCCGCCGTAGGACCGGGCCATCGCGAAGTCGGCCGCCGTCTCCACGTCACCGAGAAGGGTGTCGAGCGAGACCCCGCGCCAGCCGGTGCCGAGCTTGGACCACTTCGTCACGCAGTGCAGGTCCACGGTCGGCGTCTGCGCGGGCAGCGCGGTCAGCTCCGGCCAACTCCACGTATACGCCGTCCCGGCCTCCGTCGTGATGCTGAACTCCCAGGTCTCCAGCGGGATCCGCGGCGTCGGACCGGCCGACAGCACGGGGAAGTCCTCGGTCAGGTACTGGCCGGGTGGCAGCTGCGGACCCGGCGATCGGGGTCGGCCGCGAAACCCGGGCGAGATGATGCCCACGCCATAGTCCTACCACCTCGGGCGGGGTCAGCGGCGGCGGACGGCGAAGCGCTCCACGGTGATCGTCCCGCCGTCGAGGCGGACGCCGAACCCGTAGCGGTACTGGGCGCGGACGGCGGGGTCGTCGAGGCGTGCGTACCGGCCGGCGTCGGCGGTGAAGAGGTACTGCCAGCCGTTGGCGGCGACCGCGTAGGCGGTGAGCTCGTCGCCGTGCAGGACGCAGGCGAGCCGGGCGTTCGGACCCGGGTAGTTGATCTTCCCGTCGAGCTGGGTGATGCGCTCACCGGTCAGGACGCCTGCGATCCGCACGTCCCAGCCGACCCGCTTGAGCTTGTGGTTGTACCAGACCAGGAAGTAGTTCGCGGCGTCCTTGACCAGCCCGGCGAAGAGGGTGTCCTGGCTGGTCGCGGCGGCGCCGGCGTAGGACCGCTGGCTCACGATGACCGCGACATCGGTGTGGGTGGCGGGTATGTCGGAGCGCAGCAGCGCGAACGCCGGCGCCCCGCCGGCCGCGACGGTCAGCGCGCCGCCGGCCGCGGCGACGGTGCCGGCGCGCTGCTCCGGCGCCGGGGCCAGCACGGTGAGCCCGCCCAGCCCGCCGTCGAACTCCTGCTCGGTCACGAGGACCGGCAGGTTGGCGGGGGAGGGTTCCGGCGGGAACAGGTCGACATCGCGCAGGTGCGCGTCGAGGGCCGCCTGCAGCTCCTGGGTCTTGGCCGGCAGGCTGGTGGCGAGGTTCGCCGTCTCGCCCGGGTCGGCGACGAGGTCGAACAGCTCGGTACGCCCGTCGTGCAGGTATCGCAGCAGCTTGTGCTTTCCGCGCCGGACGGAGGCGGTCGGCGCGCCCGGGTTGTGCCAGTGCGGGTAGACCCAGAACAGCGTGTCCCGCTGCGGTGCCGCGCCGCCGCTGAGGAGCCCGGCGAAGCTCACCCCGTCGAGGTGCACGCCGGGCGGCCGGGCCACCCCGGCGGTGTCGAGCAGCGTCGGCATCACATCGACCGTGCTGAACGGGGTGTCGACCACCCGTCCGCCCGGTGCCGCGGGGTGGTAGGCGATCATCGGCACCCGGACACCGCCCTCGTAGAGGGTGGCCTTGGCGCCGCGCAGCGGGGTGCTCGGTGCCACCGCGCCGTCGCCGCCGTTGTCCGAGAGCAGCAGGATCACCGTGTCGCCGGCGATGCCGAGCTGGTCGAGGGTGGCCCGGATCGCGCCGACGCCGTCGTCGACGACCTGCAGCATCGCGGCGAGGACCGGGTTGCGGCCGGGCTGTCCGGCGCCGGGCTTCGCAGCGTACTTGTCGATCAGGGGTTGGGGAGCGGCGAGCGTCGCGTGGGTGGCGTAGTGGGCGAGGTGGAGGTAGAACGGCACACCCTGCTGGTGGGCGGCGATGATGAAGTCGACCGCCTCCAGGTTGAGCCGCTCGGTGAGGTACTCGTTCGGAAGGCGCTGCGGCAGGTCCGGCAGCATGAAGTAGGGGTGGAAGTAGTCACCCCCGGCGATGTACTTCTGCTCCGAGGCGATGACGTCGGTGAAGCCGTGCGACCAGGGGTTGCCGGGCCGGTTCCGGACCGGCCCGGTGTAGGTCTCGGAGAGGTGCCACTTGCCGATGAGGCCGGTCCGGTAGCCCGCGGCCCGCAGCGTCTCGGGCAGGGTCTGGAAGCTGGTCGGCAGGAAGTCGTCGCCGGCGGGGCCGAGGAACTCGGTGATGCCCACCCGCGCCGGGTACTGCCCCGTCATCAGGCTGGCCCGGGTCGGCGAGCAGACCGGCGCGGCCGAATACCCGGCGGTGAACCGGGTGCCGTCGGCGGCGAGCCGGTCCATGTGGGGCGTCTCGTTGAAGGTGTTGCCGTAGCAGCCGAGCTCCCGCCGGGCGAGGTCGTCGATGAGCACGACGATGACGTTCGGTGGAGTCGCCGCCTCGGCGGCATCCGCACCGATGGCCCAGCCGGTGGCGGCCCCGAGCCCGGCAGCGCCCAGCCCGCGCAGGATGCCGCGGCGGTCGATCTTCGCGTCGGTCATGGCGGCGACGCTACGGCGGGCCGAATCCTCCGTCAATGATTGATAAATAGAAATTTATTACCTTTATGTGAACGCTCGGTGATCCAGAAAGCATACATATCCTATCTGTGAAGTAGGGTATGTGCAATAGATTTACGTCCTTAAGTGCGAAACACAACACCAGCAGCGCGAATCGTTGACAGTGGACACGGCATTGGGTTGGACTGTGGGTATGTCCTGCGAGCTGCGGTTGACGACGCGCTCCCACATCGACTTCGGTCGGGTGTGGTCGAGCTCCTGTCCGAGCTGACCTTGTGAGCTGAACCGGCGGTCCCTCACCCGCCGGTGGGTGAACCTGCCGCCTCACGCCACCTCTTGTGCACGCACCCACGCTCTGTCCGTCCCGGGCCGGGCGGCGCACAGCCGCGCCGTCCCCCCGGATGCCCTCTCTCGGTGATGTCCTGATCGGACTGGAGTTCCATCGATGCTGCCCTTTTCGCGTACCCCGAGGCTGGCCGCCGCCGCCGCAGCCCTCGCTCTCGCCCTGACCGCCTGCTCCGGTGGCGGCACCGGTGACACCGCCGACTCCGCCGGGCAGCCGGTCGCCGGCGGCGCCCTGACCTGGGGCATCGAGACCGAACCGATCACCTTCAACCCCCACCAGTACGCCCAGGCCAAGGCCCGGCTGCTGGTGTGGAATTCGTTCGAGGCGCTGCTCACCCACGACGCCGACGGCGGCTTCGTGCCGTGGCTCGCGACCGGCTACCAGGTGTCCCCGGACGGCCTCGTCTACACCGTCAAGCTGCGGACCGATGTCACCTTCCACGACGGCGAGAAGTTCGACGCCGCCGCGGTGAAGGCGAACTTCGACCAGCTCCTGCAGCCCGGCTACGCACCGGCCCTGCGCGGGGTGCAGCTGCGCAACCTGGGCAGCGTCACCGTCACCGTCACCGACCCGGCCACCGTCACGATCACCCTGACGGCCCCCGACGTGCTGATCCTGGACTTCCTCGCCTCACCCCAGGGCGCGCAGATCTCGCCGAAGTCGCTGCGGGAGGCGAAGAACCTCAAGGCCGGCGGCCCGGATGTCGTCGGCACCGGCCCCTTCGTCCTCGACCGCTACACCCCCGGCCAGGAGGTCCACTACCGCAAATACCCCGCCTACCACTGGGCGCCGGCCAACGCCGGGCACCAGGGCGCCGCCTACCTCGACGAGGTCACCTACCGCTTCCTCAAGGAGTCATCGGTACGGGTCGGCGCCCTCACCTCCGGACAGGTGCAGGTCATCGAGGGCGTGCCCGCCACCGATCAGGACCTGGTCAAGACGACACCGCAGCTCGCGTTGAACAAGTCGCTGAACTCCGGCTCCGCGTACTCGTACTACTTCAACACCGGCCACGCACCGTTCGACGACGTCCGGGTGCGCCGGGCGTTCCGGGACGCCGTCGATGTCGACGCCGTCCTGCAGGCCGTCTACCGGGGCACGGCGACGCGGGCGTGGAGTGTCATCGGGCCGACCAGCCCGCTCTACGACAAGCGGTTCGAGGGGAGCTACGGCAACAACGCCGCCAACGCCGACAAGCTGCTCGACGAGGCGGGCTGGAGCGGGCGCGACGCCGAGGGATTCCGCACCAGGGACGGCAAGCGCCTCACCGTCCGGGTGGTCCAGTCCGCGCCCTACGTCCGGGACCGTCGCGACATCCTGGCCCAGGCCGTGCAGGCGGCGGTGAAGCAGAGCGCGGGCATCGACCTGAAGGTGTCCATCGTGGACCAGGGCACCGCGACGGCGGCGATCGCGGCCAACGAGTTCGAGATCTTCGACAACTCCCGTGCCGACACCGACGCCGGTGCCGCGCTCAACCTGCTGCTCTTCTCGACCGGCGCGATCAACCGGACCAACTACAAGGACCCCGAGCTCGACGGGCTCCTCGCCGCCGGGCAGGCGACCGGTGATCCCGCCAAGCGGGTCTCGGTCTACTCCGACATCCAGCGCCTCACCGTCGCCGACCAGGCCCTGCTGCTGCCGCTGTATGCCCCGGCCGACCAGATCGGCGCCGCCCGCACCATCGGCGGGATCGGCTTCGAACCGACGGCGGGCGTGCCGGGCAGCGCCTACAACATCTGGATCGGCAAGTGACCCTCGTTCGAGCGGTCGCCCGCCGGCTCGCCACGGCGGCGGTGGTCCTCTGGGCCGCCGCCACCGCGGCCTACCTCGCCCTGCTGCTCGCGCCCGGCAGCACCGTCGACAGCATCATCGGCGACGGCGCGGACACCCCGGAGATCCGGGCGCAGATCATCGCCGAGTGGCACCTCGACCGGCCCGAGATCGTCCAGTACGCCACCTACCTGCTGCGCGCCGCCCAGGGCGATCTCGGCCGCTCCTACCAGCTGCAACGCCCCGTCAGCGATGTCATCGGCGCGCAGCTGCTCCCGACGCTGAAGCTCGCCCTCGCCGCCGTCGCCATCGCCGTGGTGATCGCGGTCGTCGTCGCGGTCGTCACCGCCGGGCGCCGGCCGTGGCTGCGCCGGGCCAGCTCCACCACCGAGCTGGTCCTCGTGTCGACGCCGACGTTCCTCATCGGACTGATCCTGCTCAACATCTTCTCGTTCCGGCTGGGTCTCTTCCCGGTCTCCGGCGACCGGGACCTCTCCGCCCTCGTGCTGCCCGCGATCACCCTCGCCCTGCCGATCGGGAGCCTGCTCGCCCAGGTGCTGCGCGACGGCATCGAGCGCGCGCTCGACGAGCCGTTCGTCGTGACCGCCCGCGCCCGGGGCGTGCGCGAGACCGCCGTGCTCGCCCGCCACGCGCTGCGCCACGCCCTGCTGCCCGCGGTCACCCTGACGGGCTGGCTGTTCGGCGTACTGATCGGCGGCACCGTGATCATCGAGCAGGTCTTCGGCCGCCCCGGCATCGGCCAGGTCACCCTCCTCGCCGTCTCGACCAAGGACATGCCCGTCGTCCTGGCGGTCGTGGTGCTCTCCGCAGCCGTCTACGTCGCCCTCAGCACCGCCGCCGACCTCGCTTACCTGCTGATCGATCCACGGCTGCGAAGGAGCTGACGCGATGAGCCTGACCACCGAAGCCGGCCCGCTGACCAGGGTCGCCGCACCCGCGACGGCGGACCCGTCGGCACGCCGCCGGTGGCGGGCCCGTCCCGGTGTCATCGCCGGCGTCGGTTACCTCGTGCTCGCGCTGATCGCCGTCGTCCGGCCGCAGCTGCTCGCCGGTGCCGATCCGCTCGCCGCCGACCCGTTCCACGTGCTCGAACCGCCCAGCAGCGGCCACTGGTTCGGCACCGACTATCTCGGCCGCGATGTCTTCGACCGGGTCGTGCACGGCGCCCGGCACTCGCTGAGCATCGGCGTCGCCGCGACCGGAATCGCCGTGGCCTGCGGCGTCCTGCTCGGTGTCATCGCCGGGCTCGCGCACCGCGTCGCCGACGAGGCGCTCTCCCGCTCCTTCGACGCGCTGTCGGCGTTCCCGCTGCTGCTGTTGGCGCTGCTGTTCATCGCGATCGCCGGACCGGGCACGGTCAGCCTCATCGTCGCCATCGGCATCGCCACCCTGCCGCACTACGCCCGGGTCGTGCGCTCGCAGACATTCGTCGTCCGCCGGGCCGGCTATGTCGAGCAGGCGGTCGCGTTCGGCGCCTCGCGGACCCGGCTGGTGATCCGGCACGTCCTGCCCAACGTGCTCGGCCCCATTCCGGTCATCGCCGTGATCGGGCTCGGCGAGGCGATCCTCACCGCCGCCGGGCTCAGCTTCCTCGGCATGGGACCGCAGCCGCCGTCGCCGGAGTGGGGCGCGATGCTGTCGGACGGCCGCAGCTACCTGCGCATCGCCTGGTGGGCGTCGATCACCCCCGGCATCGCCGTGACCCTCACCGTCATCAGCCTCACCGTGCTCGGCCGCCACCTCCAGCGCCGCTTCGACGGCAGGTCGGGCCGATGACCGCGCTGATCCGGGTCGAGGACCTGCACGTCACCTTCCGGACCGCCCGGCACGACGTGCCCGCCGTCCGGGGGATCACCTTCGACATCCACCGGGGTGAGTGCGTGGCGATCGTGGGGGAGTCCGGCTCCGGCAAGAGCGTCACCGCGCGGACCCTCGTCGGTCTCGCCGGATCGAACTCGCAGGTCAGAGCCGAGCGCCTCGACATCGACGGCAATGACGCCACCGGTTACCGGACCCGTGACTGGCGACGCGTCCGCGGGCGCTTCGCCGGGCTGGTCCTGCAGGACGCGCTCGTCTCCCTCGACCCGCTGCGCACCGTCGGCGACGAGATCGGCGAGGTCCTGCAGACCCACGGCGTCGTGCCCTGCTCCCAACGCTCGCAGCGGGTGGAGCAGTTGCTCGCCGATGTCCACGTGCCGGAACCAGCACGCCGCGCCCGGCAGTACCCGCACCAGCTCTCCGGCGGGCTGCGCCAGCGGGCCCTCATCGCCTCCGCTATCGCGGCCGAGCCGCCGCTGCTCATCGCCGACGAGCCGACCACCGCGCTCGATGTCACCGTGCAGGCGCAGATCCTGCGGCTGCTCGCCGAACGCCGGGCGGCCGGAGCGACATTGCTGCTGATCAGCCATGACCTCGCGGTCGTGGCCCAGCTCGCCGACCGGGTCCTGGTGATGAAGGACGGCGTCATCGTCGAGGAGGGGGAGACCGGGCAGGTGCTGCGTGAGCCTCGGCACGCGTACACGAGACTGCTCTTGGCGGCGATCCCCTCGGCGGCCTCGCGCGGGCGGCGGTTGTCCACGCCGGTGAGCGCGGTCGCGGCGGCCCTGCCGCCGGTCACCGTGGACCCGGCGGCGGTCGTGGCGCGGGTGGAGGGCGTGCACAAGCGCTACGGCGACCACGAGGTGGTCCGTGATGTCAGCTTCACCATCGCGCGCGGCGAGACCCTGGGCCTCGTCGGCGAGTCAGGGTCCGGCAAGACCACCGTCGCGCAGCTGCTGTTCGGGCTGGTCGAGCCCACGGCGGGATCGGTCGCCTTCGGCGGGCAGCGGTGGTCGGGCATTCCCGAGCGGCAGCGCCGTGCCCAGCGCCGCGGGATGCAGCTGATCTCCCAGGACCCGCTGAGCTCGTTCGACCCCCGCTATCCGGTGGAGCGGATCATCGCCGAGGCGCTGCCGGACGCGCGCGATCGCCGGGCCCGGGTCGCCGAGCTGCTCGACCGGGTCGGGCTGGACCGCGACGTGCTCGACCGCTATCCGCGGCAGCTCTCCGGCGGGCAGCGGCAGCGGGTCGCGATCGCCCGCGCGATCGCGCCCCGGCCGAGCCTGATCATCTGCGACGAGCCGGTCTCCGCCCTCGATGTCTCCGTGCAGGCCCAGGTCCTCGACCTGCTCGCCGAGATCCGCGCGCAGGACGGCACGGCGCTGCTGTTCATCTCGCACGACCTCGGCGTCGTGCACCACCTCAGCGACCGGGTCCTCGTCATGCACGAGGGCAGCGTCGTGGAGCAGGGCCACGTCGGCGACGTGTTCGTGCACCCGAAGCACGCCTACACCCGGACCCTGCTGGACGCGCTTCCGGCGCTGGGGGTGTGACGGCCGTGACCGCCTTCCACTGGTTCCTGCCGACCGGCGGCGACAGCCGCACGGTCGACGTCGGCGTGCACGGCACCACGATCGGCGCGAGCAGCGCCGCCGCCGGCACCCGGCCGCCGACGCTGGACTACCTCGGCCAGCTCGCCCGCGCCGCAGACACCCTCGGCTACACCGGCGTGCTGACACCGACCGGCGCGCACTGCGAGGACGCGTGGGTCGTCACCGCCGCGCTCATCGCGCAGACCCGGCGCTTGCGCTTCCTGGTGGCGCTGCGGCCGGGGCTCGTCGAGCCGGTGCTCGCCGCGCAGATGGCGGCCACGTTCCAGCGGTTGTCGGGCGGGCGGGTCCTGCTCAACGTCGTCGCCGGCGGCAGCGACGAAGAGCAGCGGGGGTACGGCGACCGGCTCGGCCACGACGACCGTTACCAGCGGGCGGCGGAGTTCCTCGACGTGGTCCGCCGGGCGTGGAGCGGCGAATCGTTCGACCACACGGGCAAGCACTACACCGTCGAGGGCGGACACCTGCGCCGGCCGCCCGACCCGGTGCCGGAGGTCTACCTCGGCGGGTCGTCACCGGCCGCCGTCGAGGTCGCCGCCCGGCACGCCGATGTCTACCTGACCTGGGGCGAACCCGTCGACCAGGTGGCGGCGAAGGTGCAGCGGGTCCGGGCGGCCGCCGCCGAGCACGGGCGGGCGCCGAGGTTCGGCATCCGGCTGCACGTCATCGCCCGCGACACCGCCGAGCGGGCCTGGGCGGACGCCGACCGGCTCATCGCCGGGCTCGACGACGAGACCATCGCGGCCCGGCAGGCGGCACTGCGCCTGCTGGCGTCGGACGGCCAGCGCCGGATGCTCGACCTGCACGGCGGCGACCGCGACCGGCTCGTCGTCGGCCCGAACCTGTGGGCCGGCATCGGCCTGGTCCGCGGCGGTGCGGGGACGGCGCTGGTGGGCAGCCACGCCGAGATCGCCGACCGCATCGAGGACTACCGCCGGGTCGGGATCGACGAGTTCATCCTGTCCGGCTACCCGCACCTGGAGGAGGCCTACGCGTTCGCGGAAGGCGTCCGGCCGCTGCTGCTCCCCACCGGCGAAAGGCTTCCACCGCGATGAAGGTCCTGCTGATCACGCTCATCACGCACCTGCCGGACCCGATCACCGGGGTCCGCCTGTCGACGACCGAGCGGCTGCGGCAGGTGGTGGCGAAGGCGGTCCTCGCCGAGGAGCTGGGATTCGACGGCTTCGGCGTGGGGGAGCGCCACGAGCGCCCGTTCATCTCGTCATCGCCACCGGTGGTGCTGAGCCACATCGCGGCGAAGACCTCGACGATCCGGCTCTTCACGGCGGTGACCACGCTGAGCCTGCTCGACCCGGTCCGGGCCTATGAGGACTACGCCACCCTCGACCACCTCTCCGGCGGCCGGCTGGAGCTGATCATCGGCAAGGGCAACGGTGCCGCGCAGGCACAGCTCTACCACGTCACCACGCAGGACCAGTGGGACCGCAACCGCGAGGGCTACGAGCTGTTCCGGCGGCTCTGGCGGGAGGAGAGGGTGAACTGGTCGGGGCGGTTCCGGCCGTCGCTGACCGAGGCCGAGGTGTGGCCCCGCCCGTTGCAGCAGCCGATCCGGGTCTGGCACGGCAGCGCGACGAGCCGCGAATCGGTGGACCTGGCGGCGTTCTTCGGCGATCCGCTCTTCTCCGCCAACGTCACCAACCCCATCGAGCCCTACGCCGACCTCATCGACCACTACCGCGAGCGGTGGGCGCACTACGGGCACGATCCCGCCGACGCGCTCGTCGGTGCGGGGTCGGCGGGCTTCTACGCGGCGCGCACGTCGCAGGAGGCGATCGAGACCTACCGGCCGATCTACGAGGCGCGCCGGGCCGCGTTCGCCCGGCTCGGCATCGATCCGGTGTTCCACAGCCTGGAGGACGCGATCGAGCGCAGCTCCATCCTGGTCGGCAGCCCGCAGCAGATCCTCGACAAGGTGCACCGCTATCACGAGCGGTTCGGACACGAGGTGATGCACCTGACCGCCGACGGCGACGGCCTCACCGACCACCAGCACCGCGCGACGCTGGAGCTCTTCCAGAGCGAGATGGCGCCGGTGCTGCGCCGCGACATCCCCAGCCGCCCGTTCGCCGACCTCGGAGGAGCCACCCGATGACCGTTCCACTCTGCATTCTCGACCTGTCACCGGTCCCGGCGGGCGGCGGTGTCGCCGCCGCGCTGCGCAACAGCGTGGACCTGGCCCGCCGGGCGGAGGAGTTCGGCTACCACCGCTACTGGGTCGCCGAGCACCACTTCGCTGCCGGGGTCGCCAGCTCCCATCCGGCGCTGCTGATCGCGCAGATCGCCGCCGCGACGAGCCACATCCGGGTCGGGTCCGGCGCGGTGCAGACCGGCCACCAGACCGCGCTCTCCATCGCCGAGCAGTTCGGGCTGCTCGACGCCCTCTACCCCGGCCGCATCGACCTCGGGCTGGGACGGTCCGGGCAGCGGCGGGTCGAGGCGATCGCCGAACTCGGCCGCCCGCCGGTGGCCCCGCCCGAGGCGCGGGTGGTGGACGGGCTGCTGATCCCGCGGCCGTTCTCGTTCGCGAAGCTCATCGGCTCCCCGCGCTTCGCCGTCTACGCATCCCTGCTGCAGCAGGAGGGCGCGCTGCCGCCGGACTTCCCGGCTCAGGTCGACGAGATCCTGGCGCTGCTCGCGGCGGAGTACCGGAGCGAGGACGGCGTCGAGGCGTACGCCCGCGCGGGCGAGGCCACCGACGTCGAGGTGTGGGTGCTGGGCAGCAGCGGTGGGGAGAGCGCACGGGTGGCGGGTGCCCGTGGGCTGCCGTTCGCGGCGAACTACCACGTCAGCCCGGCGACGGTGCTGGAGGCGGCGGAGGGCTACCGGGCGGCGTTCCAGCCGTCGGCCGGTAACGCGGCGCCGAGGATGATGGTCTCGGCGGATGTCGTGGTCGCCTCCGACGACGAGGAGGCCCGCAGGCTGGCGACGCCGTACGCGTTGTGGGTACGCAGCATCCGGCTCGGCGAGGGCGCGATCCCCTACCCGACCCCGGAGCAGGCGGCCGCATACGCCTGGAGCGACGAGGACCGGGAGCTCGTCGCCGACCGGCTCGCGACGCAGTTCGTCGGCTCGCCGCAGACCGTGGCGGAGCAGCTGCGCACGCTGCAGCGGGTGACCGGTGCCGACGAGGTGCTGGTCACCACGATCACCCACGACCACGCCGACCGGGTGCACTCGTTCGAGCTGCTTGCCAAGGAGTGGTACGCATGACCGTCCTGACGCCGGCCGTCCGCGGCGGCGACCCGTCCGTCCCGCCCCAGGCCGGCCCGCCCGACCCGGCGGATCTCACCGTGGTGGCGGCGAAGCGGCCGTGGCGCTGGGTCGTCTCGATCGCCGCGATCGTGATCACCGCGCAGTTCGCCCACGGGCTGGCGACCAACCCCGGCTGGGACTGGGCGACGTTCGCGGGCTACTTCCTGGAGCGCTCGGTCGTCGACGCGCTCATCGTCACGCTGGAGCTGACCGCCGCGAGCGCGATCCTCGGCTTCCTCGGCGGCACGGTGCTCGCCGCGATGCGGCTGTCGAAGAACCCTGTTCTCCAGGCGTTGAGCTGGACCTTCGTCTGGGTGTTCCGGTCGGTGCCGCTCATCGTCCAGCTGCTGTTCTGGGCCAACCTCGGCTACCTCTACCAGACGCTGCAGTTCGGCGTACCGTTCGGACCCGGCTTCTACGAGGTGCAGACGCTGCACCTGGTCAGCTCGTTCGGGGCGGCCCTGCTCGGGCTCAGCCTGCACGAGGCCGCCTATGCCGGGGAGACCGTGCGGTCCGGCATCATCTCCGTCGACCAGGGGCAGCTCGAAGCGGCCGCCGCGCTCGGCATCCCGCGCGGACGGCAGTTCCGCCGGATCCTGCTGCCGCAGGCGATGCGCGCGATCCTGCCGTCGGCCGCCAACTCGCTCATCAACCTGCTCAAGAGCACGTCGGTGGTGTATGTGCTCGCCATCGGTGAGCTGTTCTACCAGGTCCAGGTCGTCTACGGGCGCAACGGCCGGGTCGTGCCGCTGCTCATGGTCGCCACCGTCTGGTACGTGGTGCTCACCGCGATCCTGTCGGTGCTGCAGTATTACGTCGAGCGCCGCTATGCCCGCGGCGCCCTGCGTACGCTGCCGCCGACACCGTTGCAGCGCCTGCGCGCGAGCCTCGCCCGGGGTGCCCGATGAGCGCCATGGTCGAGGTACGCGGAGTGCACAAGACCTTCGGCACCCACGAGGTGCTGCACGGCATCGACCTGACCGTGCACGCGGGCACCGTCACGGTGATCCTGGGCCCGTCCGGCTCGGGCAAGTCGACACTGCTGCGCGCGATCAACCACCTGGAGAAGGTCGACCGGGGCCTGATCAGCGTCGACGGCGACTTCATCGGCTACCGGCGCGTCGGCAACCGGCTGCACGAGCTCAGCGAGCGCCACATCCTGCGCCAGCGCGCCAACATCGGCTTCGTCTTCCAGAACTTCAACCTCTTCCCGCACCTGACCGCGCTGGAGAACGTCGTCGAGGCACCGATCTCGGCGCTGCGGCGGCCGCGCGCGCAGGCTCATGAGCACGGTCGCCAGCTTCTGGAGCGGGTGGGCCTGGCGGACAAGGCGGACGCCTACCCCCGGCAGCTCTCCGGCGGCCAGCAGCAGCGGGTGGCGATCGCCCGCGCGCTCGCCCTCGAACCGAAGCTCGTGCTCTTCGACGAGCCCACCTCGGCGCTCGACCCCGAACTCGTCGGCGAGGTGCTCGACGTCATCGCGACCCTCGCGCGGTCGGGGACCACCATGATCGTCGTCACCCACGAGATCGGCTTCGCCCGCGAGATCGCCGACACGATCGTCTTCCTCGACGAGGGGCGCGTCGTCGAGCAGGGGCCTCCCGAGCAGGTCCTCGACGACCCGCGCCACGAGCGGACCCGCGCGTTCCTGTCGAAGGTCCTCACCTGACCTCCGCCGGTGCTCGCGACCCGAGCGCCGGTCTCCGCCCTCACACCACAGAAACCCAAGGAGCGATCCATGAGAGTACGAGCGATACTGCTGGCACTGGCGGTCTCGGCAGGCGTCGGCGCCTGCGCGGCACCGCAGGAGACGCCGAGAAACGTCTCGGCCAGCGGTTCCGCCGCCGCGTTCGTCGTCAATGACGGGCCCGACCAGCACCGCATCGTGCCCGCGAAGGTCGACGCGATCGCGAGCCTCGTACCCGAGGCGATCCGCACGACCGGCAAGCTGCAGATCGGCATCGGCGCGGCCGGTTCCGGGTTCCCGCCGCTGGCGTTCACCGCCACCGACAACAAGACCCTCATCGGCAACGAGCCCGACATCGCCGTCGCCATCGCCGGGGTCCTCGGCCTGGAACCGGTGCTGGAGAACACCTCCTGGGAGAACCTGTTCGTCGGCCTCGACAGCGGCAAATACGACGTGGGCGCCTCGAACATCACCGTCACCGAGCTGCGCAAGCAGAAGTACGACTTCGCCACCTACCGCCTGGACAACCTCGCGTTCGTGGCGAAGAAGGGCAGCACCTGGCGGGTCGACGGACCCAAGGACGTGGCCGGGAAGAAGATCGCCGTCAGCTCCGGCACCAACCAGGAGAAGATCCTCGTCGAGTGGGCCAAACAGGTCGAGGCCGAAGGGCTGGCCCCGGTCGAGATCAAGTACTACCAGACCAACCAGGCCACCCTTCTCGCCATCGGGTCCGGCCAGATCGACGGCTACCTCGGCCCGAACCCCAGCGCCGCATACGGGGCCGCGGTCACCGGGCAGACCCAGATCATCGGCACCTACTCCGGGGCCGGAGCCAGCCTCCAGGGCAAGATCGCGATCACCACGAAGAAGGACAACGGCCTGGTCAAGGCCCTCGCCGAGGCGCTCAACCACCTGATCAAGTCCGGTGACTACGCGGCGATCCTCGCCCGGTGGAACCTCACCAACGAGGCCACCACCGAGTCCGAGGTCAACCCGCCCGGGCTGCCCATCGCCGGGAAGTGAACCGGTCGGCCGGTGGGTGTCGGGCGCCCACCGGCCGACCGCCGCACCGCACGCCATCCGAGGAGAAACCCATGACACCGCCCCTTCCCCTGCACCTCGCCGTCGCGCTGGACGGCGCGGGCTGGCACCCCGCCGCGTGGCGGCAACCCCGCGCCCGCCCCGGTGACCTGCTCACCGCCGGTTACTGGGCCGACCTCGCCGCCGAAGCCGAACGCGGGCTGCTGGACTTCGTCACCATCGAGGACTCCCTCGGCCTGCAGTCCTCGCGTATCGACGGGCTCGACGGACGCACCGACCAGGTACGCGGGCGCCTCGACGCGGTCCTGACCGCCGCCCGCATCGCACCGCTCACCAGCCGCATCGGTCTCGTGCCGACGGCCACCGTCACCCACACCGAGCCGTTCCACGTCTCCAAGGCGCTCGCCACGCTCGACTACGTCAGCACCGGCCGGGCCGGGTGGCGGGTGCAGGTCTCCGGCCGCCCGGACGAGGCGGCGCACTTCGGCCGCCGCGGCATCCCGCGGGTGCCCCTGCACGACCTCGCCGACCCGGCGGTGCAGGCGCTCATCACCGAGCTGTTCGACGAGGCCGCCGACCACGTCGAGGTGGTCCGGCGGCTCTGGGACAGCTGGGAGGACGACGCCGAGATCCGCGATGCCGCCACCGGCCGCTTCATCGACCGCGACCGCCTGCACTACATCGACTTCGAGGGACCGCGGTTCAGCGTCAAGGGGCCCTCGATCACCCCCCGGCCGCCGCAGGGCCAGCCCGTCGTCACCGCGCTCGCGCACGCCACCATCCCCTACCGGCTGGCCGCCCGCGCCGCCGATGTCGTCTACACCACGCCGGTCGACGCCGACCACGCCCGCGCCATCGTGGGGGAGGTCTGCGCCGAGCAGGCCGCCGCCGGTCGCGAGCACGACACGCTGCACGTCTTCGCCGATCTCGTGGTGTTCCTCGGCGAGACCGACGCGCTCGCCGCCGATCGCAAGCAGCGGCTCGACGAGCAGGCCGGCGATGCGTACACCTCGGATGCCCTGGTTTTCACGGGGACGCCGCAGGGCCTCGCGGACCTGCTGCTGCGGTGGCAGGGCGCGGGCCTGAGCGGTTTCCGGCTGCGACCCGGCGTGCTCCCCGACGACCTCGAGGCGATCACCCGGGGCCTCGTCGGCGAGCTGCGGAGCCGTGGCGCGTTCCGCCGCGACTACGCCACCACCACCCTGCGCGGGCACCTGGGCCTGCCGCGCGCCGCCAACCGCTACGCCGCAGCATGAAGGCCGAGGACGACAGATGACCGAGCCACGCAAGCAGATCCACCTCGCCGCGCACTTCCCCGGCGTCAACAACACGACGGTGTGGAGCGACCCGGCGGCGGGCAGCCACATCGAGTTCTCCTCCTTCGTCCACCTGGCACAGACCGCCGAACGCGCCAAGTTCGACTTCTTCTTCCTCGCCGAGGGACTGCGGCTGCGGGAGCAGGGCGGGAAGATCTACGACCTCGACGTGGTCGGGCGCCCCGACACGTTCACGGTGCTCGCCGCGCTCGCCGCCGTCACCGAGCACCTCGGCCTCGCCGGGACCATCAACTCCACCTTCAACGAGCCCTACGAGGTGGCCCGGCAGTTCGCCTCCCTCGACCACCTGTCGGGCGGGCGCGCGGCGTGGAACGTCGTCACCTCCTGGGACGCGTTCACGGGGCAGAATTTCCGCCGCGGCGCGTTCCTGCGCGAGGACCAGCGCTACACCCGCGCCGAGTCGTTCCTCAGCGCCGCCCGGGGGCTTTTCGACTCCTGGCGCGGTGACGAGATCGTCGCCGACAAGGACGGCGGCACCTTCCTCGACGACCATCGCGCCGGGGCGTTCACCCACCGCGACGAGCACTTCGACATCACCGGGCAGTTCAACGTCCCCCGCAGCCCGCAGGGCCGCCCGGTGATCCTGCAGGCGGGTGACTCCGACACCGGCCGGGAGTTCGCCGCCGCCTCCGCCGACGCCATCTTCAGCCGGCACTCCACTCTGGAGGCCGGCAAGGCCTTCTACACCGATGTCAAGAACCGGCTGCCGCGCTACGGGCGTACCCCCGATCAGCTCCTCGTCCTGCCCGCGGCGACCTTCGTCCTGGGCGACACCGACGCCGACGCGCACGAGCGCGCCGATGTCGTCCGGCGCCAGCAGGTCAGCGGCCAGACCGCGCTGCGGTTCCTGGAGCAGCTCTGGAACCGCGACCTCAGCGCTTACGACCCCGACGGGCCGCTGCCCGGGATCGACCCGCACGTCGGCGAGAACACCATCTCCCGCGGCCGCGCCAGCGACCGGGCGCACCGCGACCCGATCGCCACCGCCCGGCAGTGGCGCGAGCTCGCCGAGGCGAAGCAGTTGTCGATCCGGGAGCTGGTCATCGAGGTCAGCGGGCGCCAGACCTTCATCGGCTCTGCGGCGACCATCGCCGAGACCATCAACGACCTGGTCCAGCAGGACGCGAGCGACGGGTTCATCCTCGTGCCGCACGTGACCCCGACCGGCCTCGACGAGTTCGCCGACACCGTCGTGCCGCTCCTGCAGGAGCGCGGCGTCTTCCGCACCGAATACACCGGCCCCACCCTGCGCGACCACCTCGGCCTCGCGGTTCCCCACCCCCACACCACCACGGGGGGAAGCCGATGAGCGCCCTCGACACCGTCGGCGCGGACCTGCTCGACAACCCGGTCTGGGCGACACTGACCGGCTCGCACGCCCGGTTCGCGCAGACCGTCGGGCAGGCGACCCGATTCGACCCCGAGGTCGCCCTGTTCGCCGCGCTGGCCCCCGGCGCCGATGACACGGCCTGGGCCGACCTCGCCGCTCTCGCGGGCCCCGGCGGGCTCGTCTCCCTGACCGGCACGCTGCCGCCCCTGCCCGACTGGCCGGTGACCTGGAACACCGACGGCGTCCAGCTCCTCGGCACCGACGTCCACGGCGCGGACGACCCGGAGGCGGTCCTCCTCACCGCCGACGACGTGCCGGAGATGCTCGACCTGGTGCAGCGCACCCGCCCCGGGCCGTTCCTGCGGCGGACGATCGAACTCGGCACCTACCTCGGCATCCGCCGCGGCGGCGCCCTCGTCGCGATGGCGGGCGAACGGCTCCAGCCGCCGGGCTGGACCGAGATCAGCGCCGTCTGCACCGATCCCGCCCATCGCGGGCAGGGCCTGGCGACCAGGCTCACCCTCGCCGTCGTGGCCGGGGTACGCCGACGCGGCGCGGTGCCCCTCATCCACACCCGGATCGGCAACACCGACGCGATCCGGCTATACGAATCCCTCGGGTTCCGGCTGCGCCGGCGTACCCCGTTCATCACCGTCAGCGTCCCGGACCCCGGAGCCGCGACCAGCGAAGGAGATCCGAGATGACGACGACCCGGCATGCGGTGATCGCCGACGAGGACGAGTGGGTCCGGGAGTGGCGGCGCTGGCACTCCGGGCGCGACGAGGACCTGCGCTCCCCGTACGGGCTGCTCAGCCTCACCGGTCTGCACTGGCTGGACACCGCACCGGCCACTGTGGATGGTCTGCCCGGGCTCTGGTCGGCGGACCGGTCGGGGATCGAGGTGACCGCCCTCGCCGATGCGGAGCTGCGCCTCGACGGTGAGCCGGTCGCCGACGGCACCCGCTACGCACCCGCCGACGCCGCACCCGGGATCACGCTGGCCCACGGCGGCATCCAGATCGAGCTGATCCGCCGCGGCGACCGGCACGCCGTTCGCGTCCGCGATCCCCGCTCGCCCGCGATCGCGGGGTTCGTCGGCATCCCCGCCTACCCGCCGTCGACCTCGTGGGTCCTCGCCGGGCGATTCGAGCCCTTCGAGTCGCCGCAGGTGGGGACGGTCGGATCGGTGGTCGACGGGGTCAGCCACATCACCGTCTCGCGGGGCGTGGTGCGCTTCGCCGTCGGCGGCGAGGACCATGCGCTGACCGCGTTCGGCGCCGGGGCGGGCCTGTCCATCCAGTTCCGCGACGCGACGAGCGGGGTGACCACCCACGCGGCCTCACGGGTCCTGGCGGTCGACGCGCCCACTGCCGACGGCACGGTGGTGCTGGACTTCAACCGGGCCGCGAACATGCCGTGCGCGTTCACCGACTTCACCACGTGCCCGCTGCCGCTGCCCGAGAACACGCTGCCGTTCCCGGTCGAGGCGGGCGAGCAGGCCCCCGCCTGACTCCTGTGCGCCGTTCGACGCCGGGAAGGCCGATCACGGCCTTCCCGGCGCGGTCGATCCGTGCCGCCCTCACTGGTCGTATTTCTGGCGTGCCTCGACGATGTCGGGAGCGTGCTCGATCGCCCAGCTCATGAGCGACCAGGCGGTCTTCAGGAAGGTGTGGCCGAGACCGGTGAGCTCGTAGTCGACCCGGGGCGGAACGACCGGATAGACGGTCCGCGACACCAGTCCGTCCCTTTCCAGATTACGCAGCGATGCCGTCAGCATGCGCTGGCTGATTCCATGAATGGCCCTTTTCAATTCTGTGAACCTTCGCGTGCCGCCGCCGAGTTCGTTGACGATCGCGAGTGACCACTTGTCGCCGACACGGTCGAGAATCTCACGGACCTGGCAGGTCAGCTCGTCGTGTGGCAGCGGGACCTGCACGGTTACCTCCATGTCACTGACGCAGTAAATAGTGCCGTCTTCCCCGGCAGGTCGATGGTTCCGCACGATGGGTTCAGTTGCCAACCCGTACCATTGAGAGGGTCTGAATTGAGCATCGACGAAACGTTCGACGAGTCCTTTGCCGCCCCGGCCGACGCCGGTCAGGTCGATCGGGCGGCGGGCGCCCTGCAGGAGAACGGCTTCACCGTCCACGTGGTCGACACCGCGGAGCAGGCACGTGACCTGGTGCTCGGGCTGCTCCCCACCGACCAGGCGGTGTTCACCGCGCTCAGCCAGACGCTGCGCAGCGTCGGGATCGCCTCGGCCGTGGACGAGAGCGGCAGCTTCGTCTCGGTACGCCGACTGGCCGGGCAGCTCGCCGACGACGACCTCGACGGCAAGCTGCGCCTCGGTGCCACGCCGGACGTGGTGGTCGGCAGCGTGCACGCCGTGACCGAGGACGGCCGGCTGGTCGTGGCCTCCGCGAGCGGGAGCCAGCTCGGGCCCTACTCCGCCGGAGCCCGCAAGGCCGTCTGGGTGGTCGGCGCGCAGAAGGTGGTGTCCGATCTGGACACCGCGCTGCGCCGGGTGCGCACCTACAGCCTGCCGCTGGAGCGCCGCACGTGGCAGGCGCAGGGCGGTGACTCCTTCATCGGCAAGATCCTGATCGTGGAGCGGGAGTTCCTGCCGGGCCGGGGCACCGTGGTGCTGGTCCGCGAGCCGATCGGGCACTGAGCACGGTCGCCGGACGGGGCCGGGCCGCGGGGACGGCTCCGCCCGGCGAGGTGCGTCAGCGTGCCGCCGCCAGCCGGTCCCGCCGAGCCGCCGGCACGACCAGCGGGGTGCCGGCCTGCGGATCGGTGATGATCTCGCACTGCAGGCCGAACACGTCGGCGACGAGCTCGGCGGTGACGATGTCACCGGGGCGGCCCTGCGCGGCGATCCTCCCGTCGCGCATGGCGATCAGGTGGGTGGCGTAGCGGCAGGCGTGGTTGAGGTCGTGCAGCACGGCGACGAGGGTCCGTCCTCGGTGTTCGTGCAGGTCCGCACAGAGGTCCAGGACGTCGATCTGGTGGGCGATGTCGAGGAACGTGGTCGGCTCGTCGAGCAGCAGGATCGAGGTCTGCTGGGCCAGCGCCATCGCCAGCCACACGCGCTGCCGCTGCCCGCCGGAGAGCTCGTCGACATAGGCGTCGGCGAGATCGGTCACCTGGGTGGCGGCCATCGCCTCGGCGACCGCCGCCTCGTCCGCCGGCGACCACTGCCGCAGCGGGCCCTGGTGCGGGTAGCGGCCGCGGGCGACGAGGTCGACGACGGTGATGCCGTCCGGCGCCACCGGTCCCTGGGGGAGCAGGCCGAGGCGGCGGGCGACCTCCTTGGACGGCAGGCGGCGGATCTCCTGGCCGTCGAGGTGCACCGCACCGGCGGTCGGCTTGAGCATCCTGGCCAGGCCGCGGAGCAGGGTCGACTTGCCGCAGCCGTTGGCGCCGACGATGACGGTGAAGGACGTGTCCGGGATCTCCACGTCGAGTCCGTCGACGATGATCCGCCGGTCGTAGCCGAGGGTGACCTGCGCGGCCCGCAGCCGGCTGGTCCCGCCGGGCTCGCTGTTGCTGTTCATGCGCGTCCTTTCCGCCACTGCGCGGCGAGTAGCCAGGCCAGGTAGACGCCGCCGACGGCGGCGGTCATGACGCCGACCGGCAGCTGGGTCGATCCGAGCAGCCGCTGCGCGGCGAAGTCGCTGACCACGAGCACCAGCGCCCCGGTGAGGGCCGAGACGACGATGTTGGGGCCGGGTACCTTCGTCAGCCGGCGGGCGACCTGGGGTGCGGCGAGCGCGACGAAGGCGATCGGGCCGGTGCAGGCGGTGGCGATCGCGGTCAGGCCGACGCCGACCACGACCGAGGCGAGCCGGGTCCGCTCCGCGGCGATGCCGAGCGCCCGGGCGGTGTCGTCGCCGAGCTCGAGCATCCGCAGGTGCCGGCCGAGCCAGATCGCGGGTACCGCCAGCACCAGCAGGGCCAGGGCGACCGGTCGGACCTGCTCCCAGCCCCGGCCGTTGAGGCTGCCGGTCAGCCACAGCACCGCGGTCTGCGCGTCGGTGATCCGCGCCCGGGTGATGAGGTAGTCGTTGACCGCCATCAGCATCGCGGCGATGCCGATGCCGACGATGATCAGCCGGTATCCGGACACGCCGCGTTTGATGGCGAGCAGGTAGACCGCGATGGCGGTGCCGACCCCGCCGACGACGGCGCCGGTGGCGACCTGGGCCATCGTGCCGTGCCACAGCAGGATCACCAGCAGCGCCCCGGTCGCGGCGCCGGTGTCGAAGCCGACGATGTCCGGGCTGCCCAGCGGGTTGCGGGACACGCTCTGGAACATCGCGCCGCCGACGGCGAGCGCCGCGCCCACGAGCAGCCCGGTCAGGAGCCGGGGGAGCCGCAGCGTCTCCACGATGAACGCCTGCGCGGTGGTGCCCTCGCCGGCCAGGGTGCGGATCACGTCCATGATCGGGATCTGGTAGGCGCCGGTGGAGAGCGCTATCACGGCCATCACCGCGATCGCCGCGCCGAGCACGGTGCCGACGAGCAGGGCGCGCCGCTCGATCCTTATCGAGAGGGGGCCGAGGCGCAGCGCGCGGGGGCGGCGCCGGGGGAGGGCGGGAGCGGTCACAGCTGCGCCATCCGCCGTCGCCGGGCCAGCGCGATGAGCACGGGTGCGCCGATGAACGCCGTCACGATGCCGACCTCGATCTCGCCCGGCCGGGCGATGACCCGTCCGACGACGTCCGCGGTGAGCAGCAGGATCGGTGCGAGCACCATCGAGTAGGGCAGCACCCATCGCTGGTCCGGTCCGGTGATGGCGCGGGCGATGTGCGGCACGGTCAGACCCACGAAGGCGATCGGGCCGGCGGCTGCGGTCGCGGCACCGCAGAGCAGCGTCACCGCGCCGATGCCCCAGGCGCGGGTGGTGCCGAGCCGGACGCCGAGGGAGCGGCCGGTGTCCTCGCCCAGCGCCAGCGCGTTGAGCGGCCGGGCCAGGGCGAGGGCGATCACCGCGCCGACGATGAGCAGCGGTCCGGTCTGGTAGAGGACCGACAGCGGGCGCCCGGTCACCGAGCCCACCAGCCAGAACCGGAAGTCGTTGAAGGTCGACTGGTCGGTCAGGACGACGGCGGTGATGAACGCGTCCAGCACGGCGCTGATCGCCGCACCTGCCAGGGCCAGGCGGACCGGGGTCGCGCTGGCCCGGCCGCGGGACCCGAGCGCGTAGACGAGCACCGAGGCGGCACCCGCACCGGCGAGGGCGAACCACACGTACGCCGAGGGCTGCGTGAGGTGCAGCATCGCGATCGCGGCGACGACCGCGGCCGAGGCGCCGGCGTTGACACCCAGCAGGCCGGGGTCGGCCAGCGGGTTGCGGGTCAGCGCCTGCATGAGGGCACCGGCCAGGCCCAGCGCGGCGCCGACGGCGAGTCCGAGCAGCGTCCGCGGCAGCCGCAGGCTGTGGATCACCACCCCGTCGGCCGAGCCGTCGAAGTGCGCCAGCTGCTGCACCACCGTGCCGAACGGGATCGACTTCGCGCCGACCGCGAGGCTCGCCACCACGACCAGACCCAGAACCAGGGCCGCGAGGAGCAGGCCCGCGGACCGCGTCAGCCAGGACCGGCGTTTCGGACCATCCGGGGGTACGCCGGGCCGGGGCCCGCTCTCGCGAGCGACGGTGGGGGCGAGCACGGCAACTCCTTTAGGTTAGCCTCTACAAAGTTAGGGAAGCCTAACCTAGTATGCCGTTGTGGATCTAGTGGCCCCCGCCGCCGCGATCCCGCAGTAGCACCCCATCGACCTGCACCACTGCACAGAAGAAGGAACCCCATGCGACCCCGAACCGCGCTTCGCGCCCTGCTGGCGGCGACCGTCGCCGCCGTCGTGCTCACCGGGTGCTCCGGCACCACCGACGCCGGGCCGGACGCCGCCGCCCCCTCCACCTCCGCCGGAGCCGAGGCCGGTGCGTTCCCGGCCACGTTCGACCACGTCTACGGCAAGACGACCGTCACCGCGGCGCCGAAGCGCGTCGTCACCGTCGGCCTCGTCGAGCAGGACGCGCTCCTGGCGCTCGGTGTCGTGCCCGTCGGTGTGACCAACTGGTTCGGCAACGCCCCCGGGCGGATCTTCGACTGGGCCAAGCCGAAGCTCGGCGCCGCGCCGCTGCCCGAGGTGCTCGGCACCGAGACCGAGTTCGAGAAGGTCGCAGCCCTCAAGCCTGACCTGATCATCGCGCTCTACGCGGGCATCAAGAAGACCGACTACGACCTCTACAGCGCCATCGCGCCCACCATCGCCCACCCCGCCGGGCAGAACGACTACTCGATCTCGTGGCAGGACGTCACGCGTACCGTCGGGAAAGCGGTCGGCAAGCCGGCGGCGGCCGACAAGCTGGTGGCCGAGGTCGACGCGCGGTTCGCGCAGGCCCGCAAGGACTACCCGCAGTTCGCCGGGAAGCGCGCGCTGATGGTGACCCCCTACGAGGGGATCTTCATCTACGGTCCGCAGGACCCGCGCGGGCGCATCCTGTCCGACCTCGGCCTCGTCTTCCCGCAGGAGCTCAACTCGGTCGTCACGGACGGCTTCGGCGCGTCGATCTCCGCCGAGAACGCGCACCAGGTCGACGTCGACCTGCTGATCTGGATCAACTCGCGGGCCGACGTGGACAAGGCGATCCCGACCTACGGGCAGCTGAAGGTGGCGAAGGGGAACCACGCCGTCTACATCCCCGAGAACGACGACGACGCGTACTACGTCTCCACGTCGTTCGTGACCGTGCTGAGCCTGCCCTTCCTGCTCGACAAGCTGCTGCCGCAGCTGGCCGCGGCACTCGCCGGAACCGCGAGCTGACATGGGACAGCACATCGGAAGGCTCGCCACGGCAGCTCTGCTCGCCGTCGCGCTCACCGCGTGCGGTGGCCAGGGCGATGACACGGCGACCCCGGCACCGTCGGCGGGGGCGGCGTTCCCGGTCACGATCGAGCACAAGTTCGGCGCCACCACGATCCCGGCCCGGCCCGGCAAGGTCGTCACCGTCGGCTGGAACGACCAGGACTTCGCGCTCGCCGTCGGTGTCGTCCCGGTCAGCACCCGGGAGTGGTTCACCGAGTACCCCACCTACCCGTGGGTGCAGCCGAAGCTCGGCGGCAAGCCGCTGCCGGCGTTCTCGGCGGAGCTGAATTACGAGGCGATCGCCCAGGCCCAGCCCGATCTGATCATCGCCATCTACGAGACCGTCACCCGGCAGATCTACGACCGGCTGTCGCAGATCGCGCCGACGGTGATCCAGGCCGCGGCCTATCAGGACGAGCAGACGCCGTGGCACGTGCAGGCCCTCACGGTCGGCACGGCCCTGGGCAAGCAGGCCGAGGCGCAGGCCCTGGTCGACAAGGTCAACGCGAAGATCGCCGCGGTCAAGCAGGCGCACCCGGAGTTCGCGGGCAAGACGCTCGTCGTCGACTACGGCCCCGACCAGGGCCAGCACTGGCTCATCGGCGCGGGCGACCCGCGACGGTCGCTCTTCGACGCCCTGGGCTTCGCGACCCAGGACACCGCGGACGAGATCAGCGAGGAACGCCTCGACCTCATCGACCACGACGCCCTGCTCGTGATCGGCGCCACGAAGGCGGCGATGCTGAAGTCGCCGGTCTTCAGTGCGCTCAAGGTCGTCCAGACCGACCGCACGCTCTACACCGCGTTCGAGACCCCGCTCGCCGGAGCCCTCTCCTACAGCGGTCCCGAGGCGCTGCTCTACGCCCTGGATGTCCTGGTGCCGCAGCTCGCCAACGCGCTGGACATGAACCCGGCGACGCCGGTGGCCGACCTGTCGGCCATCAGCTGATCGCGATGCCCGACACCCTCGCCGCCACGCTGGCGTCCCTCCACCTCGACACCGGGTTCCGGCTCGTCGCGGGACCACCCGACGGCCCGGACTGGTTCGGTCTCGACGAGATCGCCGCCGATCCGGTCCTCGTCACCCGGTGGCTGGATGACCTGCGTGGTGGCGAGGCGTGCGGGCGGACCGATGTCGCCGCGGTCAGCCTCGTCACCTACCTGGTGTCGGCGGTCGCCGACCCGTTGACGATCGCCGTTTGCACGCTGCGGCAGGGGTGGTCGCTCCCGCCGGGAAGTCTCGCCGTCCACCGGCATCCCGACGGCTGGTTCGACGGGCTCGCCGTGGCCGACCCTTCGACCGTCGTGCCGGTCGAGGCCGAGGGCGCCGTCGATGGGCTCAGCGCGCAGCTTGTCGCGCTGTTCCGGCCGGTCTTCGACCTGATCCGGGAGCGGACCCGGCTCGGCCGGCCGGTCATGTGGGGCGCGCTCGGCGACACGATCGCCGGAGCCGCCGTCGACAACGCCCGTGAGGCGGGGACCGACGCCCGCGTCGCCTGGCGCAGCGCCGCCGCGCTCATCGACGGCATCGCCCGGCTGGTGCCGCAGGTCCGAGCGCGGCGGTCACCGGCCACGGTGGAGTGGTCGGGTGGGACGGCTGTCTTCGTCAACCGGGGCGTGTGCTGCCTCTACTACCGGGTGGCATCCGCCGAGGAGTGTGCCGACGGCGGGGGCAACTGCACGCACTGTCCCCTGCGCTCGCCCGACGACCGGGTCCGGCGCTGGGCGGCGTACCTGGAAGAAGAACGCTCCGGGCATTGACCACCGGTGTTCTCGGCCGGTGTCGATGAACGTCCTGTTTGATGTGGTGTCCGCCCGTGTTCAGGCGGCCCTCGGCGGCGACGCCCACGTCGTGCTCGACGAGCAGGCGCTCGCCGATGCCGCACCACACCGCCGCCATCGGCGCACGAGGGCTTGATCATCGGTGGGAAAGGCTGCACAATCCGCCGCATGCAGCCGGAGAACGAGGACGCCGTCGAGGTCACCATCACGCCCACGGTCGAGGACTACCGCAGTGCGGCGTACCGGGCCGGGGGCGTGTTCGGGTGGAACGCAGCCCTCAGCGGACTGCTGGTGCTCGGGGCGTTCCTGAGCTGGGCCGCGACCCAGATGGTCGGTGCGATCATCTGCGGCGGCATCGCCGCGCTGCTGCTCGGCTACACCTACCTCTCCGTGGGTGCGCAGCTCCGGGCGCTTCCGCAGTGGGCTTTCGCGGAACAGACCTACCGCCTCGCGAGTGACGGTCTGGCGATGAGCAGCCCTGTCGGCCACCACCTGGTCCACTGGAGCGCCATCTCGGCGACGCGGAAGGATCCGATCGCCTACTGGTTCTCCGGCGCGGGCAATGTGCGGATGCTGCTCTTCCGTCGGACGCTCTCGGCCGAGCAGGAGGCGGCGCTCGACGCGGCCATCAGCCGGTTCGCCGCGCCGCCGAGCGGGGCGGTAGTCGTCGGATGACGGCGCCAGACGGCCGACGACGTGATCCTGAGGCTCCGGACCTGCACGGTAGCAGCATCCAGGTACTCCGGCGCGCGGTCGGCACGTAGTTCCTGGATGCTGCCACCGGGCAGCGAAGTGACGGGTCAGCTGACCCGGAAGGTCGTCAGGACGGCCGCGTGGTCGGATGTCCAGGCGTTGCTGCCGGGATTGGTCTGGGACGGCGTGCCCTCGACGACCGTCTGCGATGCCTGGACCGCCAGCGGCCCGCGGTAGTGAATGAAGTCGATCCGGTCCTGTGGTTCGGGCTCACCGGCGTGGCTGTCGTAGCCGTAGCCGCCGGTGTACGTCTTGAAGACGGGGGACCAGGTGTTTCCGGGTGCCGTCGCGGGGTTGGGGTTGGCCTGGCGGAAGGAGTCGGTGAGACCCGCGTTCTGCGGGGCCGTCGAGGTGGGCCAGGCGACGGCGCCGTAGCCGCAGCGGGAGTTGCCGCCGGTCCAGTCCAGATGGGACGGTGCGTTGAAGTCCCCGACGAGCAGCACCGGGACGGATGACGAAGCCGTCAGGTCCGCCTGCATCGCGGTGATGATGCTGGTGATCTGCTGGGTCCGTCCCGACTGGGCCTCACGGTTGAGCAGTTGCGACGTGCTCATCCTGCCGAAGCACGCGTCGTAGGGGCCGTAGGGGGTGTAGCCGAGGTGGGCGCTCCACAGCTTCACCGACCGGCTGCCCAGATTGATCGTGGCGGCGATGGCCGAACCCGCCACGACGGGGCCGGTGGCGGTGATCGGGTAGCGGCTCAGCACGGCGATGTCGCTGTTCTGGTGGTAGCTCCAGCCGAGTGCCTGGGCGAGCTGCTGCGCCGCGCTGCCCTCGTTCTCCTGGATGCCGACGGCGTCGACATCCTGCTCCAGCAGGAACCGCAGCTGCTTCTCGCGGTAGCCGCCGACCTGCGTACCACCGTGCCAGAGGTTCCAGCTGAGCACCTTGAGCGTCGGTACGAGGACGCTCGCCTGGACCTCGACCCGGGCGACGGTGTCGGCGGTCAGCCCGGAGGCGTTCGTCGCGCGGATGCCGACCGGCGCGATGCCGGTCGCGGTCGGAGTGCCGCTGACGGTCCCGTTGGCGGCGACGGCCACCCAGGCGGGTCCGGAGGTCTTGCGGAACGTCAGGCCGGTGGTGTTGCCGACGACGAGCCCGCCGACGGTGGCACTGTATGCCGTGCCGACCTTCGCGTTCCTCAGGTCGAATGCCGTGCTGACGAAGCGCGGCTGGGTGGTGGCGACCAGTTGCACGGTGACGGGCGGCGCAGCCCACGCGTAGCCGTCGTCGCGCAGGAAGTAGAGGATGTACCGCCCCGCCGTGAGTCCGGCGCTGGGCAGCGAGCCGGTGCCGCTGGCAGCGGCGGTGTAGACCCACTTCGTCGACGGACCCACATACTGCTCGTTCACCGGACCGTTGCCCGGGTCGCTGTAGAGCCCGACCCAGTTCTTCGCGTTCGGCAGCGGCGTCGTGTAGGAGAACCCGATCGCGTCGCCCACCAGGACGGTGGCGGAGGTGGGGGTGAGCGTGCCGTCCGGCGCGGAGTGTGCGGGCTGCGCGAGCAGCAGCACCGGTAGGGCCGCCAGCGCAAGGGCGAGTATTCGCCGCATGGGTGCTCCTCAAATAGATCATCGTGGAATGCCCAGCCTGGTCAGCCCAGGTGAACGCATGCCGTCGAAGGACGCACCGGCTCGCGAACGGTAGTCGACGCCCGTGCCACCCGATCGTCGTCCGGATCGCGCGGCCAAGATCGCGCCGCCAAGATCGCCGCAACTCTTGAAGAGTTGGTCCTATCGGCGCGGCCGCTACCGCTACCGCTGCCGGTGCCGGTGGCGTGCCGGTGCCGGCCGGGCAGGGCGGGGGAGAGCCGACGGGCCCGGGTGGGAACGGCTGGTCGGCCGGTCCCACCCGGGGTGCGTGCTAGGCGACGGTCAGCGCCGTGTCGTCGATGACGAACGACGTCTGCAGCGAGGAGTCCTCCACGCCGGTGAACTTCAGGGTGACGGTCTGCCCGGCGAAGGCGGACAGGTTGTAGGAGCGCAGGGTGTAGCCGCTGACGTTGAGGTTGGAGAAGACCTGCAGCGTCGTGGTGCCGACCTGGACGGTGAGCTTGTCGTACTGCACCGTGGTGGTCGTCTCCGCCGTGCTGATCTTCAGGTAGAACGACAGCGTGTAGCTGCTGCAGCCGGCCGGCAGCGTCACCGACTGGGACAGGGTGTCGGTGTTGGTCGATCCGACGCCGTTGAGCCAGGCGGAGCGGGTGCCGCTGCGGGGCGAGCCGTTACCGGTGAAGGCGCCGATGACGCCGCTCGTCGCGGTCCACGGCGACGACGCGGTCTCGAAGCCCGGGTTGCCGAGCTTCTGACCGGGGCTGCTGCAGGTCCCGGTCCCGTTGACGGTCAGCGTGTAGGTGGCGGAGTGGGTCGCGCTGCCCGTACCCGTCACGGTGATCGTGTAGGTGCCGGGCGCGGCCGAGCTGGTGGTCGAGACCGTGAGGGTCGAGGAGTTTCCGGAGGTGACCGACGACGGGCTGAAGCCGACCGAGACGCCGGAGGGAGCGCCGGAGGCCGTCAGGGCGACGGTCTGCGCGCTGCCGGAGGTGGTGGCGGTGTTCACCGTGGCGGTGACCGACGAACCCGGGTTGACCGAGCCCGAGGTGGGGCTCAGCGACAGGGAGAAGTCGTTGGTCGGGGTGCCGCCGGTGGTGAGACCCCAGACCGCGTACGCGATGGAGTTGGCGTAGCGGCCCAGCGACGTGCTGTTCACATTGGACGGGTAGGTGTCGCACGACCGGTGGTAGCACGGGTCGTAGGCCGCGCCGGCCGTGCCGCCCCACTTGGTGACCTGGGCGCTCGTCTTGGTGCGGCTCGCGCCGGTGGAGTTGATCGAGGCGGGGATCCCGGCGTCGCGGAACGAGCCGTCGTCGCTGCAGCACTCGGTCGAGGTCTCCGTGGGTACGCTGATCGAGCTGAAATACTCCCGCAGCTTCACCGCGACGGCGTCGGTGCCGGTGACGAAGTAGCCGCCGTTGGTGGAGGCGATCATGTCGAAGGTGCCGTAGGCCTTGATCGCCGTCCGCTGCGCCGAGGTCAGCGAGTTGACGTAGAACTTCGAGCCGACCAGGCCCTGCTCCTCGCCGGTCCACCAGCCGAAGCGGACGTGGTTGGTCATCGTCGGGTTCGTCGCTGCGAGCTGCAGCGCGACCTCCAGCAGCGCCGACGAGCCGGAGCCGTCGTCGTTGATGCCGGGGCCCGCCGAGACGCCGTCGAGGTGGGCGCCGAACATGTAGGTGTTGCTGGTGTTGCCGCCCGGCCAGTCGGCGATGATGTTCTTCGCCGAGCCCGAGCAGGTGGTGCAGGTCTGCGCCGTGACGGTGAAGCCGGCCGCCGTCAGCTTCTGCGACACGTAGTTGAACGACGCGGTGTAGCCCGCGGTGCCGGTCGCCCGGTTGCCGCCGTTGTTCGTGGCGATCGTCTGCAGTTGCTGCAGGTGGGTCTTGACGTTGTTGACGTCGATGGCGGGGGGTGCGGCCAGCAGCGTTGCGCCGGACGCCAGCGTGGGGTGGCTGGCCGATCCGGGAGATGATGCTGCCACCGACGACTGGACGCTCAGCGCCAGCACGACTGCGGCGAAGACAGCTACGGCAGGTCCTGCCGCCACCGTTCCTCTTCTCATGGGGGGCTCCTATAGTCGGGCCGATTTCACGGCTGGCCGTAGATAAGCAGAATTGATCACCTCGCACAAGAGATAGGAACCCTTAAATTTAATCTTGGCCCGAAACCTTATCCGAAAACGCATTTCGCAGCGGTTGCGGGCCGGTGCCGAGAGTGGCACCGACCCGGGCCATTCAGCCTGCGACCGGGACGAATCCACCTGGTTCTATAACCTTGGCGATATGGACCGGCAGTATGTAGGCGCCGCGTTCGGGTCCGGCGCCGACGACGGAGGCGCAGACGAGGTCGCCGTCGGTGATGTCGCCCTGATACAGGTCGTCGTGGAGCATTTTGGCGGTGCTGGCGCTGACGAGGTTGCCGAAGCGGCGGGCGTTGGTCGGTGCTTTGCCGTCGGGGAGGTCGGCGAGGCGGGCGAACTCCTGGACCAGGGCGGGGCTGGCCTGGTGGGTGTAGATCCGCTTCACCCGGTCCACATAGCCCGGCAGGGCGGTGTCCAGGGCGGCGTGGTTGAGCATCATCCCCTTGGTGTAGTAGCGCTTCACCTGCGGCCCGTTCATCCCGTAACACGCCAGCTCCGCCGCTCCCGGGGTGCCGGTCGGGTGGACCGCGCCGCCGCCGAGGTAGTGGATCAGCGGATCGGCGAATCCCGGCTCGTCCCCGAACGCCTGCGAGTCGCGGGAGTAGAGCACCAGCCCGGGGCTGTCGGTGTGGCGGGTGAAGACCAGGGCGGCGGCACCGTCGGAGAAGATCCCGGCCGACGCCCACAGACTGCGCCCCAACGGATGCACGTCGTTGTGCCGGTAGAGCGGGTTCACGCCGCCGTCCAGATCGCCGGTCACCCGGCTCGGCGCGTTGTAGGTGACCACCAGGACGTTCGACGCGTCCACCCGGGCCGCCAGGGCCGCAGCCCGCGCCAACCCGGCGCACCCCGCCCCGATCTGGACCGGTACGACATGATCAGGCAACCCCAGCTCCCGGGCCAGCCGGAAGGTGTCCTGATCCAGCATCACCTCATACGGCGAGCAGGTGACGACGATCATCGCGTCGACGTCGTGCGGCTGCAGGTCGGCGGAGACCAACGCATCCCGGGCCACATCGGTGATCCGGCCCAGATCCGCGAACAACCGCGGATCCCAACTCTTCCCCGCGATCCCCAGGATCCGCTCGACGAGCTCACCGGACATGACACCACCACCGCTGCGCTGCGGGATCTGCGCCGCATCCGCCCACTCGTCGATGCTGAGCACCTGCCCGACCAGCGTGCTGAGACCGGTCACGGCGTACGGAAAGGGTATGGCATTTACGAACTTCATTCTTGCTCCCACTGTTGGTCGCAAGCAGTCTCGTTCGGCGCCGTGGCCGTGCACACTAGGAAGATCCCTAGGGGCTTCCGCCATGATCCGACAGAAGATCGCAGCCTTCGGCTCGTCGGGCGGGCCTTGGCCCCTCGACCTACACTCGGCTCGTGATCAACAATCGCGGCGCGGAGCAGCCCGTGGCCGCCGATCCGCAGACCGCAGCCCGTGTGATCTTCGAGGAGTTCCTCGCGGTGTCGCGGACGGCCGACGCGGCGAGCCTGCTCGCGCTGGTCACCCGGCTGGAGGAGCTGCGCGCCGACCCGCCGGACCCGGTCGTCGAACTCCTGGCTCACACCCTGGCCGGTGTCGTCGGCGTCCGGGCCCGGCTCCCCGACGGATCGCAGCGGCTGGAGGCGGCGCTGCGCGTCTTCGCCGACCACGACCTGACCGGCGACCCGCTCTTCCTCGAATGCGCGCTCCTCGCCACCCTCACCCTGATCCGTCCACATCAGACTCGACCGCTGATCGCCCCGCTCGTCGACCGGCTGCCGCTCGACCCGGCGCAGCGGGCCCGGCTCGTCGCGATGATCGGTCTCGGCGACGCGTGGGCGGGCAACCTCGTGCGCGGCCAGGCCGAGATGCTCGAAGCCCGGGAACTCGCCATCGTCGCCGAGCGCTCGGACGTGCAGGCCGAGGTCACGTCCTGGCTGGTCAAGTGCGAGGCGCTGCGCGGCGACCTGGCCGCGTCGGCGGTCCACCTCGCCGAAGCCCGGGAGCTGGCCGCACGGACGGGTTCAGCCTGGGTGGCCGGCCACGTCACCGAGAGCGCCGCAGCCCTGCACTTCGCCAACGGCGACACCGAGGCCTGGCTCGGGCTGCTCGAACTGATGGTCGCCTCCGGCCTCGGTGTCGACTCCGGCCTGCTCTTCGAGTACCGCTGGGAACTCGCCACCCACCACGCGCTGTGCGGCGACCACGCGGCGGCGAGCGCCCTGCTCGACGGCTGCCCCGATCCGCCGTTCGTGTGGCCGGGCGGCCCTGCGATGCCCGCGTGGCGGGCCTGGATCCTCAATCCCGACGACCCGCAGGCGATGGCCGCGTTCGAAGCCGTGCTCCCCGCCCTCAGCCAGCCCGCCGAGCGGCTGCCGCGGGCCCGGATGGCCTGGCTCCTCGGCGGGCACCACGGTCGCGCGGGTCGGCGGGTGGAGGCGGTCCGGCTGCTGGAGGCGGCCTGTGCCGGTTACGCCACGATCGGCGCGGCCGGGATGCTGGCCCGGGTCGCCGCCGATCTGCGCGAGGTGACCGAGCGGTTCTCCTCGCCGATGCCCCGCACCGCGCCGCTGCTGCTGGCGCCGACCGTGGGGGAGCAGCCGCTGACCGGGTCGGAGGTGCGGGTGGCGGTCGCGATCGCCGACGGGCTGAGCAACCGCGAGGCGGCGGAGCGGCTTTTCGTCTCGGTGAAGACCGTCGAGTTCCACCTGGGCAACATCTTCCGCAAGCTCGGCGTACGTAACCGGACCGAACTCGCGCGCAGGCTCGGTTACCTCGGCTGAACCGTCGTCGGGCGGAAGAGGTAGAGCAGGTCGTCGAGGGCGGCGACGAGGCCCCCCACGATCAGGCCGGCGAGTGCGGCGACCAGCGCCGGGCCGAGCAGCACCGCCCCACCGGACCCGGCCGCCACCGCGCCGAGCACGGCGATCGCGATGAGGAAGACGTTGCGGATCACATGGTGGCGGCCCAGCGGCGTGGCGGAGCGGCCGAAGCACCGGCACGGTTGCGTGTTGCCGCGCCGCAGCGACAGTCCGATGGCACCGGCGAAGACCGCGAGCAGCCCGGCGGCGAGCACGAAACCGGCGGCGGCGGCGACATCGCGCGGCACCGCGAGCAGCACGACGACGGCGACCTCGACGGCGACGGCGATCCCGGCGAGCGGTCCGGCCCAGCGCGACGGAACGACCCGCATCTGGCGCAGGGAGCTGACGAAGTCGCGGTAGGCGGCCCGGCCGGAGAGCTTCCCGACGGCCGCGACGACGAAGACCACGGCGAGGACGACCCGGCACGCTACGGCGACATACTGCACATCGACGACGATAACAGCGAGATCAACCTCGCGGGTACCGGTCCGCCCGTGCCGGGTGGCCGACGACTGTGAAGCTGCTGTTCTCGACGGCGGCGCTCGTGCCCGAGGACCGGATGTGTGGCGGCCGGACCCCAGCCCGGGTCCGGCCGCCACGATCGCAGATCACATCACGTGCTTGAAGGTGCCCCAACCATTCCCGATCTGTACGGGCGCCGAGAGCCCCGTGCCGTTGTGCGGGTAGTACCACAGCAGTCCGGCGGCGTCCACGCCGAGCACGTCGGCGGCTCCGTCACCGCTGAAGTCCGATGCGATGACCTGCTTGAAGGTGCCCCACCCGTGCCCGATCTGCACCGGTGCGGAGAGCCCGGCGCCGTTGTGCGGGTAGTACCAGAGGTCGCCTGCGGCGTCCACGCCGAGCACGTCGGCCTTGCCGTCGCCGCTGTAGTCGGCTGCCATGACGTGCTTGAAGGTGCCCCAGCCGTTGCCGATCTGCACCGGTGCGGAGAGCCCGGCGCCGTTGTGCGGGTAGTACCAGAGCAGGCCGCTTGCGTCGACGCCGATGACATCGGCCTTGCCGTCGCCGCTCCAGTCCGCCGCCATGACGTGCTTGAAGGTGCCCCAGCCGTTGCCGATCTGCACCGGTGCGGAGAGCCCGGCGCCGTTGTGCGGGTAGTACCAGAGCAGGCCGCTTGCGTCGACGCCGATGACATCGGCCGCGCCGTCGCCGCTCCAGTCCGCCGCCACGACGTGCTTGAAGGTGCCCCAGCCGTTGCCGATCTGCACCGGAGCGGAGAGGGCCTGGCCGTTGTTGGGGTAGTAGAGGAGCAGCCCGGCCGCGGTGACACCGAGCACGTCGGCCGCGCCGTCACCGCTGAAGTCGGAGACGTGGTCGTGGCTCGTCGTCCGGCCGCAGTTGGCGCTGGTCACGTTGCGGGGCGCCGAGACCGGGCCGTTGACGTAGATCGGGCCGGTGGCGGCGCTGCCGTCGGAGGTGATGCCGGACGGCACTCCGTTGAAGTAGGCCTCGGTCTTCACGCCGTCGCGGTTCTGGGCGTGGTGCAGGTGCGGGCCGGTGGAGTTGCCGGTGCTGCCGACGTTGCCGAGCTGCTGCCCAACCGCGACGGACTGCCCGTTCGAGACGATCGGCGCGCTGATCATGTGCAGGTACTCGCTGGTCCAGCCCCCGCCGTGATTGATGATCACATACCAGCCGCCGCTGTTGCCCCACCCGGCGAACGAGACGGTGCCGCTCGCGGCGGCGAGGATCGGGCGGTTGTTGCTGGCGCCGCCGGTGAAGGTCATGTCGATGTCGTAGTCGTCGTGCCCGGCATAGGTGGCCAGGCGCCAGGTCTCACCGCACGGGAACGGCAGCTGGAAGTTGGGGCGCGGCCCGGCGGCGTGCGCGGTTGTGGGCGCGGCGAGTCCGGTCGCGGCGAGGCAACCGACCGCGAGGAGCTGGATCAGCCTTCGAAACATGAGGACCTACCTATGTCGAAGTGACGAAGTCGGTCGATGGTAGGGCGGATCCGAAAGTGACGAAAGGCGATGTGTGGCGGATGTATGGGTTCGGCGGGCGGTCCTGCCGTTTTGTCCGCCGGGTGTGTGGTGACCGTATGAGGCTTCGGCCGCGCTGCGGCAGCCGGGTGGCGGGCCGGTGCTGCCGGCGTCACTGAACCGTGCAGGGGAGCGGCTTGCGGCCGGTCTCCGGTGACAACGCCGCCGGGAAGTTGAAGATCAGCGTGGCGGAGTTGTTGCCCTCGTCGCTCTCGGCGATCTGCTTCTTCGGGTCGACGACGAATCGCAGCCGACCCGGCCGGCCGAGGGAGGTGGGTCCGATGTCCTCGCTGGCGAACACCTTCAGCGAATCCGTCGTGAGGATGCTCGTCAGCCGCCGCTGGGTCTCCGTGGTCACCTGCCCGGCCAGGGTGGTGGTCGCCACCGCGTACGCCGCGAAGGGCGGATCGTGCGTCCAGGTGACCTCGTAGCCGTAGTGCACCCGCCAGCTCGTCGGGACGCCGTTGACGTGACCCTGTGCCTCGACCTGGCACTCGCCGACCGCCACTATCGCGAGGTCGGGCAGGGGCGGGGCGGAGGAGGTCGCCACCGCGGGGCTGACGGCCGCCAACGGTGACTGCGTCGCCGCGGGCAGCGCGACCGGTGACGCCGACGCTGCCGTCCAGGGTGTGCCGTTGATGCTGGCGGGCGGCAGGTCCGGGCCGTCTCCGCAGCCGACGAGGCCCAGGGTGGCGAGCAGGCACACCGAGGCGAAGATCAACGGCAGTCGCATGGCGGCACGCTACGAGGGGCGGGCCAACCGCCCGGGTCCCGGCTGTGAACGCCACATGGCCGCCACGTGGCCGGTGCCGCTCAGGTGCGCAGCAGCCAGGAGGCGGCCGCCGCGCGGGCGGTCTGTGGCGCGTGCGGATGCTCGCGAATATACGCCAGCAGGCTGCGGTGGCCCTCGGTCCCGATCCCGAAGGCGATCCCGTGCAGGATCGACCCGTTGGTCGTGTTCGGCGACTGCCGCCACGCCGCGAACTGGACCGTGAGGATCTGCCGCCAGATCGGTTCCGGGAACCGGCCGAAGCAGAACGGTGTCGCCCAGGCCGCCGCCTGCCGGACCGTCTCGCTGGCGCCGCGCTTGGTGAGCAGATCGTGGACCAGCGGCCGGTGGGTGTCGACGCCGAGGAGGGTGAGTGCTCGCAGCGCCGAGGCGAGGGGGTAGGTGCCGCGCTGCCGGGCGAGGTCGAGTTTGACCTCGTCGAGCAGCATCTGCGTGAACGGGATCCGGTAGGGCGTGGCCCCGATCAGCATCGCCGAGGCGAGGCTCAGGTCCGGGTCGGGATGGAACATCGTCTCCTCGACGAGCGTCGCCAGGATGGCGTCCGTGCTGCCGGCCTCGCGGGCGAGCTGGTTGTGGACCCGGGCGGCGATGCGCGCGCTGACGACCTGCGCCGCGGTCGGCTCGGCCGAACGGCGGGCGGTCCACGCGTCGTGCACGACCGGGCCGGTGTGCAGCTGGAGGGGGACGACGCCGGCGTAGGAGGGCTGTCGCGAGAGCCGCCGCCCGGCCTCGACGGCGAGTGCGAGGACGGCGCCGCTGGTCGAGGCGTCGTTCATCAGGGAGGTGAGCGATGCGACGAGCCGGATCGACTCCTGGTGGTGGAAGTGCTGCTGACTGACCTTGCGGATGACCGCCTGAAGCGCTCCCTCCAGCGCTCGTTCGCCGTCGGGGTGTTCGAGCTGCCGGAGCACATATCGGTTGGCGACGGGATCCTGGGTGTTGTTCAGCAGGGACAGCGGCTCGACGATCGAGAGCGACGTGGGGTCGCTCGCGTGCGCGATGCATCCCTCGACGGCGTCGTGGCGCGCCGCGGGGTGCCGAAGGAGCCTGCTCATCGCCTCCTGCCGTTGCAGCCACTCGATGCCGACGGCGTCGACCATCTCGTCGAGGAGCCGGTCGGTGATGGCGAGCCAGATCTTCGACGGGTAGAGCTCGAGTTGGGGGCGGGCTGCGACCAGCTCGGTCAGCGAGCTCCAGTCGGCCCCGCTCAGGGCGTCGGCCCCCGTCACGCGGTCGAGCATGTGGAAGAGGCGGACCCGATCGAGATCATCGTCGGTCTCGTGGCTCGACCGCAGGGATGCGCCATCGGCGGCGTATCGCATCGTCGTGTCGGCGACCGACACCAGCGACTCGGGAGTGAGGTGCAGCAGCTGCTCGTATCGGCGGATCGCCTCCCGGCCGAGCGGCAGTTGGCCGGTCTCCCAGCGGGTGATCTGCGATGGCGCGAGCGGGCGGCTTCCCAGGGCGGAGAAGGCGCGCGCGAATGTCCGGCCGGAACGCAGCGCCTCGTCCGCGCCGAACCTGCGGCTCGTCCGAAGCAGCCAGCCGATGCGGCGGGTCGCGGTCGCCAGGCTCATTGACCGAGGGTGCTCCATTCACCGAAGCGATGTCAATAGATAGTAATCAATTGTGACTGATGCCGTCGAATACGAGCGTTGCATGAAAATACCAACCGGCAACACCGGGCAACCCCGCGACTAGAGCATCACAGAATTGCGTGAGCACATCGCTCGAACGGAACCTGACCAACGCCCCAGTTCCACGGGGGACTGGGGCGTTGGCCATAGTGGATTCACGGTGGCGTTCTGCCAGTCGAGTGAAGATCTCCTCGGTGCTGGAATCGCTATATCCGGCGACCTGCACCATCGCGTCGAAGTCCCCGGAGGTGAGTGGGCCGTCGCCATCGGTGTCGAACATCGCGGAGCGCCGTGGCGCAAGGGCTTTCCGGGGTTCCCGCGGGGGAGGTCTGGGCCTATGGTCTGTCTGACGGATCACCGGCGGCTGGAGGCATCGCGATGCGCATCGCCCGCATCTTCGACGGGGTCACCGCCGATGCCGGACCCCGGATGGCCGCCGACCATGCGAAGGCCGAGCCCGCCGCGGCGGAGCGGCTCTCGGCGTACCTGCGAAGTGGTGTTCTTGTTCTGGGGAGTGCCGCGACTCTGGACGACGTGGTCGACCCCGCGCGGGGTGCCGTGGTGCCGATGAGCTTCCGCACCGATGGCGACTGGGTCTGGTGCGAGGCGGTCGCCTACTACGTCGAGGAGCACGGGCTGCTGCCGGAGGCCGAGTTCGTGGCGGCGATCCAGGCGCGGGGCTTCGTCCATCGACCGGTCGACGACGCGACGCTGCGGCTGGCGCTGACTGTGCTGCTGGAGCCGGATCCGGCGGACGGACCGGCCTGGGTCAAGCCCGGCTGACCCGCGGCGCTATTGATCATGGATGCTGGCTGGGTGGTCCTGGCGTCGGCGCTCGGCGGCGGGCTGATCGGCGGCGCCGCCGTCTACTGGCGCATGCGTCGCGACAACGCGGCGATGGCGCAGCAACTCTCCAGTGTGGAGCAGCTCGTCGAGCGCCGGGCGGATCAGATCAACGCGCTCAGCCATGAGCTGCGGACGCCGCTGAGCATGATCAAGGGAGCGGTGGATCTGCTGCGGGAGGGTATGCCGGGACCGCTGACCCGGTCGCAGGAGCGCCTGTTGCAGGTCGCGGGGCACCAGTCGACACAGGTCATCGATCTGTGTGAGAGTCTCCTGATACAGGCCAAGATCGAGGCGGGCCTGTTCGCGCCCAGGCTGGAGAAGGTGGACGTGTCGGTGGTGGTCCGCGACGTCGTCACCGCGATGCGGTCGCTCTGCGAGCAGCGCGACCAGCGGATCAGCCTGGACCTGCCGCAGGTGATGCCGCGGATCCCGGGTGACCCGATGCTGCTGGCCCAGGCCCTGACCAACCTGCTCTCCAACGCGAGCCGCTTCACCACGACCGGCGGGAGCATCACGGTCCGGGTGATGGTGATCGACAGCGGGGTCGCGGTCTACGTCACCGACGACGGGGCCGGGATGACGACGGCGGAGCGGCACCGGCTCTTCCAGCGGTTCGGCACCGGACGGCCGCTCGCCGACGGAACGGGTCTGGGCCTCGTCATCACCAAGACGATCATCGAGCTGCACGGAGGCGAGATCATGGTGCACACCGCGTCCACCAAGGGGACGACGTTCCTGTTCACCCTGCCGAGGGGCGCGTGAGCGGCGACACGGGCGCCGGTCCCGTCGCGCTCGTCGTCGACGACGAGCCGCAGATGACGATCATCGTCGGTTTCGCGCTGGAGACGCAGGGCTTCACCGTGCTCACGGCCCACGACGGGGCGACGGCGCTCAACCTGATGCGGACGCGGGCGGTGGACCTGGTCGTGCTCGACGTGATGATGCCGACGATGGACGGGCTCACACTCTGCCAGCGGATCCGGGCCCGGTCCGAGGTGCCGATCATGCTGCTCACGGCACTCGCGCAGCACGACGACGTGATCGTCGGGCTGGAGCACGGCGCCGACGACTATGTCACCAAACCCTTCCACCCCCGCGAGGTCGCGCTGCGCGCGCAGGCACTGGTACGCCGCCGCCGCGGCTCCGGTGCCGTGATCCGCGTCGGCGACCTGGTGATCGATCCGGCCGCGCAGACCGCCACGCTCTCCTCGCACCGCCTGGACCTGCCGTTCACCGAGTTCAAGCTGCTCACCCACATGGCGACGCGGAAGGGGACGCCGCAGTCGTGGCAGGACCTGCTGCGCGAGGTGTGGGGCACGACCGACCTGATCGGCGGCCGCGACGTGGTGAAGTCCACCGTCTACCGGCTGCGGTCGCGGCTGGCGGCGGTGCCGGGCGGGTCGGTCTACATCCGCACGCTGCGCGGGATCGGTTACCTCATCCCGGATCTGCCGTCGCACGGGTGAGTTTGGTGACGGCGGTGTCACCAAGGATCACGCCGCTGTTACCGCAGCACCCGTCACACGCCCATAACCTTCCCGTAACATCGGCCCGCACGGGTGGGCCGGTCGGATAACTGGAGGTCAACGACGTGATGACGGATATGTTGCACCGGCGCGTGGCGAAGTCGATCGCCGTCACCGCCCTTGTCGCCCTCGCCGCCACCGGCTGCGCCCGCGAGGCGGCGGCGCCCGGCACGACCAAGGACGGCGGCGTCGTGCACGTCGTCTGCGGCGCCACCGAGGACTGGTGCGCGGCCACGACGAAGAAGTTCACCGAGACGTCCGGGTTGAAGGCCGACTTCGTCCGGCTCTCCAGCGGTGAGGCGCTCGCCCGCATCAAGGCGGGCAAGGGCAACGCCGAGTTCGACGTCTGGTATGGCGGTCCCGCCGACGGGTTCTCCGCCGCCAACGAGGGTGGATTCCTGGAGCCCTACGTCTCGCCGAACGCAGCCAAGATCCCGGCGAAGTACAAGGACGCCAACGGCGCCTGGACCGGTGTCTACGTCGGCGCGCTCGGGTTCTGCAGCAACACCAAGCTCCTGCAGGAGAAGGGGATGGAGGTCCCGAAGTCCTGGGCGGACCTGCTGAACCCCAAGCTCGCCAAGGACATCGGCATCGCGCACCCCTCGACGTCGGGCACCGCCTACACGGCGCTGTGGACGCAGGTGCAGCTCGCGGGCGGCAGCGAGGACAAGGCGCTGGACTACATGCGCAAGCTGCACCCGAACGTGCTGCAGTACACCAAGTCCGGCGCGGCACCGGCCCAGATGACGGCCCGCGGCGAGGTCGCCGTCGGCGTGATCTTCTCCCACGACTGCATCGCCACCAAGGAGGCGGGCTTCCCCGGCCTCGAGGTGAGCTTCCCGTCGGAGGGCACCGGCTACGAGACCGGCGGCGTGGCGCTGATCCAGGGCGCGAAGAACCCGGTCAGCGGCAAGAAGTTCGTCGACTGGGCGCTGACCAAGGAGGCCCAGGAGGTCGGGCCGACCGCGAAGGCATACCAGTTCCCGACGAACCCCGACGCGAAGGTCTCCGACAAGGTCGTCGACCTCGCCGGCATCACCATGGTCGACTACGACGCCGTCGCGGCCGGCAAGGCCAAGATCGCCCTGACCAAGCGTTTCGACGCCGAGGTCGCGCAGGCACCGAAGTCATGACCACGCTGCTGCACGACCGCGTACCGGCCGCCTCTCCGCCTGAGGTGACCACCCCGCGGCGGCGGCGACGGCTCGACCTGGGTGTCCAGGTGCTGATCATCATCAGTGTCGTGCTGGTGGTGATCGGCAGCGTCATCCCGCTCGTCGCCGTCCTGGCCGCCGCGTTCGCCCCCGGCGCGCTGCCCCGGTACGCCGAGTTCTTCACCTCCACGGTGGACCTGGGCATCCTGCGCAACACGATCGTGCTCGGCGCGCTCGTCGGCACCTGCGGCACGGCGCTCGGCTTCCTGTTCGCCTTCGTCCAGACCCGCCTCGACGTACCGGGCAAGAAGATCCTGCACGTCATCGCGATGGTCCCGATCGTCAGCCCACCGTTTGCGGTGGCGACGGCCACGGTGGTGCTCTACGGCCGCCGCGGCGTCATCAGCCACGAGATCCTCGGCCTGGAGTACGACATCTACGGCCTGGACGGCCTCGTCTTCGTCCTGTCGATCTCGCTCTTCCCGGTGGCCTATCTCGGCCTGCTCGGGATGATGCGGGGCCTCGACCCGGCGCTGGAGGAGGCGGCGATGAACCTCGGCGCGAGCCGCTGGCAGATCCTGCGCACCGTGATCCTGCCGCTGCTCGCTCCGGGCCTCGTCGCCCCGTTCATGCTGCTGTTCGTCGAGGCGATCGCCGACCTCGCCAATCCGTTGGTGCTCGGCGGCGATTACACGGTCCTCGCCAGCCGGGCCTACCTCGCGGTGACCGGCGAATACGACACCACCAGCGCCGCCGTCTACTGCGTGATCCTGCTCGTGCCGTCGCTGGCGATGTATTTCGGCCAGCGGGCGTGGCTGGGCAAGAAGAGCCGGGCCACGATCACCGGGCGGCCGTCGGGCAGCGTACACCTCATCACGGGGTGGAGCCGGTGGCCGATCTACGGCCTGGCGCTGTTCGCCGCGGCGGTCATCGTCAGCCTCTACGGCACGGTGATCCTCGGTTCGGTGACGAAGGTGTTCGGGGTGGACAACACGTTCACGCTGGACTACCTCAAGGAGGTCCTGGTGGGGCCCGGCACCGAAGCGGTGCTGGACACGCTCACCTTCGCGGCGATCGCGACCCCGATCGCGGCGATGGTCGGCCTCATCGTGGCCTGGCTCGTCGTGCGGCACCTGCGCTGGACCGCCTGGCTGCTCGATCTCGGCGGCACCCTCGGTGTCGCGGTGCCGGGCACGGTCCTGGGCATCGGGTTCGTGCTCGCCTACCGGCCCGACCGGATGATCGGCGACTACGAGATCTTCCCCAGCCTCGTCGGTGGCAGCGCGCTCGCCGGGGGAGCTGTCGCGATCATTCTCGCGTTCGTCGTGCGGAGTTTGCCGGCTGGTCAGCGTACCGCCGTGGGAGCGCTGACACAGTTGCACCCGTATATCGAGCATGCCTCCACGGATCTGGGTGCCAGCCCCTTGCAGACGTTCCGCTTCGTCACGCTGCCGCTCATTCGCCCGGCGCTGCTGACCGGGCTCAGCTACAGCTTCGCGCGCAGCATGACCTCGATCTCGACGATCGTCCTGCTGGTCACCCCCGAAACGAAGATCATCACCGCGCAGGTGCTCAGTGCTGCCGGCACGGGGCGCTACGGGGTGGCGTTCGCCTACTGCACCGTGCTCACGGCGATCGTGCTCTCCGCCTTCGCCCTCATCCGATTCATCGTCGGCGGGGGCGCCTCCCTGCACCGGGTCGCCGGACACTCCGAAAGGCAGAAATGATGACCATCGCCGCGCCCGAACCGGGCACTGTGCCGTCGGTGGAAGCCGGCACCGGGCGGCTGCAGTTGGACGCCCTGACCAAGCAGTTCACCGGCCGCTCCGGCACGGTGACCGCCGTCGACCACGTCTCGCTGGACGTCGCGCCGGGGGAGTTCATCACCCTGCTCGGCCCGTCGGGCTGCGGCAAGACCACCACCCTGCGCATCGTCGCCGGGTTCGAGGAGTCCAGCAGCGGGCGCATCCGCCTCGACGGCAGCTACATCGATGACATGCCGCCGCAGCGCCGCCCGATGGCGATGGTGTTCCAGTCCTACGCGCTCTTCCCGCACCTCACGGTCGCCGAGAACATCGGCTACGGCCTGCGGCTGCAGAGGCGCGGCAAGGACGAGATCGCCAGCGCCATGCGGATGGCGGTGACGAGCATGAACCTCGTCGGCCTGGAGGACCGCAGCCCGCACGAGCTCTCCGGCGGTCAGCAGCAGCGCGTCGCGCTGGCCCGGGCGCTGGTCGTGCAGCCGAAGGTACTCCTCTTCGACGAACCGCTCTCCAACCTCGACGCGAAGCTGCGCGACGCGATGCGCGCCGAGATCCGCCGCATCCAGCGGATGTTCGGCATCACCAGCATCTATGTCACGCACGACCAGGACGAGGCGATGAGCATGTCCGACCGCATCGTGGTGATGAACAAGGGCAAGGTCGAGCAGGTCGCCACGCCGGGCGAGATCTATGCCCGCCCGTCCAGCGTCTTCGTCGCCGACTTCATCGGTCGGGCCAACTTCATCGAGACGGTCCCGCAGCGAATGGTGGGGACGTCCGCGGTGGTCACGGCACTCGGCCACGAGCTGACCGTCGCCGCACACCCGAAGATCTCGGCGGGTACGGACAGCGCCTACCTCATGGTGCGACCGGAGACGGTGAAGGTGTCGGCGGTGACCGACGGCGGCAGCGGGATCGGGACGGTGCTGCGCACCACGTTCCACGGCCCGACGATCGACTACGAGATCGAGACGACCGGCGGGACGATCACCGTCACCGAGGCCGGCATCGACTCGCGGCTCGCCCTGTCGGAGGGCACCAACGTCCACCTCGTCCTCAACCCCGAGCGGGCCTATCTCCTCACCCGCGACTGACCCGCCCCCGGTCACGTTTTGCAGCAAAGCGTGGCTTCGCGAAGCGAAATGGCCACGCTTTGCTGCAAAACGTGACCGGGGTGGTGCGGGAACGATTCGCACCACCCACCAAAGAGGCAGAAGAGTCCGCCCTTGTCGAGTCGATCCATTCGAGGAGACTGTGTCCATGATCGCCGTCAAAGTCGCCGGCCGTGACGAGCTGGCCGCCGAAGCCCTGGCTCACAAGGCCTCCGGTCGTCATGTCGTCCTCATCGGAGCGACGGGGGTCGGGAAGTCCACTGTGCTGCGGGCTCTCGCCGACCAGGTGGCGGCGGAGGGGGAGCTGGTACTCCGGGCGGCTCCCGTCGAGGCGGACGCGCGGTTGCCGTTCGTGACGCTGATCGATCTGCTGGGCGGCGTACCCGACGCGGTTCTCGCTCGGATGGGCGCGTCCTCGCGGCGGATCGCGGAGCTCGCGCTGCGACGGCGCGATCCGGCCGGCGGCCCCGTCGACACCCTCGCGGTCTGCCTGGCGATGCTGGAGCTGCTGCGGCTCACCGGCGAGGCCGGACCGACGCTGCTCTGCATCGACGATCTGCAGTGGATCGATCCGGCCAGCGCCGAGGTGCTCACGTTCGTGATCCGGCGGCTGCCCGCGGGTGGCGTGACCGTCCTCGGGGCCGAACGGGTGCTGCCGGGGCACGGCCGGCGCGGGCCGCAGCTCGCCGGGGCCGCGGAGCTGGAGGTCGGGCCGCTGCCGGAGGAGGTGCTGATCCAGGCGGTGCTGGACCGGGTCGGCGGGCTGGTCGGGCGGCCGATCGCGCGGCGGATCTGCCTGCTGTCGGGAGGCAACCCGCTCTTCGCCCTGGAGATCGCCGACGGGATCCGGCGCGGCGGGGTCCGGCCGGTGCTGGACCAGCCGTTGCCGGTGCCGCTGCACCTGGACGCGCTGATGCGCCAGCGCCTCGCCGTGCTGTCGGCACCCGCGTTGCAGCTCGTCCGGGTCGCCGCCGTCGCGCACCGGGCCACCCTCGACACGCTGACCCGCGCCGACTGCCCCGACGTGGTGGCGAGCCTGACGGAGGCGTCCGCGGCCGGGGTCTGCGATCTGGGAACGGACGGCTCGGTCTCCTTCGGACATCCGCTGCTGCGGGCCGCCGTCTACGCCGAGGCACCGGCGATCGTGCGGATGTCACTGCACGCACGGCTCGTGGAGGCCGTGGACGATCCGATCGAGCGGGCCCGGCACCTGGCGCTCGCCACCGCCCGGGCCGACGCCACGGTCGCGGCGGCGCTGACCACCGCCGCCACGCTCGCCGCCGGACGGGGGGCCGCCGGGGTCGCCCGGGAGCTGTCGGGGCTGGCGGCGCTGCGGACCCCCGCCGCCAACGTCGAGGACTGGGCGGAGCGGAAGCTCGCCGAGGCCCGCTACGCCCACCGGGCCGGGCTGCCGGAGGAGGCGATCGAGGCCGCCGACGCGGTGCTCGCCGCCGAGGTGCCCCGCGACACCCGGGTCCGGGCTCGGCTGGTGGCGTTCGAATCCGCCGGTGACTGGATCGGGCGGATGGGCGACCAGGTGACGGCGGCCCTGACCGAGGCGCGCGGGGACAGCGTGCTGGAGCCGCAGGTCCGGGTGCATCTGGCGCGTTACTACGCGATGGGGCTGCGGTCCGGGGAGGCGCTCGCCGAGGCGCTGGCCGCGGCATCGGCGGCCGCCGCGGTCGGCGACCACCGGACGGAACTGCTCGCGCTGCACGTGGTGCTGACCGCACAGTCGCGTCTCGGGCAGCCACGGGAGGAGATCCTCGCGCGGGCCTGGCGGCTGATCGGGGAGCATCCGGGGCTGGGGGAGTCCGCGCCGATGGTGACCTATGAGGTGGCGTGGGACGACTACGAGGCAGACCGGTGGGACGCGGCCTATTCGACGTTGGCGGGGGCGGTGATCACGGCGGACGAGGCCGGGGTGGTCGGGTCGCTGGAGCCGGTGCTGTGCCTGATGGCCGTCATCGACCTGCGACGGGGGCGCACCGCGCAGGCCCAGGCGGCACTGGCACGGGTGCAGCAGATCTCCGCGTACGCCGAACTCGCCAGCCGGGACCGATACCTGATCGTGGCCGCGCTCGCCGAGTCGATCAGCGGGAGCGTGCCGCGGGCCCTGTCGCTGGCGCAGGCCGCGGTCGAGGAGGCGGAGAGCATCGGCAGCGCGGGGCGGCTGATCACCTACTGCCACCTGCTGGGGGCGCTGCGGCTCTGCTCGGGGGACGTCACCGGCGCGGCGGAGACGCTGAGCCAGGCTCGACTGCACGCCGCCGGGCGGGTGCACACCAACGAGACCACCCGGCTGCTCGCCGATCTCATCGAGGCGCTGGTCCGAGTGGGTCAGCTCGACGAAGCCCGGCAGATCATGCCGGAGCTGCGGGGCCGCACCCCGGTGGGCGGTGAACCGGTGAACCGGGCACTCGGGTCGGCGTGTGCCTCGGCCCTGCGGGCCGAGGCACACCTGGCGTTCGCGGAAGGGCAGGCCGAGCAGGCCGCTGCCCTGCTCACCCAGGCCGCCGAGGTTTATCGCGGGCTGGGTGCGCCGGTCGAACTGGTGCGGGTGCTGCTCGCCGCTGCCGACGTGCAGCGGCGGGGCCGGCGGCGGGCCACGGCGCGGAAGCTGTTGGAGGAGGCGCGGTCGCTGTGCGTCGAGGCCGGTGCCTCGGTGTGGCTGTCCCGGGTGGAGGCGGAACTGGCTCGGCTGGCGCCGGTGCGGGACGGGGTGAGCACGCTGACGCCGATGGAGGAGCGGATCGCGGCGCTGGTGGTGCAGGGTGCGACCAACCGGGAGATCGCCACGTCGCTGCATATCGCGGTGACGACGGTGGAGGGGTCGCTGACGCAGATCTACCGGCGGCTGGGACTGCGGTCGCGAGTGGAGCTGGCGCGCGCGTTGGGCAGCGGCCAGTGACCGGCGGCGGTCGGTGACCCGGGTGGGATGCCCCGGCGTCCCTTAATCGCTGGCGCTCGGGCGAGCGGTTGGCGACACTCTGCTGGTGAGCCGCTGGACATTCGAGGTCGACGACTCCTTCACGATCACCGGTCGAGGTGTCGGCATCGTCGGCCGGTACGAGGGCGTCATGCACTCCGGCGAAGCCGCGGTCGTCGACACGTCGACCGGTGCCGTTCCGGTCAGGAGGATCTCGGTGGAGATCTGTACCGGCATGGACGGCAGCCGGGTGGCGCTCCTCCTCGTCGGCGTGCAGAAGCACCAGGTTCCGCCGGGTGCGACAGTGAGATCAACCGACTAGATCTCTCGACGGGTACGCGATGGGCGGATCCCCGGGCACCCGGATGCGGCTGCAGGCGCTACCGTGACGATGTGACGATGATCGATCGCAGGTCCCGATGAGCGGCGGCCTGGCCGTCGCGGTCCGTGAGCTGCGCCATCTGCCGTCGGTGTGGCGGGCGCCCCGGCGCGATCCGGCGACGACCAGGCGGCTCGCCCTGGCGGGGGTCAACGAGATGCTCGCCTACTGCCGGGAGCGGGTGCCGCACTTCGCGGGTGACGCCTATGCCGGTGGGCCGCTGCGCAGCCTCGACGAGCTCGCCACGCTGCCGACGCTGACCAAGCGCGAGGTGCTGGACGCGGGCGTCGAGGCGTTCCACGCACCGGACCTGCCGGAGAGCCGCTTCCGTACCGATGTCACCAGCGGTACGACCGGCACCCGGCTGACGATCCGCCACGATGTCGACGCCTATGGCTACCACGGCGCGACGGTGCTGCGCCGGTTCCTGCTGTCGGGTTACCGGCCGTGGTGGCGGATCGCGCACATCAAGCCGTTCCCGCGCCCGACGCGGTGGTTCCAGCGGCTGGGCCTGTTCCCCCGGGTGGTGGTCAACGCGGGGCAGTCGGAGGCGGCGATCGCCCGGGACGTCCTGGCGGTCCGCCCCCAGCTGATCATGGGTTACCCGGTGGTGCTGCGCGGGATGCTGCGCAGCATGGACGACGGGGATCTGACGGCTCTGCGCCGTGGCCTGCGGCTGGTGATGACCGACTCCGAACTGCTCACCGATGAGGTCGCCGCCCTGCTCGGCGACCGGTTCGGCGTCCCGGTCTATGACGAGTACTCGGCCTACGAGGTGCTGACCGTGTCGTCGGGGTGCCGGGCCGGGAGCATGCACGTCGACGAGGACCGGGTGTGGCTGGAGATCGTCGACGACGACGGTGTCGCGGTGCCCGACGGGACCGCCGGTGCGGTGGTGGTGACGCACTTCCGCGAGCGGGCGATGCCGCTGCCCCGCTACCGGCTCGGCGATCGGGCGATGATCGTGCCCGGCGGGTGCCCGTGCGGCAGCGGCTTGCGGCGGATGAAGCTGGTCGACGGGCGTACCAACGACTTCATCGAGCTGCCCGGCGGTCGGCGGGTCTACAGCGGGGTGTTCCTGTCGCTGGCGATGTATACGCCGGGAGTGGCCGAGTGCATGATCCGGCAGGACGCGAGCGGGGAGATCACCGTGCACCTGGTCCCGGACGCGCCGGGCCCGGCGGCCTTCGCCGCGGCGTCGCAGGCGTTCACGACGGCGTTCGCCGCGCTGGTCGACGAGCCGGTGCCGCTGCGGTTCGTCGAGGCGGAGCGGATCGAGCTGACCCCGGGCGGCAAGGGCCGCTTCGTCGAGTCCGCCTATCGGGACGGCGGAAGGCCCGTCAGCGGAACTGCGGGATGAGCACGGCCCACTGCCGCACCACCTGCTGACCGAGGCGGGCCTTCTCGACGAGGCTGCCCTGTCCGCCGAGGAACCCCTGGCGTCCTGTCTCGACACACCAGCGGGTCAGCTCGGCGTGGCTGTGGTACCACAGGTCGCGCCGCCCGCCCTCGTCGACCGTGTAGGCGCCCCAGATCGCCGACATCGGCAGCTCGTGGTGGTCGAAGACCAGGTGCACGGCGATCAGGCGGCCCGATCCGTCGCGGTAGGCGCGCAGGTGCGTCCCCGGCTCGGCGAGCAGCGCGGTCGCCATGACCGGCGACAGGTATCGCCGGCGCAGCCACCAGGTGCGGTGGTGGCGGTTGACGACGCTGTCGGTGAGCGCGCACAGGTCCGCCGGGGTGATCTCGGGCCGCGGACCGCCGTCGAGGCTGCTGGTGACGGTGAGGCCGGTGTCGTTGCCGACCTCGGAGTAGATGCGGCGCAGGTCACCGCGGCGCTTCTTCTTCAACGACGCGAGATAGGCGTCGAACGAGTCGAAGGTGTTGGGGAACCACGTCACCGACCCGCCCTCGCGGACGACGGCGGGCCACCGCAGCACGGTCGGCAGGGCGGGTTCGAGGATCTGGCGGAACGCAATCGCGCGTACCCGGCGGCCGTGTTCTCGGCGCAGGGCCAGGCGGACGGCCGCGACGGCCTCGATCTGCGCGGCCCGGTCGGCCCCGGCCGCGAGCACGATGCCGGGCAGGGCGCTGGTGGTGAGGCTGTCGATGTCGACGATGCCCGCGACCGGCCGGGCCCCGCGCCGGACGCGGGGGCCGATGAAGCGGCCGGTGACGAGCCCGACCACCCCGGTGCCGTCGTGGATGGTGCCCGCGACGACGGGCACGCGACCGGCGGCGGCGGCGACCACCAGCGACCACGACCACGCGGCGATCAACCGCTGGGCGTCGATGAATTCGGTCCAACCGCTGGGCGGGACAGGCTGATGTGGATCGTGCAGACTGACTGTCAGACTCGCGGTCACCGCGCCGCCATCGCCTTCATGGCTGTTGACCATACCCGGCTCCGACGACTCCAGGGACATCGATGACCCGCCTGCCCCGCAGCATCCCGATCCTGCCGGTCCTGACCAACCTCGCCATCGCCCGGTCGCGGGATCGGGCGAGGCCCGAGGCCCTGGCACCGATTCAGGCAGACCTGCTTCGCAGACTGGTACGCCACGCCGCGGCCAACGTCCCGCACTACCGCGACACCTACGACCCGGCGATCGTGGCCGCCCTGGCGGGGCCCGCCGACCTCGCGGCGCTGCCGACCCTGACCCGGCGTGCCGCAGCCGATCTCGGCCCCGCCCGGCTGCTCGCCGACGGACTGTCGATATCGGACACCCGGACCGCGACGACGAGCGGCTCGACGGGCGAGCCCGCGACCTTCTGCTACTCCGAGCACGACATGAGCTACCTGCGGGCGACCTACCTGTGGGACATGCTGGCGTGCGGGATGCGCCCCACCGACCGGGTCGGGTATTTCCGGGTGGGCGGGTTCCGGCGGCACCGGTTGGAGAAGCTGGGCCTGGCCCGCAACGTGCACGTCAACACCAGCCTGACCGTGGCCGAGCAGACCGACGCGTTCCTGGCCGGGCGCCCGACCCTGGCGGTGGGGTTCCCGACCGCGATCGCCGCCGTCGCCGCCGAGCTGCGCCGCCGCGGGATCTTCTATCCGCACCTGCGGACGGTGATCTTCGCGGGGGAGCCGACCCTGTCCGGCGGCCGGGACGAGGTGTTGGACTACTTCGGCGCCACCGGCCACGAGGTCTACGCCTCGGTGGAGGCCTACACGATCGCGCGGAGCTGCCGCCGGGGCAGCCTGCACCTGCGCTCCGGCGACGTCGTCGTGGAGGTCCTCGGCGACGACGGCACGGTGACGGTCGCCGAGGGCACGGGGGAGATCGTGGTGACCCGGCTGCGGGCCGAGGCGATGCCGCTGATCCGTTACCGCCTCGGCGACCGGGTGGAGATCGTGCCCGACGACTGCGACTGCGGGGACAGGTTCACCCCGGTCGTGCGGTCCGTTCTCGGGCGCGTCGAGGATCGCATCGTCACCCTGCAGGGCGCCGAGCGCAACGGCGACTTCATCTCGTCGCTGATCAACCCCGTGACCCGGGATGGAGTGCTGCGGCTCCAGTTCGTGCAGGACCGCCCGGGCGCCCTGCGGATCTGCGCCATGGTCACCCCGGGTCGGGAGGAGCTGCTGACCGCGGCGATCGAGCGGGTGACCGCCCCGGCGCGGGCCGAGTTCGACATCGAGATCGAGATCGTCGACGCGATCCCGCTGGAGCGCAACGGGAAGATCCGCCTGGTCAAGCGCCTATGGTAAATATTCAATGATCTAACCCGTACGATCCTCCGATGGCATTGGTACGCGTGATCGGCGCCGGTCTCGCCGGGGCGGCCGTCGCCCACCTGCTGCACCGGGCGGGCCGCGCGGTGGAGGTGGTCGAGGGCGACCCGACGTGGGGCGGGCAGCTGCGCACGGCGAGTGCCGCCGGTGTGCTCTACGAGCCGGCCGGGGCGCACATCTTCCACACCGCCGACACCGAGGTCTGGGAGCTCGTGACGAGCCTGGTGCCGATGCTGCCCTACCGGCACGTGGTGCGCACGGAGGCGTTCGACCGGGTGCTGAGCTGGCCGCCGCAACTCGCCGAGCTGCGGGAACTGCCCGGCTGGGCGGGCATCGAGCGGGAGCTCGCGGCGCGCCCGGCGGTGCCCCGGGCCGACAACTTCGAGTCCTGGTGCGTGGGGCTGATGGGGGAGACCCTCTACCACGAGTTCATCGAGGGCTATACCCGCAAGCAGTGGGGGGAGGACCCGAAGAACCTCACCGCCGCCTGGGCGCCCAAGCGCATCGAGCTCCGCGACGACGGATACACCGACCTGTTCCGGGACCCGCATCAGGGCTGGCCGGACGGCGGTTACCCGCGGCTCGTCGACGGGCTGCTGCGCGGCGTACCGGTGGTGATGGGGCAGCGGATCACCATCGACGACTGGGACGACGTGTGCGCCGGCGCCGACGCGGTCGTCATCACCTGCGCCCTGGACGAGTTCTTCGCCGAGCACCTGGGCAGGCTGCCGTGGCGCGGCGTACGCCTGGTCAACCACTACCTGCCCGGCGTCGACCACGTCCTGCCGTGCGGGGTGCTGAACACCCCCAGCCCGCTGCTGGCGCACACCCGGGCGATCGAGACGAAGTGGATGAGCGGGCAGACCGGACCCGGGACGGTCGTCAGCTACGAGTACCCGGGCGCCCCGGCCCGGCACTACCCGATCGACGACGTCGCCGGAGCCAACCGGGCGCTGGCCCGCCGATACCTCGACGAGCTGCACGCCCTGCCCGGGCCGCCGCGGTATGTCGCCGGGCGGCTGGCGACCTACGCCTACATCGACATGGATCAGGTGATCCGGCAGGCGATGAACATCACCCGCCGGGTCCTGGACCAGCTCACCACTGGTTGAGGCCGCCCTACCCCGCCTCGGGTGCGGGGGCGGTGGTCTGCCAGCCGTCGAAGCGGTCCAGCCAGCGGCCCAGCGGCAGCGCCAGGACCACGGCGGCGAGGACCAGGTGCACCGCGCAGAACGTGATCGCGACCGCCTCGCTCGGCGGCCCGCCGGTGAAGACCGCGATGTGCGACGCCCACTTCAGCGTCCCGGGCCGACCGCCGGGCCAGTGGTAGGTGTAGTAGAACGACAGGTCGTTGAGCCCCGAGAGCAGCACCAGCACCGCCGCGACCCCGGCCCGGACCACCCGCCCGGCCGTCGCCCCGCCCAGCCGGTAGGCGAACAGCGCCGCCAGCACCGTGAAAGCGTTGATGAAGATCGTGAACTGGTAGAGCTGCGGGAACGCCGCGTCCTGGTCCGGGGACTCGGCGTAGTCGAAGATATGGCTGATGTTGAGGGTGTCGAGCACCCCCATGTAGGCGACGAACAGCAGCCCCATCAGCGCCAGCCCGAGCCCCTTGCGCTGCGGGAAATAGGCGATCGCCGCGACGGCGAACAGCAGCGGGCTCGCCTTGAACAGCACCTCGCCCACGTTGTCGATGGTCCGGTCCGCCGGCAGCACCAGCATGATCAGGACGGCTGCGGCTGCGCCGACCAGCGCCGGTGCGAGCCACCACCAGCGGCGGATCACTTCTCGGTCCAGAAAGGACCGAGAGCGAGAGCGTCCATGTCGGTACGCAGGTAGCAGCTGACCGCCTCGGCCGGCGTACACACGATGGGCTCCTCGTTGTCGTTGAAGGACGTGTTGACCACCATCGGCACCCCCGTCAGCTCGTCGAACCGGGTGATCATCCGATGGTAGAGCGGGTTGTCGGCGGCCGACACCGTCTGCACCCGGGCCGTACCGTCGGCGTGGGTGATCGCCGGGACCCGCTCGCGCTGGTGTTCGAGCACGTCGAAGACGAGCAGCATCACCGGCGACCGGTAGCCGGAGGCGAAATACTCGCCCGAGCGCTCCTCGAGGCAGGACGGTGCGAAGGGCCGGAACGTCTCGCGGTGCTTGACCTTCTCGTTGAGGCGGTCCTTGGTGTCCTTGCCGCGCGGGTCGCCGAGGATGGACCGGTTGCCCAGGGCCCGGGGACCGCACTCCATCCGCCCCTGGAACCAGCCGACGATCTTGCCGTCGGCCAGCGCGCTCGCGGTCGTGTCGGTGATCTCGTCGGCGCGCCGGTAGGCCAGGCCCGCGTCGGCGAGCGCCTTCTCCATCTCGGCCTCGCCGTAACTCGGGCCGAGGAAGATGTACTCGCCGGTGGGGCGGGGGGCGCCGTGGCCGACGCTGACCGACAGGGCCGCGCCGAGCGCGGAGCCGTCGTCGGCGGCGGCGGGCTGGGCGAAGAACTCCTCGAACCCGGTCTCCAGCAGCAGGCGGCCGTTCATGACGCTGTTGAGCGCGACACCGCCCGCGGTGACGAGGTTCGTCTCGCCGGTGTGCTCCTGCAGCCAGCGGGCCACGTGCAGCCCGGCCTCCTCCAGCGTGACCTGCAGGCCGTAGGCGATGTCGGCGTAGTGCTGCGGGACCGCGTCGCGACTGCGCGCCCGGGGCGGGCCGAAGCGCTCGACGAACTTCGGCGACATCTGGTGCTTGCCGGTGGCGTGGTGCCGGAACCAGCTCAGGTCCAGCTCGTAGCGGCCGTCGGGCAGCAGCCGGACCAGCTCGCTCATCGCCGCGACGTGCTCAGGCCTGCCGTAGGCGGCCAGCCCCATCACCTTGCCCTCGTCGCGGGTGGGGTGGAAGCCGAGGTAGCTGGTGACGCAGGCGTAGAGGGCGCCCAGCGAGTGTGGGAAGGCGACCCGGCGGATGTCGCGGATCCTGTCGCCCGTGCCGACGCCGAGGTAGGTGGAGGTGCCGTTGCCGATGCCGTCCCAGGTGATGATCGCGGCCCGGTCGAAGGGCGACAGCAGGTAGGTGCTGGCGGCGTGGGAGATGTGGTGGTCGACGAGGTGGACCTTGAACTTCACCGGTCCGGTGTGGCCGATCGCCTCGCAGAGGATCTTCTTCAGGGTCAGCGAGCGGCGCAGGTGCAGCAGCAGCGCGCCGCCGACGTGGTAGTCGTCGGAGTGCGACTGGATCCCGCCGGAGCGCAGGGTCGCGGCCATCCCGGCGGCCTTGCCGTCGTAGGTCCCGGCGTCGTTGCGGAACACGGCGAGCGTGTCGGGCAGGTGCCGGACGAAATGGGTCAGCGCGTGCGTGACCTCCTTGCGCGCCTGCCAGAAGTAGGCGACATGGTCCACATCGGAGAGCGTGATGCCCGCCATCTCCAGGCACGTGCGGACGGCCTTGGCGGGGAAGGTCCCGTCGTGCTTGACCCGGGAGACCCGCTCCTCCTCCAGGAAGGCCACGATCTCCCCGTCGCGGACGAGCGCCGCCGCCGAGTCGTGATGCTGGTTGATGCCCAGTACGTACATGGCGCGGAACCCCGATCTCCGTCGATTGGTCGTCTGAGAGTGTGCCTCGCGCCGCCGACCCGCACAACATCGCCGGTCATTTGTCCGCATAGATCGACTCAAAGCCGACGGGGGCCGTGCGGATGGTTCCGGTGGGGCTATCGTGTGCGCATTCATGCGTCGACGTACGCCCATACGTCGACATGATCAAGGGCGCGACGGTGCGCCGGGAAGGCAGCGGAGTGCCGAGTAATGAGGAGTTCGCGCTCACCGTCGTCGTTCCCTGCCTCAACGAGGCCGACAACATCGACGCCGTCTACCGCGAGATCGTCGACGAGCTGAGCTCGTACGCCGGGCTCGAGATCCTCTTCGTCGACGACGGCAGCACCGACGCCACCCTGGCCCGCTTCCGCGACCTCGCCGAACGCGATCCGGCCGTCTCCTACCTCTCGTTCACCCGCAACTTCGGCCTCGAAGCCGCGTTCTCGGCCGGCTACCGCTACGCCCGCCACCCCTGGGTGCTGCACCTCGACGCCGACCTGCAGTTCCCGCCCGCCGAGGCGCACAAGCTGATCGACCGCGCCCGCGACGGGTACGACGCCGTCTTCGGCATCCGGGTCAACCGGCAGGACCGGCTGCTGCGCCGGGCGGCGTCCGGGCTGCACGAATTCATCGCGCGACGGCTGCTGCGCATCGAGATCCCCTCCGGCGGCACCAGTTTCCGCCTGGTGCGTACCGACCTCGCCCGCCGCGTCGTCGATCTGCGCCTGGGCACCCCGTACTTCATGGCGACCCTGCCCCGGCTCACCCGCGCCTGGACCACCGTCCCGACCGCGCACCGCGCCCGGCGCAGCGGCGAGGCGAAGGTGACCGTCCGCGGCCTCGCCCGGCACGCCGTCGAGCTCTTCATGTCCTACTCGGTGCGGCCCATCGTCTTCGCCGGGCTGCTCAGCCTCGCCGCGGCCGGGGTCGCCCTCGCCGCGGCGGTCGTCGCCGTCATCCCCGGCGGGTTCGCCCCGGCCGAGGCGCTGATCGGCCTCGCCGCCGCAGCCGGGCTGCTCAGCCTCGCCGTCATCGCCCGCTACCTCGTGCACATCGGCAACGGTCAGCCCGGCACCCCGCTGTTCCTGATCGCCGAGACCAACATCCCGGTCGACGCCCGGGACCTGCTCCACCAGCCCCGCCAGCTCCACCCGTCGGCCGACGGCCTCGACCGCACCACCTCGCGCCTCGCGGAGACAGTCCCATGACGACGCTCGCCGTGCTCGGCGGCGCGGACGGAGCGATCACCACCCTGATCACCGCCCGCCGCCTCGGAATCACCACCATCTGCATCGACGCCCGCACCGACGCCCCCGCCGTCGAGTACGCCGACGAGTTCCTCAACGTCAGCACCCGCGACGTCGACCAGCTCGCCGCCCGCCTCGCCGACCGCCCCGACCTCGCCGGGGTCGTCTCGCCCGCCAGCGACGTCAACCTGCCCGCCCAGTACCAGCTCGCCCAGCGGCTCGGCCTGCCCAACGGGCTGTCCCCGCAGGCCCTGCGCGCCTCCGTCGACAAGGGATTCTTCCGCGAGGTCTGCGAGTCCCTCGGCCAGCCCGGACCGCGCTTCGTCCAGGGCATCCCCGACCAGGTACGCCACACCGCCGCCACCCTGCGCCACCCGGTGATCGTCAAACCCACCGACTCCAGCGGCGGCCGCGGCATCAGCCTCTGCGCCGACCCGGCCGGTCTCGACGACGCCATCCGCGGCGCGGTCGCCTACTCCGCCAGCGGTGTCGTCATCATCGAGGAGTTCCTCGACGGCGACCACTACGCCGTCGAAGCGGTCGTCGTCGACGGCCGGATCGCCGTCTTCGGCCTCGGTGCCCGGCAGCTCACCGCACCACCGCACTTCGTCACGCTCGAACACGTCATGCCCGGCGGCGACACCGGCCTCGCCGACCGGTGCCGCGCCATCCTCGACGAGATCGTCACCGCGCTCGACTACCGCTGGGGCTCCCTCAACGCCGACCTGCTCGTCGATCGCGACGGCCGGGTCATCGTCATCGAGCTCGGCGCCCGCCTCGGCGGCAACGGCTCCGCGGAACTCCTCGGCCTCGTCAACGGCATCGACGTCACCGCCGCCTACGTCCGCGCCGCCTGCGGCGAGCACCCCGCCGTCACCCCGGCCCGGACCGGCTGCGCGGCGATGCGGGTCCTGCACACCACCGAGGCGGGCAAGCTCATCGCCGTCACCGGCCTCGCCGAGGCCCGAGCCCTGCCCGGCGTCGTCGACCTGATCCTCGCGGCCCGCCCCGGCGACCACGTCGAGCCCTACCACCGGGCGGGCGCGAAGCTCGGCTACCTGCTCGCCACCGCACCCGACCACGACTGCCTGCGGCACACCCTCGCCCGGGTCGACGAGCTGCTGCGGTTCGAGGTCGAACCGACGTGACGCCCGGCGCCGGTGCGCTGCCGCGGGCCCGGGTGGTCGCGGCCCTGCTGGCCGGGCGCGGCGTCTACCGGGCCGCGGTCTACGCCGGCGGCATCGCGCTGCTCGCCACCTGGGGTCCACAGACCTTCGCCGGGTACGCCGCACCGGTCGGCGCGCTCGCCTGGCTCACCGCGGTCACCTCCAGCGGGCCGGAGAAGGCGGCGCTGACGCTGATCCCGCTGCGGGGCGGCGCCCACCTGCACGGATTCCTGCGGTCCCTGGCGATGGTGTCGCTCGCCCTGCCGCTCGCGGTGTGGCTCGTGCTCGCCGCCGCCGGGGCGGGTGACGGGGCTGTCCGATACGGCGCCTCGGCCGCACTGGCCGGCGGGGTCGGGTGCGCCACGGTGCTGGTGGCGCTGCACCGGCTGCGCGGGGCTCCGCTCGTCGACAGCGCAGCTTATCTCGGCATCGCCGCCGCCTACGGGCTCGCGGTGGTGCTCGCCCTGTCGGGTGCCGGGCCCACCGCCGTGCTCGCGGTGCTGGCCGCCATGGTCGCGGTGGTGAACCTCGCGCTGGTCGGCGGGCTGATCCGGGGGGACCGGCACCATCCGGTCGAGGCGGTCGCCGAACCCGTGCCGCGGGGCACCGCGCTGCGGGCCGCGTTCGTGCTGGGCGCCGCGGAGATCCTCGGTACCGCCGGTGTCTCGGTGCTCTACATCCTGCTCGCCGCAGCCGACCACGCCGACGAGACGAGCCTGTTCTACGTCCTGGTGCTGGTCTCGGCCGTCGTCTCCACCGGGTGGGGCTACCTGCTGCGGCTCGGGCAGCCCGCCGCCGTCACCTGGATCGAGCGCGAGGGGGAGCGGACCGGGTGGCGGACCGCGCGCCGGGTGCTGGGCTGGACCGTGGCTGTCGGCGTACCCGCCGGGGTTCTCGTGGGTTGGGTCTCGATCCACGGCTGGCGGGGCGCGGTCCATGCGGCGATCGGCGTGGAGATCGCGTTGTTCGCGGCGAACGCGGTGTCGGCGCTGCTGCTGGAGGTCAGCGGGGCGCGCGGGCGGCGCTGGTCGGCGCAGGGCGCGGTGGCGCAGTTCGCCGCGGTGGTCGGGGTCGGCTGGGCGCTCATCCCGGTATCGGGGGCGCTCGGCGCGGTGACCGCGCTGATCGTGGGCGAGATCGTGCGCGCCGGGCTCCTGCTCGCCGCTCCCGCGCCCGCGCCCGCGCCCGCGCCTGAGTCCGCCTGACCCCGAGATCGCCGCAACTCTTGAAGAGTTGGTGCTAACGGAGCTCTCCAGCACCGACTCTTGAAGAGTTGGTGCTTGCGGCGGGTGGGGCACATGTATCGGGCGGCGCGTGCTTCGATGGTGGGGTGACCAGCCCACACGAAACCGCGAAGATCGTCACCGCCGGCCGCGACGTGGCCGCGCCCGCTGCCGAGATCTTCGAGCTCATCGCCGATCCGTCCCAGCAGCCCCGGTGGGACGGCAATGCCAACCTCGCCGAGGCGCCGTCCGGGCAACGGGTCCGCGCCGTCGGCGATACCTTCGTCATGACGCTCACCGGCGGCGCGGTCCGGGAGAACCACGTGGTCGAGTTCGTCGAGGGCAGGCTCATCGCATGGCGGCCGAGCGAGCCCGGGCAGCCGCAGCCCGGGCACCTGTGGCGGTGGGAACTCGAACCGATCGACGACGCGCACACCCGGGTGACCCACACCTACGACTGGACGCGGCTGACGGACGAGAAGCGGCTCCCGCGAGCGCAGGCGACCACGCCGGACAAGCTGCAGGCATCGATCGACAGGCTCGCCGAGGTGGCCGAAGCCCGCTGACGACTGCTCTCGGACGGCGGGCCGCCGAACGACCCAAGGCGCCAGCGGATTGTCGTCAAGGTTGATCGTGTCCAGGGCAGCGAGGCTGCCGAGAATCTCGGGGACCTGTGTGAACTGCCTGTCGTCCAGCCGCACTGCGGTCAGGTTGATAAGGGCGCCGAAGGTGAGCTGATTGTCGAACCGGAACAGGGCGGTCCGGTTGGTGAGGAATTCACGCTGTAATGACCTATGCCTTTCGATCAATCAGCGGACGCTTCGTATTCGGCGAGGAACCGTGGGTGCACCCATTTGTAATGCTCGCGGTCCTTGACTCGGCGCAGCCCGCCGAAGGAAGGGTCGCGATCTCCGATGATCTTGTGGAGGGTGGACAGGAGGGCCGGGTTGACATAATCGGGGGCTTCGTCGCCGGTGGCTCGGCGGAGGTGGCGTTCCTCGGCCCTGTCGATGGGCGTGAGAGTGGCGGCGTCGAAGGAGGCTTCGAAGCTGTCCTCGACAATGCGGAGCTGGTTGGCGAGCGTGCTCCGGTGGGCATCGGCGGGCAGGTCCATGATGCCAGTGGCGATGGGCAGGAGGGTGCGCAGGATGACGGAGGTGGCTTTGAGCCAGGGCCCGGCGGCGACGAACCATTGGTGCGGCAGATCGATGTCGTAGACGCCGGAGGTGGGGTCGTCGTTGAGGAGAGGGAGTGGTTGGCGGGAATGCTCGCACCACAGGGTGATCCGTACGCGGCGGTGCGTGAAACCGGGGTGTTGAACGGTGCGGTTGGGGATGGTGTGGGTGAACAGCCGGGGGCCGTTGCGGGCGGGCTCGTCGAGGGAGCGGATGAGGTCGCGGTAGCGCTCCTCTGCCTGGCTGATGGCCTGCTGGGTCTGGTTCCCCTGCATGAGAATGGCTGCGGTGATCGCATCGAAATCGGGACGCAGAAGTTCTGCGACCGTGACCGCGAGGCGGGCGGCTGAGGGAACCTGGCTGACTGGGACGGCGAGCATCAGCTCGTCGACATTCTGCATCAGGTCGCAGGAGCGGCACGGAATCCGCGGGGCGGCGTCTCGCTTGCTGGCGATGAGCGCCTTCACGCTGAACCGGCCGCGGCCGGGGGTTCCGTTGGCGCAGGAGGTGGTACAGGGGACGAGGGTCTTGACATCGACGCCGAGCCAGTAGCCGGTGATGTGCTCGCGGATGTCCTCGGTGAGCCGGCTGAGGAAAAACTGAGGGTAGGCGGCACGGACGGTGACGGTGATCCGGTTGTCGTCGATCGTGATCAGCGCGCGACCGTGGTCGCCCTGGTCGACGACGAGACCGGTCTCCCAGTGCAGGCTGCGGGTGTGGTCGTCGCGCCCGAGGGAGAAGCGGTGGAAGCGGGCGATGAGCTGATACATCAGCCCTTCGGGAATGACCGGTTTGTCGGTGGTGGGGTCGGTGATCTCGCAGATCTGGGTCTGTTCCTCCAGTCCGGCACCGTAACCGGTCCAACTCCTCAGATCGGGCTGGGTGGTTGGGACGAGCTGAGTGATGAGGATCTTGGGTTCATCATGCAGGCCGGCTGACCGGACGGGGTAGGAGATGTCGAACTTCTGCATGAGGTGCCGGAACGCGGGATGCAGCGAGGCCGGATAGACGGGTTCGTCGGCGCGTGGCGGGTGCGTCCAGGTATGAGCGAGGCTTCGATGACTGACCAGACCGTGGTGGTCGTGGACCTGGGGATCTTCGAGGACGTAGCTGATGGCTTTGCTGAGCCAGTCGGGTTTGAAGATGATGATGCTGTTGAGGGCGTCATCGGTGTCGTAGTAAATCCACTGGCCGAGGGCGTTGGCGTTGCGGGCGAGGGATCGGGCGCTGGTGGTGGTGAGTCCGTGGGCGTTGGCGCGACGTTCGTACTCGTCGTAGACGAGGTAGGTATCGGTGCCTTCGCGGAAGGCCTGGAGCAGGCTCAGCCAGCTGCGGGGGTAATCGCGGCGTAGGTGCGGCAGGGTGGCCGCGGTCGCGGCGATGGCTCGTTTGAGTTCGGCGATGCCGGTGCCGGTACGGCTGTCGATGTGGTGATAGCCAGCGATCATGTCGCCGTGCTGTTGGGTGAGGCGGGCTTCGTCGATCAGGGCATGGCGGTCGGTGTCGTCGGCGAAGCTGGCGACGATGTGGATGCGGGCGGTGTCGCCTGCGCGGTGTTTGATGAGGTTGGTCCAGTATTCGACGTTGCTGACGTCGGGGCCGCGTCGTGGGCTCCAGACGACGAGGTAGATGGCTGGTGCGGTGAAGTAGAGCTGGTGGGTGGGCCGGTAGAAGGGTTGTCCGCCGAAGTCCCAGCCGTTGAGGGTGGCGGGTTGTCCGTATACCTCGATGCCGACGGGTTTGACTTCTACGCCGTGGGTGGTGAGGCGGCCGTCGATGAACTCCTCGCCGCGTAGTGCGGCGAGGAGGCTGCTCTTGCCTACTTCGCCTTCGCCGACGAGGACGAGCTTCGCTTCGCGTACCTCCTCGCCCTCCCTCTGGAGGGACCGGAGCAGGGAGCCAAGCTCATCTGCACCCTCGGCGATGGCCGCAGCCACCTCGGGCACGAGTGGGTTGTCCGTCAACATCATTGTCTCGGCCAACGGCCAGAGCAACGGAGGGACGGTGGTGAGCCGGTTGCCGTCCAAGCGGAGTGAATACAGGTTGTTAAGGCCGCCAAGAGTGTGGGGAACCTGGGTGAGCCGGTTCCTGCTCAGGCCAAGCGTAGTCAGGTTGGTGAGGGAGCCGAGGACATCGGGGATCTGGGTGAGCTGATTGCCGTTCAGGGTCAGCTCGGTCAGCTTCGTGAGCTGGCCGATGGTGTCGGGGAGCCGCGTGAGCTGGTTGCCGTCCAGATTCAACTCGATCAGGTTGGTGAGGGAGCCGAATATGTCGGGGATGTGCGTGAGCTGGTTGTTGCTCAGATAGAGCGTGGTGAGGTTGGTGAGCGACCCGATGGTGTCGGGGAGCTGGGTGAGCTGGTTACTGTCCAGATAGAGCGTGGTGAGGTTGGTGAGGGAGCCGAGCATGTCGGGGAGCTGCGTGAGTTGGTTGCCGTCCAGATCGAGCCTGGTCAGGTTGGCGAGAGAGCCAAGAATGTCAGGGACCTGTTTGAACCGGTTGGCGTCCAGGCGCAAGGTGGCCAGCCTGGTAAGGGAGCCAAAGGTGTCGGGGATCTGTGTGAGCTGGTTGTTATGCAGATCGAGCGTGGTCAGTTTGGCGAGGACGCTGAAGATGTCGGGGATCTGTGTGAGCTGGTTGTCATGCAGGTGGAGCGTGGTCAGTTTGGTGAGGGAGCCGAGGATCTCAGGGATCTGCGTGAGCTGGTTGCGGTCCAGGTGAAGTGTGGTCAGTTTGGTGAGGGAGCCGAGGATCTCAGGGATGTACGTGAGCTGATTGTTGCTCAGATAAAGCGTCGTCAGGTTGGTGAGGGAGCCAAAGGTGTCGGGGATCTGTGTGAGCTGGTTGTCATGCAGGTGGAGCGTGGTCAGTTTGGTGAGGGAGCCAAGGGTGTCGGGGATCTGTGTAAGCCGGTTACCGTCCAGGCGAAGCGTGGTCAATTTGGTGAGGACGCTGAAGATGTCTGGGATCTGCGTGAGCTGATTGTCAGCCAGGCCAAGCGTGGTCAGATTGGTGAGGGAGGCGATGGCCTCAGGAAATTGCGTGAGTTCGTTGCCGTCCAGGTGAAGTGTGGTCAGTTTCGTGAGGGAACCGAGGACGTCGGAGACTCGCGTGATCTGGTTGCTGTTCAGGTACAGCTTGGTCAGGGTGGTGAGGGAGCCGATTATCGGGGGAACCTGTGTGAACAGATTGCCGTCCAGACGCAACTCGGCCAAGTTGGTGAGGGATCCCAAGGCTTCCGGGACATCGGTGAGTCCGAGTCTGGACAGGTCGAGGTGGGCGGCGTTCGTCTTTGCGGCATGGGCGATGCGTTCTGTCGCGGCGTCTGGTAGCAAGACCTTGTGTCCTTCGGACTGGACGTAACCAACGCCCACATCAGACACCGCTGTGCCTGATCAAATCGAGTCGATCAACATTGCTCCCAACCACAACTACAGTGTGGATGCCTGCTCACGGAGATTCTCGGTCGGGACCGGGTAGTCCGGGTAGGGGAGCTGTTCCGGCTCGTCGAACTTGTCGCCGCCGGGGCTGGTCGTGCGCACCACCTTCAGGTAGAGCACGCCACCGGTCGTGGTGACCTTGATTCCGCAGGGTTTGGCGTTGGTGCCGGGCTTCTCGTACGGCTCGACCTTGACGATCTCGCCCTGGCCCTCGGCGACCGACAGGACGTCCAACGCGAACGAGATGAAGCGTGCGGTGCGCATCACCGACCACCCCGCCCACGACCGGTGCCCGGCTGAAGGTCAAGCTCGGTGTCCTCGGGCAGGTGCAGCCCGACGACCGGATAGCCGTACGGATCGCCGCCGTCGTGGTACGAGATCACGCGACCGTCGGCGAGTTCGGCGATCCCGGGCCGGTCGCCCGTCGGCGCCGCCGATAGGACCAACTCTTGAAGAGTTGCGGGGATCTTGATGCGTGGGGCCGGCGGCCGGTCGCGCGCACGAACGTGCCGGGGAGCCTGAGTGAACCGGAGGGTGGCGGTCCGCGTAGTAGGGGCGACATACCTACCGTGGAGGTGCGTGATGGTGCTGCGGGGCCGCCTGCTGGCAGCTGTCGCGCTCGCTGCCGCCGCCGGGCTGCCCGGTGCGGCCGCGGCGGCGGCGCCCACGGTGAACTGCACCACCCCGTCGCAGCAGCTCAGCCGCGAGATCCCCTGGACGCACAAACGCCTCGCCCCGTCGCGGGTCTGGCCGCTCACGCGGGGCCAGGGTGTGACCGTCGCGGTGATCGACACCGGGGTGGACGCTCTCGTGCCGCAGCTGTTCGGCAAGGTCCTCCAGGGAGCGGACATCATCAACGGGGGCGGCAACGCCAACACCGACTGCTACGGCCACGGCACCTTCGTCGCCGGGATCATCGCCGCCGAACCCATCACCGGCTCCGGCGTCTCCGGTATCGCCCCGGGCGTGAAGATCCTGCCGATCCGGCAGGCCACCGGACCCAACGACGGCTCGTCGTCCACATTGGCCAACGGCATCAGGGCGGCCGTCACCGGCGGCGCGAGCGTCGTCAACATCTCCGCCACCGCGTTCTTCCCCAGCGACGACCTCCGCGACGCGGTCCGGTTCGCCGCCGAGCGCGACGTCGTCCTCGTGGCAGCCGCCGCCAACGAGGCCCAGACGGGCAACCCGATCGCCTACCCCGCCGCCTATCCGCAGGTGATCGCGGTCGGTGCGATCGGGCAGGACGGGCAGCGCAGCGAGTTCTCCGAGGTCGGGTCCTACCTGGATCTGGTGGCACCGGGGGTGGACGTGGTGAGCCTGTCCCGGGGCGGCACCGGTCACCTGCTCGACAGCGGCACCAGTTACGCCACCCCGTTCGTGACGGCGACGGCGGCGCTGGTCCGGGCGTACCACCCGAAGCTGACGGCCCGGCAGGTGATGCGGCGGCTGGAGCTGACCGCGGACCATCCGGGCGCGGCCCTGCCCGACCCGCGCGTGGGGTGGGGGGTGGTGAACCCCTACGCGGCGGTCACCGCCGTGCTGGCGGAGGAGGGCGGCCAACCGGCGAAGGCGGTGGCCGGGGCGCCGGTGGAGGTGGCGCTGCCGGTCGCGGCGGACACGTCGGCGAAGACCGCGGCGCTGGAGTTCACGATCGCGGTCGCCACCGTGACCGCGGTGATCGCGCTCGTCGCCTACCTCGTCCCGCACGGCATCCGCCGCCGCTGGCGCAGCGTCGACGAGGACCCGGCCGAGCCGCCGACCAAGCCCGGGAGGGGCCGATGAGCACGATCCCGGTCACGCGCGGCCAGCGCCGCCCCGCCCCGCCGATCGACAAGGGTGACTTCCCGCTGCAGGAACCGCCCGGGCTGCCCGAGGCGGCCGGCGGCAACCTGTCGAACATGATGATGTACCTGCCGATGGTCATCGGCTCCGGTGCGATGATGCTGTTCTACCTGCAGCCGGGGCAGAACAAAGCCATCCTCTATCTGGCGATGGGTCTGATGGCCGTGGCGTCGGTGGTCGGCGTCGGCGCGATGATGATGCGGACCGGCTCCGAGCGCAAGACCAGGCTCAAGGGCGAGCGCCGCGACTACCTGCGCTACCTCGGGCAGGCCCGGCGGCAGATCCGGCGCAGCGTCGACAAGCAGCGCACCTCGGTGCTCTTCACCCACCCGGATCCCGATCGGGCCTGGGCGCTGGTGCCGACGGAGCGGCTCTGGGAGCGGCGGGCCAACCACGCGGACTTCGCGGAGGTACGCATCGGGCTGGGCCAGCAGCGCCTGGCACTGTCGTTGCAGGCGCCGCAGACCAAGCCCGTCGAGGACCTGGAACCGTTGTGCGCCAGCGCGTTGCGCCGGTTCCTGCGGGCCTACACGGTCATCGACGACATGCCGGTCGCGGTCTACCTGCGCGGGTTCGCCCGGGTGAGCCTCGACGGCGACGAGGAGGTCACGCGGGCGCTGACCCGGGCGATGGTGGCTCAACTCGCCGTCTTCCACTCGCCGGAGGACCTGCGGATCGCGGTGCTGACCAGCCCGGATCGGCTGCGGCACTGGGAGTGGGTCAAGTGGCTGCCGCACGCGCTGCACCCCGACGAGAACGACGCGGCCGGTGGCGTACGCCTCGTCTGCGACGCGTGGGCGGATCTGGAGCGGCTGCTCGGCGGCAAGGCGATGGACGAGCGCGGGCGTTACGAGCCGGGCCAGATGGCGAGCGCCGCGGAGCCGTTCGTGGTGGTGATCCTCGACGACGCCCCGATCTCGGGTTCGCACCGGCTCGCCGGGGCCGGTTACCGCAACCTGGTCGCGATCGACGTCTGCGGCGGGCTGCCCTGGGACGGCGCCGCGACGACGCTGCGGCTGCGGATCGCCGACGACTCGGTCGAGAAGGTCGACATGACCCGGGCCGGTGACGAGCAGACGACCGTGATCGGGCGCCCGGACGCGATGAGCCTGGTCCGGGTGCGAGCCCTGTCCCGGCTGGTGGCGCCCTACCGGTTGGGCGGGACGAGCACGGCGAGCGAGACGACCGCCACCTCGGCCGACCTCGCGGCGCTGCTCGGGATCGCGGACCTGCGCAGCCTGGATCCGCAGGTGCTGTGGCAGGCCCGCACGGCCTGGGACCATCTGCGGGTGCCGATCGGCATCACCGAGCGCGGCCACGTGGTCGAGGTCGACCTGAAGGAGTCGGCGCAGGGCGGCATGGGCCCGCACGGCATCCTGATCGGCGCGACCGGCTCGGGCAAGTCGGAGCTGATCCGGACCCTGGTGCTGTCGCTGGCGCTGACGCACTCGTCGGAGAAGCTCAACATGGTCCTCGTCGACTTCAAGGGCGGCGCGACCTTCCTCGGCCTCGACGGTCTGCCGCACGTCTCGGCGCTGATCACCAACCTCGTCGACGAGCTGCCCCTGGTCGACCGGATGCAGGACGCCCTGCAGGGCGAGCTGGTCCGCCGCCAGGAGCTGCTGCGGCGCCACAGCCACACGTCGGTGCTGGAGTACGAGCGGGCCCGGGCCGGTGGCGCCGTCCTCGAACCGCTGCCCACCCTGGTGATCATCGTGGACGAGTTCGGCGAGCTGCTCAGTGTGAAGTCCGAGTTCGTCGACCTGTTCATGATGATCGGCCGCCTCGGCCGGTCGCTCGGAGTGCACCTGCTGCTCGCGTCGCAGCGCTTCGAGGAGGGCCGGATCCACACCCTGGAGACGCACCTGTCCTACCGGATGGGCCTGCGGATGTTCTCCTCGATGGAGTCCCGCAGCGTCATCGGGGTCAGCGACGCCTATGACAAGCCGCTCGCGCCGGGCTCGGGCTACCTGCGCACGGACACGACGACGCTGGTGAAGTTCCGCGGTGCCTACGTCTCCGGGCCGTGCCCGGTCCGGGGCCGCCGGGTGGCGCGGCCGGTCAGCCACGCGCGGATCGTCGCCTTCGAGGCCGGGTACGTGGTGCCGTCACGCCCCGTCGAACCGCCGCCGCCGGCCGCCACCGACGAACCGGGGGAGGCGACCGAGACGACGCTCGCCGTGATCGTGGACCGGCTGCGCGACGCGGGGCCGCCCGCCCACCGGGTGTGGCTGCCGCCGCTGTCGGATCCGGCGACGCTCGCCGAGGTCACGCCGGTGCTGTTCACCGATCCGGTACGCGGGTTCGGCGCACCCTATGGCGGGCTGCGGGTGCCGGTGGCGCTGGTGGACCGGCCGTTCGAGCAGCGCCGGGAGATCCTGCACGCGGAGCTGGAGGGTGCCAAGGGGCACGTCGCGGTGATCGGCGCGCCCCGGACCGGCAAGAGCACCATGCTGCGGGCCATGATCGCCGGGCTCGCGCTCGCGCACACCCCGCGCGAGGTGCAGTTCTATGTGCTCGACTTCGGCGGCGGCGCGATGGCGGCGCTGGGCGGGCTGCCGCACGTCGGCGGGGTCGCCAATCGGCGGGACCGGGAACGGGTCACCCGCACGGTCGCCGAGGTCGCCGACATCCTCGATGCCCGGGAGGACCGCTTCGGCCGCCACGACGTCGAGTCGATGGCGGCCTACCGGCGGGCCCGCTCGGCCGGGCAGCACACCGAGGACCCCTTCGGCGACGTGTTCCTCGTCATCGACGGGTGGTTCACGCTGCACCAGGAGTTCGAGGGACTGGAGCCGGTGATCCAGGAGATCGCGACCCGGGGGTTGAGTTACGGCGTACACCTCATGGTGACCGCGGGCCGCTGGTCGGAGATCCGGCCGTGGCTGCGCGACGTCCTGCAGAGCCGCTTCGAGCTGCGCCTGGGCGACCCGATGGACTCCGAGATCGACTTCCGCAAGGCGAAGACGGTCCCGGAGTCGCCGGGCCGGGGGCTCACCGCGGACAAGTTCCACTTCCTGTCGGTGGTGCCGCGCCTGGACGCCGCCGTCGGCAACGACGATGACGGCACCGGCCTGTCGGACCTGGTCGACGCGGTCGCGACGCACTGGTCCGGACCGACCGCGCCGCGGGTGCGGATGCTGCCCAAGGTCCTCGACGCCGCGACCCTGCCGGTCGGCCCGCCCGACGGCGAGGTGCGGGTCGTGCTCGGCCTCGACGACCAGCGCCTGCAGCCGGTCTGGCACGACTTCGCGCTGACACCGCACCTGATGGTCTTCGGGGACAACCAGACCGGCAAGACCAACCTGCTGCGCCACATCGCGGCCGCGATCACCGCGCGCTTCGAGCCCGCCGAGGCCCAGGTCCTCATCGTCGACCCGCGCCGCAAGCTCGCCGACGCCGCACCCGAAACCCAACGCGTCGGGTACGCCCTGAACGGCCCCGCCCTGCGCGAGGTGATCGCCCGGGGCGCCCCGGTCCTCAAGGAACGCGTTCCCGGCGCCGACATCGGACCGGAACGCCTCGCCGCCCGCGACTGGTGGACCGGGCCCCGGCTCTTCGTCCTCATCGACGACTACGACATGGTCAGCGGCATCGGCGACTACCCCGGCGAAGCGCTCGTCGAGCTGCTCGCGCACGGTGCCGAGATCGGGCTGCACGTCGTCGTCGCGCGTACCACGTCCGGGGCGAGCCGGTCGATGAACGACCCGCTGCTGCGCCGGATGTGGGACCTCGGCACGCCCGGCGTGCTCTTCTCCTGCGCCCGCGAGGAAGGTGCCTTCCTCGGCGGCGCGAAACCGCTCGTGCTCCCCGTCGGCCGGGCCCAGTTCGTCCGGCGCCGCGGCGAGCCCGTGCAGATGCAGACCGCCATGGCCAGTTCCGCTCCCGGGGAGGCGCAGTGACCGACGTCAGCCGGGTCGTACTGATCACACCACATCGGACGGTGGAGATGGCGCTGCCGTCCACCGTGCCGCTCGCCGACCTGATCCCGGTGCTGGTCCAGCGGGCCACGATGTCCGGGATGCTCGACTCGGCCGGCCGCAACCGGGCCTTCACCGGCGACGGCGACTGGGTGCTGCAGCGCCTGGGTACCGGCCCGCTCGACGAGGAGATGACCCCGGCGGCGCTGCAGATCCGCGACGGCGAGACGCTCTACCTCAACCCCCGCGACGCGGCCCTGCCACCGGTGCACTTCGACGACCTGATCGACGGCATCGCCAGCGGCGTGCGGCACCGCCCGGACCGGTGGCGCGACGGGATGACCCGGGCCCTGTTCCTGGTCGTGGCGGCATTCGTTCTGGTCACTGCGTATGTGATCGTGCTGCGGTCGCCGGTGGAGTCGCGGCTGACGATCGCCGCCGCCGGTGCCGTGGCGCTCGCCTTCGGCGCGATGATGTGCTCCCGGGCGCTGGGCGACGGCTGGGCGGCGATGACGCTCGGGGTCGCGGCGATCCCGTGGGCGGCGATGGCGGGTTACGCCGTCCTGCCGCCGGGGGAGTCGACCGACCCGCAGTGGCTCTGCGCCACCGTCTCGGCGAGCGCCATCGCGCTGATGCTCACCTTCGCCCTCGGCCACCACCGGGCGCTCTTCCTGGCGGTATGGCTGGTCACGCTCGCCGTGGCGGCCGGTGCGCTGCTCGTCATCGGCGGGCTGACGGTCGGGCAGGCCGCGGCGTCGGCGGTGGCGGGTGCCCTGGTCGCGACCGCGTTCGCGCCGTCGGTGGCGTTCCGGCTGGCGCTGATGCGGCTGCCCCAGCTCCCGACGAGCGCCGCGGACCTGTCCGAGGACATCGAGCCCTACGCCGGTCCGAAGCTGATCAGCGGTGCCGTCGTCGCCGACACCTACCTCACCTGGATGCTCGTCGCGAGCGGCGTCGTCTGCCTCGGCGGGCTCGCCGTCCTCGCCGAGGAGCCCGGCTGGGCCACCACCTGGTTCGTCGTCGCCGTCATGGGCGTCCTCGCGATCCGGTCGCGCGGGCTCGGGTCGGGCTGGCAGCGGGCCGCCACGGTGGTCCCGGTCCTCGTCGGCGGCTCGCTGCTGCTGATCCGGCTCGCCGACGGCCGGGGCGGCCCGGCGACCGCGATGACCGTGCTCGTCCTCTTCGGACTCGTCGTCGCCTCGGTCGGCCTCGCCCGGTCGCTGCCCGGCAAGCGGCTGCTCCCCTACTGGGGGCGCATCGCCGACATCGTCGAATACCTCTTCGCCCTCGCCATGATCCTGCTGCTGCTGGCCGTCTTCGACGCCTACCAGTGGGCGCGGGCGCTGGCCGGGTAGGGGAGCGGCAGCCGTGCAGAATCGCCGGGACCAGGTGCAGGCCCACTCGTTCGTGCTGGGCCGGCTCGTCTCCGCCCTGCTGCGGGCCGAGCCCGACGCGCAGATGACGCCGCTGCGGCGGTTCGTCGTCGGCACCGTCGTCGGCGTGCTGGTCGGCGCCGTGGCGCTGATCGGGTTCGGCGCCTTCGGGTTCTTCGTCCCCGGCGGCAGCAAGGCCTGGCAGGCGCAGGGCGTCATCGTGGTCGAGAAGGAGACCGGCGCCCGCTACGTCGTCGTGGACGGGGTGCTGCGGCCGGTCGTCAACTACACCTCGGCCCGGCTGATCCTGGGCCGCGCGCCGACGACCGTCTCGGTCTCCCGCAAGTCCCTCGCCGGGGTGCCGCACGGGCTGCCGATCGGCATCGTCTCCGCACCCGACTACCTGCCCGACCCGGCCGGGCTCGACGTGCGGCAGTGGCGGGTCTGCTCCGGGCTGCGCCAGGACGCCACCGGCGCCAGCCAGCCCAGCGTCGCGCTGGAGGCGCGGCGGTCGGCCGAGATCCGGGCCTCGGGGGTCGAGGAGTCACTGCTGGTGCGTACGCCGGACCAGCGGCTCTTCCTGATCTGGGGCAACCAGCGGCTGCGCCTGCCCGAACCCGCGATCCAGGCGGCGCTCGGCTACGCGGCCACCGCACCCCGCCTCGTCGGGTGGTCGTTCATCAACGCCATCCCGGCCGGCCCGGACCTGTCGGCGGAGTATGTCGCGAGCAGGGGCACGGCCGGGGCCCGGATCGGCGGGCAGACCACCGTCGTCGGGCAACTGTTCAAGGTCGACGGTGTCGAGGGCGGCACGGGTACCCAGTACTTCGTCATGCGCTCCGACGGGCTGTCGCCGCTCACCGCCACCGGCGCGGCGCTGCAGCTCGCGGACCCGGGGGTGCGGACGGCGTACCCGGGGAGGGCGGTGACCATGCTCGACCTGACGCCGGCCGCGCTGGCCGGAGCCCCGCGGTCGCCGTTCTCCTCGCCGAATCCGGCGCTGCCCGCGCAGCCGCCCCGGATCATGACCATCGCCCAGGGCGAGCTGCCCTGCCTGCTGATCCGCCACGGCACCGACGGACCGCAGGTGAGCGTCGGCGTCGCGGTGCCCGGCGTCAAGCTCGCGACCGAGGCGGCCCCGGCCGGTGCGGACACGATCGTCGTCGAAGCGGGGCGGGGCCTGCTGATGCGGGACCTGCCCGCGCCCGGCGTCACCAACGGCACCCTCTATCTCCTGGCGGACACCGGCATCCGGTACCCGCTCGCCGAGGCCGACGTCGCCGCGGCGCTGGGCTACGCCGCCGGGTCGGCGCTGCCGGTGCCCGGCGAGATCCTGGCGCTGCTGCCGGTCGGCCGACCCCTCGACCCCGTCGCAGCCAGGCTCACCGTGCCCGCCGTGGCACCGAGTCCGGCATCACCGTAAGGACAGTGCACCACCGTCACCAGAGAGGAAATGGCATGGGCCAGCCTGTATCCAATACCAGCGAGGGTATGCGCAGCTCCGGCGCGCAGTTCGTCGCGACCTACAACGAGATCGACGGCTACATGAAGGGTCTGCGCAACGAGCTGCAGGCGCTGTCGGGCCAGTGGACCGGCGAGGCGTCGACCGTCTTCCACAACACGATGGACCAGTGGGGCGTCGAGTTCGACGCGATCCTCAAGGACCTCGACGCGATGGCGGACAAGCTGCTGGGCGGCGCCGGCCACGTCGAGAGCGCCGAGGACTTCGCACTCCAGCAGGGTCATTTCTTTAAGTAACACAGCTTCAAATAGGAAAGCAGGTATGCGCCATGGGCCAACCCACCTACAGCTACAGCGCCGAGGCGATCATCGCGGGCATCACCGCGATCCGCAACGCGCACAACAAGATCGACACAGCGCTGGACCAGCTGGAGAGCTACTCCAACGGGCAGCTCGCCACCTGGGACGGCGATGCCCGGGCGATGTACACCCAGTACAAGCTCGACTGGGACGGGCACGTCGACAAGATGAAAAGCATCATGACGACCAATGCGATCCCGTCGCTGGAGCGCATCCTCGACAACTACGACCTCACCGAGCGGTTCAACTCGCGGACCTGGCAGGACGGCTGATGGGCGCCGGGGCCGGCGGCTGACGCGGCCGGCCCCGACGCACTCGACAGAAGGGAACGGTCATGGCGGAGCCCGTCGTCGCGGACTCGATCGGCATCAAGAAGCTCGGCGAGAACCTGCTCGCCTGGGCGGAGGAGCTGGACCGGATCGTGGGACTGGTGCAGCTCGCGGTCATCAAGCCCGGCTACCTGCCCGCGGCGCTCACCCTCAAGGAGCGCTACAACACCCGTGTGACCAGCGAGTATGTCGCGGTCCTGGGCAACGTGCAGAAGTCCTTCTTCGACATGGGCACCGAACTGATCAAGATCTCGAAGGTCTACGCGACCACCGAGGAGCTCAACAAGGACGACCTGGCCCGCCTCAGCGGGATCATCCGGAAGGTCGGCAAGTACTTCCCCGATTACCAGCCGGTGCCCGCACCGCCCACCCCGTAGCGACTGCTCGCGAAAGGAACTGACGTCATGCCGCGGTACTCCACCTATACCCTCGCCGCCATCACCACGGCGCTGCGGCCGGCCACGCCGACCTCGCTCGACAGCGCGGGCGCCGATGTCGCGGCGGTCCGTTCCCACCTGCTCGGCCTGGAACTGGAGCTGCCCGCCGCGGTCCGGGGCATCACCACCGACACCGGCGAGTGGGAGGGCCCGGCGGCGACGACCTTCACCGCCGTCGCCGCGGAGTTCGTCACCTTCGTCGGCGACCTCGCCGACGCGCTGGTGCGCTACGAGCCGACGCTGGTCGCCTGCGGTACGGCGCTCACCACCGCGCAGTCCGCCCTCGCCACGCTCGTCACCGAGGCCGAGGAGTACCGGACCCGGGCCGTCACCGCCGGGCTGGTCCCCGACGAGACCGCGATCGACGCCGAGGCGCAACGCATCCTGACCGATCTGGGAGATGCCTACCTCGCCGCCTTCGCCGACCTGCCGACCGTGCCGATCTCGCCGGAGGAGGTGCTCGTCCTCGCCGAGACGAACGGGAACACCCCTCGGGACCTGCCGCCGGCCGAGGTCGACCCCGACACGCGGCTCGCGGCTCTCACCGGGCCGGTCACCGGCGTCCTCACCCCGCCGGGGGTGATCGGCGCGGTCACCGGGCCGGGCTTCGGCGTCCAGTCCGTCCTCACCGGGCCGCTGCCCGTGGCGTCGATCTACGAGGGTCCGCAGACGGTGCTCAGCAGCTTCCGCGGCACCCTGCCCGAGCTGCCGCTGCCGACCGGGCCCGGGTCGGGGCCGGGCACCGGGGTTCCGGGCCCGGGCACGCCCAACGCCCATGTCAGCCTGGCGAGCGGCGGCTTCGGTCAGCGGCCCGCCGCGACGCATCTCACCTCGCGGCGCATTCCGGGACTCGGTGCCGAAACGCCGGACGGGCCCGGCATCGTCGGCGACCGACGCTTCCCGCCGCCGCTCGGACGGGGCATCGGCGGGCTCGGAGCCAACGGCGAGGAGGAGCGGTCGCCGGAGCGGCAGACGGAGCTCATCGGCGACGAGGACTGGACCGACGCGGGTGGCCTCTCCGAGGCGATCGGTCGTACGCCGCCGACCGAGGCGAGGTAGCGGTGAGCGCGTACGACGACTTCCGAACGGCCTGGGACGCGGTCCTGACGAAGCTGCACAAGCGGATCAAGGACCCGGTGAACTACGAGTCCTCCGGCGACGGCGCCAAGCAGGCGACCCCCGACGCCGCCGTCTTCGCCGCGGTGAAGCTCCGGGAGGCCGCCACCGCGCTGCAGAACCTGGGCCGGGACCTGAAGACCGCCAACACCGGCCGTGAGGGCTACTGGCGGGGCCCGGCCTCGACGCTGTTCGGCGAGACGATGGCGGCGTTCGTCCAGTACGCCGACACCCTCGCCACGCAGAGCAACTCCTACGCCAAGTCCATCGACGACCACCTCGTCGAGAGCCACAAGAAGGCGATCAAGGACACCGAGGACATCCGGGTGGACCTGGTCAACCGGTGGAACGCCATGCTCAACAACAGCGGCACCGATGTCCGGATGCTCACCCCGATCGTGCAGAAGATCTACAACGACGGTGTCACCAACGGCAGCGCCTCGCACGTCCTGTTCAGCACGTCGCTCGCCGAGGCGCGGGTGCACTTCGTACCGTTCCCGCTGAGCCCGGACTTCGACGAGGTCAACAACAACCATCACGGGAGCAACGGCCCGCCGGACGAGGGCGGCGACGAGGGCGACGAGCAGGACATCCTCAACGACCTGCTCGAGAAGCTCGGGCTGGGACCGGGCGGCGGCTCCGGCGGTCCTCCGCCCGACCTGTCCGGCATCGGTGGTGGTGGCGGCGGCCCGCCGGACCTGGGCGGGGGCGGCTCCGGGCTGCCGTCGGGAGGGCTGCCCGGCGGCGGCCTGCCGGGCGGGGCCGGTGGTCTGCCGGGTGGCGGCCTGCCGAGCGGTGGGGGGTCCACCGGCGGCGGGTCGTCTGGCGGCGGAGCGTCGGGTGGCGGGTCGTCGGGTGGCGGGTCCTCCTCCGGCGGCGGGTCCGGCGGCGGGCTGGGCGGGAACGTCGTCACCGGCCCGGACGGCACCACCGGCACCGACGTGACGGGGAACGGCGTACCCGACATCGGGGCTTCGGGGCAGCGCCTGCCCGGCGGCGACCTGCCGGTCGGCGCCCGCGTCGTGCGCCGTCCCGACGGCAGCAACGGCATCGACCTCAACGGCGACGGCGTCGCCGACGTCGACATGCGGGGCCGCGCGGTGCCCGGCGGCAGCGCGCCGGCGGGCGCCCGGCTCGTGACCGGGCCCGACGGCACCACCGGCTACGACATCAGCGGCAACACCGTGCCGGACCTCGACCTGGATCTGCACCCGCTGCCCGACGGCGACCTGCCGCCGGATGCCGCCCTGGTGACCGGCTCCGACGGCGAGCTCGGCATCGACCTGAACGGCGACGGCGAGCCCGACATGAGCCTGTCCGGCCGGGCGCTGACCGGGCCCGCCGCCGGTGGACAGCTCGTCACCGGCACGGACGGCGTCACCGGGTTCGACACCGACGGCGACGGCATCCCCGACATCGACTTCGACGGCGATCCGCTGCACGGCGGCGAGGAGCCCAGCCCCGATCCGGGCGGTGTCGTCCCGGGCGACCAGTTCCGGCTGAGCCCGGTCGACCGCTCGGGCGCGAGCGCCGGCTCGGCCCTGGATCCCGGCACCGCCGGCTACCCGATGATGCCGCCGATGATGGGCGGGATGGGCGGGATGGGTGCCGGCGCGGGCGGCGCCGGTGGTCAGGAGGGCAACGGCGAGCGGGAACGCCAGACCTGGCTCCAGGAGGAGGACGAGGTCTGGGCGGAGGACCTGCTGCCCGTCGCCGCCCTGGGCCGCCCCGATGACGAGGACGACGAGTCCGATGAGGACGACCTGGTCGACGAGTGGGTCGAGGTGCCGGTCGCGGCGCCGCGGCCGGGTGCCCGGGTGCCCGCGCCGGGGCTGCCGGTCGGCTGGTCCCCGCAGGGCAGGCGGTGATCGCATGGCCAACAAGCTGGAGGACCTGACCAACAAGCGGCGCAAGGAGTGGCAGGACGCGCTCGACGCGCTGCACAAGACGATCGTCCGCCCGCAGACGCGCGAGTCCGACGCCGACGACGCGCCCGAGGTCTCCTACCTCACCGCCAAGCAGACCGGACTCGATCTGAAGAACGCGGCCGAGCGGATCGAGACCGTGCGGGCGTCGCTGGTCGCCGCGGGGATCAACCGCGACAACTACTGGCGGGGACCGGCCGGGAAGCTCTTCGGCGAGACGATCGACGCGTTCGACACGTTCCTGGAGGGCTTCGCCGCGACCACCGCGAAGTACGCCAAGGTGACGACCGACGATGTCGCGACGCCGCACGAGACCGCGACCACCGCCGCGGAGAACCTGCGGGTGTGGCTGGAGGCCGAGTGGGCCCGGCACACCGGCGCCAACTGGACCACGCTGATGCGGCTCGCCGCCAACGGGCCGAGCAGCCAGACCGCGGCGCAGAAGTGGACCAAGGGCTACAACGACTGGAACACCGCGGTGCAGAAGTCCTATGACGACGCCGTCACCTCGCGCAACACGTTCCAGAACACCTTCCAGGCGTCGCTGACGAGCGCGCGCCAGAAGTACACCCTCTTCGTGACCAGCCCGGACTTCAGCGACATCAAGGTCGACGGGCCGACGGACCACGACACCGACGGCAACGGCAACGGCAGCGGGCCGCCGAACCTCAACGACATCCTCAACGGACTGGACGACCCGCCCGGCGGTCCGGATCTGAACGGACTGGGCGGCCTCCCGCCGCCGGCGGCGTTCGACCCGAGCACCCTGCCGGACATCCCGGACTTCGCCGGGGGCGGCGGCGGGCTGCCGGGCGGCGATGTGCCCGATCTGGACCTGCCGTCGCTGTTCACCCCGAGCGGGGGCGGCCTGCCCGACCTCGGTGCGCTGGGTGCGCTGGGCGGACTCGGTGCGCTCGGTGGGCTGGGCAGCGGCCTGCCCGGCAGCGGCCTGCTGGGCGGCCTGCCTGCCCGGGCCCGGATCGTGCCCCGCCTCGACGGCTCCACCGGGCTCGACCTCAACGGTGACGGCATCGCCGATGTGGACATGGACGGCAACGCGATCCCCGGCGGTGATGCCCCGCCCGGTTCCCGCCTGGTCACCGGGGCGGACGGGATCAGCGGCTACGACACCGACGGCGACGGCATCGCCGATGTCGACCTCGACGGCAACCCACTGCCGGGCGGGCGTCCGGGCTCCGGCGGCTCCGGCGGCGAGGTCCCCTCCGACCAGTCCCGCCGACCCGGTGCGTCGATGCAGCCGGTCGACGACGACCTCGCCCCGGCCGCGGCGGTCTCCGCCTATCCGCCGATGATGCCGCCGATGATGGGCGGCATGGGCGGGATGGGCGGCATGGGCGGTGGCAAGAACGAGGAGCGGGAGCGGCTGGCGCTGCTCGTGGACGAGTCCGATGTCTGGGCGGACCGGGGGGTGCCGGTCGCGTCGATCGGCCGTCCGGTGCCGGTGGCCGACGAGACCGAGGACGAGTGGGTCGCCAAGCCCCGCAAACCGAAGAAGCGCGGGCAGCCGGTGCCGCGTACCACACCGCCGGGCGGGTCGACCCCGACCGGCCGGCACTGAACGTCCATCGCGAGAGGGTGAGCAGGAATGGCAACAGTCAACGCGGACGCGATCCACACGCTGGCGACGAAGATCGAAGCGCTCAAGACGACCTACGTCACGACATCGCTGACGAAGGTCGGCGAGGTCGCGCTCCTGCCGGGTGACTTCCCGGACGGCACCGCGCTGAAGACCCACGTCACCGATCGGATGACCGAGCTGAAGACGGCCCTGACCAACATCGGCAAGGCGATGGACGACATCAAGGCGAAGCTGGACCTCGTCGCCAACAAGTACGCCGAGACCGGGGACCACACGGCGGAGATCGCGGAGTACCTCAGCCAGCTCGTCACCAGCCTGGGCACCGACCTGCCCGGGTTCGAGGCGTAGGCGACGGCGATGGGCGAGGACTACGACACCTGGACGCTGATCAGAGCCAGGGCGGCGCTGACGGCGGGCACCGACACCAGCTTCACCGAGGCCGGGACCAGGATGAACGACGTCGACAAGAACCTGAAGGACCTCAGCTCGAAGATCATCTCGGAGGCCGCGGCCGTCGCCCAGAAGCAGGACGTGTGGACCGGCCCGGCGGCCGACACCTTCCACATCATCGCGCGCAGCCTGGCGGCGTTCGTCGCCGATCTCGAGAAGCCGATGCCGGCCTACAAGACCGCCCTCGACAACGCCGGTGGATCGCTGCGGTCCGCCAAGTCGCAGATGGAGCTGCTCTACAACCAGTGGGTGGCGGCGGCGAATCCGGACCGGGTGGCGTTCAACAACAGCGCGATCGGCATCCTCAAGCAGCTCGCGACGCAGTACAAGGCGCAGGCGCTGCTGATGAAGCACCTGCCGGTGGACCCGGAGACGGTCCTGACCCTCGCGGCGGAGGAGCAGCGCAACAACGAGCACCACGACGAGGGTGAGGACGAGCACGGCAACGACGAGCACGGCGAGGACGAAGGCGGCGACGAGGGCGGTGGCGGCGGCTCGGGGGAGGGCGACACCGGCGGCGGTGACGAGGGCGGCACCGGCGGCGGCGAGGAAGGCCCGGGGACCGGTGGCGGCGAAGAGGGCACCGGTGGCGGTGGCGGTGCGGACCCCGGCGGCCTGGGCGGTGGTGAGGACCCCGGCGGCGGCGGGACCGGGACCGACGGCGGCGCCGGGACCGGCAGCGGAACCGACGACGGCACGGGCACCGGCGACGGGTCGGGCGGCACCGGCGGCCCGATCGGCGACGGCTTCCGCTCGCTGCCCGGTGCGCCCATGGCGAAGGGCAAGGACGGCAGGACCGGCATCGACGTGGACGGCGACGGCGACCCGGATCTCGGGCTCGACGGCAAGCCGCTGGCGGACGCGAAGCTCGTGGAGTACAACGGGCTCAAGGGCGTCGATGTCAACGGGGACGGCCGCCCCGACATCGGCGTCGACGGCGAGATCCTCCCCGGTGCGCCGATCGTGCAGGGCGTCGACGGGACGATCGGCATCGACGTCAACGGCGACGGGGAGCCCGACATCGCGATCAGCGGCCAGGTGCTGCCGGACGCGCCGATCGTCACCAAGGACGGCGTCCGCGGCATCGACGTGGACGGCGACGGCCTGCCCGACCTGGGCATGGACCGCAAGCCGCTGCACGACGCCACGCTGATCACGGTCGACGGGATCACCGGTGTCGACGTCAACGGCGACGGCAAGCCCGACATCGGCGTCAAGGGGGAGATCCTGCAGTGGGCGCCGCTCGTCACCACTCCCGACGGCATCACCGGTGTCGACGTCAACGGCGACGGCAAGCCCGACATCGCGATCACCGGCGGCCTGTCCGCACCGCTGAAGACGGGCGCGGACGCGATCCGGATGCCGCCGCTGCCGATCACCCCGGCGAGCGCCGCCACCACCTCGACGAGCCTGACATCGCTCGGGCTCGGCGGCAACGCGGTCACCTTCGTCCCGGACTCCGGGGACACGCCGACCGTGCTGACGAGCCTGGGACCGGTGCTCGCCACGGCGCGGGGAACCACCGGCGGCCGTGGGCCGGCCGGCTACGAGGAGGGCTCCGGCGGCTACCTGCCCGCCTCGGCCGGTGCCGCCGGGGGCGGGGGGCTGGGAGCCGAGCCGCAGCGGCGGCGGATCCTCGCGTCCGACGACGCCTGGGACGACGGCCGCGCCACCCTCTCCGTCCTGGGCAGGCCGGTAGAGGATGACGACGATGACGACGGTGAGGAGCACGCGCCATGAGTTCCGGGTTCGAATCGCTGATCAACGAGATGATGACCGAGCTGGAGAGGCAGCGGGCCGAGATGACCCGGCTGCAGGAGGGGCTCGCCTCGATCACCGCGACCGCCGTCTCGCCCAAGCGGCAGGTCTCGGTCACCGTCGACGCCAAGGGCGAGGTGACGGAGCTGAAGTTCCTCACCCAGGCATACCGGACGATGGCGGGTGCCGAGCTCTCCGACCTGATCGTGACGACGCTGCGCGACGCGCAGCGCGACGTGAAGGGCAAGCTCGCCGCGCACGCCGGCACCGCCGGGCCGCCCGGGGCCACCCCCGCAGACATCGCCAACGGCACGGTCGACTGGTCCGTGGCGCTCACCGACATCTTCACGATGCCGGCGTCCCTCGTGGACCTGCTCGGGCACCGCCCCACCGACCTGCTCGACGGCGTCGACATCGACCGGCCGGACGTGGTCCTCGACGAGCTGCGCGAGGCCCGGGACAGCGGCCGCAAGCCACAGGAGCGAGGACCCGCCCAGTGAACTCCCGTCGCGTGCTCACCGTCTCGCCGACGGAACCCGGCTGCCACCGGCGCATCTCCGACGCCCTCGCGGTGGCCGAGAGCGGCACCATCATCAACGTCCTGCCCGGCGAGTACGCCGAGACCCTCCGCCTCGCCGTCCCCGTCACGATCACGGCCCGCGACGGCCGGGGCAGTGTGCTCATCGTCCCGGTCGAGGGCCACGGCGTGCTGATGCAGACCGAGACCGCCACCCTCGCCGGCCTCGTCATCCGGCACCGCGACGACAAACTCGCCACCGTCGACATCGGCTCGGGCCGGTTGCGGCTGGACAACTGCGCCCTGACGGCGGAGGCGCCGACGGCGGTCTTCGTCCGCAATGGAGCGTCGGTCGTCCTCGCCGACTGCGCGATCACCAACTCCGTCGGGGCCGGTGTCATCGCGGTCGAGGAGGCGTCGGGCTCGGTGGAGCGCTGCTCGATCGGCCCGGTCGGCACCTCGGGCGTGGTGCTGCGCGGCGGCGCCGACCTCGCCGTCCGCGACTGCGTCATCACCGGCGCGCAGGGCAACGGGGTCTGCAGCACCGACGGGGCCAAGGGCGTGGTGCAGCGCTGCGAGATCTCCCGCACCGGCGGCCCGGCCGTGGTGCTGGAGAAGCTCGCCACGACCCGCCTGTCCGGAGTCCGGATCCACGACACCTCCGACGTCGGGGTCTACCTCGCGGGCGGGCGGACCACGATCGACGGATGTGAGATCACCGAGACCGCCGGCGACGGGATCCTCGTCGCCGAGGGCGCCGACCCGGTGGTGAGCGCGGCCCGGGTGAGCCGCACCCGGGGCCACGCGATCCGGTTCATCGGCCGGTCCCGGGGCACCTTCGACCAGTGCGAGGTCCGCGACACCCCGGTCACCGGGATCTGGGTCGGCGGCGGCAGCGACCCGACCTTCACCGGGCTGCGGCTGCGCGACTGCGCCGACGCTTCGCTGCTGGTGAGCGACGGTGCCACCGGCACCTTCGACGACGTGGAGATCCACCATTCGCGCCAGCACGGCGTCCGGGTGGCGTCGGGGGCGAACCCGCTGCTGCGCAAGCTGACCATCACCGGGTGCCACGGCCACGGGATCGTCGTCGCGGAGAACGGGCGCGGGCGGGTGCACGGCGCGACGATCACCGACACCCGCTTCGCCAGCGTACGCAGTCTCGACGGCGGCAGCCCCGAACTCGTCGAGGTCAGCCTCGGCGGGAGCGGCGACGTGGGCGTACTCGTCGGGGGGCAGGGGCGCTGCGCGCTGCGCGACTGCGAGATCTTCGAGGCGCGGGCGGGCGGCGCCGCGATCGAGGACGGCGGCGAGCTGACCCTCGTCGGCTCGACGGTCCGCGACTGCGGCGGCGACGGGGTGCGCTTCGCCCAGGGTGCCCGTGGCGAGCTGCGCTCCTGCGAGATCCGCGGCAACGAGGCCGACGGCGTCTGCGTCGACAGCGACCAGCCGATCGTCATCCGCGACTGCGTCGTCACCGGCAACGGCGGCGCCGGGCTCAGCCAGGCGGTTCCCGGCCCCCGGCTCAGCGTGGAGAACCTCCGCAGCGAGGAGAACGAGTCCGACGACGAGTACGGCCCCGGCGCCCGCGCCACCAGCCGGGGAACGGGCGCCACCGGCCACGCGAAGCCGAAGCGGGTCACCGGCGAGCTGGAGTCGACCGAGGCGCTCCTGGCGCAGCTGCAGCTCCTCGTCGGGCTCGCCTCCGCCAAGCGGGAGGTGTCCACGCTGGTCAACCTGCAGCAGCTCGCCCGCAAACGGGCGGCGGTGGGCCTGCCGAGCCCGCCGATGAGCCGCCACCTGATCTTCGCCGGGCCACCGGGTACCGGGAAGACGAGCGTCGCCCGGCTCTACGCCCGGATCCTCGCCTCGCTGGGCACCCTGCCCGTCGGCCACGTCGTCGAGGTGGCCCGGCAGGACCTGGTGGCGCAGTACGTCGGCGCGACCGCGATCAAGACGACGGAGAAGTTCACCGAGGCGCTCGGCGGCGTCCTGTTCATCGACGAGGCCTACACGCTCTCGGCGGACTCGGGCGGCTCCGGTGCGGATTTCGGCCGGGAGGCGATCGACACCCTGGTGAAGCTGATGGAGGACCACCGCGACGAGGTGATCGTGATCGCCGCGGGCTACTCGCACGAGATGCGCCAGTTCCTGCAGTCCAATCCGGGCCTGGCGAGCCGCTTCACGCGTACCGTCGAGTTCGACAGCTACACCCCCGAGGAGCTGGTCACGATCGTCGAGGGGTTCTGCAAGACCCATCAGTACACATTGGAGTACGGCACCCGGGCCGCGATCGAGCGCTACTTCGCCCGGATGCAGCGCGACGAGACCTTCGGCAACGCGCGCAGCGCCCGCAAGGTCTTCGAGGAGATGGTCGACCGGCAGGCCCAGCGGCTCTCCCAGGACTCGGCCACCTCGCCCGGCGAGCTCTCCAAGCTGCTGCCCGAGGACCTCGGCTCGGTGGCCGGGCCCGGCATCGGCACGACGGCGGGCACCACCAGCGCCGACCTGCCCGCGCTGATCGAGCAGCTCAACTCGATGGTCGGCCTGGCGTCGGTGAAGCGCGAGGTCACGGATCTGATCAACCTCATCGGTACGGCGGAGCGGCGCCGCCGGGCCGGACTGCCGGTGCCCAACCTCTCCCGGCACCTGATCTTCTCCGGAGCACCGGGCACGGGCAAGACGACGGTCGCCAGGCTCTTCGGTCAGGTCCTCGCGGCTCTCGGGGTGCTCGCCAACGGCCAGCTCATCGAGGTGTCGCGGGGCGATCTCGTCGCCGAGTACATCGGACAGACGGCACGGCGTACCAAGGACGCCTTCGACCGGGCCCGCGGCGGCGTGCTCTTCATCGACGAGGCCTACGCCCTGACCCGGGGCGGTGGTGGCGGCGGGGACTTCGGCACGGAGGCGGTGGACACGCTGGTCAAGCTGATGGAGGACCACCGCGACGAGGTGGTGGTGATCGCGGCCGGCTACGTCACCGAGATGCGGCACTTCCTCGCCGCGAACCCGGGCCTCGCGTCGCGCTTCTCTCGGCCGCTGGAGTTCGAGAACTACACCCCCGACGAGCTCGTCGTCATCTTCAACCAGCACGCCGAGACCGCCGGCTATGTCTGCACCCCCGCCACGCTCGCCGCCCTGACCAGGCACTTCGGTGCGATCGAGCGGGGTGCCGACTTCGGCAACGGCCGCTACGCCCGGCAGGTGCTCGACCGGATGGTGACCCGGCAGGCGGGCCGAACGATGGCCCTGCCGAATCCGTCTACGCAGGACCTGGCCGAACTTCTCCCGGAGGACCTGCAGCCATGAGGACAGCACCCGGCACCGAGGACGGCCAGCGGCTGCGTATCGAGGAGACCGGCGAGTCGCTCCTCGTCACGACCGGCGGCGCCCATCCGGCGGCGATGAAGGTGGCCCGGTCGCTGCCCGTCGAGCGGGACCGGCTCAACGTCGTCATGACCGACCCCGGGCTGGTCGGGCACCCCGAGCTCGCGCAGCGGCTGCGGCGCTGGGTGCCCGGCCGGGCCGACTCGATGCGCCTGATCGCGCCGTGCGCGGCGAGCCCCGGCCCCACCGGCACGATCCCGGCGCAGCGCCTCGGCGACCTGCTCGACTGCGACGTCATCGCCCCGGTGGGGGAGTTCGTCGCGGTCCCCGGCGGGTCGCTCTTCGCCCTGGCGGGCAAGGACGCGGCGGGGAGTGGACAGTGGCTCCGCTTCCGGCAGGGGCGTCCCCCGGTGCCCGCCGGGCGACGGTTCCCGGCACCGGTGTGGGAGGTCGAGCTGGCCGAGTTCGTCGACCCCGGCATCCCGGAGCTGTCCATCGAGGAGATTCCGGCCGGGCTCTGGGTGCACTGGGCGCGGCTCGGCGGCGACCGGCCGGACCCGAACGACCTCGCCTACTCCAGCCCCGTCGAGGCCGAGAGCGTCGTGCTGCTCGTGTCCCGCCCGGGTGACGCCCCGCTGCGCGCCTCGGACCTGCGGCGCGTCATCGAGGCCCTGCCCGCCCCGATCCTGGAACGCCTCGTCGTGGTCCCCTACGGCGACGACCCGGTCTCCGACGGCGCGCTCGGCGAGGTGATCGCCGCCGCCGCCGGACGGTCGGTTCGGGTGCGGACCGGGCTGCCGCTGCACCTCGCCGGTCGCGGGCAGCACATGGTGGCGGTCGGCGCCGACGGCAGGCCGACGTGGATCCCCTTCGCCCGCGAGGTCGCCTGGCGGCCGCACGGCGGTTCGCGCCTGCTCGCCTGGACGGCACCGGTCGAGCAGCTCCTGCCGACCGGCCCCGGCCAGCTCATGCTCAACGAGCGGTGGATGGTGGAGGTGGTCGAGGCCGGGCTGTGGATCCGCGAGGCGCACCGCTCCGAGGGCGCCGGTGCGGTGCGTCGGCTGCCGCTGGACGCCGACCGCTGCACCGTGGTGATCGGCGTCGGTGACGCCGACCAGATCCAGCCGCCGTGGCGAGCCGTGGAACGCCTGCTCAAACAGCTTCCGCCCGATGCGCTGGCCCGGCTGCGGCTCGCCGTTCCGGCTGCGGCGGGGGAGTGGTTCGCGGTGGCGGTGACGCGGGGCTGCCGCAGCGTGCTCGACGGGGACGCGCCGGACGTGCTGACCCGCAGCGGGCGGCTGGTGCCGTGGACGACGGCGAGCGCGCCGGTCCCGCAGCACACCGTGCAGACCGCACCGGACACGGCGGAGCAGCCGGCCCCGAGCATCTCCGCTCCGGAGGCGCGCCGCCGCCGGAGCAAGGAGACCGAGCTGAGCTCGCTGCTGTCGTTTGTGGACCAGATCCGCCGGGCACCGGCCTGGGACGAGCTGCCGCCGGAGGGAGTGGCGGCACCGGGCTCGGCCGCACCGGGTGCTGCAGCGCAGGGCGTCGCGGTGCCGGGGGCGGCGGCCGGCGTACCCGACGAGGAGTGGTGGCAGGACACCGCGGAGCCGCGGGCCGCGACGGCCCGGACCGCCGAGCAGCCGGCCGCGCTCCTGCCGCAGCGCGCCGAGATCCACGAGGAGAAGTGACGCGCATGGCGACCTCCCGCACCCGCAACGGCCTCAGCGGCGGCCTGATCCTGGTCGTCGTGACCTCGGTCGTGCTCGTCATCGCGCTCGCGGTGGTGCTCGCGAACCGGCCCGGACCGCCGTCCGTCCCGGCGGGCCAGGCCGGACCGACGGCGGCGCCGACGAGCGCCGCGCCGTTCGAGCCGCTGCCGGGACTCAGCCCCGGCTGGGATCCGCTCACGCCCGACGCGCCGGTGGCGCCCTCCGATGATGACGACGGCGGCGGCTACCCGACGGCGAGTGGTTCGCCCGGCCCGGTGCGGACCTCGCCGACCCCGCGGCCGGTACGCAGCACGGCCGCCGCGTTCACCGCCGTCGCGGGCAACGGCTGCGCCGAGACCGCCACCGCCGGAGCGTTCGCCTCCTTCACCGCCGGTGAGCCGGTGACGAACCTGGCGGGCGGCTGGACCGGGACGGGCTGCGCCGCCGGGCGCTTCTGGTCGGTGCCGATGTCGGGCGACGCGCAGCGCGACGACGAGTCCACCGCGGTCACCTGGTGGTTCAAGGTCGGCGGGGTCACGCAGGGGCGCTGCGAGGTGTGGGTCTTCATCCCGAAACCGGCGAAGGAGACCGAGGCGGCCGGAAAGCCGACGCACTACTACGTGACCCGGGGCCGGGGCTCGACGACGGTGGTGGGCCAGTTCACCGTCGACCAGCCCGACAGCCGGGGCGCGTGGGCGTTCGGCGGAACGTTCGCCCTCACCGGCGGACAGCTCGCCGTGGAGCTGGTCAACCGGGGCGCCGGCGCCGGGGGAGCCCGGCACGCGGCCGGGCAGGTGCAGATCGGGTGCTGGCCGTCATGAGCAGCACTGAACCGATCCGCCCGGCCGTCCGTAGTCCAGGGCATGAGCGCTCTGATCATCATCGACGCCGATGCGTTGAACCGGGTCGCCGCGGAGCTGAAGGTGCCGGCCGAGACCGTGCGCAGGGCGATCGAGGCCTTCAACGACACCATCGCGGGGATCGGTAAGCCGTGGGGCGACGACAAGCTCGGCAAGGAGTGGGCGAAGGTCTACAACCCCGGCGTGCTCAGCGTGCAGGAGGGGTTCGACCAGATCGTCGACAGCCTGATCGGCCTCTCCGAGGACTTCAAGACGATGGCTAAGGCCTATCTCCACGCCGAGCAGTCGAACACCAGGTGACCCATGTCGATCGCAGGTCCACCCGACGGTCTCAAGTGGCTGAGCTACGTCCTCGTCGGTGAGAACTGGCCGGAGGGCGACGAGGACGGCATGCGCGCGCTCGCGGCGGCGTGGCGGCAGCTCGGCAAGGACCTCGGGCCGCTGGAGGCGCAGCTCAACCAGGTGGTCAACACGCTGGTCGCGTCCGGCCAGGGACCGGCGCTGGACGCGGCGCGGCAATTCCTGGAGCAGATCAGCGGCGGTTCCAACGCGGTGCTGCCCAAGGTGTTCGAGTCGATCGACGGCGTCGCCGAGGGAGCCGAGAAGGTCGCCCTGGAGATCGAGTACACCAAGCTGATGATCATATTCATGGCCGCCTATCTGGCGATCCTGCTGGTCAAGCTGGCCTACGTCACCATCATGACCTGGGGTGCGGGGACGGCGCCCATCGTCGCACTGATCGAGACGGTCAAGCAGATGGCGCTGCGCCTGCTCAAGCAGCTCGCGCTCGCCATCATCAAGGGCGTCATCTTCATGGAGGTGCTGAACTTCGCGGTCCAGGCCTACCAGGCGCTCATCCTCAAGACCCGGCACGGCGTCGACTGGGACAAGACCCGCGACATGGCGCTGATCGGCGCGATCGGCGGCGTCCTCGGCTGGGCGCTCGGCTTCCTGCGCCACATCAAGATCCCGAAGTTCCAGCTCGGCACCGTCAAGTTCAAGGGCTTCGACACCTACAACATGGGCCTGGGCCGGGGCTCGGTCCGGGACTTCATCTTCTCCGCCTTCAAGAACTCCCAGGCCGAGGGCATCCCGGAGCTGATCGCCGGTGCCATCCACGAGGCCGGCGGCCCCGACTCCGGCATCCGCGCCGACTACGCGGGCGGTGTCATCTCCGGTGCCATCGAGGGCGTGGTCGAGCACGCGATCAAGGTCCGCGGCGGCCGCTACGCGCTGTTCAACTCCGGCCTCACCAATTTCCTCAACCACAAGCTCGTCTTCGACCTGCACTTCCCGGTGGCACCGCCGGTGCTGGACCTCGGCGCGACCGACCCCGGTCTCGCCGACCCGAAGCCGTCGCCCGGATCGTCGACCGACGACCTGACGATCGCGAAGAGCTCGCCCGACTCCTCCACCGACGACCTCACCCTGAGCGGCACGACCGTCGTCGCCCTGGTGGGCACCGGCAACGGCACCGGCGCCGTGCCCGCTTTGGCCGCACTCAAGGTCGGACCCGGCGCCCCGGCCCCCGTCCCAGGTGCGTCGTCGTCGCCGACCGCGACCGGCCGCTTCACCGAGAACCGGCCCGACGCACCCGTCCGGTCCATCGACAACACCACCGCCGACCAGGGGAGACTGTCGCGGGCCGCCTACTACCGCGAGCACAGCGAGGCCGACCTCGACCACTTCTCGCGCAATCTCGACCAGGTCCTCGACACCCTGGACCTGCCCGCCGACGTGCGCGAGCACATGCACGAGCACTGGCTGGACCAGGCCCGGCAGGTCCACGACGACACCTACGCCCCGCTGCTGCTCGCCGAGGACCCGATCACCGGCCAGCCGATGTGGCAGGGCACCCCGGAGCACCTCACCGCCCGGCTCGACGCGATGGACCGCGCCTGGGACGGCTTCCTCGGCCAGGTCGACCTCACCGCCCAGCTCTCCACCACCGTCTCCGACACCGTCTGGTCCGGGGTCACCCTGGTCCAGGGTGTCGTGCAGGCCAACGTGGAGAGCCTGATCGAGGAGTGGACCGCCGCGCACCCCGACACCGCGCTCCCGGTGGCCGAGATCTACGGCATGCGGGACCGGTTCGTCGCCCAGGCCCGCGTCGACCTGCTCACCGAGATCACGACCACCGCCGCCGGGCTCCCGCTGCCGGAGGCCGTCGTCCGCAAGCTCGCCACCGACCACGTCACCGACCGGGTACCGCTCCTGCCGCAGCAGGTCCGCGACGCCTTCACCCGGCTCGTCGAGCGCGGGACCGGCGGCGCCGAGGTCCCGATCGACCAGGTCTTCGCCGCTCCGACCACGACACCCGCGCCGACCCTGGCGCCGGTGGCCGCGACGGCTGCACCGAGCCCGGCCGCCCCACCGGAGCAGCTCCGGGCGCAGGCCGCCACCGCCCGTCCCGAGCCGCCGGCCCGGTCGCCGGTCCGGCCCGCAGCCGCCGCCGCGCTCCCCGTCACCTCCGGCCGATACCTTCCGGGTACGCTGACCGCCGCCACCGCCGAGCTCGAGACCGCAGCCGCCCTGCCGAGGTTCTCCTCGACGCACCCGGCCGGCGACTGGTTCACGGTCACGGCGCACCTCGACCGCGCCACCGGCGGCATCCGGCTGGGCGACCGGGTGCTGACGGCCGAGGCGTTCGCCGCCGAGGTCCGCACCTGGCCGGAGTGGCGGGGCCGCCCGATCATCCTCGTCGTCTGCGGCGCCGCGCGGGCCGACACCGCCGCCCGGATCCGCGACGGGCTCGGCGTGGACGTCATCGCGGCCGACGCCGACGTCTGGTCCAGCACCGGCGGCCGGGTGTTCGCCGGTGCGTTCACGGTCACCGCCGCCGGTCTGAGCAAGGTCTACGAGGCGGGTGCCGCCTGGCAGCACTACACCGCCGAGACCGGCTCGGCGCCCGTCGCCCTCACCGCGGAGCTCGCCGAGTCGGTGGACCTGGCCAACCGGGGTGTGCCGGAACCCGCCACGCCACCGGTCGCCCGCCGGCACTGGACCGAGCGGTTCTCGCGGAGCCGCCGGATCAGCGGCGACCTGGCGAGCCGCGCCGTCACGGTCCGGCACGCGCTCGAACCCGGCACCGTCCTGCCGGGCACCTGGACGAGCTGGGAGGGCGGCCGCTACGGCCCGGTCACGATCAGGCGGATCCTGCCCGCCGGTGACAAGCGCAAGGGCGTGTCGGTCCTGACGACGGCCGACGGGCGGGCCGGTCTGCTCTTCGTCGGCACCGAGCTGACCGACGTACCGGTGCCGGACCAGGAGCTGCTGGAGCTGAGGCACTCCATCCTGCCGCCGCGTACCGGCCAGCTCACGCTGCACCTGACGCGGGAGGCCCTCGACGCGCTGCCCAAGGGTGAGCTGGAGATGGCGGTCGCCCGGATACCCGACGCCGCGGGCAAGAAGCAGGTCCTGGAGCTCGCCGCGCTCCGGGAGGCCCTTCCGCTCGGCCGCTTCTGGGAGCACCGGTCGAAGCTGTCGACGAAGACCGAGCAGATCTTCGACATCGACTCCATGCGCAAGGCCCTCAACACCCGGGCCACCGCGGCCTACCAGCGGTGGCGCTCGACCCTGCCGCTGATGAACATGCGGCCCGACGGGGACTGCTTCTTCCACGCGGTGATCGAGAAGTTCGGGCCGCAGATCCAGGCCGTGACCGGTCGGCCGCCCACCGTCGCCGACGTCCGCCAGGCCTTGGCCCGGCACGTGGCGGCAGACCTCGCCCGGGGTCCCGACTCCGTCTACCGGCCGTTCCTGCGCGCCGCCAGTGGGGTGAGCGACGAGGCGCTGGTGCGGCACATCCGCACGATGGGCCGCTGGGCCAACGAGGCCGGGGACATCGTGCCGCAGGCGTTCGGCCTGATGTTCGACATCCACCTCACGGTCCTGGGCCCGGCCGGGCCGATGTCCGTCGGCCCGGCGCAGCAGCCGGTCCAGGGGTACGCCTACTACTCCGGCAACCACTACAACCTCGTGGAGACCGACGGCGACCTGCTCAGCGGGCGGGACCTCGCCGAGCGCATCCGCAACTCGCTGTGGACCGGCGAGGTGGCCTCCCTGCAGAGCGCGCCCGCACCGGAACCCAGCCGCATCGTCCCCCTCATCGACGCGACCGATGGCGCGCCCGGCCTGAGCGCGGTGGTCAGCGGCAGGTTCGCGGCCGTCTTCGAGACCTCGGGCGAGGGCAAGCCGCCCGATGCGGTCCTCGACGTCCTCGGGATGGAGCTGGCGAACGGGAGGCCCCGACCGGACGCGATCGAAATCCTGCGGGCGGGCCCGATGACCGACGACCGGCTGGACCAGGCGATCGTGGCGCTGCGGATGAAGCTGCCACCGGTCAGCCGGACCTTCCTCGACAACCTGCTCTACGAGTCGCCGCCGGTGACGCCTGCGACACCCGTGTCGCCCGTCCACGTCCTGCAGGGCCCGAGCCCGGACCCCGCCGTCGCGCAGACCCTGACGGAGCAGCTCGGCGGTCTGGCGGTCCGGGACCGGACGATGGTCGTGGCGCTCGCCGACGATGTCGCCGCGTCGGGATCGGTGGCGGCGCAGCTCGACCAGCTCATGATCGACGTCCCCGCCGATCGGCGGCACCTGATGGTCGTCACGTCGTCGTCGCGGCTGGCCCACACCGGCGTACGCGATGAGCTTCTCGCTTTTTCCCGCGAGCATCCCGGGATGCTCATCCTCACGCCGCAGTCGCTGGTGCAGCCGCCCGCCGATCCGCCGGACCCGCCCGACACCGCCGCACCCGCGACGGCCCGGCCCACCGCGAGCGTCCTGGCCGGACCCTGGTCGGAGGTGCACGCGGGCAAGGTGGAGCAGGCCATCGCCGGTGACCTCTCCACCGCCGGTGCCAACGAGCTGTTCCGCAAGCGCCTGAGCCCGTCCGGCCCGCCCGGGCCCGCCGCCTCGACCAGGTCGGGTCCCGCGACGATGGCCGACGTCGACTGGGCGTTGCGGATGCTCCCGCTGATCGCGGAGTACAAGACCCTCGCCGACAGGATCGCCGAGAAGCCGACCGCGAGCGCCGAGGACAAGGCCGCGGCGGGGAAGCTCGACCAGGCGCTCCGGCGGATGGTGCGGCGGAGCAACCGGGTGGGTGACCAGGTGCGGCAGGGCCGGTCGCTGGCCGAGCGGATCATCGCGATGACCGAGGCCGACCGCGCGGCGATGCGGACCTGGGTCGCCGAGCAGGTCCAGGCACCGGTGGCGAAGGGCGTCTCCGCCGACCGGCATGCCTGGCAGACCGCCTACTTCGTGGAGTACCCGGAGATCGCGTGGCTGAACCGGCACGGACGCGCGGAGCTGACCGAAGCCGATCTGCTGCCGCTGGCCCGCGACATCTTCGGCATGCTCGACGCCACGGGCGCGAGGCCCCGCTCGGCGTCCGACGCGAAGGCCAACCTGGCGACGCTGGACCGGTTCGCCACCGAACTGCGCCTCGGCGGGGAGCCGGTCACGGTTCGGAACCTGCACCGGCAGGAGGAGTTCGCGCGGCTCGGCAGGGAGCTGCCGGAACCCGCGCCGGCGCCCAGCCCGGCGTCGGATACGGAGGTGACCTACCCGCCGACCGCCCCTCCCCGCAGCATCGACGCCGTGATCACGGATGTCGTCGCGCATCAGCGTCTGGGTGCGCAGGCCACCGCGCGGCGGGTCGCCGAGCTGCGCGGGCTGGTGGAGCTCACGCGGCTGCCCGCCGCCGTGACCCCGCACCCGGTGGCGGCGTCGGCCCCGTCGACGGAGGCGACCCCGACCCCGCCCGACCAGTGGACCGAGGCGGAGGTCCGGTTGCTCGCCGGGGCCGTGCACCTGGCGCACCGGCGTTACCGCAAGAACAACCACGGGCACGGCCTGCCGGGTCCGATGACCCCGGCCCACCTGGAGACCCTGGTACGCCACAAGCTGGGCGAATCGGCGCCGTTCACCTGGGCGTCGCTGCGGATGATCGCCGACCCCGTCGCCAACGCCGCCCGGCACCGGCAGGCTGCCCGGAACCTGTCCAAGCGCATCAACCACACCAGCGTCGTCACCTGGGCGGCCGGCGGGGTGAAGCACACCTCGGCCTACCGGATGTCGTCGGCGTGGCGCAAGCGCCAGGCGAACCGCTACCTCGCCCAGCGGCCGGACACGCATGAGGCCCGCGTCGCGGAGCGCACCGCGCTGCTGGCGGTGATCCGCAACAGCTCCACCGCCGCCGACTGGCGGACGGTGCAGGTGGCCCCGGGCCGGACCGTCCAGGTCACCGACGAGCTCATCGACCATCTGGTGTGGACACGCCGGATCGCCTTCAGCGACGGCCGCTTCCGGAAATTCCAGGACGTCGGGGACTACTCGTCGATGTCGCTGCTGCTGCTCGGCTCCGGCGGCAGGCCGACCGGTGTGCAGCTCGTCCGCCTCGCCGAGATGGCCAACCGGGCCGCGCCGCTGAGCGAGCGCCTGCTCAAAGCGCGCATCGGTGCCGGGGGCGTCCGCCGCAGGCTCGGCGAGATCGCGATGGAGCGGTGGGAGAACGGCACGCCACCGGCGCGGACGGATCCCGGCGGAGACCACAGCGCCTACGTCACCGCCTTCCACTCGATCGCCACGGTGGAGAACGCCGACCTGCTGGCGGAGTGGCTCAACGGGCTCATCCCCGGCGGCGGCACGATCACGGCGAGCGAGGTCGAGCGAGCGCTGAAGGCCAACTTCGGCAAGGCGCTCGACGACGGCGCCGAGTTCATCGTCACCACCGGCGGCAAGACCTACGACGTGCGGATGTGGCCGGTGGCGCGGAGCCGCCCGGTGGTACGCAAGCCCTCGTCCTTCGTCGGCGGGCTGGAGAACCGCACCTACGCCTACGCGCTGCGCGGGCTGACCCGCAGCCGGGTCAAGGGCGGCTACGGCGAGGCCCAGGGCACCTACAAGTACGGCCCCAAGGGCGTCGCCACCGCGGAGGTGAGCCTCGCCGCCGGTGTCGGCCGGACGGCCGGGCACCGCAACGTCCGCAGCATGGCCGCGTCGGTCTACCAGTTCCTGCGGGCCAAGGAGGCACTGGGCGAGGTGGACCTGCCGGTCCGCTGGGAGGCGCGCATCGAAGAGCGCGGCGGCACGCACCGGTGGACCCACGCGGTCCTCAACGACCCGGAGGCGGCGCCGGAGACCCCGCTCGACGACGTGGTCAGCTATGCCGTACCGGACTTCATGCTGCCCTACACCGCCGACCAGGTGGTGGAGCTGAAGGACGAGGTCAGGGAGCTCTACGACCCCGACTACGGCAGCGCCGTCACGGCGATCGAGGACCGCGAGGACTTCCCGCTCTGGCGGCTGCCCTACGCGGTGACCCGGCTCAAGCTCGCCGACGCGGTGATGGCGGGCCTGCGGGGCAAGCTCAGCCGCGAGGACTACGCCTTCTGGAAACCGGTCGTGGAGGCGGAGCTCACCAACGACCAGCTCGCCAGCAAGCTCGCCAACATGCTGCGCCCTCCGTCGGAGGCCGAGTTCCAGCAGGTGGTCCGCATCGCGCTGCAGTCGCAGGGACGGCACCTGAGCCTCAGCCTGTCGCAGCCCGACGACCCGGTCGGCGGCGACCCGACGACGCCGATCACACACGTCGAGCGGATCAGCCAGATCAGCCGCAGCGGCGAGACCCGGTTCGACCGGATCGCCACGATGCTCGGCGGCACGGTGCACGGCCGCGACACCAACTGGATGCTCAAGGTCGCCGGCAGCGTCGCGGGCAAGTTCCTGCTGGATATCATCGGCATCCTGGCCAAGGCGACCTATACCCACCGGCGCAGCGGCCAGCTCCTGCACAACAACCGGGCCTGGATCACCCGGGCCGTCCGGCAGGTCGGGCCCGAGCAGGTCATGAAGATCGACTTCACCGTCAACCTGGACGTGCACCAGAGCCGCTCCGGCGACGGCGGCACCACGGTCGTCCCGCCCGCCGACGGCGTCAACGGCCCCACCCCCATCAGGGGGTACGCCCACGTGATGGTCAGCTACGACGCGCTCGACGCGAAGCTGCGACCCGACCCGGTGGCGGTACCCGACGACGCGGTGGCGCCGAAGACCCCGAAGACCCGGGTCGAGGCACAGCTCGTCGACAACAAATACCAGCAGGACAAGCTGGACGCCGCGCGGGCCGACCCCGATGTCCACTGGTGGAACATCGGCTCGGAGTACGGCCTGTCCCTGGACTTCCTGGAGACGCTGGACGGGCGCGACCGGCTCTACAACTCGATCGTGCCGGTGCTGGTCGCCCGGGGCTACCTCCCCGCCGAAGCGCTCGGCAAGGCGCCGCACAGCCCGTGGGAGCACCTGCGCACGCTGGACGTGACCGCCTTCCAGCTCAACCAGCCCGGCCAGGCCTACCGCAACTGGCGGGACCTGCTCGCCCAGGTGTCGCTGGAGGGCATCCAGGCCAGGTCCGACGACCTGCCCGGTGCCGGCAACGGCCAGCCCGGCATCACCATGCTCTTCCCGCACCCGACCGACCCCGCCGGCCCGTCCTTCACCCTCGGACTGTGGGCCGAGTTCGGCAGGGCCACCCACGCCGGCACCACGTCCTACCAGCTCCAGTACGGCCATACCAACGTCGACGCCCTGTCGGAGAAGAAGCTGCGCGGGCACGCCCTGGACCTGCTCGCGCAGGCCGGTTTCGAGAAGTTCCTCAAGTTCTTCCTCGGCTACCAGAAGACCTGGCAGGGGTCGGTCAAGGCGGGCCGGACCCAGTCCAACGCGCTCACCTCCGACACCGACGGGCAGCGCATGCCGAGCGCCCGCTACGACGTGGAGATGACGTGGCGCTGGATGGGCACGGTCGGCGAGACCCGGGTCGACATCCCGGTCCCGTCGACGGGCACCACCGCCCCGGCGACCTACCCGCCCGCCACCACGAAGACGGCCGGCATCCCCGGCCGGGCCAGCGTGCTGCAGCCGCTGGAACTCGCCGACCGGGGCACGTCGGGCCGGTCCGCGCCGCCGGAGATCCTCGACACCCAGCGGTCGGTGCTGCGGGAGATGAACACCTCCATCTACACCGTGCTCGGGGTCAGGGGCCTGGGCAAGCTGCAGGCAGACCTGATCAAGGGACCGAGCCGGCCCGCCAGCGCCGACGTCTGGCACAGCCTCAGCCCCAGCTACTACCGCACCCAGGCGCTGCGGGCGCTCGGCGGCAGCGCGACCGTGCCGATCGGCGAGCAGGAGTACCAGCTCATCGTCGAACCGGTCGGGCAGCCCGAGGTGCACAAGGTCTGGTTCCCCTACACCCAGCAGGTCCAGGAGGCCCAGGTCGGCGCCGAAGCCTTCGACGATCACGTCTCCATGGGCGGCACGGTCACCAACGTCGGCGCCAACACCGACAAGGTGACGACCGATGAAGGCGAGTCCGCGCTCGTCAACGGCGTCACGGTCGTCACCGAGGATCCCACCAGCTTCAAGGCCGGTGTCGAGGGCACCCGGACCGACCTGTCGGGCGACATCGAGGCCGCACTGCGGCTCGCCACCGAGGGCAGTTACCGGGGCGCCTTCCAGGACAAGGAGATGGCGATCGTGCGTACCAAGGTGCGCAACACGATGCTGCTGCCCGGCGGCGGGAAGGTGGTCGTCTACGGCGAGGTGCTGCTCAACGTGGTGCTCGCCGAGGTGCTCACCCACCGCGACGCGTTCGGGGACCCCTATCTCGCCCTCGCCGGGCACATCGACAAGCTGCTGCTGGAGGGCAAGCCGGTGCCGCCGCCGGTCGATACGTGGCGGACCTTCACCGGGCTGCAGACGCAGTGGCGGGCGCCGGCGAGCGTCGAGGACGGCAACTTCTGGCAGCCCATGTGGTCGCTGACCTTCCCCGGCCCCGATGACGGCCCGCACGCCGCCCGCCTGCGCGACACGTTGCAGGAGATGAGCGAGGTCTTCCACGACGAGGAGCTCGGCAACCAGATCGCACCGCTCGCCACCTGGGCCGGGACGCTGCTGCCGGAGATGCGCGACGGCGGCGCCGCGTGGCGGTTCTCCACCGCGAGCGGCGACTACGAACTCGCCGTCAAGGCGACCACGGTCGGACCGCCGCGCAACGGCCGGCCCAGCGCCACCGGCACGAAGCTCTACACCCGCGCCAACCAGTACACCGACGGGGCGACCGGTGCCGTCTCCGCCGTGACCACGACGGTCACCGTGCCCGCGTCGGGCACCGACGACGCGCACGGCGCCGCGGCCTCCGGGTCGAAGGCCACCACCGACCGCACCGAGGACACCCTGGTCCGTGCGACGAACCTGCTCTCCATGACCGGACTGCGGGCGAACAAGACCTACGACTTCGACCAGGCGGTCAGCTACGACATCGTGCTGAAGGAGATCACCACCCGCAGGAGCACACCCGTCAACCGTACGGTCACCCAGGACCACACCGCGACGGTCCCCGAGGAGGGCATGCGCCCGCACCACCGGCAGGAGCAGGTCTACGACTTCGGGCTGCGGCCGACGGTGCCCGGCGACGACTACCGGGTCCTCGGCGCGGTCGGGCTGGAGGCGATCTTCAACGCGGTCCGGGACATGGGCCGGAATCCGACCGCCGTCGCCGCCGAGGCGCCGAGCGCCGACCCGGTCGTGCCGGACCGGTTGACCTCGCGCTCGCTGCGGACGGCCCTGCCCACGATGCTGACCCCGGAGGGCGCCGGGTTCGGCTCCGTCGCCACGGCGTCGGACCTGATCACGGTCGGGCCGGACCGGCTGCGGGTGAAGGCCAAGTACGGCCAGGTCCGGCAGGTGTTCCGGATGGAGAAATCGGAGTTCGAGAGCTACAACCACCTGACCGACCAGGAGATCCAGGCCGTCACCGAGACCGAGCGCGTCTCCAAGGCCGTCTCGGCGGGGCCCAGCGGCAAGAGCAACCTCGAGCTCGGCGACGGGATGCACAGCCTCAGCGGCAAGTTCACCGCCTCCTATGACACGGCGCGCTCCCGGGTCCAGGCCATCCAGGACTGGATCGAGAAACGGGCCTGGCTGCGGACGAACAGCTCGGTCTACTTCGTCTACTCCACGGTCGACTACGAGGTGGAGGTCTACGACCGGGGCGGCAGACCCACCACCGTCCACGTCACCGGCACGATCGAGATCGTGGTCACCGAGGCGGGCGCGCTCGCCATGGGAGTGCCGCAGGACGTGCTCACCGGGCTCGCGACCAAGACGACGAAGCACACCGACGCGGCGGAGACCACCGACGCCACGGAACTCGCGCTCGTCAAGGCCTTCCAGGAGGCGGTCGAGGCGCTGGAGCAGATCGGTGTCACGACCGTGGACCACTACACCGTCGGCGACGGTACGCCGTTGGAAGACATCACCGTCCCGCCGGTCAGGAGCAAGGACATCGCGTCGATCCTGCGCGGGGAGTGGTGACCATTCACCGGCACCGGGTGCGCGTCCGGCGCACGGTGGGGTCCTTCCGGCGCAGTGCAAGGGTTTTCCAGGGTTCGACCCGGGTGGGATCTCCTGAGAGTGGGGCGCAGGAGGTACGCATTTACATGATTGCCAACGACTGCCGCCCCGCCCGCGCCGCGACGCTGGAGGAGCTCTACCGGACCAACGCGGGCTCGCTCTACGCGTACTCGCTGAAGCTGACCCTCGGCGACGTGTCGCGCGCGGAGGACCTGGTCCAGGAGACGATGATGCGGGCCTGGGAGCACATCGACGAGCTCGACGTGACCCGTTCCGCGGCCCGGCCGTGGCTGTTCACCGTCGCCCGCCGCCTCATGATCGACAACTTGCGTGCCCGCGCGGCCCGTCCCGTCGAGGTCGGCGGCGAGCACCTCGACGGCTGGTCGGCGGTGCACGACGACACCGAGGCCGCGCTCACCCGGATGACGGTCCGCAGCGTCATGGCGGAGCTGCCGGGCCACCACCGTGACGTGCTCGCCCATCTCTACCTCGCCGAGCGCACCACCGAGGAGACCGCGCAGGCGCTCGGCATCCCGGCGGGAACGGTCAAGTCCCGGGCGCACCACGCCCTGCGCCGGGCCCGCCGGGCGCTGTAGTCGTCGCTCCGATCCGACAGCATCTCCACCCCTGGTTGGATTCACATGGGACCGATGCTGTTTTGATGACGATCATGATTGAAGGCACCTGGATCGGCCGGACACCCGCCGGCACCGTCATCGCCCGGCCCGCCGGTGACCACCTCGCCGTCGACCGCCCCGCGCTGGGCGAGTTCCGCCAGGCCTACCCGCTGCGGCTCGACGACGGGGCGCCGGTCGTCGACGGGGTGACCCTGACCCGGATGGCCGACGCCGCCGACGCCGTCACCGCAGCCTGCGGGTGGTACGGCAGGGATCGCGACATCCTGCTGGCCCAGGTCGCCGAGGCCTACTGGGGCGAGCCGATGGTCCTGGTCGGCGCGGGCAGCTGGGCGCAGCGGGCATATCCGGTGGCGCCGGACCGGCTGCTCGCCGACGACGGCACCGAGATCGTCCTGCAGGACGGCACGCTGGGGCTGCCGACGGGGCCGATCGCCCGGGCGCTGCGCGAGGAGCGGGTCGCCTTCACCGCCGGTGCCGCGGAGCTGGCCGGCACGGTGGTCTGGCCGGACGGACCGGGGCCGCACCCGGCCGCCGTCTTCGTGCACGGCGCCGCCGGCGGGCAGCGCGACTTCTGCCGCCTGTTCGTCGCGCCGCTGCTCGCCGCGGGGGTCGCCGTCCTGATCTATGACAAGCCCGGGCACGGCGCCTCCGGCGGACCGGCCGATCCCTCCATCTACGACCAGGCCGATGCCGCCTCGGCCGCGCTGGACCACCTGCTGACGATGCCGCAGGTGGACCCGGCGCGGGTCGGGCTCAGCGGGTTCAGCAACGGCATGTGGTCCGTGCCGATCGTCGCGGCGAGGCGCGCTGACGTCGCCTTCGTCGTGGGGGCCGGGTCGCCCGGGGTGTCGATGGCCGCGTCCGAGGTGCACCGCCGCACCAAGACCCTGCGCGACGCCGGTGTCTCCGAGGCGACGGCGGCAGCCGCCGGGCGGGCCTGGGCCAACCTGTTCGCCATCGTCGCCGCGGGTCAGTCCACGTCGGAGACGTTGGGCGGCCTGGAGGAGGCGCTCGCCGCACTCGGCGCCGCCACCGACCTCGACCGTTACGAGGTGCCGGTCTTCGCGCAGGACAACCCGATGCTCTCGCCGATCCCGCCGCTGATGCCCGCGTCGGACCTGGCCGCCATGGCGAGCGCCGCGCACGATCCCCAGCTCGGCCACGACCCGGCGGCCGACTACCGCGCCATCGGCTGCCCGGTGTTCCTGCAGTACGGCTCCGACGACACCAGCGTGCCCGTGGACGAGTCGGTCGCGCGGATCGAGCAGGCCTGCCACGAAGCGGGCGTACCCGCCTGGATCGAGGTCTATCCGGGGTTGGAGCACATGCTCAACGTGCTGCCGGGCGGGGTCACCGGACTGTCCCGTGAGGACGTCATGTACCAGTTCCACGGCTTCAGCTTCGGTCCCGACCTGACGGCCTGGCTGCGGCAGCTGCTAGGGCTGGGCGCCCCGGCCGCGTAGCAGCGGCAGGTAAACCTCGTCGATGATCTCGACGAGCACGTCGTCGGAGACCGTGGGCGTGCCGCGCGCCACGTACTCGTTGCGCAGCAGGGCGATGGGGACCGTGGCGACCCTCGGGTGCAGGGCTTCGGGGCGGAGCTCCCCCCGGGCCACGGCCCGGCCCAGCACCGTCAGCCACATGCCGGACCCGGCGTCGCCGGCCCGTTCCTGGATGAGCGTCAGGAGCTCGGGGTCGTCGGCGACGCCGGCCAGCAGGCTGCGCAGGATCGCACCGATGGGCGAGGTCCAGGTGCTGTTGGCGAGGCGGAGCAGGGCCAGCGTGTCGCCGCGCAGGTCACCGGTGTCCGGCGGCTGCGCGGTGGCGACCGCCAGCTGCCGGTACGCCGCCACGGCGAGCGCGGCCCGGTGCGGCCAGCGGCGGTAGATCGCGTTCTTGTTGGTCCCGGCGCGCTGGGCGACCCGGTCGATCGTCAGGCCCGCGTAGCCCGATTCGACCAGCTCGTCTGCCGCCGCCCGCAGGATCGCCTGCTCCAGCGCCGCCCCGCGCCGCCTCGTCGGTGCCGCCTCGCCAACCATCCGCACTCCCTGATGCCGGTACGTGCCGTACCTTATCGCACCGCCTTGTGCGAGCGGCGATCTCGTCTTAGGGTACGTCTAGTACCTTAATGAGAGGCGCATCATGCGAGCCAAGGGCATCACCTACGACACCGGCTTCATCCCGACCGGGCGGACGGGGCTCAGCACCCACGAGCCGTTCGACCCGGCGATCGTCGAGCGCGAGATGCGCATCATCCGCGACGACCTGCACTGCGCGGCCGTCCGCATCACCGGCGGTGACCCCGAGCGGCTGGAGCTCACCGCCGGGTTCGCCGCCGACGCCGGCCTCGAAGTGTGGTTCTCGCCGTTCACCTGCGACCTCACCACCGACGACCTGCTCGATCTCCTCGCCGACTGCGCCGACCGGGCCGAACGGCTGCGCCGCCGGGGCGCCGAGGTCGTCTTCGTCACCGGTGGCGAGCTGACACTGTGCACGATCGGGTTCCTGCCCGGTGCCACGATCCACGACCGGCTCGCCCTGCTCCAGCAGCCGCACCTGGTGCGCGAGGCGATGGCCGGGGTCCCCGCCCGCCTCAACGACTTCCTCGGCCGGGCCGTCCGGGTGGTCCGGGACCGGTTCGGCGGTCCGGTCACCTATGCCGCGCTGCCGACCGAGCGGGTCGACTGGACGCCCTTCGACTTCGTCGCCGCCGACGCCTACCGATCGATCGAGGTCGCCGACGGCTACGCCGACGCCATCCGCACCCTCGTCGCGCAGGGAAAGCCCGTCGCCGTCACCGAGTTCGGATGCACCACCCATGCCGGTGCGGCGGACCTCGGCGGACGCGGCGGCTTCATGGTCGAGTGGCTCAGCGTCAGCGAGGGCCGGCTCGTGGCCCCCTATCTCCGCGACGAGACCGAACAGGTCGGCTACCTGCGGGAACTGCTGGAGATCTTCACCGCCGAGGGTGTCGACACCGCGTTCTGGTGCACCTTCTCCTGCCACCACCTGCCGCACCGCGCCGACCCCGCCGAGGACCTCGACCTCGCCTCCTACGGGGTGGTCAAGGTCCTCGAAGGACGCACCGGCGAGGCCTATCCCGGGATGCCGTGGGAGCCGAAGGCCGCCTTCGCGGCCATGGCCGAGGCCTACCGGACCGCCTAGGCGGCCACCGCGAGGTGCCACGCGGTCAGCTCCACCGCACCGGCGGTCCCGGTCGCGGCGGCGACGAAACCGGCATGCGCGGGCCCCTTCCCCAGCACGGCGGCGAGCCCGACCGTCGCGGTCAGCAGCGCCTCGGCGGGCTTCTGCGCCCCCGCCGAGACGAAGACCCGCAGGCTCCGGCTCCCCGCCAGGTAGTCGACCCACACCACCACCGAACTGCCGCCCAGGTCCGCGTCCGGGCGGGCGCGGGCGAGCACGGTCGCCCGCCGGGCCGCGTCGACGGTGCTCACGCTCACCTCGCCCGCCCGCAGCTCGACCTGCAACCGGGGGCCGAGCGCCGCCAGCGCGCTCCCCGCCGTCGCGACAGGCCTGGTGTGCAGGACGAACGCGACCGATGAGGCCGGATCGGTCGCGGCGTAACGGAAGGCGGTGTTCATCGACGAAGCCGGGTTGATCGCGAACGCCGACCACACCGCGCCGGTCTCCTTCGCGGTGCCGACCAGGCGGATCGTGGTCCCGGTCGGTGCCGCCGCCCCGGTCACGGCGAGCCCGGTCGGGTCGGCGAAGGTGGCGTAGCCGATCGGGACACCGGGCAGCGGCACCGCCGACGGCGGCGGCCCGGCGGCGGTCGCGGTGGTGCTCGGCCGCACGGGCGGCGGGCCCGCGGCGATCAGGTCCGGCACCCTCGTCACGATCAGCCACGCGGCGGCGGCGGTCACGGCCAGGACCGCGACCGGCGAGAGCCACCGCCACGACATCGGCCGTCGCGGCCGCCGCACCCGGACAACCTCCGGGGGTACGCCCACCGGCGCCGACGGCTGCGCCACGGGCCTGGTCGACGGCGCGGCAACGGCGGGTACGGGCGAGGCGGGCCGGGAGAGGGGGAGCGTGACGGTCGTCGTACCCGGCGATGGTTGGCGCTCCGGGACCGGCGCGACCGGCGCGACTGCCGGGACCGGCCTGCCGTCGGGGGCGCCCGGCGGTCGCTCCTCGACCGGCGGCGATGGTTCGGGGCCCACCTGGTCCGGCGCGTCGCGGGGAGCCTGGAACCAGACCGAGCGCAGCGGCCAGAGCTCCTCGGAGTCCGATGAGGACGGAGAGGCCGATCGCGCCATGGACGGCTCCTGTCTAGCGATGCCCGACTGCTACCGACATTACGCAGCAGCGTCCGGCAAGGTTCACCGCGACGGTGAACCCGTGCCCCCGCCGATCCGTAGTGGTCGGAGACGGAGGAAGGTCTTGCAGATGAGCGATGACGATCGGCGCAGGTCAGGGTCGCAGGAGTTCGACGAGGGCTGGGCCGAGCCGGGCGAGGAGCCGGGCCTGTGGCGGCGGGTCACCCGCGACGGGATCCAGCGCGTCTCCACCCGGTGGATGATCGTGCTGTGCGCCACGGTGCTGGTCATCCTCACCGGCGTGGTGCTCGGCAACCAGGCGCGGCAGGACGCGAGGACGCCGCAGGGCATGGCGGTGACCGACCAGCCGCTCGCGGACCTGGGGATCGAGTTCTCGCCCATCGCGGCCGACCCGACCGCCGTGGTCGCCGTCACCGACAGCCCGGCTCCCGGCGCCACGTCGCCCGCACCGGTCACGCCGACCTCCGCCGCGGCCAAGCCCTCGCCCGCGGTGTCGCCCTCGGCCAGGCCGCCGTCGCCGAAGCCGTCCCCGGCACCGCCGAAGGTGACGTTCCAGGCGGTGGGCGGCTACGGCTGCTCGACGGCGAACACCGGCTACTACGCGCACGACCGCGACCCGGGGGCGGGCTGGGGGGCCTCGGACCACGGCGGTTGGGGCTCCAACGGCTGCTCGGGGACGTTCGACTCGATGCCGATGTCGGGCAGCGACACCGTCGAGGACCCGACCCAGTACGCCGACTGGTCCTTCACCGTGGGATCCGCCAGCAGGAGTTGCGACCTGTCGACCTACGTGCCGGTCTACGGCGGGGACGCCAAACGGGCCGGGGGCAATCCCGCCCAGTACCGCGTCGGCGACGGCCAGGGCTCCTCGTCGAAGGGGACCTTCACGGTCGACCAGCCCGCCAACGGAGGGCGGTGGATCTCCATCAAGACCTACCCGGTCAGCGGGGGGAAGCTGTGGATCCGCGTCCTGAACCGGGGGATCGACTGGGGCGCCCGCGAGGGCTACCGGATCGGGCTCGCCCAGTTCAAGGTCGTCTGCCACTGACCGGGTCGGCGGATCAGTCCGATCGGACCCGCGTAAAGCTTGAAGATTGTCGATGATCGGCGAGTTGAGAGGATTGTCGAAAACCTGGGATCATGACCCTCCGGTGCGGAGTGAACGGATTGCGGTGAGGCATGCGGGGGGCACTCCGGCGGCGGCTCTGGCTGCTCGCGGCGCTGTTCGTCGCGCTGGTCTCGGCGGGCGCCCTGGCCTGGTGGACCCTGTTCCTGAGCGGGCAGGACCGCGCCGCCGCCGACAACTGGTCGAGCATCGCCTCCGCTCCGGCGGCCTTCGCCAGCCTCCTGCTGGGCGTGCTGGCGATCATGGTGCGACAGGGACTGCGTTCGGGCCGGACCGATGAGCCGTCACCGGTCGAGGCGCTCCGCGACCTCGTTCGCGTGGCCTGGGCGGCCGAGGTGGTGTCCCAGCAGGTCTTCCTGCCGCGCCCGCTGCGGCTGCGCTGGCGATCGGCGACAGCGCCCGGCGTCCAGGCGGGCATCGCCGCGCCGTCCGACTCGGGTGACGGCGCGGTCAGCGGCTCGCTCGGCCCCGAGCCGGACCTCGGCCGGCAGGCGGCCTGGCAGCTCGTGCGCGCCTTCGAGGACGGGGGACTGCGGCAGCTGGTCGTGCTCGGCGAGGCCGGTGCCGGCAAGAGCACCCTGGCGCACCTGTTCGTGGTCGCCTCCGTGGCCGACGCCGGAGCCGACTCGGCCGTCGCGGTGCTGCTGCCGATAGCGGCGTGGGTGCCGGCCGAGTCCGATGGCCGGGGCCTGGGCGACACCATCGAGGAGTGGATCGCGGCACGGATCCGCGACGACCATCCGCAGATCACCCCCGATCAAGCCGACTGGCTGGTCCGGCACCACCAGGTCATCGCGGTCCTGGACGGGCTGGACGAGCTGCCGGTGCCGCTGCAGGGCAGGGCGCTGGGCCACCTGGAGCGGGCCGCCGCCGCCGGGCTGCGCATGGTGGTGACGTGCCGCAGCCAGGAGTACGCCGCGATCGTCGCGGCCGTGGGCGTCCTGCCGCAGGCGGTGATCGTCGAGGTCGAGCCGGTGTCGCTCGACGACGCCGTCGCCTACCTCACCGAGCGCGAGGCCGTCGGCAGTTCCCGGTGGCAGGCGCTGACCGCGACGATGACCGCCGATCCCGGCGGAGCGCTGGCCCAGGCCCTCTCCACCCCGCTGATGATCTCGCTGACCAGGCAGGTCTATCAGCGGCCCGGCACCGATCCCGGCGAACTGGCCGCGCTGAGCACCGGGAACGAGATCCACCAGCGGATCCTGGGCAGGTTCCTCCCGGCCGTCTACGGCGACCGCTCGCCGGTGGTCGCGAGGTGGCTCGCCCACCTGGTCCCGCGGTTGCAGGCCTTTCCGCGAGATCCCCACCTGGCCTGGTGGCGGCTGGCGAAATCGTTGCCCAAACCGCTGCTCGCCATCCTGGTGGCGGTGCAGATGCTGGTCCTGAGCATGCTGCTGTGCTTCGGCATCGACGCGGCTTTCACCGCCACCCCCGAACCGGGGTCGGCGCTGCTGGCCGGAGCCGTCTACGGCACGCTCCTCGGACTCGTCGCCGGGCTGCAGACGGCCCGCGCGGTGCATGCTCAGGACGAGCCGCCGCGGCGGCTGCCGCGCCTGCGGGCCGGCCTGCGAGCGGTCCGGGACGTCTACTTCGTCGCCGGTGCGCTGTCGGTGATCAGTGCGCTGGTGCTGCTCGTCGGGCTCTGGCTGGATGAGGACTACGCGCGCCAGGCGAGCATCTCCATCGCCTATCTCCTCAGCGGACCCGGACATGTGGACCGCGATGTCGTCCTGTCCATCCTGCTCACCGTGATCGGTGTGATCACGGTGCTGATGACGGCGAGCTGGCTCGGCGGCGGCCAGCCGGGCATCCCGCACCGCACCGCACCCCGGCTGCGCAGCCTGCCCCGGCAACTCGCCGCCGGACTGGGGATCGGACTGCTGCTGGGGCTGCCGTGGGCCGCGGCAGGCGAGCTCACCGCCGCCGGTGTGATCAACGTGTTCGAGGCGGACGTCGGTCGGGGAGTCGCCGCCGGAGCCGCCGTCTACGTCGGAATCCTGGTCGGGCTGGTGCGGTGGCTGCGAGCTCCGGTGCCGCCGCAGGAGCTCCTCACCCCGGACGCCGCCCTGCGCAGCGACCGGACCGCACTGCTGCTCGCCACCGTCGGCGGGGCCGCCACCGCCGCCCTGATCACCGCGGCCATGTACCGCATCTACGGCGGATCATGGAGCCACCCCGCTGCGTGTCTCCTCGTCGGAGCGGCGAGCGGGCTGCTCGTCTTCTACGGCTCCGGCTCGGCCTGGCTCGCCTTCACCACCGCGCGGATCTGGCTGGCGGTGTGCCGACGCCTGCCCGCACGCCTGCCGAGGTTCCTGCGGCACGCCCACGCCGCGGGGGTCCTGCGCCATGCCGGAGCGTTCTACCAGGTCCGACACGAGCTGATCCGTGCCTACCTGCCCGTCGAGAGCCGGTCCGCTCGATCGGACCGCTCCGCATCACGGCTGCGCAGCGCCCTGTCCGCCGGTGCCGTACGCAGATGGGCACCGCTGATCGCCGGTGCGGTGGCGCTGAGCATGCTGCCGGTGACGGCCATCGGCATCGACCCGCGACCGGGCACCGGAGTCCTCCGCCTGCTCGTCAGCGGCGGCACCGCGGCGGGACTGCAGTCGATCCTCCGAGACGCGGATCTGGCCACCGGCGTACACGTGGTGGTCAGCGAACTCAGCACCGTCGGCATCGCCGAGTCGGTCGCCAGCGGCGACATCGGGCGCTACGACGCGCTGCTCGTCGCCTCCCGGCACGCCTTCACCCCGCCGTCCCTGGCCCAGGCGCCGTCGGTGTCCACAGCCAGATCGCCGATCGTCGTCGGGGTCCGCCCCGCGGTGGCGGCACGGTTGGGCTGGAATGCGAAGACCCCCACCTGGTCCGAGATCGGTGCCGCGATGGCGGACGGCAGCCTCGCCCTGGGGATGTCCAATCCGAGCACGTCCCTCGAGGGGACGCTGAGCCTGGCCTCGGTCGCCGCGCCGGCGGGCGGGACGGCCGTCACCGCGCAGCAGGAGCTCCTGCGCCGACTCGCTCTCGGCCGGGGAGTGGCGCCCTCGACGCGGTCCCTCGCCGACCGGTATTTCGACCCCGTCGGGCTGCCGGTGGACGGCCTCGTCGGGTACGAGTCCTCGCTCGTCACGGCCAATCTGACCCACCGCGACCGTGAGCAGCTCGCGCTGGTCTATCCCGCCGACGGGTCGATCGTCGCCGACTTCCCCCTGATCCTGCTCAACCCCGACTCCGTCGTCAGGCGCAACTACCACGCGCTCGCGGCCTACCTGCTGCGACCGGCGACCCAGGTCGAAGCCATGAGCCGGACCTACCGTCGGCCGGCGGTCCCCGGCCTGACCGGTCTCTCCTGGGCCGCCGACGACGGGCTGCTGACCACGGCGGCCTTTCCGCAGCCCGTGGTCATCAACGACCTGCTGGCCCGGTTCCGAGCCGCCCGGCTGCCGGCCAACACGATCTATGTCGTCGACACGTCGGGCTCGATGAACGAGAACGGCCGGCTCCGGTCCGCCGTCGGCGCGCTCGCCTCGGTCCCCTTCGGATCCGCCGACAGGATCGTGCTCCTGCCGTTCGCCGGCACCGTGGCACAACCCCGCTCCTTCGACCTGGCACAGGCCGGTCCGAGCGCCGTCGAGGCCTTCCGGCAGGAGCTCTCCAGGCTTGTCCCCCGGGGCAACACCGCCACCTACGACGCCCTGACCACCGCTTACGACATCGCGGAAGCGCTGCGCGCCGAGGCACCGGACCGGACCACCTCGATCGTGCTCATCACCGACGGAGTGCCGAGCACCGGCCGCACCTTCACCCAGTTCCGCAGCTCCTACCAGCTCCGCCACCTCAGCGGCGACATCCCCACCTTCACCGTCTACCTCGGCGGACCGGCGCCGCGGGAGCTGCGGGACCTCGCGGCTCTCACCTTCGGCCAGACCTTCGACAGCCCCGCCGGTGCGACGGCCGAGGTGCTCAGCCGGATCCGGGGTTGGTGACGGGCCTCATCCTTGACGGGTCCGGCGCCGGTGCCGGATTCGCCGGAGGTCGAAGAGCGTGAAGCCGAGCAGCGCCACGAACGGAATGGCGTAGAAGAGGTTGCCGAACAGGGCGCCGGTCCGTTCCGGCCAGCTGTCGGTGACAGTGGCGTGGATCGCCACGCCCTCCCCGCACGTGAAGAAGAGCACGCCGAGCCAGAGCAGGCCGCGGCCGACCCACGGCCACACGGATCTCCGCTGCGCGACGGCGGGCGGTGGGAGGGCCGACGACGGCGAACCGCCGAGCTCGTCTGCTGCTTCGCCGACCACGGCTGGTGTCGGCAGCTCGGTGCCGGGCGGGGGCGCGTTCCGGGGGAGCAGCCGCAGGTACTCGTCGGACGGCATGCGCCCGCCCTCGACGTCGTCGTACTGCACATCGCTGAGGCGGAAGAACCGGTCACCCCGCAGGAGCAGCGGCAGTATCGGCTTGCCTCGCAGCTCGGCCTGGTTGAGCTCCCGATTCACCCACTGTGACTCCTCAGCGGCGGGGCTCATCACCACGATCAGGACGCTGCAGGTGTCGATCTGCTCCTTGATCACCTCATGCCAGCGCGTGCCGGAGATGATCTCCTTGTCGTACCAGACGGGCACGCCCGCGCTGACGAGGTAGGCGGTCAGTTTCTCCACGTACGGACCATCATGTGCGTGGCTGTAGCTGATGAACACGTGGCCGGTCACGGGCGAACGGTACCGTCAGGCATCGATCAGGGTGCAGCCGCATCCGCGTTCGGACAGCGGAGTCAGTCGAAGATGGAGACGCGGGTGCGGTGGTGTCGCGGCGTCTCGATCTCGTCGACGATCGCGACCGCCAGGTCGGCGTAGGAGAGCGTCGATCCGGACGCGGTGTCGCCGCCGATGCGGTAGCGGCCGGTCCGCTGCCCGGCCGGGTCCAGCCCCGCCGGGGGAGTGAGCATGAGCCAGTCTACCTCGGTCTCGACGGTGCGGAGCCGCTCCAGGCCGGCGGTGTGCGCCAGCGCGAAGGACCGCAGCTCGCGGGGGAAGGCGGCCGGATCGTCGAGCACGAGCCCGCCGGTGCCGTCCCGCAGGTTGGCGAAGAGGCCGATGACGATCAGCCGGGGTACGCCCGCCCGCGCCATCGCCTGGCGGAGCGCATCGGCCGCCGTGACGAAGAACCGCTCGTCGAGCTGTCCGAGGTTGGCGAGTGCCTCCGGTCCCGAGGCGGGGCTGACCGCGTTGACGACGGCGTCATGGCCGTCCAGGCGCAGGTCCGGATCGGTGACGTCGCCCCGCTGGACGCGTACCCCCTGGGCTTGCAGACCGCTGTGCGCGGCCGGGTCCCGCACGATGGCGGTGACCAGGTGCCCGCGGTGGCGTGCCTCGGCGGTGACCGCCCGCCCGGCCCGGCCGCCTGCTCCAAAGATCGCGATGCTGCTCATGCCTGCCTCCGTCGTCGGGGGGTCTGACCTCGTTGAGCAGCACGTTATGGGGCGGGATCCTGGTTACTGCAACGGTACCGGCGCTAGCCTGCGGAGCATGCCCGAGGAGCTGAATCCCGCGATGTTCGATCCGGTGTGCCCGTCCGGCGCGATGCCGTTCCAGATCGGTGACAAGTGGACGGCGATGATCGTGATCTGCCTCGAGCACGGTCCCCGGCGGTTCGGCGAGCTCAGGGTTCCGCTGCGTGCCGTGACGCCGAAGGTGCTCACCGAGACGCTGCGGGCGATGGAGCGCGACGGCCTGGTGACCCGCACCGCGTACGCCGAGAACCCGCCCCGGGTCGAGTACGCGCTGACGGACCTGGGGCGGACCCTGCTGACGCTCATCGAGGCCGCCCGGCAGTGGAGCCGCGCCCACCTCCCGGAGCTGCTCGCGGCCCGCGAAGCCCACGGCCGACCCACCGCGCCATAGCGGCACGGCAGGCCGACCGCGCTGTTCACACTGCGGGGAACGGGCCGGGAATCGGCGCGGGTTGCGGTGCCGGGGCCGGGACCGGAGGTCCGGGCTGTCCCGGCTCCGGGTTGGGTTGCGGCTCCGGCTGGGGCAGCGGGTCCGGCAGAGGACTGGGCTGCGGCATCGGGTCTGGCTGCGGAATAACCATCGGAAGTAACCGCCTTTTTGAGGTTTATCTTCAAATACCCAGATCAGCGCGTACTAATCCTCAGACGGTGAGGACCGGCGTCCGGTCGTGGCTGCGGTCCCGCTGCGGTCCCGTCGGGCACAGCGCAGCCGCCTCGGCCAGGAGCAGGGAGAACTCCTCTGGCAGCGAGTGCGGGAAGGCATGCGCGCCCGGCAGGGTGAACGAACTGCCCTGGCGCGCGAGCGCGGCCAGTCGGCGCCCCCACGGCGGCGTCGACAGGTAGTCGTGCTCGCCGCTCACGACGACCACCGGGCAGCGGACGCGGCCGATGAGCCGCTCCGGCGGGTCGGCGAGGCCGCTGCGGGCGAAGGCCGCCAGCGCGACCAGCCCCGCCCGCCCGAAGTCGGCGGCGATCGCGCCCAGGGCCGAGAGCGGGTCATGGCCGAGGGTCCGGCTCAGCGTCCCGATCAACCCCATGGGGGTACGCGCACCGGGGTCGAAGGTGACACCGGCGAGCACCAGGGACCCCACCGCGGCCGGTGCCGTCAGGGCGGCCCGCAGCATCGCCTGCCCGCCGGTCGAGTGTCCGACCAGGACCACCGGGTCGGTGGCATACCGGGCCAGCCAGGCGGCGGTCCAGTCGGCGACGGCGGCGACGTTCGGCGCGCAGCTGTCCGGGCCCCGCTGGTGGAACCCGGGCAGGTCCAGCACCACGCACCTGGTCCAGCGCGCCGTGGCGGCCTGGATCCGGTCCATCGAGCCGACGGCGCCGAGGCCCGGGACGATCACCACGGTCGGCACCCCCGGTCGGGCCTGCCCGCAGGTCGCGGCCTGGACGACACCGTCGCCGACGTCGAACGACTCGCTGATCACGTCAGGCACGTCGGCTCTCTCTCATGGGGTGGGGTGTCGCTGAGCCCATCCCCGGTCGGCCGCCGCCCGAAACCTCCGGACCGTGCCGCCATCGAAAAGGGAAGTTATCGCCCTGCGCCACCCCGCTTTACGTAATGTGAGTGTTGCTCCAATTGTCGGGGTGAGTGCTGAATCGCGGCCCGACCTGCGGGGCCGCCTGGAGAGGGGCACACGTGAGCAGTCGACAATTCGGCTTCTTCGTCGGTCTGGCCTTGGCTGTCATCTGGGCCGGGCCCGGCTTCCTGGTCATGATCGCCGCGGCTGTCGCCGGGCTCGTGGGGTACGTCGTCGCGCGAGTCGTCGACAACGACCTCGACCTGCGCGAAGCCCTGAGCAACCTCGGCAGCGGTGCCGCCAGGCAGCGCTGATCCGCACCGAACGCCACTGCTACCTAACGGGGGAAACCAGACATGACCAGCCCAGCCGAGCTCAAGAACGACGAGAAGACCGCCGACAAGCCGCGCGACGACGGGCGCGGCAACGGCGATCCGCGAGCGGCGACGCCCAACGGCGTGGCCGCCCGCCGCAACGCGCCGCCGCTGCCGGACAAGGCGGGCGTCTCGCTCGTGACCGACACCGGCAAAACCAAGATCGCGGACAGCGTGGTCGCCAAGATCGCCGGCCTCGCCGCCCGCGACATCCCCGGCGTCTACTCGATGGGCACCGGCATGGCCCGCCGGGTCGGGCAGCTCCGCTCGCTCATCCCCGGCAGCAACGATCCCGCGTCGGGGGCGAGCCAGGGCGTCAGCGTCGAGGTCGGCGAGAAGGAGGCCGCCATCGATCTCGACGTGGTCACCTGGTACGGCCAGAGCATCGTCGAGGTGACCGGCGCCGTGCGCGAACACGTCATCGACCAGGTCGAGAACATGACCGGGCTGAAGGTCGTCGAGGTCAACATCAGCGTCGGCGACATCCAGGTCGAGGCCGAGCAGCCCGCACCGGCCGTTGAGGCACGCGTCCAGTGACGGCGAGCCGTTTCGAGGTCGCCAGGGCCGTGGCCGACGCCGTCGCAGCCCTGCCGCAGGTCGCCCGCCTCACCGCGGGCGGCCTGCACGGCCACGGCGTCGAGGTCGCCACTCTGATCCCGGGCGGCCGGGTCGTCGGCGTGCTCGGGGACGCCGACGCCGTCCGGGTGCAGATCGTCGCGGCCCGGCTTCCGCTGCAGCCGGTCATCGCCGCGGTCACGGCCGCCGCCGCGGAGGTCCTCCGCCGGTACGCCGACGACCGGCCGGTGGAGGTCTTCGTCGCCGATGTCAGCGACGAAGCGCTGCGTGCCCTCATCGCACCGGTGCCGGTGGAGGTGTGATGCGACTCGTCAACCGGATCGCCTCGTCGGTCCTCGGGCTCGCCCTGATCGGCGGTGGACTGCTCGCCGCGGTCGAGGCGGTCCTCGCCTTCGCGGGCCGGGCACCCGTGCTGCCGCTGCGGCAGTGGTACGCGCGGCTCGTCGACACCGAATACACCGACCGCTGGGTGCTGCTGATCGCGATCGGCATCGGCCTGCTCGGGCTCGTCATCCTGATCGCGCAGCTCCGCCCGCAGCGTCCGGACCGGTTCCGCCTCGGGCCGGTGGCCACCGACGACGCCACCCGCTGGAGCATGCAGCGGCACTCACTGGAGCAGCAGGTGGCGGCAGCGGTGACGGGCGTATCGGGAGTCGGTGCCGCCCACGTCGAGGTCGCGGGCAAGGAGACGGACTGGTCCGTCCGCGTCCGCGCCACCGGCCGCCCCGATCAGCGCGACTCCGTCCAGAGCGCCGCCCGGGCCGCGCTCGGCCGCCTCGACGCGCCGCCGACCGTGGGGCTGCGGATCGACCTGCGCGAACCCCGGATCGAGCGGCGCGAACCCAGGAGGGTGTCATGAACACCGGCAACCGCGTACTGTGGATCTTGATCGGTCTCGTGCTCACCGCCGTCGGTGTCCTCGGGGCGCTGATCAGCCTGGACCGGCTGCCCCGCACCTACCCCGATCAGCCGCTGCTCTGGCCGGGCCTGCTGGAGCAGTGGCGGGCACGGCAGGGGTGGGCCACCGCCGCCGTCGTCGCGCTCGGGCTCGTCGCGGCGGTGCTCGGCTTCTGGCTGCTGCGCGTGCAGCTGCGGCCGCAGGGCAAGCGCCACCTGCCGGACCTCGTCTTCGGCGAGCCCGCGCAGCACCGGCCGGATGCGGCCCCGGTCGCGGCCGAACCCACCGCCGCGGCGGCCGGGGTCACCGAGGTGCGCTACCGCGCCATCGCCGACTCCCTCGCCGCCGACCTGCGGCGCCAGCAGTCCGTCCACAAGGCGAGCGTGCTGCTGACCGGCCATGCCGAGGCACCGGAGCTGCGGTTGAACCTCACCGCCCGGCCGGGAACCGATCTCGCCACGCTGCGCCGGGGAGTGGACACGGCGCTCGTGCGCTTCACCACCACGACCGGCATCACCGCGTCGTCGGTCCTGGTCGACACCCGCGTCGAGACTCCGGCGGCCGTCGCCGCCGACACGAGCCGGGTGCACTGACCGCCTCCGGTCACGTCCCGGCGGTCATCGTGAAGGCCGACGTGTCCACGATCACGTCGGCCCGGTCGCGCGTGCCGTCGGCGGCGAAGAACTCGTCCTCCTCGCGCATCCACCGCTCCCACAGCTCCGCCTTACCGTCATGGGTGCTGTCCCGCGCCAGGCCCCGGGCCAGCCGGAGCTCGGCGGGTGCTTCGACCCAGATCGCGTACGCGAGCCGGCCCACCGTCTCCCGCCGGGTGCAGGTGACGCCCTCCACGATGACCGTCGGCGACCACGGCTGGGTCTTCCATCCGCCCAGCGACGACCCGTACCAATCGGACCAGTCTCTGACCTGGTAGTGAGCGTCCTGGGCGGACAGCAGCGGGGTGAGGACCTGGGAGTCGAAGCGCGGCCACCAGCCGGCGAAGCAGTCCCAGGAGACGAAGTCGTCGATCTCGATGATCGGCGCGGTCAGCGCGGCCGACAGCCGGGCGGCGAGGAAGCTCTTCCCGGACCCGCTCGGGCCGTCGACACCGATGACGCGGATGCCGTCGACCGGGGCTCGCCGGGCGGCGTCGGCGATGATCGTGTCCAGCGGTCGGTGGGTCATCGCACCGAGGTTACGCACGGCGGAGGGTTTCGTCGCCCGAGTTCCGGGCAGTGGTGAGGGGAATTGCCCTCACACTGAAAGGAGCCGGCGTGGATATCGACAGCGTCGTCACCGACACCCTGCGATCGATCGCACTCTTCCTGCCCAAGGCACTGGGATTCGTCGCCATCCTCGTGGTCGGCTGGCTCACCGCCCGAGCGCTGCGGATGCTGGCGGCGAAGTTCCTGGAACGGATCGGCTTCGACCGGCTCGTCGAGCGCGGCGGCCTCAGCTCGGCACTGGCCCACACCCGCGTCGACGCCTCCGACCTCGTCGCCAAGCTCGTCTTCTACGCGGTGCTGCTCTTCACGCTGCAGCTGGCGTTCGGCATCTGGGGACCCAACCCGGTCTCGGACCTGATCTACTCGATCGTGACGTGGCTGCCGAAGGCCTTCGTCGCGATCGTCATCGTGGTGATCGCGGCCGCCATCGGCTCCTGGGTCCGCGACCTCATCGCCGGCGCCCTGGCGGGGCTGTCCTATGGGCGGCTGCTGGCGCGGTTGGCCTGGGTCTTCATCATCGGGCTCGGGATCATCGCGGCGCTGAACCAGATCGACGTCGCGACGACCGTGACCACCCCGATCCTCATCGCGGTGCTCGCCACCATCGGCGGCATCCTCATCGTGGGTGTCGGCGGCGGACTCGTCCGGCCCATGCAGGGCCGCTGGGAGGAGTGGCTGCAGCGCGCGCAGCAGGAGTCGTCGACCGTCGCCGAGCACGCCCGCGCCTACGCCGCCGAGCAGGCCGAGGCCGCTGCGATGGCGGTGCCGGCCGAGCGGGTCTCCGCCTCCGCCGCGGTGCCGACCCAGCCCGCGGTGCCGACCCAGTACCGCAGCGCGTCGGTGCCCGTGCCGACCCCTGCGCCGACCCCGGCTGCGTCGGCTCCGGAGTCGGCGATGGCGGCACCGACCCAGCAGCTGCGCAAGCCCGGCCGGAAGCCCACGCGTACGGCCGAGGCGACCCGGCCGATGGAGACCGACGCCGTGCGGCCGACGGGCGGCGGTGAACCGGCAGCCGGTGGCGCCTCGACCTCCGAGGAGTAGCGGCACCGGGGCGGTCCGGACGGATTCGTCCGTCCGGACCGCCGGTCCCGCATACCTTGACAAGCACCGATGGCTGACCCATGATTCGTCCAGAGAGCGCTCTCCAGCTTGATCGCTCTAGCCGGACACCTCGCGGACGGCGGGAGCCCGCACCGCGACACCGAGGTGGTCCGAGTGTCTGACGCAACGGCACAGCTCAACCAGGTCGTGGCGGCCGCCGCGGTCGCCCGCTCGGTCCTGCTGGGCCGAGCCGCCGTCACGATGACCGCCACCGCCGTCGGCCTGCGCCTGCGGGCCGACCCGTATCCGCAGCTCACCGCACTCGCCCTGGTCGCCGTCGTGACGGCCGTCGCGCTGGCCGTGCTCAACCACGACCCGCACGTCGTGCGCCACCCGCTGCCGATCCTCGCCCTGGATTTCGCCGCCGCGCTCGGCCTGCTCGCCGTCGGCCACGGCGACGTGGCCTACTTCTGCTACGCCGTGGGCGCCTGTGCGCTCGGCGGTGTCCTGACCGGACCGTGGGCGCTGCTGCCCGCCGCGCCGCACGCAGCCGTCGGCTACCTCGCCGCCGCCGACGTGCTCGACGCGGCCGACGCCTCCGTGCGGCTCGCCGGGTTCGTGCTCGCCTTCCCGACCGCGGGGCTGCTCGCCGCGGCGGGAGCGGCCGCGATCACCACCGGGGTCGCCCGCCACCTGCGGCTCTCCGTCGAGCTCGTCGCCGCGGCACAGCGTTCGGCAGCCGCGTCCGAGCGGGCCCGGCTCGCCCGCGAGCTGCACGACTCGGTGGCCGCGACGCTGCGCGGCGTGTCGTTCGCGGCCGTGGCCCTGCCGTCGTCGCTGCGGCGCCACCCGGCCCTGGCGCAGCGGCTCGCCGACACCGTCTCGCAGGGCGCGTCCGCCGCCGTCGCACAGGCCCGCGACCTGCTCGACGGGCTGCGCCTGGACCGGCCCGACGAGGAGTTCGCCGGTGTCATCGACGGCATGTGCCGGCAGTGGTCGAAGGACTGCGGCGTGCCGGTGGTGGTGCGCGCCGACCACGCCGACCCGCCGGTGGCGGTGCGCTACGAGCTGTGCCGGATCCTGCAGGAGGCGCTGCGCAACACCGCTCAGCACGCGAAGGCCGACCAGGTCGACGTCGTCATGGGCGCGGCGGGCGGCCAGCTGCGGATGCGGATCAGCGACGACGGGGACGGTTTCCGGATGCCCGCCGACGCCGCCGAGCTGCGCGAGGACGGCCACCTCGGCGTCGTCGGCATGATCGAGCGGGCGCGTCTGCTCGGCGGCACGCTGCGCCTCGCCTCCCGGCCGGGGTCGGGGACCGTCATCGACGTGGCCGTGCCGTTGCCGGTCGGGACCGCGCCATGATCGACGTACTCGTCGTCGACGACAACCCCATCGTCCGGTCCGCGCTGCGCGGCGTCCTGGACGCCACCGAGGATGTCCGGGTCACCGCCGAGGCCCGCGACGGCCGGGAGGCGATCGTCACGGCGCGACTGGTCCAGCCGGCGGTGACGCTGCTCGACCACCGCATGCCCGTCGCCGACGGGCTCTCCGTCCTCACCGAGCTGACCGTCCACACCAGCGTCATCGCTCTCACCAGCGACGCCGATCCCGAGCTCATCGGCCGGATGCTGCGCGGCGGCGCCCGCGGCTACCTCGTCCACGGCGAGTTCGACCCCCGCGAGCTGCACCGCGCGATCCTCGCCGTCGCCGCGGGCCACGGCTGGCTCTCCCCGGGCGCCGCCGCCGTCGCCACGGCGAGCGTACGCGAGCAGGCCCGGCGGGAGACGGTCCAGCGCGATCTCGCCGAGCGCCAGCGGCACACCCGCGCCCACTACCGCCTGACCCACCGGGAGCAGGACGTCCTGGCGCTGCTCGCCGAAGGGCTCTCCAACGCGGCGATCGCCCACCGGCTGCTGCTCACCGAGAAGACCGTCAAGAACCACCTGCAGCACATCTTCGCCAAGCTGCGGGTCACCAGCCGCACGGAAGCGGTCCTGCGCTGGACCGGCCACATCTGAGGAGGGGGTCTGCGCCATGCCCGGGACCTGGAACGGCCGTGCGGCGGGCTGGGCGGCGCTCGCCGTGGCGGTCGCGGCCGCCGTCATCGTGGTCCCGCCCCTGGTGCTGCCGGAGCCCGGACAGCCTCCGGCGCGGTCACTGCCGTCGCCGTCCACAGTGGTGGGTGCTGTGCCCGCGCCCTCGCTGCCGGTCTCCAAGCCGCCGTCGCGGGCGGCGTCGGCGTCGGCGGTCGCGACCAGGACACCGGTGGCCACCCGGACACCGGTCGCGGTGCCGTCCCCGCCCGCCCCGACCCGGTCCGGTCCCGCGTTCCCGACCACGCGGGTCCACGCCGCCGATCCGGCGAACATCCGCGAGGGAGCGCGGATCATCGAGTGCGCCACCTGCGCGGGCGGTCGGCGGGTGGGGTATATCGGCGGACCGAACATCCTGGCGATTCCGGTGAGCGGCGTACGCGCGGCGGGGACGAGGACGCTGACGATCACCTACGAGACCGAGCAGCCCCGGACACTGATGATCTCCGTCAGCGGCGGCCCGGTCCGGGAGCTGTCGTTGTCGGGAGCGGGCAGCTGGCTGATCCCGGCCACGGTCTCCGTCACGGTCTTCATCCCGGCCGGGACGAGCTGGATCAAGTTCTTCAACAGCGCGGGCGACGCGCCCGACATCAACCAGATCGCGGTGAGCTGAGGCTGCGATGGTGCCGCTCCGCCGTCGTCCCTCCGGCGGAGCGGCCGATCATGCGGCCGTCAGAACTGGCCGGCGGTGTTGCACTTCGCCTTCTGCACGATGCAGTTCTTCACCCGGTGGCCCAGGGCGGCGTTGTCCCAGGCGTTGAAGAAGTCGCCGTGCATCGACGAGGCCATCCCGGAGGCGAGGGTGAAGCCGTCCACGCTGCCCGGGGTGGGGTAGGCGATGACGAAGGAGACCGACGGGATCGCCACCGGGTAGGCGCCGGTGCAGGTTCCGGTGTAGGAGTAGGCGAGGTGAGACTTGTGGTTGGGGCTGTCCAGGTGCTGGCCGTCCCAGCAGTCCGGGAAGACGAGCTGGAAGAGCAGGCTCGCGCCCGGTGCGCAGCGCGGCCAGTTGCCGTCGGCGCTGCGGCCGATCTCGCCGCCGGGACCAGCGCAGTAGAACTGGTTGACCGAGCCCGCCGGGGTCGGCGTCTGCAGGCTCGCGGTCCCGGCGATCATCCGGAATCCCAGCGGGAACGGGACCGTGGCCGCGGAGTCGGCGAGCCGGGATCCGTAGTAGACGATCACGGCTTTCGGCTCGACCGCCACGCCGCGCTCGAAGAGCGTGGGCACCCAGTAGGCCGACAGGTCCTGGGCCGGTCCGCAGCTCGTGCCCGGGTTGGCGAGCAGGGACGCGAGGGTGGTGTTCGCGTTGGTGCTGCGGTTGCCGATGAAGCTGTGCATGTGCGACGCACCGGCCAGGCCGGGGAAGACGATGGGGTCGTCCGGCTTGGAGTGGCTGTAGGTGCAGGACGCGTTGAACTCCGGCACCCGGACGGCGTTGGGCGGTGCGGGGTCCATCGCCATCGCCCGGAACGCGGCGAGCTGCGCCGCCCATGCCGCCTGGTCGACGTCGACCCAGCCGGTCGCGGCGGAGGTGCTGGGCGAGGGCGTCGCTCCGGTGGCGAACGAGAACCAGTTGATGTTGACGAAGTTGGCGCCGGTGGTGTTGCGCATGACGGCGAAGACCGTCTGCTGCCCGGTGGGGTGGGTGGCGGCGGTGGCGGTCCTGGTCGTCCAGGCCTGCCAACCGCCCGTCGAGGTGATCGCGAACTGGGCCAGCACTGGTCCCGTGACCGAGCCCGTACGCAGCTCGACGACGCCGGTGCCGGCCGTGTCCGCCGACGCGATCCGGGCACCGACGGTGAGCGTCCCGGCCGGGCCGAGATCGACGCCGTCATAGCGCAGCCAGTCCCCGGTGGCGAGGTAGCCGACGTTCTGCCCGCCGCCGGTGTCGACGGTCGTCTCGACCTGCGCACCGGACTGGGCGGCGAACGACTCCGCCTGCACGACGAGGTCGAGGGCGGCCGCCGTCGACGGGATCATCGCGGCGGTGGCGGTGGTGAGCGCGATCGCCACCAGGGAGCTGAGGAGCATGACCTGACGCCGGGGGCGGTGCGCGGTCGGGCGTGAGCCGAATGACATGGAAGACCTCCTGATGGGGCAGCACAGGATGAGTCGGCGGGCCGGGACCTCCCGCCGGGCCCGTACGGATCGGGAGGGACGGTGATCGATCCATTGCGGGCGTTTTTCACCGTAGCCACCGCGCCGCCCCGGCACATGAGGCCAAGGCCTCAGCCCGCGGCCCGATTCGCGGGCAGCGTGCTCGACGTATGCCGAACGTATGACCGGGCCACCGCATCGTTGTGGCGTTCCCCCTCCTAGCGGAAGGCAGAGCGTCATGTCAGTACTGCGTCGCATCGGTGCCGTGGCAGCCGCGGCTGTCCTCGGCGCCACCCTGTGCGCCCCGGCCGCCAACGCGGATTGGACCTTCTACCGCACCGACCCCCACGTCATCGCCTGCTGGCAGAAGGTCAACGCCTACGGCGGCGTCTACCAGGTGAGCAACGGACTGCTCAACGGGACCGGGGGTTACCACACCGCCCAGGTGCAGACCTACCGGCCCGGAGCGGGCGTCATCGCCGACCAGGTCTACACCTCGGCGCCCGGTGAGTGGAAGCTCGGCGCGCTCGCCCACGTGGCCCTGGTCCCCAACGACAGCTTCCTCTACTACCTCGACGGCGGCCAGGCGGTGAACATCCCGGCCAACGGCATCCCGTACTACATGAACCACTGCAAGGTGAAGGAGTCGCCGTCGGCGAAGGTACGCCTGGCGATCAGCTACGGCCTGGCCCAGCTCGACTCGGTCTACGTGGGCTGCTACGGCGGCAACTACCGGCACGGGGTCGTTCCGACCAGCGACAAGTACCACGACGGCCGCAAGTGCGGTCAGTCGCGCGTCTACTACCAGCCCGCCGGCGTCAAGGGCTTCGACTGCTCCGGGCTGGTGATGGAGATGTACAAGGCCGCCGGGGTGCCGTTCACCTGGGACGGCTCGGACCTCATCCGGGGCGGGGTGCCGCAGGTCCCGAAGTCGCAGATCCAGGTCGGCGACCTTCTCGCGAAGTCCGGCCACGTCGCCTTCTACCTCGGTGACGGCGACGGCGACGGGGTGGCGTCCGTGCTGGAGGCGACCCCCAAGACCTACAACGCCGACGGCACCTGGACCGGCGTGGTGATCAGCGACGCGACGGGCTACCTGAACGACGGCGCCTACACCGCCCACCGGGTGCCGGGAGCGGGAATCTGATCCGCCGGGAGCCCCGACGGCACCGGCGGCGGGCTCCCGCATTCCCCATCGTCGATGCCATCCGCTGTACGATGCGGACGATGATCGACCACGGTGGTGAATGCGTCTTTCGCATCCTCGGGCCGGTGCAGGTGCAGGCGGCCGACGGGTCGGTGACGTTCGCCCGGCGGCAGCAGCGGGATCTGCTCGCGCTGCTGCTGTTGCGGGCCGACCAGGTGATGCCGGTCGATCACATCGTGGACGCCATGTGGGGCGCGGATGTCCCCCGCACGGCGAGCCTCCAGATCAAGAACATGGTCTCCGGGCTGCGGTCCGCGCTGACCGAGGGCACCTCGCGGTTGGCCACCGTGGACTGGCAACCGGCGGGATACCGGATCCGCATCCGCCACGGGCAGCTCGACCTCGCGGTCTTCACCGGACTCGTGGCGCGGTCGCGGACGGCGCCGGCGGCCGAGGCGATCCCGCTGCTGCGCCAGGCCGTCGGACTGTGGCGCGGGCGGCAGGCGCTGGCGGGCGTACGCGCGGTCTTCGCCGACGATGCGCGTACCCACCTGGAGGAGCGACGGACCGACGCGCTGGAGGCGCTCTTCGCCGCGGAGCTCGACACCGCCAACCACGCGGCCGTCATCGCGCCGCTCGCCGAGGCCGTGACCGAGCACCCCACCCGCGAGCGCCTCGTCGCCCAGCTGATGACGGCGCTGCACCGCAGCGGCCGGACCTCCGACGCGCTCGGCGCCTATCAGCGCGCCAGGCGCGTTCTCATCGACGACTACGCGCTGGAGCCCGGCCCGCAGCTGCGGCACCTGGAGCGCCAGATCCTCCAGGGCGACCCGGCCGTGGACGCACCGGCCGCGCGAGCGGCGGTGGCGCTGCCGAGGCGATCGTCGCTGCCGGTCCCCGCGCAGCTCCCGCCCGACGTGCGCGGCTTCGCCGGGCGCGCGGCGGAGCTCGCGCTGCTCGACGCTCTGGTCGATGACGCCGACCAGGCCGGAGCCGTCGTGATCTCGGTGCTGATGGGCAGTGCCGGGGTTGGCAAGACATCCCTCGCGATCCACTGGGCGCACCGGGCCGCCCACCGGTTCCCCGACGGCCAGCTCTATGTGAACCTGGCCGGCTTCGAGGCGGACGCGGTGCCGATGGCGCCCGGCGAGGCGGTCCGGGGCTTCCTGGAAGCGCTCGCCGTGCCGCCGGAGCGGATCCCCACCGGCCTGCACGCCCAGGCCGCGCTCTACCGCAGCCTCGCCGCCGGCCGGCGGATGCTGGTCCTGCTCGACAACGCCGTCAGCGCCGAGCAGGTCCGCCCGCTGCTGCCGGGCGCCACCGGCTGTCTGGTGCTCGTGACGAGCCGCAACCGGTTGACCAGCCTCGTCGTGGCGGAGGGAGCCCATCCGGTGACGCTGGACCTGCTCACCGACGCCGAGGCGCGAGACCTGCTGGTCGCGCGGCTCGGTGCGGCCCGGGTCCGCGCCGACGAGCGCGCGGTCGAACGCATCGCCGACCGCTGCGCCCGGCTCCCGCTGGCACTCGCGGTCGTCGCCGCTCGCGCCGCGATCCACCCCGCAATTCCGCTGGGTACGCTGGCCGCGCAGCTCGCCGAGGCGAACGCCCTCGGTGCGCTGGCCGGCCAGGACCCGGGTGCCGATGTCCGGGCGGTCTTCTCGTGGTCCTACCAGCGCCTCGGCCACGACGCGGCGGGCGTGTTCCGCCGACTCGGCCTCCATCCCGGCCCCGAGATCGCGATCTCGGCCGCGGCGAGCCTGGTCGGGATGCCGGTGGAGTCCGTCGACCCGCTGCTCACCGAGCTGACCAACGCCCACCTGATCGCCGAGGCCGGACCGGGCCGGTTCGTCCTGCACGATCTGCTCCGGGCTTACGCGGCCGAGCTCTCCGCCACCGCGGATCCCGCCCTCGGCCGCCGGGCCGCGGTGCGCCGCCTGCTCGACCACTATCTGCACACCGCCGACCGGGCGGCTCGGCGGCTCTATCCGCACCGCTACCAGATCCGGCTGCTCGCCACCGATCCGGACGTCACCGTCGACACCGTCGGGGACCGCGATCAGGCGCTGGCCTGGTTCGGCGGCGCGCACCGGGTCCTCGTCGCGGCCGTGGAGCTGGCCGCGGCCGAGGACCTGGGCGACCATGCCTGGCAGCTCGCCGCGACGATCGGGACCTTCGCCGACCGGCGGGGCCACTGGGACGACTGGATCAGCGCCCTGCGGACCGCGCTCGCCACGGCGGAGCGCCTCGGCGGCACGATCGGGCAGGCCCATGCCCACAGCGGACTCGGGTTGGCCCGCAGCCGCCTGCGCCGGTACGCCGAGGCCCACGACCACCTGGACCGGGCGCTGACCCTCTTCGCCGAGCTCGACGACGGCCTCGGCGCCGCCTACACGCACCTGCGGATGAGCGCGGTCTGCGAGGGCATGGGCCGACCCGGCGACGCGCTCGCCCACTCCCGGCAGGCCCGCCGGCTCTACGGCGTCGTCGGCCACCGCGAGGGGGTGGCGCAGGCGCTCAACAACATCGGGTGGTACCTCGCCCAGCTCGGCAGCGACCGTGCGGCGATCAGCCACTGCGAGCAGGCGCTGGCACTGCACCGGGAGCTGGGGGATCGGCAGGGGACCGCGCACACGCTCGACAGCCTCGGCTACGTGCACCACCGGCTCGGCGACTTCGACCGGGCGGCGGCGTACTACCGGGAGTCCGCGACGATGCTCCGCGAGTCGGGGGACCGGTCGCACGAGGCGTTCGCGCTCACCCATCTCGGCGACGCCCACGGCGCGGCCGGGCATCGGGAGCAGGCGCTCGACGCGTGGGCGGCGGCCCAGCGGATCTTCGACGAGCTGCGCCACCCGGAGGCGGACCAGGTCGCGGCGAAGATCCGCGAGCTCAGGCGTCGAGGGCCGCGTCCAGCGCCATCCGGGTGAAGCGGACCGCGTCGCGCCGTCGGGTGAACGGGTTGCGGTAGGTGCCGGGCTGCCCGGACCGGTGGGCGAGGGCATCGGTGACGATGCGGTGCCAGCGACTGTCGTAGGTGGACAGCGCGAACTCCCCGGCTCCGGTCTTGGAGGTGATGCGGCCGGTCCGCAGCGTGTGGTGCAGCCGGGGGATGCCGAGGACGCCCCACGCGGCGGCACCGCGATGGAGCAGGCTCCACGAGGCGCCGTCGACCCAGCCGGTCCAGTAGCCGCGCAGGTTCTCGCGCTGGTAGGACAGGAGCGCGTCGGTCGAGTCCCACACCGCGAGGGCCGACGGCGGCGGGCCGTGGGCGACGACGGCGTGGTGCGCGAGCGTGTGCCACGTGACGGGGTTGTGCTCGAACGTGCCGGCCCGGTGCAGCCGGTGCGCGCGGGCGTAGGGGGTGGGGCCGATGGCGAGCGGCCCGGCGGCCAGCTCGTCGCGGGTCACGTAGATGCCGTCGAGGTGGGGGCCGCCGAGAGCCCGGTGGACCGCGCCGAGCCGGGCGAACGCGTCGTCCGACAGCGGCGCGCCGACGACGGCGACGAAGTCGATGTCGCTGATGCCTGCGCGGTAGTCGCCGAGGGCAGCCGAGCCGTGGAGGTAGAGCCCGTCGATGAGGTCTGCGGCCTGGCCGAGGTAGCGGTCGACGGTCTCCGAGAACATCCGGCCACCCTATGACAGGCGGCAGCGCGCCGTGGTGCCCCGCACCGCGGGGAACCACGGCTGCCGACTACTGCCAGGTGATGTCGGCGGTGCTGTAGAAGCAGTTCACGCCGTCGGCTCCGCTGCCGATGTGGGTGGGTTCGCTGCCCTTCGGTACGCCCTTGTACTTGTCGCAGATGATCGTGCTGTGCGACGGGTCGCCCAGGACCGTGATCCGGGTGAAGCGGGCCGTGTCGCCCCAGTTGGTGTTGATCCCGGCGACGATGTCGGTGCCGGTCACCCGGACGTTGTCGATGACCACGTGCCGCTGGTAGGAGTTGGTGCAGTTGCCGCACGCCCGGTAGAGCTTGCCGATGTCCTCGGTGTAGAAGCCGCTGATGTGCACCGTGCCGGGACCGTTGTGCTGGAAGACCTTGTCCGAGGCGTGGCGGGCACCGCCGCCGATGACGTAGTAGTTGCTGCCGCCGAGGAAGGTCGCCGCGTCCTCGCCCACGTCCTCCCACCAGACGTTCTGGATGGTGCAGTCGCCGAGGCAGTGGATGCCGTCGCCGGCGGGAGCTCCGAGGATGACGTTCTTGATGGTGGCGCCGGGAGCGAGCTCGAAGACCGGGTCCTGGCTCTCGCCCTGACCGCCGTCGCCGATGCAGCAGTAGCGCTTCATGCCGCCGTCGAAGACCCCGCTGACCGGGATCGTGCCGTTGTTGACCGGTGCCTGTCCGGTCGGGGTGGGCCAGCTCGTGGACGGCGGGCTGGAGCTCGCCGACGGGCTGGGCCGGGGGGAGGCGCTCGCCGACGGGGTGGGACCCGAGGTCGCGCTCGCGCTCGGGCTGGGCGGCGTGGTGGTGCCGGTGGTGACGACCACGGTGTCATAGGAGGCCGTGCTGTAGGCGGTCTGCAGCCCGATGCGGCCGGTGGCGGTGAGGCTGGAGCTGGCGGAGGCGACCTGCGCGCCGTTGACGAGGCCGCGGATGGTGCTGCCGTTGGCCTCGATGGCGAGCGTGTAGTAGGTCCCCGTGGCGGTGCTGCGGCTCGCGGAGCCGAGCACGGTGACGGCCCCGCTGTTGACGGCCTGGAGCTGCACGGTGTTGCCGGGCAGCAGGGCCAGCCGGAAGAACGTCGTCGAGCCGGTCGACCGGGCCAGCAGGGCGACGAAACCACCGCTGCCGTAGCTCAGCGGCTTGACCGACGCGCTGACGGTGTAGTTGGTCCAGCTCGTCGAGCCGGCGAACTGGCGGGCGTTGTCGGTGGTGGCCTTGGTCTGGCGCAGGGCCTTGGAGCCGTCGGTCACCACCGACCAGTCGCCACCGGACTTCGACCAGCCGTCGGCGTTGCCGTCCTCGAAGTCGTCACTGAACACCGTCGCCGCGAAGGCGTTCTGTCCGAGGACGACAGAGGCGGCGGTCACGGCGATGACGGCGCCGATGACGAGGGGTAACAGCCGTAGCCATGGATGGGGGAGCGTGCGAGTTCCCACAGGAACCTCCGGGTCGGGAACGGGCCATGTCGTTGGGCGACGACAAGGGGCGTGCCGCCGGGACGACGGCGAGCCGCGGGTACGGCCACCGGCGAACCGGCGCTTGGAAAGCGCATTCCGTAGGCGACCGTAACCCCGCCGCTCCCGACGGTCAACCGGCAATTATCGATGTCAGGGGGCTGCCGTGAGAGCTAGGGGAACGGCGAACGGGCCGGCGCCGCCTCGACGCCTACGCGGCATCCGTCCGATAGGCGCATAGATGCCCGGGCAGCGGGGCAGGATAGGGGTATGGCGAAGACAGTGCTCGTGACAGGCGCGTCCGGATTCATCGGCTCCCACCTGACGTCGGCGCTGACCGAGGCGGGTTACCACGTCCGGGCGATGACCCGGCACCCCGAGACCTACACCGGGCCGGGAGAGCCGGTCGCCGGTGACATCGCCGACCGGGACAGCCTGGACCCGGCACTCGCCGGGGTCGACGTCGCCTACTACCTGGTGCACTCGCTGGGCTCCGACGACTTCGAGGAGCGCGACGCGCAGGGTGCCCGCAACTTCGCGGCCGCCTGCTCCCAGGCCGGGGTCGAGCGGATCATCTACCTCGGCGGGCTGGGTGTCGACGACGGCGAGCTGTCGGAGCACCTGCGGTCCCGGCGCGAGGTCGAGCACCTGCTCGCCGAGGGCGACTGCCCGGTGACGGTGCTTCGGGCCGCCGTGGTGATCGGGCACGGCGGCATCTCCTGGGAGCTCATCCGCCAGCTCGTCGACCACCTTCCGGCGATGGTCACCCCGAAGTGGGTCAACACCCGTACGCAGCCGATCGCCCTGCCCGACGTGGTGCGCTACCTCGTCGGCGTGCTCGAACCGGTCGAGGCCCGGGGCCGGGTCTTCGAGATCGGCGGTCCGGACGTGCTGCGCTACATCGACATGCTGACCCGGGTCGCCGCCGTGCACGGCAAATCCCTGCCCTACCTCACCGTGCCGGTGCTGACGCCGCGGCTCTCCTCGGCCTGGCTCGCCCTCGTCACCGATGTCGACCTCGCCACCGCCCGCAACCTCGTCGACTCGATGACCAACGAGGTGATCGTCCGCGACGGAAACGCCATCGCCGAGATCGTCCCGGGGCCGACCATCGGCTACGAGGAAGCGGTGTGCCTGGCGATCGCCGAGCGGAACCGATCCCGACCGGATCCGCTGGTCAGCGGCGCCCGATGAGGGCGGCGATCGCCCGGCTGCGACTGCTGCTGGCGCCGTCGCTGATCGACATGGTGCCGCGCGACCACGCCCAGACCGGCGCGGCCTTCCGGCGCCGCCGGGTGGTGGTCGTCGTGACCCTCGTCCTCGGTGCGGTGCTGCTCGGCGTCTCGCTCTCCACCCAGCCCGGCGACTCGTCGTTCTATCTGCGCACCATCGTCCTCGCGCTCACCTGGGCCGTGGGCGGGCTGCTCTCCGGACCGCTGCACCTGGGCTACCTGACGTTCCGGGGCGGATTGCGGCGACCGCTGATCACCCCGGTCGCGACGGGGCTGCTCATCGGCGGGGTGTTCCTCGTCGGCGCGCTGGTCGTGCGCGAGATCCCGCCGCTGAACGCCTACGTCGTCGACGTGCTGGACCACGCCTACCAGGGCGACATGGTGCCGATCGCGACGGTGACGGTGATCAACGCCGTGGCCGAGGAGATCTTCTTCCGGGGCGCCCTCTTCGCCGCCATCGGCCGGGTCCATCCGGTGCTGATCTCGACGGTGATCTACGCGCTGGTCACGATCGCGACCGGCAACCCGATGCTGGTCTTCGCCGCCGTCACCCTGGGGTTCGTGCTGGCGCTGCAGCGGCGGTCCTCCGGCGGCATCCTGGCCCCGATCCTCACTCACGTCACCTGGTCGCTGGTGATGCTGTTCGCCCTGACCCCGCTCTTCGACTGAGCGCGCCCCACGCCGTGGTGGTCACACCCTCCTCAGCGAGAACGGTGTGACCACCACGGCGCGCCGACCCTGAGGACCACCTCTTCAAGAGGGGGTCCTCAGGGTCAGCGCGCCGATCCTGACCGAGCGCTGTCAGTGGCGCCCCGAGCCGCCGCGGCCGCCGTCGGACCCGCCGTGATCGTCATCCGAGCCGCCGTGATCATCCGAGCCGCCGTGACCCCCGTGGTCGTCGGCCGACCGGGACGGGCTCGGCGTACCGGCGGCGCCGCCCGACCGCTCCATCCGGATGAGGGCCCCGGTCACGGCGTCCAGGCTGACCTCGAACCGGCCGCCCGGAGCGGTCAGATGGACCTTCCACACGCCGTCGCGCAACCGGATCTCGGTGACCGACCCGCCGGGAACGGCGACCAGCGCGAGCCGCCGCGCCTCAGCCGCACCGATCGCGCCGCGCCCGGCCGCAACCGAGGCCGACCCGGACGGCGAAGCCGGCGCCGAGACCGGCGGCATAGCCGAAGCCGACGCGGACGGGAATCCCGATGCGCTCGCCGACGGGCCGGGGGTGTCGCTGGACGCGGCTGCCACCGCACCGATCGCGAGCGCCGCCGCGGTGGCGGCGACTCCTACTGCCAGAAGCTTTCGCATGATGTGGCTCCTCCTGTGTCGTCTAGGAGGAGATTCGCCGATGGTGCGATAGCGGCGCGCTACGGCGACCCTAACGGCGGGATAAGGGGAAGCTCGACGGTGACGACCGCGCCGTGCGGGTCCGCGTCGCCGAGGACGAGCCGCCCGCCGCTGCGCCGGGCGGTCTGCTCCGCGATGTCGAGGCCGAGGCCCGTGGAGCCGGCGCCGCTGACGCCGCGTCGGACCGGTGTGCCGCCGACGAACCCCGGCCCCCGGTCCGCCACGACCAGCACCGCCCCGTCCGGCCCGGCGGTCAGCCGGACGCTGAAGCCGGTGCCGTCGGGGGTGTGGCTGAAGACGTTGCCGAGCAGCGCGTCCAGGCACGCCGCGAGGTCGGCCGGGGCGACGCGGACGGGCAGCGGGCCGGGCGCGAGGTCGACGCGCATCGACCGGTCCTGATCCTCGGCGAGGACCTGCCAGAACGCCGCCCGCTGCGCGACGACCGCGGCGGCGTCGCAGCTGCCCGGCTCGGCGCCACGGCGGCGGACGTCGTCGATGACGGCGGTGACCGCCCGGTCGAGCGCGTCGACGTGGGCGCCGAGCCGTTCGGCGTCGTCGGGGTCGGCGAGCGCCTCCGCGTCCAGGCGCAGGGCCGTCAGCGGGGTACGCAACCGGTGTGACACGTCGGCGACGGCCTCGCGTTCGGCGACCACGAGGTGCTGGATCCGTCCGGCGAGGTGGTTGAGCGCACCGGCGACGGCGCGTATCTCCGGCGGTCCCGAGGGCGGCACCCGGGTGTCGAGGTCGCCTCCGGCGAGCCGGTGGGACACGTCGGCGAGGCCGGTGATCTCCCCGACCAGGGTCCGGGCGAGCCGGTCGGCGACGACGATGCCGATGCCGATGAGCACGACGCCGAGCAGCGCCAGGATCAGCCAGGCCCGGTGGACGCCCCGGCTGAGCGCGGTGTCGGGGACGACGGTGCGGATGACGGCGGTGCCGGCGGGCTGCCCGACGGCGATGAGGATCTCCCGCCCGTCGGGGCGTTCGACGGTGATGCTGTTGCCGAGGGCGGCGAGGCGCACCCCGTTGGTGGGCGGTGCCTGCTCGCCGACGACCGTGCCGTCGGGGAGGTAGACGGTGACGGGCTGCCCGGACCGGGCGGCGGTCTCGTCGACGGCGAGGGTGAGGGCGGTCCGGTCGCCGGTGGCGACCACGGGGACGAGCGCCTGCGCCTCGATGGTGGCACGGGATGCCGCCTGGTCGGCGGCGGCGCTGCGGATGAGCAGGGCCAACGGCAGCAGGAAGGCGAGCAGCACCAGGGTGGTGGTGGCGGTGACGAGCAGCGCCAGGCGCCGTCTCATGGCGTACCCCCGGGTGGTGCGCTGAGCCGGACCCCGACGCGGCGTACGGTGTGCAGGTAGCGCGGTTCCTGCGCGGTCTCGCCGAGCTTGCGGCGCAGCCACGACAGGTGCACGTCGACGGTCTTGTCGCCGCCGGACCAGGGCAGCCGCCAGACATCGGTGAGCAGGTCGTGCTTGCTGACGACGGTGTCGGCCCGGACGGCGAGGTAGTGCAGCAGGTCGAACTCGCGCGGGGTCAGATCCAGGGGGTTCCCGGCGAGGGAGGCCTGCCGGGACGCGGGGTCGATGCGCAGGTCGCCGACGACCACGGCGGCGGTGGCGACCTCGTCGCCCGGCAGCCGGCGCAGCACCGCGCGGATGCGGGCGTCGAGCTGGGCCCCGCCGAAGGGCTTGACGATGTAGTCGTCGGCACCGGCGTCGAGCGCGCGGACGATCTCGGCCTCGTCGCTGCGGGCGGTGATCACGAGGATCGGGATCGGGCTGATCGCCCGGAGCATGCGCAGCAGCTCCCGGCCGTCGAGGTCGGGCAGGCCCAGGTCGAGCAGGATCACGTCGGGTTGCTCGGCGACGACGAGCCGCAGCCCCTCCATCGCGGTCCCGGCCGACGCGACCGCGTGGCCGCGCTGGGTGAGGGCCCGGATCGCGGCCGTTCGGATGGTGGCGTCGTCCTCCACGATCAGCACCTTCGGCATGCGGGAACGGTAGCCGACCGCGCGGCGTCCGTCGCCCCGGCGGGACGCACCATAGCCCGGCCTTATCCTGCCGTTAACCATCGGCGGGGCATAGTGGTCGGGTGCGCAGACGAACGGTGGCGGTAGCCGGAGGGTGGCTGGTGGCGGCGGTGGCCGCGACGGCGCTCGGTGTGGCGGGCATCGACTCGCTCGGCGCCGGGCTGCTCGGCGGAGGCGGAGCGGCGGGCGAGCGGCCGCTCACCTCCGCCGAGGTCGACCGGCTGCTGGCGGCCGAGACCGCCGCCCCGTCGGTGTCGCCGTCCGCAGCGCCGTCGCCGCCGTCCGGAGCCGCCGTCCGGTCGCTCTCCACCGGGGGCGGGGTCGTGCACGCGAGCTGCGCGGGCGGCCTGGTGTCGCTCACCTCGTGGAGCCCGGCGCAGGGCTACCGGGTCGACGACGCGGAGCGGGGCCCGGCCGCCGAGGTCCGGGTCAAGTTCAAGCGCGGCAAGGATGAGCTGCGGGTCTTCGTGACCTGCGTCGGCGGTGTCCCGACCGCGCGGTCCGTCGCGCACGGCTGACCGCGCGCGGCCGCGTGGCGCTGATCACGTCGGCGGGTACGCCGCCGGCCGCTCCCGGTAGAGTCGCCACCGCGAGGGGGAGTAGTCCCGAACGTGGTGGTCGACATACTGGTGCGCTCGCGTGCCCGGCTGCCCGGCCCTGGTTTTCGACAGGGCGGACGAGACCTTCGACTCAGGCAGATGATGCCGGGTCGAGGTCGTCGTGCCCCCACCCGGTGAAGGTTCCCGGGAGGGCACACAGATGACAGGCTTCCTCGCCGCGTCGGCGATCAGCTTCGGCGTGATCTTCGTAGCGGAGCTCGGCGACAAATCCCAGCTCATGGCGATGACGTTCGCGACCCGCTACCGGACGGTCACGGTGCTGACCGGCATCACGATCGCCACGGCCCTGGTCCACCTCGTCTCGGTCGGTGTCGGGGTGTGGCTCGGCGCCGCCCTGCCCACCGGCCCGATCGGGCTCGTCGCTGGCGTCGCGTTCCTCGTCTTCGGTGCGTGGACGCTGCGCGGCGACTCGCTGACGGAGGAGGAGAAGTCCAAGGCGCAGCGGACCGGCCGGTCGGCGCTGTGGGCGGTCGGCGGCGCGTTCTTCCTCGCCGAACTCGGCGACAAGACGATGCTCGCCACGATCACCCTCGCGACGCAGCACGGGTGGTTCGGCACCTGGATCGGTTCCACGGTCGGCATGGTGGCCGCGGACGCGCTCGCCATCGTCGTCGGCCGGCTGCTCGGCAGGAACCTCCCCGAGAAGGCGATCAAGTACGGGGCGGCGGCGCTCTTCGCGGTCTTCGGCGTCTGGCTGATCATCGACGCGATCGGGCAGTTCTGATGCCCTCACCGCTGCCGTGTCGGTCCGGTCGTCGAGGCGGCGCTGGAGGAGCACCGGCTCAGCCTCGGGTGACGGTCCGCGCCTGGTAGGTCGCCCGGCTCGCCTCGATGTGCGGCACGTGCTCGATGGCCCAGCCGGCCAGGGCGAGCGCGGGTGCGATGAGGCTCTTGCCGGTGGTGGTCAGCGCGTACTCCACCCGGGGCGGGACCTCGGCGTAGACGGTTCGGGACACGAGTCCGTCGCGTTCGAGGTTGCGCAGTGTCAGGGTCAGCATGCGCTGGGAGATCCCGGGTATCTGCTGGTGCAGGTCGGTGAAGCGCAGCGTGCCCTGGTCCAGGGTCGCCACGATCAGCAGGGTCCATTTGTTGCAGATCTGATCGAGGATGGCCCGGATCGTCCGCCCGCCGTCGCCTCGGATCATGCAGGTGTGCTCGTACTCCGACATGACAGCTCCCTGTGCCTCACGTACACGCGTGTGCCTTTTGTAGGCCGCTCAATGGTGACGCATCATGTAGCTGCCGTACGGCTGGTAACTATCCTGCTCGCTGAGGGGCCCACATGGAAATCGCCTACTGGATCGTCGCGGCGCTGCTCGCGGTGTTCTACCTCTACGCCGGCGGCAAGAAGGCCGTGCAGAGCCAGGAGCAGCTGCAGCCGATGATGGGCTGGGTCGACCGCGTCCCGATGCCGCTGGTCCGCACGATCGGGGTGCTGGAGATCCTCGGTGCCGTCGGCCTGATCCTGCCGCCGCTGACCGGGATCGCGACCTGGCTCGCCCTCGCCGCGGCGATCGGGCTGGTCCTGATCCAGGTCGGCGGCATCGCGGTGCACCTTTCCCGGGGCGAGGCGAAGCTGATCGGGCTCAACATCGGCCTCCTCGTGGCCGCCGCGGCGGCCGCATGGCTCGCCACCACCTGGCTCTGAACCACGAACCGGGTCAGGTGTCGGACCGGACCGTCCGGAGCAGGAAGCCGGGCAGCGTGAGGTCCCCGTCGCTCGTCCGTGCCGCCACGTCGATCCGCTCGACCCCGGTGCCGGTCCACACCGGCTCGGCGAAGCCCGCCCGCAGGTAATCCTCGGTCACGCCCCAGCCGTTGCCGTCCTCGATCGACACGGCGAGGACGACGACGGTCGCGCCCGGCGCGGCGAGTCCCGGCAGCAGCGCGAGGTAGTCGTCCGCCGCGCCGCCGCCGTTGCGGTGCAGGCTGTGCAGCAGGCCGGAGTCGAAGATCGAGTCGAACGGCGCCGACGGTAGTGACAGCTGCGCGGCGTCCTGGACCTCGAACCGCACGGCGAGGCCCTCGGCGGCGGCCTTGGCCCGGGCCATGTCGATCGCCACCTGCGAGATGTCGACCGCGGTCACCTCGTGGCCGAGGCGGGCCAGGGCGATCGCGAGATCACCGGTGCCGCAGCCGATGTCGAGCACCTTCGGTCCCCGGACCCCGCCCGCGAGCACCGGGGCGAGCGCCGGTTGCGGGCCGCCGATGCTCCAGGGCGGCCCGCCCGTGTCCGCGGTGTCGCGGTAGAGGGCGTCGTAGTCGATGTCCGTCACGCTACCGCGTTTCGGGGCGCGAGTCCGTCGAGCACGACTGAGAGCAGGTGCTCCTGCCGCCGGGCGATCGCGGGTGCCTGGTCGGCGATCCACCCCACGGCGGTGACCAGCGCGAAGAGGTCCGTCCCGTCGATGTCGTCGCGGATGTCCCCGCTCGCCTGCGCCCGGGCGAGCAGCCGCGCCCCGCCCTCGCGCATCGCCAGGCACGCCGCGTGCAGCGGCGACTCTTCGTCGCTGAGCGTCGCCAGGATCGAGCCGGAGAGCCCTCGGTAACGCGCGGACCCCACGGCGAAGTCGGCGAGCCACTCCCGCAGCGCCGCCAGGGGCGGAGCGGATTCGCCGAGTGCCGCCGCCCGCGCGGCCAGCCGCTCGAAGCCCTCCCGCATCAGCGCCTCCAGCAGCGCGTCCCGGGTGGGGAAGTGCCGGTAGAGGGTGCCGAGCCCGACCTCGGCCCGACGGGCGACATCGCGCAGCGACGCCTCCGTCCCCTGCTCCGCGACCACGATCCGGGCGATGTCGAGTATCCGCTGGTAGTTGCGTTGAGCATCGGCCCGCTGGGCACGGGGCGCGGCGGAATCGGTCGTCATGGAACACCTCGCTCTTGACAAGTGGAGCAGTGTTCCGGATAGGCTCGATTCCGGAACACTGCTCCACATCTTAGCGAACGGAGACAGCGATGAAGGCTATCCGGGTCCACCGCCAGGGCGCGCCGGACGTGCTGACCTACGAGGAGGTGCCGCGCCCGGTGCCGGGCCGCGGCGAGGTCCTGGTCCGCGTCCACGCCGCGGGCATCAACCCACCCGACTGGTACGCCCGCCGCGGCCTCGCCAACATCCCGGCCGAACTGCGCCCCGAGATCACGTTCCCGTTCACGCCGGGCTCGGACATCTCCGGAGTCGTCGCCGAGACCGGGGCGGGCGTCACGGAGTTCGCCGTCGGCGACGAGGTCTTCGGACTCCTCTTCCGGCTGACCCCCGGGGTCATGAACGGCGGCAAGGCCTACGCCGAATACGCCACGGCACCCGTCACCGCCCTGGCCCGCAAGCCGGTGAGCGTCGACCACGTGCAGGCGGCGGCGGTGCCGATGGCGGGGCTCACGGCGTACCAATATCTGTGGGAGATCCTGAAGCCCGACCCGGGCGCGACCGTGCTGGTCAACGGCGCGGCCGGCGGGGTCGGCCACTTCGCCGCGCAGCTGGCGAAGGTGCGCGGAGCGCGGGTCATCGGCGTCGCCTCGACCCGGCACGAGGCCTTCCTGGCGGAGCTCGGCGTGGACCGGTTCGTCGACTACACCGCGACCGCCGTCACGGAGGCGGTGCGGGACGTGGATGTCGTCATCGACACGGTCGGCGGCCCGCACGGCCACCGGTTCCTCGACGTGCTCGCACCGGGCGGCGTGCTCAGCCCGGTCTTCTTCGGCGATTACCACCGCGATCGCGCCGCTGAGCTCGGGATCGCGGTCGTCGGCGGCCAGGTGCGGTCGGACGGGGCGGGCCTCGCGGAGCTGGCCCGCCTGATCGACGCCGGCCGGGTGCGGATCGGCATCGACAGCGTCTTCGACCTCGCCGATGCCGCCGCCGCGCACGAACGCGCCGAGCGGGGGCACATCCAGGGCAAGATCGTCCTGCGGGTGCGCTGACGGCGGATGCCCTGAGACGCGGCCGGGCCGGCCCCCTCCGATGCGAGGGCCGGCCCGGGTCGCTTCACGGTGTCAGACCGGCGTCCCTGGCCAGCAGCGCGACCTGGACCCGGTTGGAGCAGCCGAGCTTGGCGAGGATGCGGCTGACGTAGGTCTTGATAGTGGTCTCGCTCATGAACAGGCTGCGTCCGATGTCCGCATTGGACATACCCTGGGCGATCAGCCGCAGCACGTCGGATTCGCGATCGCTGAGGGCCGCGAGCCGGTCTGCGGCATCCGCGCGCCGGTTCGTGGGGTTGACCAGGCCCAGCAGCATCCGTGTCACCGCCGGGGAGAGGTAGGCGTCGCCCTCGTGCGCCGCCCGCACGGCGCGGATCAGCTCGTCGGGCGTGCAGTTCTTCAGCAGGAACCCGCAGGCGCCGTTCTCCAGCGCCCGCATGACATGGGGCTCGGAGCCGTAGGAGGTGAGCATCAGGACCTTGGTCGCCGCCCCTGAGCGCCGCAGGGATTCGAGCGCGCCCAGCCCGTCCAGCCCCGGCATCTTGATGTCGATCACGGCGACGTCCGCGCGCCAGGAGCGGGCCTGCTCGACGACGGCGGTGCCGGTCTCGGCCTCGGCGACGACCTCGATCTCCTCGGCCGACTCGAGCACGGTGCGGATGCCGGCGCGGATCAGCGGCTCGTCGTCGACTATCAGCACCCTGATCATGCCGACACGCCCGTCACCATGCCCACCTGGAGCAACCCGAACATGATGACGGCGGCGGCCACCCCGACCGCGACGAGCCGTCCGCGCCCGGCGCGCGGTTCGGCGTCGGCCGGCTGCTCGGCCACTGGAAGCATCGCCACCAGGCGAAACTGTCCGTCGTGGAGCCGATGGTCGAGGAAGCCCTCGGCCAGCACGACCCGCTCGCCGAGACCCAGCAGGCCGTGTCCGGCGGTCGCCCGGCCCGGCCCGCCGGGCGGGCTCGGGTTGGCCACCGTCACCAGCAGGGCGTCCGGCTCCCACGCCACCTCCACGCTGACCGGCTGTCCCGGCGCGTGCTTGGCGGCGTTGGTGAGGCCCTCCTCGACCACCCGGTAGGCGGACTCCTCGCAGCCCGCCGTCACAGGTCTCGCCCTGCCGCGCTGCCGCAGCTCGACCACCAGCCCGGCGGCCCGGGCCCGGGCCACCAGGGACGGGATCGCCGAGACTCCCCGCGACGGCGAGGGCGGAGGCACGCCGTCGGTCCGCAGCGCGCCGATCAGCTCATAGAGCTCGTCCATCGCGCTCCGGGCGGACCCCGCCAGCTGCTCGACGGCGGCTCGCTGCTCCGGCGGCAGGCCCGCCACCTCCAGCGCCGCGGCCTGCACCGAGACCAGGCTGAGCCGATGGCCCAGCGAGTCGTGCATGTCGCGGGCGATCCGCAGCCGCTCCCGCAGCCGCTCCTGCTCGGCGAGGATCTCCCGGCCCTGCCTCAACCGGCGGTTGTTCTCCGCCGACGCCTCCAGGAGGCGCTGATGCTGCGCCATGGAGCGCCCCACGAGCACGGGCAGCACGACGAACACCAGGAGCGTGAAGATCAGGGACGGGATGGACTGCGGCTGCCCGGCCCGGATCACGAGCTGACCGGCGACCGCACCGGTGACCGCACCGACCACGGCCACCACCTCGACTCGGGAGACGATGGACCGCCCGGCCTGCCAGCCGGCCCACAGCAGCAGCACGTATCCGGGTCCGGCCACCGACATCATCGCCAGGGCGGCGACGAAGGCCGTGCCCGCCGAGCGGCTGCCGACCAGGACGACGAGCGTGACCGCGAGGCCGTAGCGGGCCGCCTCGCCCCACCCCGGATGCACGGCGGCGTGCACCGCGACCTCGGCGAGAACCACACCCGCCCACAGCAGATACCGGGTCATTCCAGCAGGCTACTGGGGGAGCGGGGCAACTTTGGTATCCGATGGGGACGACTTTCGGTGACTGCGGTGCCGCCGCCCCGGCTCCTAGCGTGAGCATCGTGATCGACATCCGGCACCTCACGAAGCGTTACGGCCGCACGACCGCCGTCGACGACCTGACCTTCACCGTCACCCCCGGCCAGGTCACCGCCTTTCTCGGGCCCAACGGCGCGGGCAAGTCCACCACGATGCGGCTCATCCTGGGACTGGACCGGCCGACCAGCGGCGAGGCGCTCATCGGCGGCAAACGATATGAGCAGATCCGGCGGCCGCTGCACAGCGTGGGCGCGATGCTGGAGGCCCGGTCGGCGCACGGCGGGCGCAGCGCGTACCACCATCTGCTGTGGCTCGCGCAGAGCAACCGCATCCCCGCAGCGCGGGTGACGCACGTCCTGGCGACGGTCGGCCTGCACGACGCGGCGAGGCGGCGGGTGAACGGGTTCTCGCTGGGAATGACCCAGCGGCTCGGGATCGCGGCCGCGCTGCTGGGAGACCCGCCCGTGCTCCTGCTCGACGAGCCGGTCAACGGTCTGGACCCGGAAGGCATCGTGTGGATCCGCCACCTGATGCGGGACCTGGCCGCCGAGGGCCGGACCGTCTTCGTCTCCAGCCACTTCATGGCGGAGACGGCCCTCACCGCCCAGCACCTGATCGTGATCGGGCGCGGCCGGCTGCTCGCCGACGCGACCGTCGACGACCTCGCCGGTGCGTCGGGCTCGCTCGAGGAGGCTTTCCTGCGATTGACCGGAGGTACGCCGCGATGACATCGATGCTGCTGGCGGAGTGGACGAAGCTCCGCTCGGTGCGCTCCACGGTGTGGACGCTGCTGCCGACCCTGGTGCTCAGCCCGGCCATCGCCTACCTGGCCGGGCAGGGTTTCAGCGCCGCGCTCGCCGACCGGTCCGGCGTCTTCGACCCGCTGTTCGCCACCTTCTACAGCGTCACGCTGGGACAGCTGGGGCTCGCCGTCTTCGGCGTGCTGGCGGTCGGCGCGGAGCACTCGACCGGGACCATCCGGTCCGCCCTGATGGCCGTGCCGCAACGCGGAATGCTCTACCTGGCGAAGGTGTGCGCGGTCGCCCTGACCGCGCTCGGTGTCTCGGCGCTGATCGTGCTCGCCTCCTTCTTCGCCGCGCAATCGGGCCTGGGCGCCCACCGGGTCTCGCTCGGCGACGGCGGAGTGCCGCAGGCGGCGGTCGGTGCCGTGCTCTACCTGACCCTCATCAGCCTGCTCGCGATGGGGATCACGGCGGTGCTGCGCAGCTCGGTCGCCGGACTGGTGATCCTCCTGCCGCTGCTCTTCCTCGGCGGGACGGGCCTGGGCACGATCCCCCAGATCAGGGACGTGGTGCAGTTCCTGCCCGACCAGGCCGGGTTGCTCATCATGCACCTCAACGTGCCCGACGATCCGCAGCAGCTCGGCCGCGACTACGGCCCCTGGACGGGCCTGGGCATCATGGCGGCGTGGACCCTCGCGGCGCTGCTCGCCGGAGCGTTCACCCTGCGCCGCCGCGACGCGTGATCAGCGCACGGGCGGGGCGGTCGACTCGCGGTTGATGAGGTGGGTCGCGAGCTCGATCCGGGTCGACTCCAGCCGCTCGCCGCCGATGATGCGGAGCAGGGTCCGTGTCGCAGCCACCCCCATCTCGTGCAGGGGCTGGCGGACCGTGGTCAGCGGGGGCGCGGTCCACGCGGCGAACTGCAGGGCGTCGAAGCCGACCACGCTGACATCGCCGGGGATGCTCAGCCCGGCCTGCCGGATCGCCTCATAGACACCGGTCGCCTGCTGGTCGCTGCCCGCGAAGATCGCCGTCGGCGGGTTCGCGCGGCTCAGCAGCCACTGGGCGCCGCGCAGCCCGCCGTCGTGGCGGAAGTTGCCATACTGCACCAGCTCCCGGTCGATCGGGAGCCCCGCCGACTCCAGGGCCGCCTTGTAGCTGGCGATCCGAGCCCGGGTGCACAGCATCTGCTCCGGCCCGCCGATGACGCCGATCCGGCGGTGCCCGAGCGAGATCAGGTGCTCGGTGGCGGCGTACCCGCCGGGGCTCTATCCGCTCGGTCAGACGCTGTGGATGTCGCTGCACGACTGGCACCTCATCAACGGTGATGCCGGGTTCGTCGGCTTGCAGAACTTCGGCGACCTGCTGGCCGACGGGGACTTCTGGAACGCGCTCGCCAGCACGCTGAGCCTCTTCCTCCTCTCGACCGTCCCGCAGCTCCTGCTCGCCCTCGGCCTCGCCGCGGTGCTCAACACCGGCCTGCGCGCCCGGGTCTTCTGGCGGGCCGGCGGATCGACCGGCACTCCCGGGAGGCCGGTCGGCACGTCGGGGTGCTGAGCTGCGATCGGGGGCGGCTCAGCCGGGTCGGCGGGCTCGTGGCGATCCCGGACGGCCCGATCCGTCTGCGCCTGGACGTGGACGGGGACCGGCTGGGGTTCGCCTTCGGGTCAGCGGCAGAGGGGCCGCTGACCGCGTGGTCGTCGTTCCTCGACGCGGGGATCCTCTCCGACGACCACGCCGCCGAGGAGCGCGACGGCGTACCCCAGCTCTGGGGTTTCACCGGCGCGTTCCTCGGCCTCTGGGCGCAGGACCTGACCGAGGGCCGTGCCTTCGTGGACGTGGACAGCGCGACCTACCGGGAGCGCTGAGCAGCCGGGTTCCCGTCCGCACCGGTGTGCCGGCGCCCGTGTGGGCGGGGAACCACCTCGCGAGCGGGACTCAGCTCGTCGGGGACTCGGCAGCGGCGCGGGCGGCGTCGCGGCGGTTGGCGTGCAGGCTCGCCACGATGACGGTGGCGAGCACCGCGAGGATGACGCCCAGCGACACCGGGGTCGGGATCTCGGGCAGGCCCGGCCACGTGCCGTGGGCCCAGTGCAGCACGAGCTTGACGCCGATGAACGCGAGGATGATCGCCAGTCCGTGGTTGAGGTAGCGCAGGGTGCTCAGCGCGTTGTGCAGCACGAAGTAGAGCGCGCGCAGGCCCAGCAGGGCGAAGGCGTTGGTGGCGAAGACGAGGTAGGGGTCCTCGGTGACGCCGTAGACGGCCGGGACCGAGTCGACGGCGAAGACCACGTCGGTGATGAAGACCGCCGCCACCACCAGCGCCATCGGCGTGAGGGTACGCACACCGTCGAGCACCACCGTCAGCCGCGAGCCGTGGTAGTCACGGGTGACGGGCATGAACCGCCGCATCACCCGGACGCTGCGGAGATCATCGATCTGGATCTCGTGCTGCCCGCCGCGGAGCGCGTCGCGGAGCACCTTCACCGCGGTGACGAGCAGCACGGCGCCGAAGAGCAGGAAGGCCCAGGTGCCGCTCTGCAGGACCGCGGCTCCGGCGGCGATGAACACACCGCGCAGCACGAGGGCGCCGACGATGCCGTAGAGCAGCACCCGCTGCGCCAGGTGCGCCGGGACGGCGAACGCCGTCAGCAGCAGCATGAACACGAAGAGGTTGTCCACCGACAGCGACTTCTCCACCACGTACCCGGTGAAGAACTCGACGCCGGGGGTGCCGCCGTAGCGCGACCAGACGAAGATCCCGAACGCGACGGGCAGCGCCAGGTAGAAGGCGGACCAGCCGACCGCCTCGCGCATGCTCACCTCGTGCGGCCGCCGGGTGATGACGAAGTCGACGGCGAGCAGCCCGAGCAGGATCAGCACCGTGGACGCCCAGAGCCAGGGCGTTCCGATGCTGGTCAGGGTGGTTGCGGCGAGGACTTCGGCGGGCATGCGGACTCCAGACATGTGTCTGAAGTCTCCCTCGCCCGCGCCGTGCGTGAGCGGCCGTCCGAGGACCAGTGCTGGTCCGTGATGACCGGATCGACCAGGTGAGGTACTCCCCTCAGCGAGGCAGTCTACCAGCGATCACGGGCACCCACCCTGATCAAGGGCGCTCGACACGGGTGGGATTGCCCCGGACGAGCGCGTCGTGAACGCGCCAGCGGGAGGTGACGAGGTCGCGTCCGGCCGCCTCGTCGGCCTGCTCCAGCCGCCGCCGCAGCAGGTCGATGGCGAGGCTGCGGTTGAGGCTGAAATACCGCTCGGTGTCGACCACGACGGTGTCGCCCGACGGCCGGTGGGTGGCCCGCGCCGCCGTGCTCGCCTTGTCCCGATGCTGGCCGCCGGGACCGCCGGTGCGGCAGGGCACCACCTCGACATCCGCCTCGCGGAACTCCGTCCGCTCCGCGTCGACCTCGCATTGCTGGGCGATGACATACCAGTTCTTACGGCCGGTGCTCGCCCGATAGGGGCTCGGCGCCTGCCAGCACAGGGTGCCCGTCCACGAGGCGGCGAACGCCTCGGCCCCGGCCCCGGTGATCCGGATCAGGACCGACCGGAGGGTGCCGGGCCGGTCCCCGGCGACGGTCTCCACCCGCGTGGTCGCCAGCTTCTGCCGGGTGGCGTCGGCCTCCAGGCGGCGCAGCAGCATCGCCAGCGCCCAGGTGCACTCCTGCGGACCGCGCCCGGCCGAGACGAACAGGTGCAGGCTCATGACCGCCCCCGCCGGCGGCGCTGGTCCCGGCGGTCCCGGCCCGGCCCGGGTCCCTGGTCGGGCGTCTTGTAGGTGACGAGCGGCACGGTGGTGGCGATCGGCGTGGCGAGCCGGTGGTCGACGAGGTCGTCGATCACGCGCTCGATCCGCTTGTAGGCCGTCGGCGCCTCCTCGAAGAGCAGTTGCCGGTCGCCGCAGACCACGACCGAGCCCACCGGCGTACGCCGCAGCTCCTCCACCGTGTGCTTGGCCCGCCCCCGGCGCAGGGCGTCGGCGCGGGACATCTTGCGCCCGGCACCGTGTGCCACCGAGTGGTTGGCGTCCGGCCCCGCGTGGGCGGCGACGAGATAGGACGGTGTGCCCCGGGTCCCGGCGATGAGCACGTCACGGCCGTCGCCCGGAGCCGCGCCCTTGCGGTGCAGGTAGACCCCGTCGTGGACCTCGACCAGGTTGTGGCACTGGTCGACGATCGGCTCGGTGGGCTCGGCGCCCAGGGCGTGGGCGACCCGAGCCGCCATCAACCGCCGGTTGAGCGAACCCCACCGCACGGCGTCGTCGTGCGCGGCGAGGTAGGCGGCCGGATCAGCGGCGGGACCAGCGCCGTGGACCTCGGTGTGCGCCCGCAGGATCTGCTCGCCGAGGCCGCGGGAACCACTGTGGACGATGAGGACGAGGTCACCGGCGGCGAGACCGAGGCGGGCCGCGTGGTCCGGGTCGAAGACGGTCTCGATCCGGGCCAGCTCGACGAAGTGGTTGCCCCGCCCGACCGTACCGAGGCCCTCGGTGTGTCCGGCCGGGATGTCGCCGTCCAGGACGGTCCAGGCCGGATCGTCGGGGTCGATCGTGTGGTCGAGGTCGGGGAACCGGGCGGCGAGCTTCTCCGGCTGGGGGCGGTGGAGCGTGATCGGGAAGACGGCGATGCCGCAGCCGATGTCGGAGCCGACGAGCAGCGGATAGAGCACGGTCGAGGACATCGCGGCGCCGATCGGGGCGCCCTTGCCGGGGTGCAGGTCCGGCATGGCGGCGACATGGATCATGCCGTCGAGGGCGGCCACCTGGTGGCACTGGTCGACGGCGTCGGACTCGATCCAGCTCGTGGGGGAGGCGAACACGGACACGGTGGCGGAGTGCTGAGACAAGAATGACGCTCTTTCGGAGAAGGCTTCAGGGCGAGGGCGCGGGCGGGCGGCGTCAACGACAGGAGTCGGAGCCGCGGGCCTCGGAGCAGCGAAGGTGCTTCCCTCATAACGTCATGGCGATCAGGTTCCCCGAGTCCGCCGCGAGCGGCAACCGATTTACGGCTCGCAGCCGCGGGGCTGACAGCCGAGACGCGGCGTTGTACGCTTCCGGCGATGATTACCTCCTCGCACAGATCGGGGGTCCAGTCCGCTCGAAGTGAGTGCTGATGCACTCGTCGAACGCGACTGGCGATTCCCGCCTCCACGTCTGGCTGCGCGTGCGCGAGTTCGCCGTGCCGCCGTCGATGATCGAATCCGCGACCGCCCGGCGTACCGTCGGGGATTGGGCCGGAGCCTGCGCTGCCGCGCGGATCGACGTCGACCTGAATCTGCGGGCACTGGCCCGCACTCATGGCCGGGAGTTCGCCACCCGGATCCGCTCCGACCTCCGCCACCTCGCGCCGGATCTGCTGCGCTGGCACCTGCCGAGAATCGCCCCGGACGGCCTGCTGCGCCCGGGTCTGACCCTCGCCCTGGCCCGCTACGAGCAGCCGGTGGGCACCGTCCACCTTGTCGTCCGGACACCGCCGGCCTGGGCCGACGCGGGCCAGCGCATCAGCCTCGCGCTGTGGGACGGATCCGGCACCGGGGCGGGCGAGCACCCGCACCCGCATCCCGACCGGCGCTTCCGCCTCGACCTGCACCGCCACCTGTGGGATGTCCGCAGGATCGGTGACCTGCGGGAACGGTCCAGCACCGGTGCCACGGACCGGGACCCGACCGGGCTGGTGCCGCCGGGGATCGGCTGCGCCGTGGACCGGTGGGCGGCCGAGGCGGCGATCGTGCTCCGCTCGCTGGGGCGCGACAGCGGTGCCGTCACCGTGCGGCTCGACACCCGCCGCCGGCTCGTGCTGGACGTGGACGGCATGTCCGAGCCGCGGATCAGGGCGGCGAAGGGCGGCACCGGGCCGGTGCTGCCGGACGCGGCGACCTGGGTCCTTCCCGACCTGGAGCTGCTCCGGCTCGGGCTGATCGACGCCGATCAGCTGCACCCGCTCGTCGCGTCGGCACTCGTCCCGGGCCGCCCGCCCGCCCGCGTGCCCCGGACCCGGGACGGCGCGGGCGATCCGCGCATCGTCGACTGCCGCGGTGCCCGGCACCGGATCGGCCTCGTCGACGGGGTGCTCGTTCCGCTGGACCACGACCCGGCCGAGACCCGGCGCGAGGAGCTGCTCGCCGCGCTGGGCGGCACTCCGATGCCGTGCCTGCGGGTGATCGACGAGGCGCACCGGCGACCGGAGAGCCTCGCCGATGTCCGGGCCCGCCTGGACCACGGCGACGCCGCCGGTGCGCTCGCCGCCGTCGAGGACCTGCTCGGGCCGGATGCGCTGCTGCGCAGCGGCGCGCTGCGCGACGAGTTGGAGACGGCGGCGCAGCGCCGGGTCACGCACGGGCTCTACCGGGCCGGACTCGTCAACTCCGGGCCGAAGCAGTCCGAGCGACAGAACCGCCGCCGCCTCGACGCGCAGGCGCACCAGCGCGCCCGCCGCTGATCTCAGCACTCCTCCCCGTCCCAGCACTCGACGTCAAAGGTGATCACTATGACCAGCTCTGCCCTGCCCGAAGCGCGGCGGCTCGACACCGCGGCCGCCCTGCTCGACCTGCTCGCCGACACCGCCACCGAGCCGCGTACCGACCTGCAGCTCGAAGCCCTGACCCTCGCCGTCGCCGCCGACCTGCCGGTGCTGCTGTGGGGCGAGCCGGGCATCGGCAAGACCGCGGCCCTCACCCAGCTCGCCGCGGCCCTCGACCTGCCGCTCACCACGGTCATCGCCAGCGTGCACGAACCGTCCGACTTCTCCGGTCTGCCGGTGATCGGCGACGATCCTGCCGTGCAGGGCGTCCCGATGGCCCCGCCGGACTGGGCGGTCCGGCTGGTCCGGGCCGGTCGGGGCCTGCTGTTCCTGGACGAGCTCTCCACCGCGCCCCCGGCCGTGCAGGCGGCCCTGCTGCGCGTCGTGCTCGAACGCCGGATCGGCGCCCTGCACCTGCCGCCCGGCGTCCGCATCGTCGCCGCCGCCAACCCCCGCTCGTCGGCGGCCGACGGCTGGGAGCTCAGCGCGCCGCTCGCCAACCGGTTCGTCCATCTGCAGTGGACATACGACCACGATGTCGTGCTGCGCGGGCTCGGCGGGACCTGGCCCCGGGCATCGCTGCCGCACCTCGACCCGGCCCGGTTGCGCGAGGCCGTGGCGTTCGCCCGCCGGGCGGTCTGCGGGCTGCTCGCGACCAGGCCCGCCCTCGTACACCGGCTGCCGAACAACGAGACCCGCCGGGGCGGTGCGTGGCCGTCGCCGCGCAGCTGGGAGATGACGCTGCGGCTGATCGCCTTCGCCACCGCGGCCGGCACTTCCCGGGAGGTGCTGTCGATGCTGGTCCGGGGCACCGTCGGCGACGGTCCGGGGCTGGAGCTGCTGGCGAGCCTGGACCGCCTCGACCTGCCCGATCCCGAGGCGCTGCTCGCCGATCCGTCATCGGCGGTCCTGCCCGAGCGGGGCGACCTGCGCCAGGCCGTGCTCGACGGCGTGGTCGACGCGGTCCGCCAGCGACCGGACCAGGCCCGCTGGGATGCCGCGTGGGCGCTGCTGGTGACGGCTCTGGAGACCGGCGCACCGGACCTGGTGGTCGTCCCGGCGGCGACCCTCGCCGGGCTGCGCCGCGACGACTGGGCGGTCCCGGCCGCGATCGAGCGCCTGGCGGGTGCGGTGTCGCTGTCGCGAGGAGCAGACCACGCGGGGGTACGGGCCGAGGCCGTCGTGGGTGCGGCCCGGTGACGGCCGGCCAGCTCGACCGGGACAAGCTCTTCACCGCCCGCCTCTACGCCGCCCGGGTCCGCCCCTACCTCGCGACGGCGCTGTTCGCCCTGCACCCGGTGGAGTCCCGCCGGGTGCCGACGATGGCGGTGGACAAGCACTGGCGGTGCTACGTCTCACCGGCCTTCGTCGACCGGACCCCGGTGGAGGAGCTCGCCGGGGTCTGGGTGCACGAGGTCTCCCACCTGCTGCGCGACCACCACGGCCGGGGCGACCGGTTCGCGCTGGCCCGCGGGCTGACCGGGCCGGGGGAGCGGCTGCGGATGAACATCGCCGCCGACTGCGAGATCAACGACGACGTCTACGGCGACGGTCTGCCCCGGCCGGAGGGAGCCGTGCTGCCGGGGCACCTCCGGCTGAACCCGGGCGAGCTGATGGAGGACTACCTGTGCCAGTTCACCCTCGGCCCGTACACCCAGGGATTGTCCTGGTTGGACTGCGGCAGCGGCGCCGACGGCCTGGACCGGGAGTGGGACCTGGGCCCGGACGGCGCGCACGGGCTCAGCGAGCAGGAGCGCGACGCGGTCCGGTTCCGGGTGGCGCAGGGCCTCACCGGGCGGGGGAGTACGCCGAAGGGCTGGCAGCGGTGGGCCGAGGAGGTCTTCCACCCGCCGCAGCCGTGGCGGGAGCTGCTCGGCGCCGCGGTCCGCTCGGCGGCGACCGGACCCGGCGGCGAGGACTACACCTATGGCCGGCCGCCGCGCCGGGCGGCGAGCCTGCCCGGTGTCGTCCTGCCGAGCCTGCGCCGCCGACCGCCCCGGGTCTGCGTCATCATCGACACGTCCGGGTCGGTGAGCGACGTGGAGCTGGGCAGCGCGCTGCTGGAGGTCACCGCGATCTCCCGCAGCGTCGGCGGGCGGCGCGACCTCGTCAGCGTGCTCGCGTGCGACGCCGCCGCCGGGGTGGCGCACCCGCTGTGCCGGGCCGAGGGGATCCCGCTGATCGGCGGCGGCGGCACGGATCTGCGGGCGGGCTTCGCCAGGGCGCTGCGGACCACTCCGCGCCCCGACGTGATCGTGGTCCTCACCGACGGGCAGACGCCCTGGCCGAGCGAGCGGCCGCCGTGCCGCACGGTGGTCGGCCTCTTCCCCCGGGACCGGGTCGCCGAGTGGGACGAGGACGATCCCGACCAGGTGCCGGACACGCCGCCCGACTGGGCGCGGGTCGTCACCATCGGATGACGAGGCGTGCCGGAGGGTGCGGCCGACGGGGGCGCACCCTCCGGCGTGGTCAGTGCCGAGCGGTGCAGGCGTCGGGGACGGGACTCTCATAGGGCCTGATGCATGCCCACACCCAGTGGCTGTCGTCGGCCAGCCCGGTGTTGGGCCCGGACACGCCCGGCGCCGTGCAGCAGAGCATCTCGTCCCAGGAGGTGCGCGGTGCGGTCGGCGTGGTGGCCTCGTTGAAGGTGAGCAGGTAGTAGACGTCCGGCGAGGCGCCGACGCCCTCGGCCCACGAATACCCCGGGCAGACGGTCGAGGCGTAGATCTTCACCGCCGTACCGCTTCCGTCAAGCGCCGTCGCGGAGTCCACCTCGACCGGGTTGGTTGCGCAGCCGTCGTCGTAGGGGTCGTGGAATTCGCAGCCGGTGTCGCGGCACAGGTTGTCGAAGACCAGCTCCCAGGTACGCGGAGGGCTGCGGAAGGCCGAGCGCGCGGTCAGGTTGCCGGCGATCTCCGCCGGTGCCGTCTCCAGCACCGCGATCCTGTTGAAGGCGATCGTCCGGATGTTGAGCCAGCCGGTCCAGCCGGGGAGGTCGAACTGCTCCCACGGTCCCACGGCGGTGGCACGGGCCCGCATCAGCCCCAGCAGATTACCGGTGTAGCCGAACTCGGCCGACACGTAGCGGTGGTTTTCGGTGGATCGGATGGTCCAGTAGATCCCGGACGTGGGGGTGGCCGGAACCCGGCAGACCTCGAAGATCTCGGCGCTGCCGATGGTGGTGGACCCGGCGCGCAGCCGCCCGTTGAGATCGCCCTGGGCGGCCAGGTCGGTCTTGACGTAGGTGTTCTTGTCCACGGACCTGATCGCCGCCGACCGGCAGCCGTAAGGCAGATCGGCCTGAGCCGGTGCGGCAGCGACGGGCACTGCGGCCAGGGCCAATGCCAACGCGGCCAGATAGGGGTGGAGTCTGCTGCGCACCGGGGCCTCCGCCGATCATGTGCATACATGGATGGACCAGCTCACTATGAGCCACGGGCACAACATGTCCGCATCGGTCGGCCGGACGGCGTGGTGGGGCATGCGAGAGCCGCCACCACGCCGCTGTCAGGTGATCAGTTGCAGTTGTAGTAGTTGCTGGCGCAGCCGGAGTACACCTTGTAACAGTTGTACCCGTCGTACGCGTAGCAGTACTTGTAGCCCTGGGTGCGGGTGCCGCTGCAGTAGCAGCCGGTCACGTAGCACGACGGGCACGCCGCCGCGGCGTCGGCCTTGGGCACGACGAGTGCGGTCAGGCGGTCGCTGACGCGCTCGATCAGCTTGATCATGGAAACTCCTCTCGGTCGGGTGGCTGACGCTAACGTCGCGGCATACACGAACCCGCCGATTGCGCTACGCATCCAGGGATGTATCTGTTTTGTATCTGCTCCCGGCAGGCTCAGGCGATGTGGACCATCGCCGTAGCGGGAACCCTGATCGTCGTCGGCAGCGTCGTGCTGGTGATCCGGCGGATGCGCGGACGGCTGACCGTGGTGACGGTTCACGGGCCGAGCATGACTCCGGCGCTGCACCCCGGCGACCGTGTGCTCGTACGCCGGGCCACCCTCGACGGCGTACGCAACGGCGACGTCGTCATGGTCGCGCGCCCGTCGCCCGCCGACAGCGCCGGGTGGACGGTGCCCGGTGTGGAGAAATCGGCGGTCCTCGCCGATGAGGCCTGGGCGAGCGCGACCGGATCCTGGCTGATCAAGCGGGTCGTCGCCGTCCCCGGTGACGAGGTGCCGTGGCAAGAGGTGGCGGCGCTGCGATACGTCGACCACCCGGTGGTGCCCCCGGGTCGTTTCGTCGTCCTGGGGGACAACGCCGATCTCAGCTTCGACTCCCGCAGCTGCGGCTACTTCACCGACGAGCAGCTGTGGGGGGTGGTGCTGAAGAAGCTCGAACCCGCGTCGCGGTGATCGTGCGTTTACGATCTATGTTCCTGAGCGGCTCAGGGAGGCTTGCATGGGTTGGGAGTTCCGTGTGCTCGGCCCGCTGGAGCTCCGGCGGGACGGGGTCGCCGTCGCCGCGGGCTCCGTCAAGCAGCGGATGCTGCTGACCTCGCTGCTGCTCGACGCCAACCGCGTCGTCTCCCTCGACCGTCTCATCGCCACCCTGTGGGAGCGTGACCCGCCCACGTCGGCCATCGCGAACATCCGCACCTACGCCTCGCAGCTGCGCCTGACGCTGACCGACGGCAGCGGGGACAGCCGGTTGACCGGCCGGCCGCCCGGCTACCTGCTCACGGCCGCCGACGACGAGCTCGACCTCGCCCACTTCACCCAGCGTGCCGCCGCGGGCCGAGCCGCGATGAGCCGAGGTGAGCTGCGGCGGGCCGTGGGTGCCTTTCGGGAGGCGCTGGCGCAGTGGCGGGGCGCGGCGGGCGAGGACACGAGCCGGTCCGGCCTGCTCGCGGCGCGGCTCGCCGGGCTGGACCAGCAGCGGCTCAACGTCGTGGAGGAGCTGATCGCGGCCCGCCAACAGCTGGGAGAGAACGCCCAGCTCATCCCGGAGCTGCGGCAGCTGACCTATGAGCACCCGCTGCGCGAGCGGCTCTGGCAGCAGCTCATCCTGTCCCTCTACCGCACCGGCGACGTCGCGGGCGCCCTCGACGCCTTCGGACAGGCCCGGCTGGCGCTCGTCCGCGACCTCGGGGTCGACCCCGGCGCGGAGCTGTCCGCCCTCTACCAGGCGGTGCTCAGCCGGGACCCGGCGCTCCTGCCCGAGTCGAAGACCGCCGACGGCACGGAGATCCGCCCCCGGGAACTGCCCACGGATGTGGCGCGCCTGGTCGGGCGGGACAGGGAGATCGCGCTGGCGGTCGACGCCCTGACCGGGCTGCCCGCCATCGCCTTCTACGGCCCCGGCGGTGTCGGCAAATCCGCGCTCGCCGTCCACGTCGCGCATCAGGTGGCACCCTCCTTCCCCGACGGGCAGATCTACGTCGACCTCGCCGACGGCCCCGGTGCGCTGCCGCAGGAACCGGTGGACGTGCTGCGGCGGATCATCCGTACCCTCGGCGTACCGGCTGATCAGATGCCGCAGACCGAGGCGGAGGCGGCCGCCCGCTACCGCTCCTTCATCCTGGAACGTCAGATGATCGTGGTGCTGGACAACGCGGCCAGTGCGGAGCAGGTCCGCCCCCTGCTGGTCGGCGGCGGCGGCTCGGTGGTCATGATCACCAGTCGGCGGATGCTCGCCACGATCGACCGAGCCGTCCACATCGAGCTGAACCGCCTCACCGGGCCGGCCGCGGCGCAACTGCTGGCGACGGTGTGCGGCGCCGAGCGCATCGCGGCCGAGCCCGAGGAGACCACGCGGCTGACGACGCTCTGCGACCGGCTGCCGCTCGCGGTGCGCATCGCCGGTGCGCGGCTGGCCGCCAGGCCGCTGTGGAGCGTCGGCGAGCTGGTCCGGCAGCTCTCCGACGAGCAGACCCGGCTCGACACGCTCGCCTTCGGGGACCTGGCGATCCGCTCCAGCATCGAGCGGAGCTTCCGCGCCGTCGGCAGCGACGCCGCGGCCCTGCTCGGGCTGCTCGGCACGGTCCGCATCGAGGAGTTCACGCTGGCGGCGGTGGCCGCGCTGGGCGACCTGTCCCACGCGCAGGCGGCGCCCGCTTTCGACCAGCTGGTGGAGCAGCGCCTGGTGGAGCAGACCGGGCCGGGCCGCTACCGGATCGGCGAGCTGGTGCGGCTGTTCGCCGCGGACCTCGCCGTCCCCGGCCGTCCCGAAGCGCTGCACCGCCTGCTGTGCTTCTATCTCTGCACGGCCCGCCGCGCGTGGGAGCTGGTGCACCCCGCGTTCCGGCCGGCCCGCGACGACGGATTCTTCGAGACCGTCCCCCGCCTCGAACTCGCCGACGCGTCGGCGGCCACGGCCTGGCTGGACCAGGAACGCGCCAACCTGCTGACGACGGCCCGCCAGGTCGCCGACGAGCCCGCCGCGGTCGCGCGCTTCGTGCCGCTGCTGCTCGCCGCGCTGCACCAGCACCTCACCGCCGGTGGCCGCTGGGACGACCTGGATGAGCTGGCCCAGCTCTCGCGGACCGTGGCGGTCCGGGACGCGGCCTGGCACGCCGAGGCCGAGGCGATGGTGAGCCTCGCCGCCGTCTGCCGGGCCCGTGGCGCGTTCGGCCAGGCGATCTCCTACCTGGAGCGGGCGGCCGATCTGCGGCGCCGCTTCGGCGACGAGCAGGGCGTCGCCGCCTGTCTGTTCGCGCTGGGGCAGACGCTGGTGCACTCCGGCGACCTCGGGGCGGGGCTGGCGCGACTCCAGCAGAGCGCCGCCCTCTACGACCGGCACGGCCTGCTGCCGGCGGCTGGCCAAGCGCTGCACGAGTCCGGGGAGGTCCTGCGCCGATTGAGCCGCTATCCGGAGGCGGAGGCGGCGTTCGACCAGGCGCTGGCGGTCCGCCGGGCCGAACGCGACCTCATCGGCGAGGCGATCACCCTGGTGGCGCTGGGCAGCACCGACTGCCTGCGCGGCAGTGACCTGCGCGCCGTCGGCCGGCTGACCGAGGCGCTGGCCCGCTGCCGGGCCACCTCGGCGCACGACCACAGCTGGCAGGCGCTGCTCTGGCGGGCCGCCGCCCATCAGCGGTCGGGGCAGGGCAGCGAGGTGGAGGCCGATCTGCGGTCGGCGCTGGACCTGTCGCGGTGGTGCGGTGACCCGAACCGCGAACGTTTCGCCGCCGCCCTGCTGGAGCGGCTCGGCCGAGGAGAGGAGCGCGACCTCAAGGACCGGGTCGCGTCCGAGCTCCTGCGCTAATCGGCCTGGCCCGCCGCCTGCTCGGACAGCTGGTAACCGGCCGCCTGCAACTGGAACAGCTCCGCGTAGGCGCCGCCACCGGCCATCAGCGTCACATGGTCGCCCTGCTCGGCGACGGTGCCGTCGGCGAGCACGACGATGAGGTCGGCGTCGCGCAGCGAGCCGAGCCGGTGGGAGATGAGCAGGCTCGTCCGGCCCGCCCGGTGCTCCCGGAGCCGCTGGTGCACCTCGTACTCGGCCTGGGCGTCGAGACCCGCACTGGGCTCGTCCAGGATCATCAGATCGCGTTTGTCGCGCAGGAACGCCCGGGCCAGGGCCAGTCGCTGCCACTGCCCGCCGGAGAACCGGACCCCGGTCTCGGGATCGCCCTGATCGGACTCGCCGAAGAACATCCGGCTCAGCATCGTGTCGTACCCCCGGGGCAGCGCCTCGACGGCGGGGTGGACGCCCGCGCGCTGCGCCGCCGCGACCAGGGCGGGCCGGTCGTCGATGCTGGCGATGTCACCGAGCCCGATGTTGTCGGCGGCGGTCAGGTCATAGCTCATGTAGTCCTGGAACACGGCACCGATGCGCGCCCGCAGCTCGGTGATCTCGACGTCGCGCAGGTCGACGCCGTCCCAGGTGATGGACCCGCGGTCCGGGTCGTAGAAGCGGCAGACCAGCTTCACCAGCGTGCTCTTCCCGGCGCCGTTGAGCCCGACCAGCCCGACCGTGCTGCCGTGCGGGATGAACATGCTGACCCCGCGCAGGACCCAGGGGTGCTCGTCGCTGTAGCGGAACCACACGTCGCGCAGCTCGATGCCGCGCCGCAGCACGGGGAGCGCGACCGGCTCCGCCCGCAGCGGCAGGTCCGGTGCGGCGCCGACGACCACCGCGTAGTGGTGGAACATGGTGAGCTGCTGGTGGGTGTGCGCCACCGACACGATCAGCTGCTGCATCGCGCCCAGGACGCTCGGCACGGCGACGAGGAACAGGGCGACGTCGCCGATCGTGAGGGCCCCGGCACGCGCCTGCCGCGCCGCCCAGACCAGGCCCACCCCGGCGACGACGGCGCTCAGCGCGGCGAGTCCACCCTGGACGATCAGCTCACGGCGGTCCATCCGCCGCTTCGCACCGAACACCTCGCGCAGCTCGGTCAGCATCCGTCCGCGCAGGAAGCCGCCGATGCCGAACAGCCGGATCTCCTTGGCGGCGTCGACACTGCCGAGAAGGTTGCGGTAGAAGAACTCCCGCCGCTCGGTCGGGCCGAGGTCCCAGATCATCGCCGCACGCCGCCGGGAGAGCTGGATCTCCAGCAGCAGCGTCGGCACCGCCGTCGCGAGGACCGCGAGCGCCATGACCGGGCTGATCACCGCGAGCGAACCGAGGAAGCCCAGCAGCGTCAGAACGCCGCGGGTCACCCCGAACGTGCCGTCGACCACCTGCGCCGGTGCGGCAGCTCCCTGCTGGGCCAGCCGGAGCCGGTCCAGGAAGGCGGGGTTCTCGAAGTAGGCGAGGCCGCTGAACCGCTCCACCGCGAGATACAGCTCATCCTGTGCCAACAGGGCGACCCGCTGGTCCAGCTGCGTCCGCAAATACTGGTTGATCTGGGGGAACGCCGCGGCGGCGAGGCCGGCGACCGCCAGGCCCACCGCGACCGCCGTGACCGCGCCCAGCGCTCCGCCCGTCGTGATCAGGTCGATCAGCACCTTGGTCAGCCAGGCGGTGGTGACCGGCACCGCCGCCGCGACCAGGGTGGACAGTGCGTAGGAGGCGGTCGTGGCGGCGGCGCCGCGACGGGCGAGGACAGCCGCGAGGACGCCCACCCGCAGCAGGTCGCGCCGGTTCGGCTGGGCGGCCGATGTGAACTCGGCGGTCATACCGCGGCGGGCCGGGGCAGGCCGGAGAGCATGGAGCCGCTGGCGACGACGGTCCCGTCCGCGTTGACGAGGCCGACCGCGGGGAACCCCTTCACCCCGAAGGCCGCGGCCACCGGTCCCTCGTCCTTCTCCAGCACCACCCGCGCCACACCGGCGAGCTGGTCGATGGTCTCGGTGGCCTCCGAGGCCACATCGGAGACGACGACGGCGAAGACCCGGTCCGCGCCGCCGAGCTCCGCGGCGTAGGCGACGAACTCGGGCAGGCGCTCGCGGCAGGGCGCGCAGCCGGGCGAGAAGAAGCCGACCAGGGTGCCGTCGCGGAACGACGTGGTGGAGACCGCGTCCCCGGCGGTGGTGACGGCCGAGAAGGAGCCGATCTGGGCGCCTGCGGGCAGGATCAGGTCGCCGGCCGTGGGCCCGGTGGGCATCTTGGCGAGCAGCGCGGTGTGCTCGCGCAGGCGGCGGACGACGCCGAACACCAGGAGGAGATTGAGCAGGCTGATGGTGGTGACGACAGCGAAGGCGATCCATAGGTAAGCCATCCGCGCAGGCTAGTCAGCACGGATACAAGCGGCATACAACATTGATCCAGATCGGCTGATCTTTGATGGCGCGGTGGCTGCGCTCGCGCGGTAGAGTTCATGTTGCTTGATCAATCGAGGGTGGGTGCGAAGGTTGTCCCTGCGGTTTCGGTGTCTCGGCTCCGTGGAGATCCGCTGCGCGCACGAGTGGCGACCGGTCGCCGGTGGCAAGGCCCGCACCCTGCTCTCCGTCCTCATGATCCACGCCGGTACGCCGGTGCCGGTCGCCCGCCTCGTCGAGGAGCTGTGGCGTGGTGCCCCGCCCGCCTCGGCACGGTCGCTGGTCCGCGGCTATGTCCTGGCGCTGCGCCGATCGCTCGGTGCGGAGGGTCCGGAGATCCTGACGGCCCAGGCTGATGCGTACCTGCTGGACGTGGCGCGGGAGGCCGTCGACGCGTACCGGTTCGAGCAGCTCGCCGCCGACGGCCAGGGCGCGCTGCGGACGGGCGACGTCGACCGGGCGGTACGCCTGCTCGGCGCGGCGCTGACCCTGTGGCGAGGACCGGCCTTCTCCGGCGTGGCCGCCTCGCCGCTGATATCGGCCTATGTATCCCGGCTGGAGGAGCTGCGCCTCGCCGCCCTGGAGGCCCGGCTGGAGTCGGACCTGCTCGCCGGACGGGCCGAGGAGGTGCTCGGCGAGGTACGACAGCTGATGCAGGAGCATCCGGCGCGGGAGCGGATCATCGCCCTGTGGATGCGGGCCCTGCACGCTCAGGGGCGGCGTGCGGAGGCGCTGAGCGCCTATGTGGACGCGCGGCGCCGACTCGCCGGGGAGTTCGGCATCGAGCCGGGACCCTACCTCCGCCAGGCCCATCGGGACATCCTCGCCGAGGACGGCGCCGCGGACGCGGCGGGTACGCCGACCGCCGACCGCACACCACCGGCACGGCCCCGCGAGGTGCCCTGGCACGCGCCCGCCTCCATCGGCGACTTCACCGGCCGCCACGCCGAACTCGCCGGCTGCCTGAAGATCCTCGAACAGGAACCGGGAGCGGTGATGCAGCTGGTGGCGATCTCGGGCCGGGCCGGAGTAGGCAAGACGACGCTCGCGATCCACACGTCCCACCTGCTGCACGACACCTATCCCGACGGCCGGCTCTACGCCGACCTGCGCGGCGACAGCGCGGTTCCCGCACCCGCGGACGAGGTGCTCGGGCGCTTCCTGCGGGCACTCGGCGTGCAGGGATCGGAGATGCCGGAGACCACCGACGAGCGGGCGGCCCTGCTGCGCAGCCGATTGGCCGGGCGCAAGATGCTGATCCTGCTCGACAACGCCAGCAGCGAGCAGCAGGTGCGCCCGCTGCTGCCCGGGACCGGACCCAGCGCCGCCGTGGTCGTGAGCCGTCGGCGGCTCTCCGCACTGGACGGCAGCCACTTCGTCGACCTGGACGTGTTCAGCCCGGAGTGCGCGCTGAGCCTGCTGGGGCGGATCGCGGGCGTGGAGCGGGTCATGGCCGAGCCGGACGCCGCCAGCACCCTCGCCGCGCTGTGCGGCCACCTTCCGCTCGCCGTACGCATCGCGGCGGCGCGCGTCTCGGCGTCGCCCGAGACATCGCTGTCCTGGCTCGTCCAGCAGCTCATGGACGAGCGGAGCCGCCTCGACGAACTGAGCATCGGCGATCTCGACGTGCGGACCACCATCGCCGCCGGCTACCAGGGCCTGTCCGCCGCCGAACAGCGGGCGCTGCGCCGGCTGTCCCTGCTCGACGTCGCGGACTTCCCCGCCTGGGTGGTGGCCGCGGTCGCCGACCTCACCGCCGCCGAGACCCGCCAGGTGCTGCGTACCCTGGTCGACCGGCGCCTGCTCGACGAGACCCGCGTCGACCAGGTCGGGCAGCTGCGCTACGGCTTCCACAGTCTGGTGAAGCTCTTCGCGCGGGAGCTGGCCCAGCAGAGACCGGCTGCGGCACAGCTCGCAGCGATCGACCGCGCGCTGGAGGGCTGGCTGGCACTGGCCCGGGCCGCCGGTGCGGCCCTCGCCTCGGGAACCCTGGCCCAGATCGGGCCGCCGCGAGCGGTCGCGGCGCCGCCGGGCGGGGTCGAAGTCGCGGCCCGCTCACCGTCGGCGTGGTTCGAGGCCGAGCGCGCGGCCATCGCCGCCGCGGTGGCGCAGGCGGCCGACCTCGGACGGACCGACCTGTCCTGGGGACTCGCCGCGGCGGCACACAGCTTCTACGAGCTGCGCGACCTTTTCGACGACGGGCAGCACGTCCACGAGACCGCCCTCAGAGCTTGCCGCGCCGCCGGCGACCAGCTCGGCGAGGCGGTCATGCTGCGCAACCTCGCGGACCTGTACAGCTCGAAGCCCGGCTCCGAGCTGGGGCAGAAGCTCGCCTTCGCCTCGGCGGCACTGCACCTCTTCCGGCAGGTGCGCGACACCCGGGGCGAGGCCGACGCGCTCTACCTGTGCGCGACGGTGCACCGGATGCGCGGCGAGCACGCCGAGACCGTCGCCCGGCTGGAGCAGAGCCTGCAGGCGTGCCGCTCGGCCGACTATCGCCTCGGCGAGCTGCATGTCTGGCAGCTGCTGGGCATGGTGCGCCGGCAGGAGGGGCACAACGATGAGGCGCTCGTCCACGCGTCCCGGGCCCTGACCATCGCCCGGGAGCTGGCCAGCTCCCGCGATCAGAGCGTGGCGCTGACCCTCATCGGGATCATCCACCGCGACCAGGACGAGCCCGAGCAGGCGGAGCGGGCGCTGGTGGAGGCGATCGACATCGCCGAGGAGTCCGCCGACCCCGTGCAGCTCGCGTTCCTGCACGGGCACCTCGGCGCGCTCTACGCCGGCAGCGGGCACCCGCGTGCGCGTCCGATCCTCGAACGCGGGCTGGAGCTGAGCCGGGCGAGCCGGTCCGTGTTCGGGCAGGCGCTGGCACTCAACGCGCTCGGCCGGCTGGACCTCGCCGAGGGCGATGCCGCGGCGGCGCTGGACCGCCTCTGCGCCTCCGCCCAGCTCTACCGCGAGGCGCAGAACAGCTACGCCGAGGCCAAGGCGCTCGCCGTCCTCTCGGAGGCCTACCGCCAGGTCGGCGACGCCGAGCGGGCACGGGCCAACGCCGGCGCCGCGGTGCTGCTCTTCCGGCGGCTGGGCAACGAGACCGAGGCGGACCAGATGGAACTCCTCGCGGGCGGCCTGTCAGGTGGCTGACAGGTAGATATAGCGATGTCATCTCGGCGGCCTATCATGCGGGCATGCTGGTGCCGGGCGCGCCGACCACGTCCCGGTTCGCCGAGGGCGTGCGGGTCGCCGTCAACGACCGGCTCGCCGAGCTGCTCGGCGCCGAGGGACCCTTCCGCGACATCTACGCCTACGTGCTCTCCCGGCCCGGCAAGCGCCTCCGCGCCGGGCTCACCGTCGCAGCCAGTCGGCTCGACCCCGGTGAGCGTAGCGACGAGGGAAGGCGCCGCGCAGGGGCGCGCGGAGCGGAGCGGCCCGGAAATACCGAGCGCAGTGGAGCGCGTCGCGACGCCTGGACTGAGGAGCGTAGCGACGAGGGAAGGCGCCGCGCAGGGGCGCGCGGAGCGGAGCGGCCCGGAAATACCGAGCGCAGTGGAGCGCGTCGCGACGCCTGGACTGAGGAGCGTAGCGACGAGGGAAGGCGCCGCGCAGGGGCGCGCGGAGCGGAGCGGCCCGGAAATACCGAGCGCAGTGGAGCGCGTCGCGACGCCTGGACTGAGGAGCGTAGCGACGAGGGAAGGCGCCGCACAGAGGCGCGCGGGAGCGAAGCGACCCAGAAATACAGCGTGTCCGATGCGGACGTGCTGGACCTGGCCTGCGCGGTGGAGATGCTGCACGAGGCGTCGCTGCTGCACGACGACATCTGCGACGGCTCCCTGATCCGGCGCGGCGGCCCGTCCGTGGCGGCAAGTTCCGGCACCCGCACGGCGGCCCTGGCCGGGCTGCACATGGCCGGTGCGGCGCTGCGTCTCTTCGCCGACGTCCTCGGCCGCAACCCGGTCGTCGCCGCGCAGGTCAGCGCACCCTGGGGCGTCAACGAACTGCACCGGGTCGGCGAGCTGGCGCTGGGCCAGATCATCGAGAGCGTCCCGCCGACCGCCACCGACCTCGCCGGGCTGCGGCGCAACTACCGCCTCGTCGCCGTGGCGAAGACCGGCACGCTCTTCCGGCTCGCCTGCGCGCACGGCGGTGCCGCGGCGGGCTGCGACCGCGACGGCCTGCGGGCGCTGGCCCGGTACGCCGACCACCTCGCCGTGGCGTTCCAGATCATGGACGACATCCACGACGTGCAGAGCCCCACCGGCACCGATCTCGCCGGGCACATCACCACCTGGCCGGTGCTCGAGTGGCTCGGCTCGCGGCCGAACGCGGCCGAGCAGTGGCGTGCCGCCGGTGCCGCGGCGGCGAACCTCGACCGGATCCGCGCCGACGTGGTGGGCAGCGGGGCTGTCGAGCTCGCCCGTACCGGAGCCGCTCGCGAGGCCGAGGCGGCGAGGGCCGCGCTCGACGGGTTCCCCGACACCGACGGGCACCGCCATCTCGCCGAACTCTGCTCCGCGGTGCTGGCCCGATGAGCCGGGGCGCGATCTCCGCCGACGGGGTCCGCCGCCTCGGGCTGGTCCTGCGCGGGATCGCGTCGCTGCGCAGCCCGCCCGACCTCGCCGGTGTCCTCGCCGCACCCGACCCGGTGGCGATGGGGCGGCGGGCACTCGTACCCATGGCCAGGCATTTGGGCGTCGCGACCTGCCTGCTGCCGGCCGCGATGCGCGAGGAGGCGACCGCAGCGTTCCTGGCCTGCCGGGTGCTGGACGCCTTCGAGGACCTGGGGGAGGACCGCGCGGCGCGGCTGGGGCTCGCCGTCGACTACCTGTGCGGGCGGCGGGCGCGGCCGCCGGAGCTGCTGGGCCCGGTGCCGGGCCGGCGGCTGGACCGGCTCGACGCGGTGCTGGCGGGCCGGATCGCCGATGTGCGCGACCTGCTGCTGGCGCTGCCCGCCGAGCGCCGGGCCCGGATCCGGTCGCTGCTCGACGACATCGGCGCCGCGATGGCCCGCAATCTCGCGCATCCGCTGCCGCGTGACACCTACGGCCGGGAGGTTCTCGGCCGGGTGGTCCGCTACGCCGTCGAACTCGTCGCGGCGCGGCCGGTCCCGGCGGACCTCTGCGGTGCGGTCGGCGTCCTCGCGCAGATGGCGAACGACCTGCGCGACGGCGATGGCGAACCGTACGGCGCCACCACCCGCGCCGAGCTCTCCCGGCAGGTGTTCCTGCGGCTGCCGCCGCTGGTCCTCGCCGCGTTCGCGCTGCTCGGCCAGGTCGGCGCCGCGCCGCGCGGCCGGGGTGTGCGAGCCGCCGCCGCCTACGTCACCGTGACCACCGCCGGATTCCTGTGTGGACAGGCGGGGGTGCGCGCTCCCTACCGGCGCCGGGCCCAGCTTCCCGCCGCCCTGCTCGCGGCGCTCGGTCCGCGGCGGTTCACCGCCGTGCTGGACCGGGTCCGGGCCGCCGTCAACGAAGCGGTCACCCATCTCGGCGGTACGCGGGGGATCACCCTCGTCGACGCCGCGCCGCCGAGCGGGACGGGCCTGCCGGAGCTGCTCGTCGGGGCCGCGTTCCGGCTCGTCGGCGACCTGCCGACCGGCCCGCTCACCGGCGGACTCGCCGGAACCCACGTCCTGCGCGTGATGCTCGCCGACCAGCTCGCGCTCGGCGCGCTCAACGGTCTCGACGAGCGCGGGCCCGACTTCATCGACGAGATGCGCCACCTCGCCGACCTGATCCAGCAGGCAGCCGTCAAAGGAGTGAGGCCATGAGCACCACCACGAGAGCGGGCGCTCTCGGCTACCACCTCCCGTCAGCGCTGCGCCTGGGCGAGCACGCCGCCCGCCGGGTGCTGCGGCTCGAACACGGCGCCAACGCGCTGCCGATCGGCCACATCCTGTGCTATCTGGGACTCTTCGCCTTCGCGCTGACGAGCCCGTGGTCGATGGCGCCGCTCGTCGCGGTGCCGACGTTCACGCTGCTCCTGCTGCTCAGCTACTCGATCACCATCGGGGTGCTGCACATGCACGCGCACCGGCCGCTCTTCGTCGGTGCCGGGGCCAACCGGGTCCTCGATGTGCTGTGCTGCGTGCCGAGCTGGCTGTCGGCGGCCGAGATGCGCACCGTCCATGTCGTCAACCACCACCGGTTCGACGACGGGCCGGGTGATGTCACGTCGACGGTGACCTATGAGCGAGGGCTGCGGGCGCTGTGGTACTGGCTGCGCTACGCCTACATCGTCCGGCGGGCCACGGTCCGCTCGCTCTTCGCCGCCGATGCCTCGGCACAGCGGCGGCTGCGCCGGCGTACCTTCGTGATCGATCTGTCCCTGGTCCTGGCCGCGATGGGCGTGCTGACGGCCGTCTTCCCGCTGCGGATGCTCGTCTTCTACTGGGTGCCGTTCCTGCTGACCCACCTGACCTCGGGTTACTTCGCCTGGCTCACCCACGCGCCCGCGCGGGCCTTCGAGGGCGGCAGCGCGTCGATCAACACGGTCGGCAACGTGCTCAACTTCTTCATCTTCAACCAGGGCTACCACAGCGTGCACCACCGCTACCCCGGCATCCACTGGACGGAGATCCCCGACAAGCTCGACTACATGCTGGGGATCGAGCCGGAGGTGATCGTGCCCTACTGGGTCACCCTGCACTCCGCGTGGCGGATCGTGGCGCCGGACCGGTTCCGCAACGCCCCCTTCGGCACCCGCTGGCAGGCGAGGCTCGAACGCCGCCTCGCCGCGGGATCGGCCCGGTCCCGCAGGCTGCCCTGGTTCGCATGGATCTGATCGACGGGCCCCACGATCCGCCGCTGCCGAGGCGGCTGGAGTTCGACTTCGCCCGGCCGTGCCCGCCGGACTGGATGGCGGGCAGCCTGCCCTACTCCTGCCTGCTCAACGCCTACAGCATCGTCTTCCCGGCGCTGGAGACGATCATGGTGCGCCACGTCGCGCGGGCCGCGCGGCGGGTCCCGGCCGACACCGATCTGGCGGCGGTCCGCGGCTTCCTCCAGCAGGAGGGGTCGCACGCCCGCGAGCACCGCCGGTCGATGGAGTGCATCAGCGCGCAGGGCTTCCGCGTGACCAGGACCCACAACCTCACCCATCTCCTGGTACGCCTGACCGACGCCCTCCTGCACCGGGTTCTGCGCCCGCTGTTCGGACACGGCTTCGCCGTCGCGATCTTCGCCGCCGCCGAGCACTGGACCGCGTCGCTCGCCGAGACATCGCTGCGCCCGAGCCCGTGGCTCGCCTCGGTCGGCCGCCTCGACCAGCCGGAGCCGCCGGGCGACCTGTCGGAGATGGAGGTGCTCTTCCTCTGGCACGTGGCGGAGGAGCTGGAGCACAAGACGGTCGTCGCCGACCTCTTCGACACCCTGGGCGGCTCGCAGCTGTCGCGGGTGGGCGGGTTCCTGCTGGCGACGCCGGTCTTCCTGCTGCTGACCGCGATCGGGTTCGCCTCCATGCTGGCGCAGTCGCCCCGGGTGCTGGGGCCGGTCGAGTGGCGGCGGATCGGGCGCTGGCGCGGCCTGCTGCGCCTGGTCCGGACCGACCTGCAGGAGATCCCCGGTACCTACCGCGCCACGATCAGGTCCTACCTGCGCCGGGGGTTCCATCCGTCCGATCACGACACCGAGGCACTGGTCGGTCTGGCCTTTCTCCGTCTGGCCCAGCTGCGAACGGAGCAGGCGTAGATTCCTCCTCGGGGGCCGGCCGGCATGGTGCGGTCGCCGTCCCGGACCCTGCGCTCATGAGCACGACGACTTATGAAACAGGCCGTAGTGCGGTCTCGTGGATGGAGCGGATTCTGCGCCGGGTGTCGGGGCGCAGTCTGCGGCTGATCAGGCTGCTGGCGCAGGCGATCGTCTCCGGTCGGCTGGGCAGGAGCTGTGGTGCGATCTCGTGTGCGGTGAGTAGTCGTTGCGCTGCGTGTTCGGCGTCATCGAGCTGTAGTTGGACGGCGCACATGTTCAGATGCCACAGCGAGGCGCCGAAGGTGTCGTCAGGGCATGGTCCGGCGAGGTCGTGGGCTCTGGCGAACTGCCCGGTGGCATTGGCGATCTTCATGGCCCACAGGCCGACGTCGGCCACCTGGTCGATGCCGGTGTCGAGCAGGTCAGTGCCGCTGCCGTCCAAGCTCAGGAGTGCCGTGGCGTCGCGAACCTGATCGGAGCCGTCGGAGATGCCGATGTGCGCGTGTACCAAGCCCTCGATCAGATGCAGTGCCGCCGAGCCGCACGCGTCGGAACGGGTTGCCGGTCTGATCTTGGGGACGCTGCTGACGATGGCGTGTGCTGCCGCGAGTTCGCCATCCTCCATGGCGAACACGGCTTGCAGGGCCAGCACGGTGTCGAGGAGCGCGCGGGAGCGGGCGTTCGCCGCGGCCGTCTGCGCGATCTTGACGGCGAGCCACGCTTCGCCGTGGTGGCCGAGCATTCGTAACGACAGCGCGAGGTCGTAGCAGACGTGCGCGGTCTCCTGCGGTAGATCAGTGGGGGACATCCTGCGCAGCAGAGCGGGCGCCAGTGCTGCGGTGCGGGCGAAGTCGCAGCGCATGCGGGCCTCGCGGAGCGCGGTGATCTCAGCGTGCAGGCCGTCCGGGTGCACCGCTGGTCGGCCCGGTGCGGCGAGCGCAACGAGGGCGCGGCGCGCCTCGGTGCCGAGTTGCCTCCGCCATGCCTGATCGGGTAGCTCTGCTGCCAGCAGGCTGACCAGATCGTGGTCCAGCGCTGCGGCGACCAGCGTCAGAGCGGTGATGGTGAAATCGCTGTTGGTGCCGTTCTCGATCCGGGAGATGGTCGAATTGCTGACGTTGGCTGCGCTGGCCAGTCTGCGCTGGCTCCATCCACGTCGCCTACGCAGGTAGGCGACCCTTCGTCCCAGATCAGAGGTCATCGCCGTCACCCGTATTCACCGGGAAACCGTAGTGCGCAGGCTGCCGGAAGCCCCGCAACGACACGGCGGTGACCCGCTGATTCGGCCGTCGCGGAGTGGTAGCGCGCCGTTATCGGAAGCGCCGGTCAGGCAGATTTCTGCGGGTGCGGCGGACGATTTCATGCAGCGCGGTGTCCACGGCGCCGGCTACGGTCTCGCGGCTGCAGACCAGGTAGGCGTCGCGACCGTTGTGGCGCCATACCTCGACGACGACCCCGGATCGTCCGGGGAACAGGTAGGCCTGTCTGATCGCATCGCCGATCGAGATTCCGCCCAGGTCGCCATGCTCCTCCAGGACCAGTCGTGCGTCGCCGAGATCGCCGATCGCCGATCGCGCAGCCTGCAGGAGTGTCTGCGAGTTGATGTCCTGTGACATGTTGACTCCCCGGGGACATGAACACGCTGAACTGGAGATCACATTGTGTTTGCCGCATTTCGGGCGAGGCAAGTTATCGGTGGATGAATGATGGATTCATGTCACGTGCGCGGCTGCGGCAAGGCTGTGAACAGCACACATAGATGATTTCGGGCGGATGGAGTGTTCCGCAGATGCAACAGTGTGCAGTCGGGCGGCGCCGGTCGGAACGCACGGTCAACCTCGCTGTCTGGGCGGAGGAGCACCACGCCTGGGCCCGGAACCTTCTTGCGCAGGGGGTCCGGCCGGCAAGTGCTCTGAGGGGACTGCGCCGGCGCGCACCCGCCGTCGGTGACGGTCCACGGAGTCGACGCTCCAGGTTCCATGGAGAACGTCGCGACGCAGGAGGATGACGCGCATCGGGATGACCCGGGGGACCTGGCGGGACCAGCTCCGGCGGACCGGCCCGCGGCGCAGCAGGCGCACCCCGACGATCGTGTAGAGCCACAGGTAGAGGCTGTCGAAGAAGGGCCGGGTCGGGACCGCGCCGTGGACGGCTGCCATCCGGGACTCGATGTCGCGCATCCACTCCAGCAGGAACGTGACCGAGACGCCCCCGTCGGTGCAGGTGGTCCGGAGCCCGCTGCGGCGGTCGTCGGCCGCGTCCTGGTAGTCGTCCACGACCTGCAGCATCGCGCCGAGGTCGTGCAGCAGCTCCTCGTCGGTGGCGGAGAGCCCGGGGACGACGAGGCTGCACAGCACGACCACGCCCCGGCCGCCCTTGGCGAGGGCGAGATCCCACACCTGCTGGTCGGTGAGGTCCGAACCGGCCTGCTTGAGCGACTCCAGCTGGCTGTCGTGCAGTTCGGTCAGCACCCGGTAGGCGGCGGGGTGTGTGGCGCGGGGCGCCCGCTCGGCGAGGGCCCGGTAGACCGCGGCCAGCAGGTGCTCCACTGTGGTACGGGGCTCGAGGTCGCCACCGGCGAAGAGCGCGCTCAGCCGGGCGCCGACGGTGTCGTCGTCGAACTCGTCCAGCGCGTCGTCATAGAGCCGGGTGAAGACGCCGGCGAGGATCGACACGTCCGGCCGGGGCGGGGAGCCGACGAGCCGGACGTAGTTCTCCATCAGGTAACTGCCCTTGATGCCCCAGGAGAGCAGCTGATCGTGCAGATAGGCCCGGTCGGCCGGGTCGGCGGCCTCGGTGATCATCGGAGTGACGACGGACTCGAAGGCGGCTGTCAGGTCCCGGCAGCGGGCGTTGGAGTAGAACATGACGGGCAGGCATCGCCGGGCGCAGCGGGCGAGCGCGACGACGTGCCCCCAGGAGTGCGACATCTGCGGTCCAGCCTCGTGTCGAGCCGGTGGATGATGGCTGCAATATACCGCTGAAATCTACGCAGGAATGTCAATGTGTCATCCGGTGAAGGGTGGCGGCCGCAGAGCGTTCCGCTCATTTAAATAGAGTTCCACTCTATCTAAATGTGGTAGCGTGCCGATCGAGGTTGCCGATCGGTCGCCGTCAGATTCGAGAGAGTGGGCACATGATGGCTTCCAGGGCAGGCTCCGTGCTGTTGGTCGCGGCGGCATTCATGCTGGGCGCGTGCGGCGACAGTGCCGACAGCGGTTCGCCGGGTGCGCCCAGCGGCCCCGCTACGACGGCTGCCGCGGTCAGCGCCGTCGACGCCGCCAAGCTGTGCGACTTCCTGCGTTCGGAGATTCCGCGGCTGAGCGCGGTCGGATCCGAGGTGGGGAGACTGGCTCAGCTCACCGGGCACCTCTACACGTGGGGCGAGGAGCAGAAGGTCGTGGGCAAGATGGACGTCGAGCAGCTCACCAAGCAATCGTGTCCCGACGTGAGGGCCGCCGTGCTCAAGCTTCTCGGCGAGGACAGCTTCTCGAACGTCTTCTGAGTACGGACGCGCGATGCTCACATGCCGGAAAACGGACCGTCACATGCTGCGGGTATCCTCACTGTAGCCGTTTCGGTCCCAATTGTTGACCACTCGGGGCGCGCTCGTCACAAGCACGCCACAAGCTTCGTAACCGATGATGCGCGCATGACGATGAAATCGACGATGCTCCGTGTATTCGTCGCCGGTCTGGCGGTCCTGACGGCCACCATCGGCGTGACGACCGTCGTTGGCCAGCCGGGCGTCGCCACCCCGTGCCAGCGGTCGGTCGCGATCGACCCGCAGGCGACCGCGGCCGAGGCGGCCGGCACGCTGACCTTCACGGTGCACACCGGATCATGCGCCGCGGCCGGTTCCGTCTCCTACACGGTCACCGACGGCTCCGCGCGGCGGCAGGGAGACTTCCAGCTGGCCGCCGGGGTGCTGCAGTGGGCCGCGGGGGACACCTCCAGCCGCGAGATCCGTGCGGTCATCGTCAACGACAACGTCACCGAGGCCCTGCTGGAAGACTTCACGGTCACTCTCGTCAATCCCAGCTCGACCGTTCGGATCCCGTCCGCCGTCGGTCAGGGCCGCATCTTCGACAACGACACCACGACACGCGGGGTGACCCTCGACAGCCGGCTCTGCCTGCTGGGCGGCGAGCCCACCGTGCGGATGCTCGGCTCCACGCCCCGGCCGCTGGTGTCTCCCACGCCGAAGCCGGTGACTCCGTGCACGATCGAGCCCGGCAACATCATCAACGTGCCGTTCAGCACCAACCTGCCCCGGCCGACCGATCAGACGGTGCTCTTCCAGACCTACGACGGCGACCTGTTCGGCTACCTCGACTACGTGCCGGTGAACAAGGTCGTGACGCTGCCGGCGGGATCGGCGACCGTCTACGTCCCCGTGCAACTGCTGCCGCACGCGTTCACGCAGACCGGCAAGTACTTCCAGATCGGGATCTCGAACTACTCGTCCGGCTTCGTGGTGGCGGGTAGCGGCCGGGTGACCGTCTGGCACTAGGTGAGCAGTGCCATGTTGGCCAGGGTCGCTGATTCCAGACCCCGGTCGTTGATCTCGCGGCAGAGCGCGAGCGCCCGGCTGAAATGGTCCAGGGCGCTCGCGTGGTCGCCTCGGGAGACGTGGATGAGGCCGATGGCGTTGGAGGTGTCGGCCTCGCGCCGCTTCTCGCCGATGCGGTGGCGGATCGCCAGGGCGAGGGCGAAGTGGCGCAGGGCGCCGTCCTCGTCACCCGTGGCCAGGTGGGCTTCGCCGATGTTCTGCAGCACCGCGCCTTCGAGGTGGGCGTTGTCGATCTCGCGCGCCAGCCGCAGCGCTCGCTCCAGGGCGGCGAAGGCGCGGTCGGAGTCGCCCATCTGGATGTAGATGTCGGCGATGTTGTTGAGCGCCAGGGTGATCCCGGGCAGGTGGTTGTCGGCGGTGTGCAGGTCGAGGGCCTGCTGGAACGCGTCGGCGGCGGCCGGGAGCCGGCCGAGTTGGGCGTACGCGTGGGCGATGTTGTTCAGGGCCATGCCCTGTCCTCGCTGGTCCCCGCCGTCGCGCATGAGTTCCAGGGCCTGGGTCAGCTGTTCCAGGGCGCTGTCGTGGTGGTGGGTGACGTTGTGCGCGACGCCCAGTCCGCTGCGCATCAGGCGTTCGGCGACGGGATCGTCCAGGCGCAGCGCCGCAGCGAGGCCCTCGCGGCAGATCTCGGTGTAGTCCGACCAGTAGCCCCGGTGGGTGTAGTAGCTGGCGAGCAGGTAGGTCAGCTGCCACGTGGTCTGGAGCTGGCGGTGCTCGGTGGCGTGCCGGGCGATCGGCAGCAGGTTGGGCCGTTCGGTGTCGAGGAAGGACAGGACCCGGGCGGTGTCGGCGAGGAAGGGCATCTCGGGCGGCGGGGTGTCCCAGGAGAGCTTGACCCGGTCCCGGGCGGGCTCCAGCGCATGGTTGGCCCGGTCCGCCATCGCCAGGTACCAGGTGAGGATCGCGTCCAGGGTCTCGGCCTGCTCGTCCGGTGCGCAGCACTCGATCGCGTAGAGCCGGATCAGATCGTGGAACCGGTACCGTCCGCTCGCCACCTCGGTGACCAGGTGCGCGACGGCGAGCTCGTCGAGCGCGTCCTGAACCGGCTGACCGGCGAGCGCGGCGGCGAGGTGGGCGCTGAAGGTGGGGCCGGGCTGGTTGCCGAGCCGTCGGAACAGGGTCGCGGCGAGCGGGCTCAGCGCCTGGTAGGCGGTGGCGAAGACGGCCCGGACGGTCCGCGCGTCGCCGGGCACGCTCAGCGCGCCCAGCCGGTCCTCGCCGGTCAGGTCGGCGACGAGCTCGGCGAGCAGGCGCTGCGGCCGGGCGGCGAGCTTGGCGGTGGCGATGCGCAGGGCCAGCGGCATTCGCCCGCACAGGTCCACGAGCTGGTCGGCGCAGGACTGCTCGCGGTCGACGCGGGCGTCGCCGAGGACCCGTCGCAGCAGGACCGACGCATCTTCGCGGGTGAGGGTGTCGAGATGGACGGCGGTGACCTCGTGATCGAGCGCGAGCGCCGCGAGCTGGTGACGGCTGGTCACGATCAGCATGCTGTCGGAGTTGGGCGGGACCAGCGGCGCGATCTGCCGCGCGGAGCTGGCGTTGTCGAGCAGGATGAGCATCCGCCGCTCCTGCAGCGCCGACCGGTAGAGGCCGAGGTTGGCCGGTGTCGCCTCGCCGCTGATGCCGAGGGCCCGCAGCAGGTGGGTCAGTGCCTCCTCGGTCGGCATCGCGGTCGCCGGGTCGTGTCCGCGCAGGTCGAGGAAGAGCTGGCCGTCGGGGAAGCGGTCGAGGAACTGGCGCGCCCAGTGCACGGCGAGCGCGGTCTTGCCCATGCCGCCGGGTCCGGAGATCACCCCGACCCGGCAGGTCCCGTCGAACATGCCGCGCAGCACGGACTCCTCCTCGGCGCGGCCGGTGAAGTGGCCGACGCCGGGCGGCAGCTGGGCCGGCCGCGGTGTGCTCGCGGCCGCGGATCCCTCCAGCTCGAGCATGGGGTCGCGGCGCAGCACGGCGACGTTGAGACGTTGCAGCTGCGGGCTCGGCTCCACCCCGAGTTCATCCGAGAGGTGGGTACGCAGCCGCTGGTAGGCCTCGATCGCGCTGGCGTGCCGACCGGACCGGCACAGGGCCAGCATGAGCGTTCCGACCAGGCGTTCCCGGACCGGGTTGGCGGCGAGGAGCCGCTCGATCTCGTCGACGGCGGTCGCGTGCTCGCCGAGGCGCAGCCGGGCGTCCCAGAGGTCGTCGAGCGCACTCAGCCGGGCCTCGGCGAGCCGTTCCACCTCGGCCGCCGCCCAGCCCGACGGCTCGCCGTCCTCGAAGGCGGTGCCGCGCCACAGCGCCAGCGCGTCGAGCAGGCAGGTGACCGCCTCGGCGGCCGCACCCCTGGCCAGCGCCTGCCTGCCCTCGGCCACGCGCTCGTCGAAGCGGGTGATGTCCACATCGGTGGTGGGCAGGTTGAGCAGGTAGCCCGAGTCGCGGGTGACGAGGATGCCGGGCAGCCCGCAGTCGTCGAGGGCCTGGCGGACCCGGGCGATGTGCGAGTAGAGGGACTGGGTGGCGGTCCGGGGCGGATCGTCGCCCCAGAGCGCGTCGATCAGCCGGAGGTGGGAGACCGGGCTGCCGGTACGCAGTCCCAGCAGCCCGATGAGGGTGCGCTGCCTGCTGCCGACGAGGTTGGCCGGTCCGCGCGGGCCGATGACCTCGATCGGGCCGAGCAGGCGTACCGTCTCCGCTCCGGGCGCGGCGAGCTGCCGCCGGTCCTCGTCGATGTGGTCGCGCAGCGTGGCGAGCTTGCCCTGCTCGGCGGGGGTGGCGCCGAGCAGGCGGATCAGGGTGTCGAAGCGGTCCGTCGGGGGCAGCGTCTTGCCGGTGAAGTAGTGCGCGATCATCCCCGCCGACCAGCCGGTCCGGGCGGCGAGGGCACGATAGCTCAGCTCCGCGCCGCCTCGGCGCCGGGCATCGCGCCGCTTGAGCTGGCGCAGCAGCCGAGCCAGGTCGGGCAGCGTCCCCCCTTCCACCACGGCCACCTCCATTGATGTATCAGAGTGTGTCATTGTAGATCGTGCGCAGCGGTGTTCAACCGTGTTCGATTTCGGCCCGCCGTGGCACTCTTTCGGCCCACCATGGTTCCCATGAACAGCAGACTGCTTCGCCGGAGCGAACTCGACTGGGGGTTCGCGGCTCTCGCTGTCGTGACCGCGCTGACGGCTGTCCCGTCTACCCGTCCGATCCTCGGCCCGCGCGCGGGGTCGATGACCTTCCAGGAAGCCGGCCTCATCTGAGGTGGTTGGGGGAGCGGTTGACCGGGAGCGGGGACGGGCTCCCGGTCAACCGCGCGCACGGGCGCTATCGCGGCCCTGACGCGGTGACGGTCAGATGGTGTCGGGGTCGGGCAGGTGGACCGGGTTGATGCGCGGGATCGCCGTGAAGGTCATCGTCGCCAGCGGGCTGAGCAGCGTCTTCAGGCGCTCCGTGCGCTGCTCGCCGAAGTGCGCCCACACCCGTACCGCATCGCGGTCCGTGGCCGCCTCGACCGCGGCGTAGGCGGCAGTCCCGGCCTCCGTCGCGGCCCCGTCGGCGCCCAGCCAGCCGCGCTCGGTCAGGGCGGCGATCGCGGCGTCCCACTCCTCGTCGGTCCAGCCGCGGTAGGACTGGTACTCGGCCCGCGCCTCGGGCTCCGTGCGCCAGACCGCCGACTCCACGCCGCTGAAGCCGTGGGCCACCAGTGCCGCCACGTGCCCGTCGCCGCGGTGCTCGCGGATCGTCGTCGCCACCTGCCACAGCCGGGCCAGCGGGTCGGTGGACCGGGGCAGGGCCATGTTGGCCGCGCCGAGTGCGTGCCCGGCCGGGTCGAGCAGGTCGGCGGCGGCCTCGGCCAGGTCGGCCATCTCGTCCAGGGCGCTCAGGTCCACGTCGGCGAGCAGCCGGGTCAGCGCGGCGGTGGCACCGGCGACCCGGGCGGTCAGCGCCGCCGCGGGGGTGGCCCGCGACCACACGTCGGGCAGGGCGCGCTCCACCATGGCCGGTGCGAAACCATAGGCGGTCGCCACGCCCAGGGGCGCGTCGATCGGTCCGAGCGGCGCCATCCGCCCGCCGAAGTAGCCGCGCCAATAACCCCGAAGACCCGCCTCCGCGTACGCCGAGAGGGCTTCCGGGGTGAAGTAGGTGACCGTGTGAATCGGCTCGAACCGGGCCCACATCTGGCGTGCGACGTGCGGATTCATGCGGCTCCTTCACCCATGCGGGCGCGCCTCGTCGCGTACCCGGGACTCATTGTGCCGTGCGAAGCTACCCGGCGGTAGTACGCGTGCGTCACACCGCGGGTCGCCCGCCCTGACGCCGGGGGAGGAGCCGCCACAGTGGATACCGCGTGCGTTGTAGTCGGGCCTCCACCCCAGGTGCGATGCGGTCCGGCGGCGGTTCCCGGAGGATACGGACACCGGCCGAGGCGCAGGCCTCCGAGACAGATGTGAGCTGAGCTGACATGACCGATGGTCTGCTGCTACCGCCGGGTGGCGGCCGCAGGATCCAGAGCATGACCCTCAAGGCCGGTGCCGAGCGGTCGGCGATCTGGTCCGCGTTCGAGGCCGAGGTCGCCCCGGGCTTCGACGTCGGGGCGCACCTGCACCACGAGGCCGAGGAGATCTTCTACATCCTGGAAGGCGAGCTCGACCTGCTCGCCTTCCATCCCGCCTCCCAGGCCGGCGGCGACTGGCGGACGTGGGAGTCCGAGACCGGCGAAACGGTCCTGCGCGGCGGACCCGGCAGCTTCATGCACGTGCCCGTCGGCTGCCCGCACGCCTTCTTCAACCCGACGACGCGACCGGCGAAGATGCTCTTCCTCGTCTCGCCGTCGGGGCACGAGGCCTATCTGCAGGAGCTCACCGACCTGCTCTCCGCCGACGGGCCGCCCGACCCGGCCGCGATCGTGGAGCTGCGCCGCCGCCACGACATCCACCAGCTCACGTCCCTGAACAACCGCGGCTCGCGCTGACTACCGGGTCGGCTCGGGGTCCTGCCGCACGACGTTGAGGGCGTCGGGCAACTCGTCCACGGCCGGTTCGGTGCCCGGCGGCTCGTGGTCGGGGGTGGGTTCGCCGCCGGGGTGCGCCGACATGTAGCGCACCGCCGTGTTGCCCACGGCGAGCAGGGGTACGGCGACCAGCCCGCCCACGATGCCGGCCGTCACGACTCCGGTGGTGATCGCGAGGATGACGGCGAGCGGGTGCAGCGAGACCGCACGGCCCATGATCAGCGGCTGCAGGACGTGGCCTTCGAGCTGCTGGACGGCGATGACGATGCCCAGGACGATCACGGCGCTGAGCGGGCCCTGCGTGACCAGGGCGACCAGGACCGCGACGACCCCGGACAGGGCGGCGCCGATGACCGGGATGAAGGCGCCCAGGAAGATGAGCGCCGCGAGGGGCAGCGCCAGCGGAATGCCCATGATGAGCAGCCCGACGCCGATGCCGACCGCGTCGATGAACGCGACCAGGACGGTGGCGCGGACGTAGGAGCCGAGGGTGTGCCAGGAGTAGTGCCCGGCGCGGGCGACCGGCAGGCGGGCGTTCATCGGCAGCAGCCGGCACAGGAACTGCCAGATCTGCTCGCCGTCGCGCAGGAAGAAGAACAGCGTGAACAGGACGACGAGGAAGCCGGCCAGGATCTCGGCGAGCGTCGCCGCGGTGGTCAGCGCCCCGGAGGTCAGCGTGTCCTGATTGCTGGTCAGGTCCTTCTGCCAGCGGTCGACCCAGCTGTCGAGCTGTGTTTGCGACAGGTGCAGCGGACCCGAAACCAGCCAGTTCTGGATCTCGGTGATGCCCTGGGAGACCTGCTTGGAGAGGTTGTCGAACTCCCCGACGAAGGTCGAGATGATCAGTCCGAGGCCGCCGAACACGGTGACCAGGCCGGTGACGAGGACCAGTGTCGCGGCGATCGATCTGTTGACACCGCGGCGGCGGAGCATCGCGGCCACGGGAGCGAAGAGGGCTGCCAGCAGGAGGGCGACGACGACCGGGATCACCACCACCCGGAGCACGGCGACGAGCCTCAGCACCAGGTAGGCGGCGCCGACGAGCAGGATGAACCGCCAGGCCCAGGCGGCGGCGAGCCGGACACCTCGGGGGATGCCGTCGTCGACCGTCGGGGCCGCGGCGATGACCGCGACGGGCTCGGTCGATCCCTCGACGAAGGGCGGTGGTGCGGCGCGTTGGGCCGCTTCCAGGCGGCGGCGGAGACGCTCGCGAGCTTGCTGAATGCCATTCACTTCGCCCCCGATACCCGTAACCGGGCCGGATAAACCCTGCTCACGCTTGAGATGAGCGGTGTTGGGCTATTCATATACTTAGTGGTTATAACAATAATTTCATACTAAATGGGCGCCGTGTCGGGTGTCGGTCCCCTGAGCCGTGTGTTCCGCGCTGGATGATGCGGAGGAATCGTCGTCTAGATCACGGGGAACACATGAAGCTACGTCCTACGCACCTGGTCATGCTGGCCGCGATCGTCGCCGGGCTGGCCGCGCCGACGGCTGCGAGCGCGGCGACGGACGGCTACGGGCCGCCCACCCGTCGCGGCCACGCGCCGGTCGCAATCGGCCTGACCAGCACCCAGAGCCTGGTGACCTTCCGCGTCGACGAGCCCGCCAGGACGAGGTCGCTCGGTGCCGTCAGCGGGCTCGTCGGCGACACCCGCATCGTCGGCATCGACTACCGGGTGCAGGACCGCAAGCTCTACGGTGTCGGCGAGCAGGGTGGCATCTACACCTTCATCGGAGCGGCGGCCACCAAGGTCAGCCAGCTCACGGCCGCCCTCAGCGGTCAGTTCTTCGGCGTCGACTTCAACCCTGCCGCCGACCGGCTGCGGATCGTCAGCGACACCGGCCAGAACCTGCGCCACGACGTCACTCTCGGCACCACCATCACCGACGCGCCGCTGACCTACCCGCCGGCCGTCGCCGCGGTCGCCGGGGTGTCCGCCGTCGCCTACACCAACAACGACCTGGACCCGACCACCGGCACCACGCTCTACGACCTGGACACCGTCCTGGACCAGGCAGCCGTCCAGTCGCCCGCCAATGCCGGCCTGCTCGCGCTGACCGGCAAGCTGGGTGTGGACGCGGGCGCCGACGCCGGATTCGACATCCGCTCCACCGTCTATCAGGGCAAGGCCACCGCGGCGACCGGGTACGCCGCGCTCTCCGTCGGCGGCCGGTACCGCCTCTACGCCGTCAACCTGATCACCGGTGCCGCCCGCCGCATCGGCACTTTCCCGACGTCGACCCAGGTGAGCGACATCGCCGTCCAGCTCGGCTAGGTCCGTGGCCGGTGGTGGGGCGCCGCGATCCGGCGGCCCCGCCATCGGCCCGTAAACTCCCCCTCATCACGCGCTTCCGGCCGTCCTGGTGCCGGAAGCGTGTCCACGTGTCGAGGAGGCCACGGTGGTTCACGAGGTCCGCGGGGTTGTCGCCCGCGTCAAGCATGGTCCGGTCAGCCTGGAGACGATCCTGGTGCCCGATCCCGGACCGGGCGAGGCGCTGGTCCAGGTGCAGGCGTGCGGGGTGTGCCACACCGACCTGCACTATCGCGAGGGCGGCATCAACGACGACTTCCCGTTCCTGCTCGGCCACGAGGCCGCCGGGATCGTCGAGGCGGTCGGCGCCGGTGTCACCGAGGTCGCGCCGGGGGATTACGTGATCCTCAACTGGCGCGCCGTCTGCGGCAGTTGCCGGGCCTGCCTGCGCGGCAAGCCGTGGTACTGCTTCGCCACCCACAACGCCCAGCAGAAGATGACCCTCGCCGACGGCACCGCGCTCTCGCCCGCCCTCGGCATCGGCGCCTTCGTCGAGAAGACCCTGGTCGCGGCCGGCCAGTGCACCAAGGTCGACCCGGCTGCGGCGCCCGCGGTCGCGGGACTGCTCGGCTGCGGGGTGATGGCCGGGCTCGGCGCGGTGCTCAACACCGGCGCGGTGACCCGCGGCGACAGCGTCGCGGTCATCGGCTGCGGCGGGGTCGGCAACGCGGCGATCGCCGGAGCCAGGCTGGCGGGTGCGACGACGATCATCGGCGTGGACCTCTCCGACCGCAAGCTCGACTGGGCGCGCCAGTTCGGCGCGACGCACACCGTCAACGCCGGTCAGGCCGATGTGGTCGAGGCGATCCGGGAACTCACCGGCGGCTTCGGCGCGGATGTGGTCGTCGAGGCGGTCGGCCGTCCGGAGACCTACCGGCAGGCCTTCTACGCTCGCGACCTCGCCGGGACCGTGGTGCTGGTGGGCGTACCCACTCCGGAGATGCAGCTGGAGCTCCCGCTGCTGGACGTCTTCGGCCGCGGTGGGTCGCTCAAATCCTCCTGGTACGGCGACTGCCTGCCCTCGCGCGACTTCCCGATGCTGATCTCGCTCTACCTGCAGGGACGGCTCGACCTCGACGCGTTCGTGACGGAGCGGATCGGCCTGGGCGACATCGAGGACGCGTTCGCCAAGATGCAGCGCGGCGAAGTCCTGCGCTCGGTGGTGGAGCTGTGACCGGCGCCCGGATCGAACGGGTCGTCACCTCGGGCACCTTCAGCCTCGACGGCGGCACCTGGGACGTCGACAACAACGTCTGGCTGCTCGGTGACGACGACGAGGTGCTCGTCGTGGACGCCGCCCACGACGCACCGGCGATCGCTGCCGCGATCGGCGGCCGGCGGGTCACCGCGATCGTCTGCACCCACGCGCACAACGACCACATCGACGCCGCACCCGCGCTCGCCGAGCTGACCGGTGCCCCGGTCTTCCTGCACGCCGACGACACCGAGCTGTGGCGCCGGACCCACCCGGACCGCGAGCCCGACCAGCTGATCTCCGACGGCGACCTGTTCCCGGTCGCCGGGGTCGTCGCGCGGGTGCTGCACACGCCGGGCCACGCGCCGGGCGCGGTCTGCCTGCACGTGCCGGAGCTGGCGGCGCTCTTCTCCGGGGACACCCTGTTCCAGGGCGGTCCCGGTGCGACCGGACGGTCGTTCAGCTCCTTCCCGACGATCATCGACTCGATCCGCGACCGGCTGCTGGTGCTCCCGCCCGACACCACCGTCTACACCGGACACGGCGACACGACCGCCATCGGCGCGGAGGCACCGCACCTGGAAGAGTGGCTCGCCCGCGGACACTGAGGCCACGCTGAAGCCCGCCGCTGTGACTCCGGCGGCGGGCTTCGGCGACTCAGCGGTAGTGCGCCTGATCGATGCTGAAGCGGATGAACTCCTCGCTCGCGCACCCGTCCGGGCAGTGCCACCAGCCCGCGCGGCCGGTGACGGGAATGGTGTAGCCGTCGAAATCGCGCTCGGGTCCGTCGAGCACGGCGGTGAAGAGGTGCTCGCCGAAGGCGGTGCCGCCGGGCTGTCCCCAGCGCGGAACGTCCACCCTGGTCAATGTGCCCGTGTCGGCGACGGTGATCGTGAGGCGGCTGGTGCTGCCGTCGACCGTCACGGCCGCGGTCGCCCGGTGGTCGTCGACCGGGCTCCAGACCAGCTCGGCGGCGAGCGCGGCGGCGGGGACGAAGCAGAGTTCGGCGGCGAGCCGCCCCAGGGCGCTGCGGGTGACGTCGGGTCCGGTGGCCCGCATGAAGGGGACGAGTCCGAACAGGTCCCAGCGCATCTCGCCGGTGCTCCGGGTGTAGCGGTCGAATCCCCGGATCGTCACCGGACCGAGGCTGGTCCTGGCGGCCCAGATGAACCCGCTCAGCGGGGCGAGCGCCCAATCGGCCCGGTAACGCCACCACCGGCCGAGCTTGATCTGGCCCTGCTGATGCAGGACCGCCGAGCGGCGCAGCGGGGTTCCGGGCGCGATGGCGTGCGTCAGCCAACGGCGTACGGGTTGCGGCAGCCCCGTCAGCATGCCGGGGTCGAACGCCGGCGGTGCCGGGGTTGCCGCGGTCAGGTCGTCCCACTGGCTGCGAAGCGCCGGATCGACGGTGTCGGGGATCGGGGGTGGGGCGTCGTGGTGGCGGATGCCCTCGTGAGTCGTCATGTCTCCTCCAGGGGTCGCGGCTTACCCCCAGGCTGCTCGCATCGTGCCACGCCGGTGAGTGCCGAACGGCCCGCGATCGCGCGGCGAAGGTCCCGGTTCGGCGGACCCGGCGGCCGTGAGCAAACCGTGACCCGCGACGGGTCGCATTGGTGGCCGTCGAAGCGGCATGCTGATGCCCGTCATCGTCCATCATCGACTATGCGGGGTTCACCGAATGAGCAGCGCCGACGACTTCTCTCTGAGCCTGGCGATCGAGGACCTCCTGCCGACGCTGCTCGGCTTCGTGGGGTTCCTGATGCTCGGCATGCTGCGCAAGCCCCGGGCCGGCATCACCGCCGCGGTCATCATGTTCGTCGCCGGGCTCACCCGCTGCCTGTGGAAGATCATCATCTCGACCGGCGGCCCGGACGTCACCTGGCTGGGCAGCGCCCTGTTCCCGCTGCTCATGACCGGGGCGGCCATGCTGCTGTGGTCGCTGCACGGCGAGATGCCGTGGTGGCCCTACGCCGCCGCGCCGGTCATCGCCACCGGGCTCGCCATCGCGCAGGGCAGCATCCAGCCGATCTTCATCCTCGCCTCGGTCGGGGTCATGGGCGTGAGCGTCACCGGGATCGTCCTGGCGGTGCGGATCCGCGCCTACGGTTCCGCGGTGCTGTTCGTCATCGGCATCCTCGCCGTCGCGGGCCTCGTCCCGCTGCGCAGCCACCCGGACGGCACCACCATCGCGTTCCAGTGGATCGAGCAGACCGTCAACACCATGGCGCAGGGCGCCTTCGCGCTCGCGGCCTTCTTCACGCTGCTCGCCTACCGGTCACCCGAGGCGTCCACCCGGCCGGCCAAAGCGGCGGCCTGAGCGGGGCTCTAGCCCCGGGCCCGGCCCAGCAGGCGGGTGGCGAGCACGGCGGCCTGCGTACGCCGTTCCAGCCCCAGCTTGGACAGGATGCTCGAGACGTAGTTCTTGACGGTCTTGTCGGCGAGGAACATCCGCCCGGCGATCTCGTGGTTGGTCAGCCCTTCCGCGACATATTCGAGGATCCGGCGCTCCTGCTCGGTGAGGAGCTGCAGCTCACTGGGCTGCTCGACGCCGTGGCGGATCCGGTCGAGCACCCGGGCGGTGACGATGGGATCCAGCATGGACTGTCCCGCGGCGACCCGGCGGACGGCGTCGACGAGGTCGGTGCCCCGGATCTGCTTGAGCACGTATCCGGCCGCCCCCGCCATGATCGCGGCGAACAGTGCCTCGTCGTCCTCGTAGGAGGTGAGGATGAGGCCCTGGATCGAGGCGTCCACGGCGCGTACGTCCCGGCAGACATCGATGCCGCTGCCGTCGGGCAGGCGGGCGTCGAGGATCGCGACGTGCGGCTTGAGCGCGGGGATCCGGCGGGTGGCCTCCTGTGCGGAGCCGGACTCGCCGACCACCTCGATGTCGCCGTCCTGCTGGAGCAGGTCGATCAGGCCGCGGCGGACCACCTCGTGGTCGTCGAGCAGGAAAACCCGGATCATGCTCTATTTCTACCCCTCCCACCGCGCGTGGCTCAGGGCCGTTCGGCCCTACACGGCGGGCCCGGCGGCCCGAGCGGCCGGATCGATCTCGATCGTGTGGGCGGCGTCGAGTCTCGGCGTCCGCGGGGGACCGACATGGTCGGGATCGGCGATGCCCAGCCGGAGGACGAGGTGGGCGTAGCCGAGGTCGGCGAGCATCCGGCGCAGCAGCTGCCGGGTGGCGTCGACCTCGATGACCTGGCTGAACGGCAGGACCGCGATGCCGAGCTCGGTCGCCCGCAACCATGCCGCCGACATCGCCTGCCCGGCCCGCAGCCAGTCCCGCGGCTCGTCGGTGTCGCTGAAGAGCACCACATAGGCGGCGTGCTTGTCGTGCTCGCCGCCGATGCGCAGCGTCCCCGGCACGGCGAAGTCCCGCTCCCCGACGTCGGTCTGCGGACGCCGGTCGGGGATCACGTCGGCGGGGACGCCGGTGCCGTCCGGCCGGTCACCGCCGGTCCACCGAGTGGTCTCCGCGACCAGGGCCGGATCCGCGGCGGCGACGTCCTCGGCCCGGGAGACGGCGACGGCGAGCTCGGTGGTCTGGTCCGGGGTGAGCCGGTGCAGGTGCACACCCTGCGCGGCGGCGGCCTGTCGCAGCTGCTCGATCTGGTCGGCGGTGAGCTCTTCCTCGATCGTGGGCCGGCGGTCGGTGTGGCGCATCCCGATGGCCTGGACCAGCCGGACCGCCTCCGGGGTGACCGGTGCTGTGCCGGTGATCGTCACCCGGGCGAGGTGGTCGGGCTCCGCCGGTGTCGGCAGCAGCTCCACCGCGGTCAGCAGTCCCTCGGCGGCCAGCGCGACCTGCGCGTGATGCAGGGCCGCCGCACAGCTGGTCAGCAGCATCCGCCCGTCCGGATCGGTCGCCGGCAGCGACCGCGAGCGGTCCGCGTAGAGGTCGAGCGCGTCGGTCCCGACCCGCCAGCGCCACGGCTGCGTGTTGTGGATCGACGGTGCGTGCCCGGCGGTCTCGGCCGCCTCGGCGAGCGCGGCGGCGAGGGGCCTGCCCGGTGTCGGCGCTGATGTGCTGGTCATGGCTCGAGCCTCTCACTACGCGGCGGTCGGCGCCGCCGAATGTGCCGTTGTCCCATTGGACAGCGGGACGGACCGTGGGCGCAGGAGCAGGACGGCACCCCCGGGCGGGCCCTTCGGCCCCCACCGGGGAGCAGCGTCGCCGCCGCGCGACGGCGAGGACGGGCGCGTAGGATCGCGATCGTGGATGAGCAGCGGAAAGTGACATCCGAGGATGTCTGGAGCGCTCCCGCACTGGGGTTGTCGTCCCTGTCCAGCGTGCGCCTCGACGAGCTGCTGCAGGAGATGCTGGTCCGTGTCGGTGAGGTGATGGCCGGGCGGGAGCGCCTCACCGCCCTGCTGGAGGCGGTCGTCGGCATCGGCACCGACCTCGACCTGCGCAGCACCCTGCACCGCATCGTCGTGGCCGCGTGCCGGCTCGCCGACGCCCGCTACGGCGCCCTCGGCGTCATCGGCCCCGACCAGCAGTTGGTGGAGTTCATCACCGACGGGCTCACCGTCGCCGAGCACGAGGCGATCGGCGACCTGCCGCACGGCGCCGGGGTGCTCGGCCTGCTGATCCGGGAGCCGCACCCGGTCCGCCTCCCCGACATCGGCCGGCACCCCCAGTCGGTCGGGTTCCCGCCGCACCACCCGCCGATGCGCAGCTTCCTCGGCGTACCGATCCGCATCCGCGACCAGGTCTTCGGCAACCTCTACCTGACCGAGAAGCGCGGCGCCGCCGAGTTCACCCCGGAGGACCAGGAGATCATGGTCGCGCTCGCCGCCGCCGCGGGCGTCGCGATCGAGAACGCGCGCCTCTACGCGCTGGTCGCCCGCCGGCAGCGCTGGCTGGAGGCGACCGCCGAGATCACCGGGGTGCTGCTGGGCGAGGTCCGGCGGACCGAATCGCTCGCGCTCGTCGCCCGGCGGGCCCGGGAGGTCGCCGACGCCGCGCAGGTGCTGGTGCTGCTGCGCGACGGCGACGCCGACGAGCTAACCATCGAGGTCTGCGATCCCGCCAACGACGAGCTGATCGGCGCGACGATCTCGGTCGTGGCGACGCCCCTGGCCGACCTGCTCGACCGCCGCCACGTCATCGTGGACGATCTGCGGACGGCGGTCACGTGGCCGATCGACCTCGATGTCGGGTCCGCGCTGCTGGCCCCGCTGGCGGTCGGTGGCACCGTGCTGGGCGTTCTCGTGGTCGCGCAGTCGCCGGGCGGACCCACCTTCGATCCGCAGATCGACGCCGCCCTCCTGGCGACCTTCGCCGACCAGGCCGCCCTCGCGCTGGAGCGGGCGCGGGCCACCGAGGAACGCGAGATGCTCGTCGTGCTCGAGGACCGCGAGCGCATCGCGCGTGACCTGCACGACGTCGTCATCCAGCGGCTCTTCGCGACCGGCCTGCAGCTGCAGACCGCCGCGAGGCTCGCGGCGAAGCCCGAGGTGAGTACGCGGATCAGCAACGCCGTCGACGACCTGGACGCCACCATCCGCGACATCCGGTCGGCGATCTTCGAGCTGCGCAGCCCGGTCGACGCCGACCTGCGGGCCGACATCCGCTCGACGGTCCGCCGCCGCCATGACCCTGGGGTTCCGCGCCGGGCTGCGGCTCGACGGCCCCGTCGACAGCGCCGCCTCCGACGAGGTGCGCCCCGAGCTGCTCGCGGTCCTGCGGGAGGCCCTGTCCAATGTGGCCAAACACGCCCGGGCGCAGCGGGTGGACGTGGCCGTCGCCGTCCGGGAGGGCCGGCTGAGCCTGACGGTGACCGATGACGGGGTCGGGATCGGCGCGGCCGACGAGCGGGGCGGCCTCGCCAACATGCGCCGCCGCGCGACCCGCCTGTCCGGCGACTTCACGGTGACACCGACCGCACCCCACGGCACCACGGTCCGCTGGTCGGTGCCGCTCTAGGACCTAGACCTGCGGCAGGCCCCACGGCTGGATCCGCTTCGCCGTCGGGGAGGTCTGCATGCGGATCTGCTGCGGCTTGGCGGCGATGGGCGGTGCCAGCGTCACCGCCAGCTCGACGTTCACGATGCCGACCGGGTCCGCCGAGGGAGCCTGCGCGATGGTGAGGCCGAGCTCCGTCCCGCTGGTCTTGCCGAGCAGGGCGTAGATCGCGGGCGTGGCTGCGGAGCCGAAGCCGCCGGCACCGGGCGCGCCGGGCTTCACCGCACCGCCGGGCGCCGTGCCGGCAAACGTGGCGAAGCTCGGGTAGTAGGCGTTGGTGACCGGGTCGTACTCGTAGACGACGACGGCGATCGACATGACCGTCCTGGTCAACGGCCGGGCGGCCAGCATCCTCAGCTGCCGCGCGTTCGCCGCCGATACCCGGCCGCGCAGCGCGATGTTCTCGGTCGGCAGCGTCGACCAGTCCACATGCGACAGCACTGCGACCGCCTGGCCGGTCGGGGTGACGGGGGAGCCCGGCGGCCTCGGATCGGTCACCGTGATGTCCGGCGCGATGGTGGAGTCGCCGATCGTCCACCCGACGATGCGCCCGTACGGGCGGTGCGTGGCCGGTGTGGAGTCGTAACCCTGCGCGACGTCCAGATCCCGGGCGTATTCGACCGTCATGGTTCCGCTGCCTCTCCTGTCGTGCCTGCCGGGGCGCTCGACCGAGCACACCGCTGCGATGGTCCGGAGATACAGAGCGGCGCCGACGACGCCGTGATACGGCGAGTCCGAGACACGACAGTCCCGGCCGTCGCCCTGGTGGGCGGGGCCGGGATGGCGTGGCGGCGGTCCTACTTCAGGACGGGGTACCGCTGGACGATCGCGAGGTTGCCCCAGAGCCGGCCGAGGCCGAGGGTGTCACCGGCGTTGACCAGGGCGAGCGCGGCCAGCAGGCCGGCGTAGATCAGGTGGTCGTCCATGAAGAGGTTGTTCTCCGGAGGCAGGACGACCGTCCACATCATGACCGTGAGCAGGCCGCCGGCGACCGCGGCGAACCGCATGCCGATGCCGGTGACGAGGGCGGCGCCGACCCCGAGCAGGGCGAGCATGAACAGCCAGTTGGTGACGGGGTGCCCGGCGATGGCGTGGTAGAAGTCGGTGAACGGGCCCGCGGCGCCGTTCTTCAGGAAGCCCATCGTCGGGTTGCCGCCGTTGATCCAGGCACCCTTGGCGGTGGTCTCGTGGCCGAGGCCGAACACCTTGTCCAGAAAGGCCCACAGGAAGACGAAGCCGAGGCCCAGGCGCAGCCCGGCGAAGACGTACCGGGCGGCCTTCTGCGCCGGGGTCTCGATCGATGTGGTCTCGATCGGTGCGGTGGCCGGGCCTGCGGCGTCGAAGCGGTTCGTGACTCCGTGGGCGGCCGGGCGGTGCGTCGTTGCGGTCATGTCCGTGTCCTTTCCGTGCGTCGTTGTCAGCTCCATTCCACTGCCTGCACCGGTCCGGCAGCAGTGCCGCCGTACCCGACTGCGACGGGACCATCGGCCCCCGCCGTGAGGGCCGGTCGGGCGGCACTGCCGACCACGATCGCCGCAAGTCTTCAAGAGTCGGTCCTAAAGACCGCGTAACCGGCGCGCAGCAGCATCTGCGGCGGCCCGGACGGGCACAGGGTCTCGTCGGCGGCGCCGACGAGCCGGTCACCCGAGAGCTCCTCCTCCGGCGGGGGCCGCCACCGTGTGCCCGCCGACCGACACCCTGGCCGGCAGGTCCGGATCGTGGCGGTCGGAACGCCGCCCGCACCGCGTGGCGCAGGTCGGTGGCGGCGGTGACGGGCGTGGTCATGGTTCTACCGTGACCGGCCGCACCCGTCCTGATCAGGGCCGCAAGGCCCGTCCCTGTCGGGACCCCGCCGGCCGGGACCGGAGGCGGCGCCTGACCGCGCGGGTGAGACGATGGGCGCCCCTGCGGGCGAGGAGAGAACGTGCCGGTCAACCAGCAAGTGGCGGGATATTCGTTTCTCGCGGAGATGTACCAGGACGGCTACTACCCCGATCACGTCGTCGATCTGGGCACGGCGATCCTGGTCCGGATGTGTGACCGCATCGAAGCGGAACAGCCCGCCGATCTGACGGCGCTCTACGCGATCACGCATGCGGCGACCGAGGAGTTCAACGACCTCGAGCAGGTTTTCGACGAGGCGGGCAGCGAGATCGAGACCGTGGCCCGGGACGCGATCGGCATGGACTTCCACTTCGTCGCCACCGCCTACGGGTTCGCCGACGCCGACATCGAGGAGCTGATCGCCACCCGCGAATGGTGACCGGGCGGCGGTGAGCCGTCGGTCAGGGGTATGTGCCGATCAGCTCCCCGCCGGACGCTGCGGTAACGCTGATGGGAAGCCGGCAGCGCACGACCGTGCCCCGGGGCGACGCGGCGGTGATGGCCACCTTGCCGCCGAGTTCCAGGCAGCGCTCGCGGATGCTGGTCAGGCCCATCCCGGGCCGGTAGTCCGGTGCCAGGCCCCGGCCGTCGTCGGTGACCTCGATGTGCAGGTCCCCGTCCCGCCAGACCCGGATCGCGCAGGTCTCGGCCGACGCGTGCCGGACCACGTTGGTGAGCGCCTCCGAGACGATGCGGTAGGCGGCCACCTCCACCGCCGCCGCGATCGGGTCGGCGCCGACCGAGCAGTCCAGGTGCGTGCGGAGGCCGCCGCCGAGCCGGTCGACCAGCTCGCGCAGGGCCGCGCTCAGGCCGAGATGGTCGAGCACGGTGGGGCGCAGTCCGTCGACGAGCTGGCGGATGTCCCCGACCACGGCTCGGTGGACCTGCGCGAGGTCGGCGAGGATGCGCTCGGCCGCCGCCGGGTCGGAGCGGATCAGGGAGCGGCCCAGCTCCAGCCGCATCGATGCCGACGCGAGGGTCGGACCGAGGCCGTCGTGGATCTCGCGGCGCAGCCTGCGGCGCTCCTCCTCCAGCACGGTCACGGTGCCCTCCAGCGTCCGCTGCAGCCGGGCGGCGAGCAGCAGGCCGTGCGCGGTGGTGCTGACCTGGCGGGCGAGCCCGCCGAGCAGGCGCCGGTCGGAGGGGCCGAACGGCTCCCGGTCCGGCCCGGGGTCGAGGACCAGTTGGCCGATCGGTTCGCCGTCGTGGCTGAGCACGAGCCTGGTCGCGGTAGGCCCGGCCACGCCGTGGCTGCTGGAGGGCAGCGCCAGGCCCGGCACCTCGATCGCCGCATGGGTCAGCCGCAGGGCTCGCACCAGGGTCGAGACGAGCTGGTGCAGTGCGGTCTCGGCCGAGTGCGCCGACTCCAGCCGCTGGCCGATCTGCCGCAGCACCTCGTAGGGGTCCTCCCGCTCGCCGTAGACCAGGCGGCTCACCGCCCGCCGCAGGGCTGTCCGGGCGGCGGAGAAGGAGAGGGCGACCATGACGGCGAGCAGCACCGGAGCGAACCCGAGGCGGGTGTCGAACGCCTCGCTCAGCAGCGCGGCGATCCCCAGGTAGACACCGATCAGCGTGATGGTGACCAGCCCGTAGACCAGGGAGCGGCGCAGGATGAGCTGGATGTCCCACAGGCGGTGGCGCAGCACCGCCGCGGCGAGCAGCAGCAGGGCCGGGAGCCACACGATGGTGAGGTACTCCCACGGGATCAGCGGGCGCCCGATGATCTGCTCGGGGAGGCGGCCGAGCAGCAGGTACCCGCCGGCGAGCACGACCAGGCCGTAGCTGACCAGGCGCATGCGCTGGCGGGCTGCGGGGTCGCGGGCCAGTACATAGCTGACGATCACGGCGGCGAGGACGAGGAGCGGGAAGAACTCGGCGGCGGGCACCGACACCCCGAGCAGGGTCCAGGTCCGGCGCAGTCCGTGCGCCGTCGGCAGCGCGTGCGCCACCACCATCGCGTACGCGGCGAACGGCAGCACGTAGGCGAGCGCTGTCAGCCAGGGGCGGCGGCGCAGCACCGGCCAGGTCTGCGGGAAGGAGATGGCGAAGTGCAGCAGGCATGCCCACAGCAGACAGTTGACGACCTCGGCCGCCGTGGAGACCCACAGCCGTCCCGTCGCCACCTCGATCGCCTGGGTGCCGTACATGTGGGAGGCGTACCCGATGAACTGCAGGACGGCGACGAGGTAGAGGGTGACCGCGGCCGGGTCGCGCGGGCGCCGGGCGACGACGAGTGCCGGGAGCAGGACCATGAAGAGGATGTAGGGCAGGGTGTGCGCGTTGCGTTCCGCCAGGGCCGGGAACGGGTAGTCGGTCAGCGTGACCGGCACGTCGAGCCGGACGCCCGCGCGGTCCACCGTGTAGACGACGGTGTCGCCGATGACCGGCCGCGGGTCGGCGAGGGAACCCGAGGCGAGGGGGCGGCCGTCGATGGCGACCACCGTGTCGCCGGCCCGTAGCGGTGTGTCCGCACCGACCGCGACGGTCAGCACCACCCCGTCCGCGCGCCAGGTGCGGGAGTCGGTGTTGATGGAGGTCCCGTCGGACGGGTGCCCGGCCCGCGCCGCCCACAGCCAGCCCAGGGCGAGCAGCGCGAGCAGCGCCGCGAGGACCATCCGCACGATCCAGGCGCGGCCGGATCGGCCGCGCGGCTCGACTACGCCTGTCATCGGTCTCCAAGATGGGGCGGTCCCGGGACGGCTGACCCATTGACGTCGGGACGGCGCCGACCGCATGGTGGTGCAGGTCCCAGCGCCGATCCGGAGGGTACCTTGCCCGATCAAGAAACGGCCGAGCCGTCCTTGGGCGTGCTCGTCGCCGACGACCACCCGATCTTCCTCGCCGGGATGCGGCAGCTGCTGGACGCGTACCCCGGACTGACCTGCGTCGGGGCCGTGACCTCGGGTGTCGAGGCGGTGCGGCTGGCGGTGCAGCGGCGCCCGGACGTGGCCGTGCTCGACCTGGACATGCCGGATCTGTCCGGTGTGGAGGTGGTGCGGGCGATCGGCGAGCAGGCGCCCGGCATCGGGGTGCTGATGCTGACGATGCTCGGCGACGACGAGTCGGTCTTCGCCGCGCTGCGCGCGGGCGCCCGGGGCTACCTGCTCAAGGGCGCGACCCCGGACGAGGTGGTGGCGGCGATCCGGTCCGTCGCGTCCGGCGGGGCCGTCTTCGGACCGAGCATCGCCGCCCGCATCGTCGAGTATTTCGCGGCTCGTCCGGCGGCTGCCGCGCCTGCCCTCGCACTGCCGGAGCTCACCGAGCGGGAACGGGAGATCCTCGCGCACCTGGCCGACGGCGAGTCCAACGCGGCCATCGCCGCCCGTCTCTATCTGAGCCCGAAGACGGTGCGCAACCACCTGTCCAACATCTTCACCAAGCTCCACGTGGCCGACCGTCATGCCGCCGCGCGGCGTGCCCGCGAGGCCGGTCTCGGCCGCCCATAGCCCTGAACGCGTCGTGGCCGCCCGGCGAACCGGACGGCCACGACGGCGGTGGTGGTTACGGGGTGGTCTGCAGCCCCGCGGTCAGGCAGTCGACGTTGTCCGGCTCCCACACGTCGTAGACGACCCGCAGGAAGATCCCGCCGGTGCCGATGTGCCACCAGCCCAGGCTCGCCGCGAGATCGCGCGGCTGACCCGGATTGGTACGCGTGATGGTGAACCCGCGGATGCCGTCGTTGTAGACCGTCGCCGACGGCGGTGCGGGCGTGTTGTGCGCGCCCCCGGTGCCCCGCCAGTAGAGCAGTCCGCTGACCCGGTCGACGCTGCACCCCACGGGCATCGACAGGAACGCGTTGAGGACGGTGTTGCCGCGCGCCCCGTCGAAGATCACGGGCCAGTGCGCGAACCCCGACGCGCTGTAGAGGACCCGGCGGTGGACCGGTCCGAGCGGGGTGCGGCACTGCTCGTCGGTGACGCCCGCCGGCTTGTTGTAGGTTTCGACGAGGTCGACGATGATCCGGCTGTCGCCGTCCTGCCAGGGGATGAAGAGCTCGATCACGGCTTCGCGTGCGGTCGGGTTGCTCGACGCCGCCCGCGACACCACCCTCGCGTCCCACTCCCCGGCGAAGCTGATGCTCAGCCCGGCGGCGATGTTCGACGTCAGGACCTGCCCGGTCGACACGTCCCTGGCGACGAGGACCTGGTCGGCGATCGTGCACCCCCGGTAGAGGGTCTGGCCGCCGTAGACGGTGTACCGCAGGGTCCCGATGAACTCGACCCGCCAGCCGATGTCCTCGAACGCGGTGATGCCGACGGAGTCGAACGCCCGGGCGATGTGGTCGCACATGGCCGCCGTGAACGCGATCCCGCCCAGCGGCGATGTCACCGCGTCCTTGCACGTCGCGATGGTCTCGACCCGGTGGTCGAGCAGGGTCGATGTCGGGCCCAGCCGGCCGCTGACGAGGGTGGCGTAGGCGAGCTGCGCCATCGCGGGCCGTCCGATGCCCGGGCTGCCGATCCCCGGGATGCCGCCGTCGGTGATCATGACAGCCGCCCGGTTGGGTACGCCAGCCGTCTGGTGCGTGCACGTCGGGCAGTACGGGTTGATCAGCGCGACGTGGTCCGGATCGCCGAACGCCATCGGGTTCTTCATGTCGCGGACCGCGCCGCCGGGGGAGTCCTCGGCGATGCGCCAGTCGGCGGCGTCGTTCTCGACGAGGTTGCCCATCAGATCGGCGTAGTGCTCGCCGAGGGCGCCGGCCTCACCGGTGGCGAGGAAGCCGGACGTGCTCTCGACGACGCCGTGGGTGAACTCGTGCGCCACGATGTCCTGCGAGACGATCTTGGGGCCGAGGTGCATCCGGATGTCGAGGCAGTCGACGTACCCGAAGAGCGGGTTCGGGTCGGCGGTCTGCCGGGGGAGTCCGGTCTCCTGCGGGGTCCGCCCGCACCACAGTCCGTTCTCCTCGTAGGACAGCCCGACGCGTACCTTCACGGCGGTGCCCTGGTTGTCGAAGCTGTTGCGCCCCAGCGACGTGTAGAACGCGTCGGTCGCGTTGAGGAAGCCCGACACCCGCAGCGAGTCGGGGTGCATGGTGTTGGCGGGGACCAGGGCCGTGCCCGGGGTGAGCGGTGCGGTGCCGGGCGCCTTCGTGATCTCGGGGCGGTCGAGCTGCTGCCCGTTGAGGATCGTGTAGGGCACGGCGGGTGCGTGGGAGCCGAACGCGAACACCTCGGTGCCGCTGCCGCGGGCGTCGACATAGGAGATCCGGCCGGGCAGCGCGATGCGGTAGACGAGCCGCTCCTCGCCCGGGCGCAGGCTGGTGCCGGCGAACAGGTCGGCGGAGAGGACGACCAGCGAGGCCGTGGGCTGGACCGAGGACCACCAGAGGGCGAACTGCGACAGGCAGAGCGCCTGGCCTTGGCAGACCACGGCACGGTACCGGTCGGCCGCGGTCAGGAGGGCCGCGGACGAGGTCACCGTGGCCTGCGGGTAGGCGGTGGGGAAGGTGACGAACCGGCCGCTGATCGACTCGGCGTGACCGTCGGCGGCGAGCGTGACCGTGAGGTGGGAGCCCTCGACCGGGAAGCCCGCGTAATACTCCTGGAAGCGGACGGCGGTCCGGCCGCCGACATCCGTGGACTGCTGCGGGGCCTGCAGCGCCTGGGTGGGCCGCAGGGTGCCGTAGAGCTGCGCGAAGAGCGGCTTCGCCATGAGGTCGCGGGCCCGGGCGAGCGGTGTGGCTCCCTGCGTCGCGATGCCCAGGTGGCCCAGGCCCACCCAGGCGGGAGTGCGGGTCGCGGGGTCGAGGACGACCCGTTGCAGCCAGGCGACCGGGTTGACGAACTGGCATCCGGCGACCGACTTGTCGGTCAGGGTCAGGCCGGGACCGGTGGCGGCCATGGTCGCGGTGCTCTGGTCGACCAGGTGGAAGCCGACCTGGTCGGGCTTGCCCTCCGTCCAGGCGGGGGTGCCGTAGAGCCACGCCAGACGCGGCGCGTGGGCGCCTCCGGTCAGGAAGTACGGGTCGAGGACGACCTGCGTCGGCTGCGGCAGTTCGGTGATGTCCGCGTCCTCGTAGCCCCGGGCGGCCTGGTAGGACCGGACGACCTCGGCGGCCTTGCCGACATCGAGCCTGGTGGTGTTGACGTCGCCCAGCTTCTCGCCGGTCAGCTGGCCCGCGACACCCCGGATCAGGCCGGCGCGGGTGAGCACGACCGAGACGGCGGCGTTGGCGACCGGGAGCCGGTCGGCGGCGACCCGGCTGAAGGTCACCGCGGAGCAGTCGCCGCTGTCGACGACCTTGGTGACGACGGTGTCGCGGATGTCGGCGAGGTTCCACAGCAGCCGGTTCTGGGTCAGGAACGCGGTGGCGTGCTCGGTGATCGACGCCTTCGGGTCCAGGCCGCTGGGGATCTCGAGCTCCAGCCGCCCGACCGTGCGGGCCTGCTGCCAGCTCTCGGCCCGCAGCTGTGTCGTCGACTTGGCGGCGAGCGTATCCAGGAGCTTGATCTGGTCCTTGGAGAGGTAGGGGTCCTTGCGGTAGTCGGTGCCGATGGTGGACTCCTGGCCCGGCTTGCCCTCGGCCTGGGCGGATCCGGCAGCCGTCACCGCCAGGGCCGCCACCAGGACGAGGCCGGCCGCGGCCGCCACGACCTGCCTTGATATACGAAAATGTCTCTGCACGGGGATCTCCTCGACGTCGGAACACGCCGAGGATGGTCGACCGCGATCACCGGGCGCATGGGACACGTGTCCCGAATGGCGTCCCGACTTGCCCGGCCCGTCCCGGGCGGTGGCCCAGGATGATCCGCTCAGATGCCTAATCGGCACCTGTCGCAGTGCCGCTGGGGCTGACCAGCCCGGTCTGGTAGGCGACCACCACCGCCTGCACCCGGTCGCGCAGCCCGAGCTTGCCGAGGATGTGGGCGACGTGCGTCTTCACCGTCGCCTCCGACAGGTGCAGGTGCGCCGCGAGCTCCGCGTTGCTCAACCCCTGGGCCAGCAGCCGCAGCACCTCCAGCTCCCGGGGCGTCAGCGCCGACAGGTCCCGGTGGATCGCCGCGGCGTCGTCGCCGCGCCCCGCGAACCGGGCCACCAGCCGCCGGGTGATCGCCGGTGCCAGCAACGCGTCCCCGGACCGGATCATGCGGACGGCCGCGACGAGGTGCTCCGGCGTGACGTCCTTGAGCAGGAACCCGCTCGCACCGGCCGACAGCGCCGCATAGACGTAGTGGTCCAGGTCGAACGTGGTCAGGATGATCACCTGCGGCTCGCCCGCGGCACCGGTGAGGATCCGCCGGGTCGCCTCCAGCCCGTCCATCTCCGGCATCCGGATGTCCATCAGCACGACATCGGGCCGTGTCCGCCGGACCGCGTCGACGGCCTCGGCACCGTTGGTCGCCTCGGCCACCACATCGATCCCGTCAGCCGTCAGGATCATCCGGAAGCCGGTCCGGACCAGCGCCTGGTCGTCGGCGACGACGACCCGGAGCGCACCGGGAAGGTCGGTCACGGTGCCTCCAGGGGAATGAGCGCGGTGACCCGATAGCCCCCGCTGATACGTCGCCCGGCCTGCAATTCTCCGCCATAGACCGCCAGCCGTTCGCGCAGCCCGATCAGCCCGTGGCCGTTGCCGGTGCCGGCGGACGCGGTCGGCTTTCCCCCGCCGTCGGTGACCTCGACCCGGAGCCGGTCGGAGCGGTAGTCGACGACGACTTCCGCGCTCGCGCCGGCGGCGTGCTTGACCGTGTTCGTCAGCGCTTCCTGGACGACGCGGTAGGCGGTGAGCTCGACGCCGGGCAGCAGCGGCCGCGGCTCGCCGGTGACCGTGAGATCGACGGCGATCCCGGTGTCGCGGACCCGCTGGACCAGCGCTTCGAGGCGGTCCAGACCCGGCTGCGGGGTCAGGTCGCTCGTCGCGGCCGGGTCCGGGCCGTCGCTGTCCATGGTGAGCAGGCCCATGACGTGGCGCAGCTCGGCCATGGCGGCCCGCCCGCCCGCCTCCACCGCCAGCAGCGCCTCGCGGGCCTGGTCGGGGCTGGCCTCCATGACCTTGCGGGCGGCGCCCGCCTGGATGACCATGACGCTGACGTTGTGGGTGACGACATCGTGCAGCTCGCGGGCGATGCGGGCGCGTTCGTGCTCGGCCGCGCGGCGCAGTGCCTCGGCCTGCTCGCGTTCGAGGGCGGAGAGCTGCTCGTGCCGTTCGTCGGCGCGATGCTTCCAGCGGCGCAGGCCCGTCGCGGCGACGGCGATCGGGATCAGGATGAGGAAGGGTACGGCGTCGTCGGGCACCGTGGGCAGCGCCGGTTCCCGGATCTGGGTGTAGATGAGCGCCGCGATCGGCAGGCTGGCCAGGGCGAGGATCCGGTAGGGGCTGTAGACGGCGGCGCTGTAGGCGGCGATGACACAGGCGTAGAACGACAGCCGCAGCGCCGCGTCGTAGGAGTCGTAGTCGCTGACCAGGGGAGCCATGCACAGGACGACCCACAGCATCGCCAGCGGGAAGCGGCGCCGGAACACCAGCGGCAGCACCACCAGGAACATGACCAGCGACCAGCCGGTCTGCTCGTGCTCGATCGGCAGGAACGGCTCGGCCACGCGGTGGATCGGGGGGAGCCCGGGCGGGAAGCCGGGGTCGACTTCGACGGGGCCCCGGTACTCGGCGTCGCCGCTCTCGTCGCCCCCGAGGATCGCGAGGATCAGCAGGCTCAGCGCCAGGACCACGTCGAAGATCTGGTCGCGCCCCGACAGCGGCGGCATCGGCCCGGACGGGCGCAGCAGCCTGATCCCGTCCCGCACCCGCTCGCGTACCGCCGTCAGCTTCACCGGGCCATTCTCGCCGACGGCCCTGGCCTGCGGCGTCCACCCTACTGACCACCTGGACTACTCCGCTGGACTACGTCTCAGGGATGACACCGGGGCGCCTCATCCCTGCGCGGGAGCGGAGATGGCTCCGGTGGCCGACGCCCGCCGACCCGCCGCGGACCTAGCTTCAATCGCGCCAGAAACGGACGACGATGAAGGAGATCCGCCATGACCCTCCCGGTGATCGAGCTGAGCGACGTGAGCCGCAGGTACGACGAGGGGCCGCCCGCACTGGACCGCGTGTCCCTGAAGATCATGGCGGGGGAGGCCGTGGCGATCCTGGGACCGTCCGGCAGCGGCAAGTCCACCCTGCTGAACCTGGTCGCCGGGCTGGACCGGCCCAGCAGCGGCACCGTGACCGTGGACGGCGTCCGCGTCGACGAGCTGGGCGAGGCCGGTTCGGCCCGCTACCGCCGGGCCAAGGTCGGGATGGTGTTCCAGTTCTTCAACCTCCTCGACGACCTGACCGTCGCCGACAACGTGATGCTCCCGGCGCAGCTGGCCGGAATGGCCCGGGGCACCGCGCAGACCCGCGCCGCGGAGCTGCTCGGCACCCTCGGCATCGACCGGCACTCCCGCGCCTACCCCGGCCGCCTGTCCGGCGGCGAACGCCAGCGGGTCGCCGTCGCCCGGGCGCTGATGAACCGGCCGCCGCTGCTGCTCGCCGACGAACCGACCGGTGCCCTGGACACCGCCTCCGGCGACGAGGTCCGGCAACTCCTCAACGACCTGCACGCCGACGGCCAGACGATCGTCCTGGTCACCCACGACCTGGCCCTGGCCGAGTCCTGCGCGACCCGCACCGTCCAGCTCGTCGACGGCCGGGTCGCCGCCGACACCGCGGTGGAGCGGGCCCGATGAGCGCACTGGGCCGGGTGGTCCGCGCCGGGGTCGGCCGGCGCCGGGTGCAGACCGTCGTGATCGCGATGGTGGTGCTGCTCGCGGTGACCGCCGCCGTCCTCGGCGCGACCCTGATGGTCGCCTCCAACGGGCCCTTCGACCGGGCCTTCGACCAGCAGCACGGCGCGCACCTGACCGCCGAGTTCGACGCGACCAAGGCGACCCTGGAGCAGGTCGCGGCATCGGCCGGGGCGGCCGGGGTCACCGCGTCGGCGGGACCGTTCCCGACCACCGCGATCAGCCCCGAGTCCGAGGGCGCCCGCCACCTTCAGCCGATCACCGTGGTCGGCCGGACGGACCCGGGTGGTCGCGTCGACGCCGTCGCCCTCACCAGCGGGCGGTGGGTGAGCGCGCTCGGCGAGATCGTCGTGCAGGGCGACCCGAGGATGCCGCCCAGCATGCAGCCGAAGGTGGGCGACGTGCTGTCGCTGCCGGACCTGCCCGACAAACCCTCCCTCACCGTGGTCGGAGTGGCCCGGTCGGTCAGCGGGACCGCCGGGGGGTGGGTGACGCCCGCGCAGGTCACCGCACTGATCCCGGCGGGTCGGTCCGGTGGATATCAGATGCTCTACCGCTTCGCCTCCGCCGACACCGCGGCGCAGATCGACGCCGACCGGGCCGCGATCGAGGGCACCGTCGCGGCGGGAGCGGTGGCCGGCATGCGGTCCTGGCTCACCACCAAGGCCGTCAGCAGCGGCAACACGATCCTGCTGGTGCCGTTCCTGATCGCGTTCGGGGTGCTCGGCGTCCTGATGGCGGTCCTCATCATCGGCAACGTCATCGCCGGTGCCGTCAGCACCGGAACCCGGCGCATCGGCATCCTCAAGGCACTCGGGTTCACCCCGAACCAGGTGGTACGCGCCTACACGGTCCAGGCGCTCATCCCCGCCTCGGTCGGTGCGGTGCTGGGAGTCGTCACCGGCAACGTGCTCGCCATCCCGATCCTGGCGGAGACGAACTCGATCTACGGCACCGCCGACACCGGCGTCACGCCCTGGGTCGACGCCGTCGTGCTCGCCGGGGCACTCGCCATGGTGGCGGTGACCGCCTGGGCTGCGGCGTCCCGGGCCGGGAGGCTGCGCACGGTCGATGTGCTCGCGGTGGGGCGTACCCCCGGGCCTGGTCGTGGGCAGTGGGCGGCGCGACTGGCGGGACGGTTCCCGCTGCCGCGACCGGTCACCCTGGGGCTGGCCCATCCGTTCGCCCGGCCGTTGCGGACGGCGACGATCGTCATGGCGATCGCCTTCGGTGCGGCCTCCGCGACCTTCGCCGTCGGGCTGAGCGCCTCCCTGAACGAGGTCCAGGCCACCGAACGGCACGGCGACGTCGAGATCACCCCGGGACGGCAGATGTCGGGGCCGCCGCCGGAGGGGACGCCGCCCGGGGGCGAACCGGGAAGGGTGGCCATGGGTCCGCCCGAGGCGCCGGACCCGGTGGCGGTCGTCAAGGCGATCACCGCACAGGCGGGCACCAGCGGATACAGCGGTGTCGCCCGCTCGGAGGTGACCGTCGCCGGGATCACCGAGGAGCTCGACATCGTCGGGTTCACCGGCGACAACTCGGCCTACGGCTACCGGATGATCTCCGGCAGCTGGCTCACCGGGCCCGGGCAGATCGTGGTGGCGAAACCGTTCCTCACCGCCACCCACACCACGATCGGCGACAGCGTCGTCCTCACCGACCACAGCACGCCGATCACCGTCCGGATCGTCGGCGAGGTCTTCAACTCCGAGAACAAGGGCCTGGAGCTCCTCACCGATGCCGCGACCCTCATGGCGGCCGAGCCGGACCTGAGGCCGATGGAGTACAACATCACCCTCAAGCCGGGCACCGACGCGGCCGCCTATGTGGCGTCGCTGAACACCGCGCTCACCGGGGCCGGGGCGACCGCAGAGGTCACCGAGGACGACACGGCCGAGTTCATCGTGATCGTCGACGCCCTGGCGGCCCTGCTCACCCTGCTGCTCGTCACCGTCGCGGCGCTGGGCGTGCTCAACATGGTCGTCCTGGAGACCCGCGAACGCGTCCACGACCTGGGCGTGCACAAGGCACTGGGGATGACGCCGCGGCAGACGATCTCGATGGTCGTGTCGTCGGTCATCGTCACGGGTCTGATCGGCGGTGCCATCGGGGCACCGGCGGGGGTGCTCCTGCAGCGGCTGGTCATCGGGGAGATGGGGCGCGTCACCGGGTTCAGCCTGCCCACCTCGGTCGTGGATGTCTACCGGCCCGCTGAGCTGGTGGTCTTCGGTCTGGGCGGGCTGCTGATCGCGGTGGTCGGCTCGCTCCTGCCCGCCGGGTGGGCGGCCCGGACCCGCACGGCGACGGCTCTGCGCACGGAGTAGCCGTTCGCTCGTTCGGGTGGTGAGCTGCGAAAGAGAACCCATTTGATTGATTCTGATCTATTTGAGCAGGTAAACTGCTAAGAGGTTCTCGACTTTACTGAGACCACCCGCCCGTCCCCCTCTCGGCGCGGTGGGTGGGGCCACGCCGCCTGTTCCCACTCAGTGTCGGAACAGGCGGCGTGGCCGCGGCCGGTCCACGACCGGCAAACCCCTCCGCCGGGTACGCCGCCTCACGCCGCCGCGGACACCCAGACGCGCAGGGGGCCGATCGGGCGGCAGCCGAACCGGCGGGCCACGGCGAGGTCGTCGCCGTGCTCGTACCCGACGAGGGGTGTTGCCGGGAAGCGGCGCGTGAGGTGCCCGATCAGCCCGGGCCACGCCTGCTCGGGCGGTCCGAAGACGTTGCCGACACCGATCACGCCGTCGCTGCGGTGGGCGATGGCGCCCGCGACGACCTCCCCGTCCTGAATCCCCGCCAGGAGCACCACCCCCGGATCGTGCAGCAGTTCGGGGCGGAGGATCTCCTGCGGCTCGCCGCCCGACCAGCCGGTGGTCCACGCGGTGAAGTCGTCGGTCGCCGACCAGTCGAGGTCGCTGCGGAGATCGGCCCCGTCGTGCGTGATCCACTGTGCTTCGAAGAGCACGGTGAAGCCGCGGCCGGACAGGTCGGCATCGGCGAAGCTGTCCTTGACCGAGCAGCCGGCGCCGCGTTCGGTGCCGGTGAGGACCTCGTTGGCTGACAGGCCCGCGACGAGGGAGACCGCGTCGGGGTAGAAGCGCGGGGTGCGCGCCCGACTTGCCCAGGTCCGCTCGCCGAAGGCGGTCGGGAGGCCGTGCGTGCGGCAGACGAGGTCGCACCCAGCGGGCGTTGTTGCGGACGGTACGCGAGATCATGACGCCATCCAAGCATTGACAACGTCATCACCGAAGTGGAATGTGGGAGCGCTTCCATCGAAGCCTCTGAAAACGCCCTACGGAGGCAATCGCATGTATCGATCACCAACGTCCCGATCGGCTGGCGCCGTCCTCGCCGCACTCGCCATGCTGCTCACCTTCACCGTCGCCACACCGGCACAGTCGGCTGCGGCACCCGTCCGGATCATGCCCCTCGGCGACTCCATCACCGGCGGACCGGGGTGCTGGCGGGCGGTGCTCTGGGACCGCCTGCAGCGCAGCGGGTTCACCGACATCGACTTCGTCGGTACGCTGCCCGGCGGCGGCTGCTCCGTCGCCCACGACGGCGACAACGAGGGCCACGGCGGGTTCAAGGCCACCGGCATCGCCGACCAGAACCAGCTCCCGGCATGGCTCGCCGCGACCCGGCCCGACATCGTCCTGATGCACCTGGGCACCAACGACGTCTGGAACAACATTCCCGCCGCGACGATCCTCGCCGCCTTCAGCAAGCTCGTCGACCAGATGCGCGCGAGCAACCCGAACATCAAGATCCTGGCCGCGCAGATCATCCCGATGACACCGAGCGGCTGCACCTGGTGCCCGACCGGGGTCGCCGCGCTCAACGGCGCCATCCCCGGCTGGGCCGCGGGCAAATCCACTGCGCAGTCGCCGATCACCGTGGTCGACCAGTTCACCGGATTCGACACCGTCGCCGACACCAACGGCGACGGCGTCCACCCCGACGACTCGGGCTTCCAGAAGATCTCCGACCGCTGGTATCCGGCGCTGACCCCGCTGCTCGGCGGGCAGACCCCGGTGCCCCCGGGCGCACCCGGCACCCCCGTGGCGTCCGCGATCACGGCGTCGTCGGTCAGCCTGAGCTGGACCGCCTCGTCGGGGACGGTCGGCGGCTATGAGATCGAGCGCTGCCAGGGGTCCGCCTGCACCGCCTTCGCCCAGGTCGGCACCGCCACGACGACGGCGTTCGCCGACTCGGGCCTGACCGCCGCGACCGGCTACCGGTACCGGGTGCGGGCCACCAACACGGCCGGAGCCTCGCCCTACTCGGGGATCACCGCTGTCACCACCGGCGCCGCCGGACAGCTGCCCGGCACGATCAGCGGGGCGGTCACCGCGAGCGGCGTCACCGCCACCTCGCTGACCGTGTCCTGGACCGCCGCGACCGCCGCCACGAGCTACCAGCTCGAACGCTGCACCGGTTCGGCCTGCACCGGCTTCGCCGCGCTCGCCAACCCCACCACCACCTCGTACGCCGACACCGGCCTCAGCGCGGGCACCACCTACCGCTACCGGGTCCGCGGCGCGAACTCGACCGGCACCGGTCCCTATGCCGCGTCCGTCCTCACCGTCACGACCACCGGCGGCGGGGGCGGCGGCTGCTCGGCGACTCTGACCCTGCAGACCGGGTGGGGCGGCGGCTATGTCATGCAGCCCAACACCGTCACCAACACCGGCCCGACCGCGATCAGCGGCTGGACCGTGACCTTCACCCTGCCCGCCGGGCACGCCCTCACCGGCTCCTGGAACGCCACCGTGACGGTCAGCGGCCAGACCGTGACCGCGCGCGGCATCACCGGGCAGAACGCCGCGCTCGGTGCCGGTGCCGCTACCACCTGGGGCTTCCAGGCCAGCCGGCCGGGCAGCGACACGGCGGTGCCCTCCGGCGCCACCTGCACCAGCCCGTAGCGGCGTCCTCGGTCGGCACCACCGTCGTGGTGTCGACCGAGGAGCTAATCCGCTGTGACCTGCCGCGCGGCTGCGGCAGGATGTCGGGATGAGCAGGACCGCACCGAGCCGCCACGGGGCGACAGGCCCGCCCGAGCGTCTGCCTTCGGGGTTCGCCGAGGCCGTCGACGCGGCGGAGCGCCGTGGCTGGGACGAGGTCGCCCGGCTCGCCGAGGTGCTCGCCGAGATCGAGCGCGGGGCCGACATCGACGCGGCCAGGTCGGCGCTGACCCTGCTCGTCGGCACGCCGAAAGCGGTGGCGCGGCTGGACGAGAACGCCCGGCGGCGGCTGTGGTGGTCGCCGAGGAGCAGACCGGCGATAGACGCCGTGATGTCGCATCTGAACAGCTCCGCCATCGGCCCCATCGGGCTGGCGCTGGCGAGCACCCACGCCGACGGACGGGTACGCGAGACCGCGGTGGCCAGGATCGTCGCCGCGCCGGTCGCCGAGCTCATGCCGTTCCTGCTGCTGCGTACCACCGATTGGGTGCAGCAGGTGCGCGACCGCGCCCGGGCCGGGCTCGCGCTGCTGCTCGCCGACGACCTGGCCGCCATGCTGCCCGCGGCCCTCGGGATGGCACTGCTCATCGACGGGCGGCTGCGGGGCGGCTTCGCCCGGACCCAGCTCACGGCTGCGCTGACCACCGCGCCGGTGGCCCTTCGGCAGCGGCTGGCCGCCTCGCCGGACCGCGAGCAACGCCGGCTCGTGTTCGACACCGGCCTCGCGCAGCGCTGGTGGCGCATCGAGCAGCTGCTCGCGTTCGCCGAGTCCGACGCCGACATCCGCATCCGCTCCCGCGCGGCCGAAGCCGCCTGCCGCGAAGCGGTCTGGACCCGGCGGACGGCGACCCTGCAGCGTCTGGCGCGCAGCGCTCACTCCGAGGTCCGGGTGCAGGCGCTGACGGGCCTGAGCCGGGCCGGATACGACGACCAGGTCAGCCCATATCTCGACGACGAGTCGGCCCTGGTCCGCGCGGTGGCGCGGGACGCAGTCCGCCGTGCCGGCGGGGATGCGCTGGCGCACTACCGCCGGGCGGTGGCGCAGGAGGTCCCCGCTCTCGGTGCCGTCGCCGGACTCGCGGAGACCGGTTCCTCCGGCGATGCGGCGTCGATCGAGCTGCTGCTGGCACACCCGGACGCGGAGCTGCGGGCGCAGGCCGTCCTCGGACTGCTCCAGCTCGACGCCGTACCGGCCGGGAAGGTGATCGCGCTGCTGCGCGACCCGTCGGCCGATGTCGTACGCGTGGCCGGTGCGGTACTGCGGCGGCGGAATGTCGCCGTACCGGCGGCCCTGCTCTGGGAGCTGCTCGGCGATGGGCGTGCCGAGCTGCGGCTGGCCGGATACCGGTTCCTCCGGGCCGGGACCGGGGCTACGCAGCTGCGGGCGGCGCTGATCCTGGCTGCCGACGCCGATCCGCGGCTGGCCGGGCGCGGCCGTGCAGATGCGACGCGGCTCGCCCGGGACGTGGCAGTTCGTGATCAGCGGCGGCCGAGCCCACGGGCACTCACCGTGACGGCCGGTGAACTCGCGGATCTGGAAGAGGTCATCGCTCGGGCCGCCGAGTCGCTCGGCGCGGAGACGACCGCCGTGCTGCTCAGCCTGCGAGGAACTCGGTGACCACTGCGTCGATCTCGCGCCGCCGGGCGAAGATGTCAGCCGAGTCGTCGCACATGAGCAGCATGGACTGCGGGAAGTAGTCCGCGATGGCCTGCGCGACCGGTAGGGGATGCACGATGTCGCCCGGTTGTCCCACCACCAGGACTCGCGTCTGCGGCGCGGGAGTAGCCAGGTCGATTCCGGCGGTGGGGACACCGGCGCAGAGCCAGCGGAACACCGCCTGCGTCTCGGGCAGGATGTAACGCTGGGCGCAGGTGAGAGCCCAGGCACGCGCGGCGACCGTGGAGCGGCCGGGCTCGGCGAGCGTGCTCAGGAGCATCTGCTCGATGGTCCCGACCTGTTGCTGTGCGGCGGCCTCGGTGAGCCCGGCCACGAACTCGGTGCCGTCGAGTCGAGGCTGGTCGAACGCGAACGGCACGATGAGGACCACCGCGTCGAACTGGTCGGGCGCGTCCAGGACCGCCCGCAGCAGTGTGCTGGCGCCCCGGCACATCGCCGCAGCTCGGCGGGCGCCGTGTTTCCGGGCGATGGCGAGGACGACGCCGCTCAAGGCCGCGTAGGGGTCGGCGAGGTCGACCTGGGCGGCGTCGATGTCGGCGAAGTGTGTCGTCGAGTCCATGCCGGCCAGATAACCGAGGCGTTCTCTGGTGCCTGCGAGTGGCGGTACCCAGACGGTGTCGGCGAGGGTCACGGGTCGGTCCTTCTCGTTCGTCACGGAGTGTGGAAGACCAGGCTGGCGTTCTGGCCGCCGAAGCCGAAGGAGTTGCTCATCGCGGCGGTGTGGCGCAGCGGGCGCGGGCAGCCGGTGACGACGTCGAGGTCGATCTCCGGATCGAGTCGGTCCAGATTGGCCGTCGGCGGAACCTCCTGGTGCTGGAGCGCGAGGACGGTGCACGCCGCCTCGATGGCGCCCGCGGCGCCGATCGTGTGCCCGACGATGCTCTTCGTCGCGGTCACCGGGGGCACGGTGGTGAAGACCTGCCGCAGCGCGAGGTATTCGGCGAGGTCGCCGGCCTGGGTCGAGGTGCCGTGGGTGTTGACGTGCCCGATTGCCGCCGGGTCCAGCCCGGCGTCGCGAAGGGCGGCCCGCATCGCCTGGGCCGCCCCCCGGCCCTCCGGGTGCGGCGCGGCGAAGTGGTGGGCGTCGCTGGAGGCGGCGTATCCGGTCAGGAGCGCTCTGATCCGGGCGTTGCGGGCCGCAGCGAAGTCGGGGCGTTCGAGTACCAGCAGGCCGGCACCTTCACCCAGGACGAATCCGTCCCGCTCGGCGTCGAACGGACGGCAGGCTCCTGCCGGGTCCCAGGACCGTTTGGAGACCGCGCTGGTCTGGGCGAGGATCGTCGCGGTGAAGGGCGAGAGCACGGACTCGGCGCCGCCCGCCACCACGATGTCGCAGGTGCCGGCCCGGAGCAGGTCCCGGGCCACGCCGATCGCGGTGGCACCGGAGGCGCAGGCGCTGCTGGTCGCGAACGACGGACCCTGGACCTGCAGGTCCATCGCCACCTCTCCGGCCGCCATGTTGGGCACGCTGCGGGAGGTGGTCAACGCCGACACCCTGGCCGCGTCCCCGGCGGCGATCTGGGCGAAGGCGCGGGCGTAGCGGTGGGTGCTGTTCGAACCGGTGCCGATGATGACACCGACCCGCGTCGGGTCCCAGCTCGCGGTGTCGAGTCCGGCATCACGAATCGCTTCGCGGGCTGCGACGATCGCCATCTGTGCGAACGGGTCGAGCCGCCAGGCAAGGTTCCGTCCGAGCTCGCCGATCGGGTCGAACCCCGTGACGGCGCATCCGAACTCGCAGGGCAGCCCGCTGAGGCGGGGATCGACGGCGGCGAGCGACCGACCGGCCCGCAGACCGGCCCACATCGCGGCTGTCCCCGTTCCCGCCGCACAGACGACGCCGAGTCCGGTGACGGCGATGTCCCGGTCGCTCATGCCTGCTCCTCCTGCGCCATGCGCAGCATGTCGACGACCTCACCGACGGTCGATTGCGCGGTCACAGCGCCCAATGCCTTTGGTGGGATGCCGCATTCATCGTCGATCATGATGCCGAGCTCGACCCGCGCCAGGGAGTCCAGGCCCAGTTCCTCAAGGGTTCGACCGGGGTCCACCAGGTCTGCGGATACGTGCAGCCGCTCCCGGAGCAGCTTTTCCACCAGTGCATAGATGTCGGTCACGTCTTCGCCTCTCTCCGCTCGTTGGGTCCGCCGCCAACGGCGTTCGATCCGGCGAATCAGGATCTCCTCGGGGCATTCGCGCAGGCAATGAAAGGTTCCGCGAGGCGGAAAGATGGTCGAAGACGAGGGGTCCTCAGGCTGAGCTGCCACGGAAGAGAACCGCAGCAACCCGAAATCTTCAAGACCTGATGTTTCACTCGACCCTAAAAAGGAAAATCGGACATTGTGACGATAAATGGTCTTTGGGTGTCTGTCGGTGTGCGACGTCTGGCTGTCCGGGTGCTGCTGGTGACCATTGCTACGGCTACCGCTGCGGCACCTTCTCGTACGGCGGCCGCCATGCCCGTACCGGGGACGGAGACTCGGTTCGTGTTCACGGCGGCGACGGGTACGGTCGCCCAGTCCGGCGACGTGTCCCTGCACGTGGTGGCCGTCGGCGGTGGAGCCGTCGCGTTGACCCCCCACGGGTCGGGCAACGCGTTGCTGTTCCCGGACCGGTGCAGATCGCGCCGCAACGCCTGCCGGGTCATCGTGGAGAGCCAGCCGGACCCGGCCGCCCTCAACCCGGGCGGCCGCCCGTTCTCCTTCGGCGCCGCGGTCCGCATCACCGCCGGCCAGGTGCGACGGGGCGCCAACGTGCTCCAGAAGGGCCTGCGCCAGTCACCGGCCCAGTACAAGCTGCAGGTGGACGCCGGCCGGCCCAGTTGCGTACTGATCGGTGTCGGCGACCACCGTGCCTACATCGCCCGCGGTCGGACAGCGGTCGCCGACGGGGCCTGGCACACGGTGGTGTGCCAGCGGCTCGCCGCGGCGCTCGTGCTGACGGTGGACGGGGCTGAGGCCGCCCGCCGGCCCATCCCCCCGGCTCTGACGGTTGCCAACAGCAGCCCGCTGCGGCTGGGCGGCAAGCACACCGCCGTCGGCAACGACCAGTACGTCGGAGACCTGGACAATCCCTTCGTCACCATCCCCGCCGCCCGGTAGTTCCGCGCGAGCTTGTTTAAAAGATGTCGTTTAGGGCATTTCCCCCTGGAGGGCGTCGGTACTCGGTCAGGATGGCAGAACGAGCTCGCCGACGCGTGCCTACGGCGGGCCCTGCTTGCGCGTCTGCCGCTCGGCCACCCTCATCACATCTAGTGAGGAGACGAAGTGCCTACCACGGCCGACGACGTCATAACGGGCCTGCTGGCCCAGCACCAACAGATCAAGCTGCTCTTCGCCCAGATCGCGACCGCCAGCGGCGACCATCGCAAGCAGCTGTTCCAGGAACTGGTCGGGGTGATGGCGGTGCACGAGAGTGTCGAGCAGGCGCTGATCCACCCCGCCGCCGAGACCGTGATCGCCGACGGCGCGACGGTGGTCGGGCAGCGGCTGGCGGAGGAGGAGGAAGCCAAGTCCGCACTCGCCGGCCTCTACGAGCTCGATGTCGACGAAGCGCAGTTCGACGTGCAGCTGGCGGAGCTGCGCGACGCGGTCGCGGCACACGCGCAGGCCGAGGAGGAGCTGGAGTTCCCGCAGCTCCAGGAAGTGGTGGACCCGGTCGAGCTCGCGCGCATGCAGGAGACCCTGCGGGCTGCTCAGACGATGCTGCCGCTGCCGGGTCCACCGAAGGACGTGTTCGACCAGGTGAGCGTCGCGCTGAGGGACGCCATGACGATGACGGATGGGGAGCAGCGGTCATGACCGGCAAGCCGAAGAAGGCAGTAGCCACGGACAAGGCACCGGCGAAGAAGACCGCGCCGGCGAAGAAGGCCGCGGTCAAGGAGCCGGTGGCGGCGGTCGAGCCGCCGTCGGTGGAGACCGACAACCCCAAGGACGTGCAGCTGGACGCCTACCGCGTCGGATCGGCCGACGCGGTGATGACGACCGATCAGGGCATCGGTGTCGAGGACACCGACAACGCGTTGCGGGCGGGTCCGCGGGGCCCGAACCTGCTGGAGGACTTCCACCTGCGCGAGAAGATCACGAGGTTCGACCACGAGCGGATCCCGGAGCGCGTGGTGCACGCCCGCGGGTCCGGGGCGCACGGCTACTTCCAGCCCTACGGCGACGAGATGAGCCGCTACACCGCAGCCGCGTTCCTGACCGACCCGGCGGTGCGTACGCCGGTGTTCGTGCGCTTCTCCACCGTGCAGGGCTCGCGGGGCTCGACCGACACCGCCCGCGACGTACGCGGGTTCGCGGTGAAGTTCTACACCGAGCAGGGCAACTTCGACCTGGTCGGCAACAACATGCCGGTCTTCTTCATCCAGGACGGCATCAAGTTCCCCGACATCATCCACGCCGTCAAACCGGAGCCGCACAACGAGATCCCGCAGGCGGCATCGGCGCATGACACGTTCTGGGACTTCGTGTCGCTGCAGCCCGAGACGATGCACCACCTGATCTGGGTGATGTCGGACCGGGCGCTGCCCCGCAGCTACCGCACCATGCAGGGGTTCGGCGTCCACACGTTCCGGTTCGTCGCCGCGGACGGGACCGCGACGTTCGTGAAGTTCCACTGGAAGCCGCTCGCCGGCGTCCACTCCCTGGTCTGGGACGAGGCGCAGAAGATCTCCGGCAAGGACCCGGACTTCCACCGCCGCGACCTGTGGGAGTCGATCGAGTCCGGCGCCTTCCCCGAGTACGAGCTGGGAGTGCAGCTGATCGCCGAGGCCGACGAGTTCGCCTTCGACGACCTCGACCTGCTCGACCCGACCAAGCTCGTTCCGGAGGAGGTGGTGCCGGTGGTGCCGGTCGGGAAGCTGACCCTCAACCGCAACCCGGACAACTTCTTCGCCGAGACCGAGCAGGTGGCCTTCCTCGTCAGCAACGTCGTGCCGGGCATCGACTTCACCAACGACCCGCTGCTGCAGGCCCGGCTGTTCTCCTATCTCGACACGCAGCTCACCCGTCTGGGCGGGCCGAACTTCGCGCAGCTGCCGATCAACCGGCCGGTCGCGCCGGTGCACAACCACCAGCAGGACGGCTTCCACCAGCACGGCATCCGGGTCGGGCAGGCCAACTACCACCCGAACTCCCTCGGCGGCGGGTTCCCGGCGGTGGCGGGTGCGGGCGGCGGTGCCTTCGTGCACCGTCCGGACCAGGTCGACGGGGTGAAGGCGCGTAAGCGGGCGGAGACGTTCGCCGACCATTACGGCCAGGCCACCCTGTTCTGGAACAGCATGAGCGCCTGGGAGAAGGAGCACATCGTCGCGGCGTACCGCTTCGAGCTGGGCAAGGTCACCGCGATGCACATCCGCACGCTGATGGTCGACCACCTCAACCGGATCGACCACACGCTCGCGGTGTCGGTGGCGGCCGGGATCGGGGTGGCCGCACCGAAGGCGGCGAAACCCGCCCATGCGCGGCTGTCGCCCGCGCTGAGCCAGCTCAGCCAGCCCGGTGCCGGGATCGTGGGACGGAAGGTCGCGATCCTGGTCGCTCCCGGCGTCGACGCGGGGGCTGTCATCGGCGTACGCGACGCGCTGACCGCTCAGGGGGCGGTGGTGGAGCTGCTGGCACCCGTAGACGGAGCAGTCGAAGCCGCCGATGGGAAGGCCCTGCCGGTGGACCGCGCGATGAACACCGTCGCGTCGGTGCTCTACGACGCGGTCGTCGTGGGTGGCGGCGGAGAAGCGGTGGACGTGCTGGTCGCCGACGGTGTCGCCGTGCACTTCGTGGCGGAGGCCTACAAGCACGCCAAACCGCTGGGCGTCCTCGGCGCGGGCGAGCGGCTGGCGCAGGCGGCCCGGCTGCCCGTCTTCGGGGAGTCCGACCGCCAGGGGGCGCCGGCGAGCAAGCCGATCGCGGGTGCGCTCGACGGTGTGGTGTTCCTCGCCGAAGGCGCCAAGAAGGTCAACGCGTTCGTCGGTGACCTCGTCGTCGCGATCGAGGCGCACCGGCACTACGACCGGCCCGTGGACGGCATCGCCGCGTGACATCGGCGCGGTGGCGGGCGGGCGGTTACCGCCCGCCCGCCACCGCCGCCGGTGAGGAAGGGGAGCGCAGGGCTCAGGCGGGTACGGCGGCCGTTCAGAAGCGGTTGTCTGTCCCCAGCTCCAGGGCCCGCCACACCTCGGCGGGAGTGCAGAACCCGGTCACCGGGTCCAGTTGCCGCAGGATGCTCACGACATCGTCATCGGCCTGATGATCGGTGGCCGCCTTGATCAGGTCCTGGCTGGTCGTGGGGAAGACCGCGCCGTAGACGTACGTGCCGAGGTGGGCGCGAATGTCGCCACCGGCGGAGTCGGCGTGCTTAGCAGGCAGCGAGCTGCCGAATCCGGGCTGCACCGTCCAGGCTGACCGTGGAGCCGCTAGACCCCGGTCACCACGCTCGGGCCCAAAGGTATCGATCATGCCGGAGAGGTACCCACCTAGGAGCTGCGGAAAACCTCCTCCGCCACCGGCGGTGTGCCGACTGCTTCAGCAGAGCCGCAATCGGGGCCGGTTCCCACCCTGGAGCGAGTCTGGAGGATTCATGTAGCCCTATTTCTTACGGTGCGCTGCATGAGAATGCTCCTGCGGAACAGGCTCGGCTTCACCGCGGTGGTCATGCTGCTGCTCGCATCGCCGGATACGGCGTACGCGGCCGCCCCGACCCCCGTGTACGCGCCGTCGTACTCGATCGCCGATCCGGGTGTGTACCGCGAGAACGGCGACTTCTACCTCTACTCGACCGGATCGGGCGCCCGGGTCAGCCGGGGCCGGGAAGCGGTCGGGCCCTGGACCAACGAGGGCGCTGCCCTGGACCTCGATGCCCGACCGGCCTGGATGGCGTCCGGCGACGTCTGGGCACCGGACATCTGGCGTACCAGCGCCGGGTTCGTGATGTACTTCTCCGCACCGGCCAAGGACTTCGGCGGGCAGCGGTGCATCGGCGTCGCGGTCGCCACCTCCAACGATCCGGCGGGCGACTTCCTGCCCACCGGCCAGCCCCTGGTCTGCCCGGGCGGCCGTCAGGGCGGCGAGGACCGCGTGCCCGGCCGGCCGATCGCCGACGCCGGGGTGATCGACCCGTCCCCCTTCGTCGACGGCGACGGCAAGCGCTTCCTGCTCTACAAGACCCAGCAGACGCCGTCCACGCTGCGGATGGTCCGGCTGACCGACAACGGCCTGCACTGGTTCGGCAACGACAGCGCCGAGCTCCTGCGGCGTGACGGCATCATCGAGAACCCGGTGATGGTCCAGCGCGGCAACCAGTTCGTCCTGCTCGCCTCCCGCTACGGCTACGACAACTGCAGTTACGCCACGGTGTGGCTGCGCTCGACGGACCGCTGGCACTTCGGCGGCGCGACCGAGCACACCCTCCTGACCACCGCGGGCACCGGCATCTGCGGACCGGGCGGCGGCGACGTCACACCGTCGCTGGACGGCGGCTGGCGGATCTTCCTGCACGGCTGGGTCTGCGGCAGCGGCGTCAAGGCCTGCACCCCGGCCCAGATCGACAACGGCGCCGATCGCCGCCGCGCGCTCTACGCGGCGGTCCTGAACTGGGGCGCCGACAACGCCACCCCCGTCGTCGGCGCCTTCCTGTGACCCACCGAGAGGAAACAGCCATGCACGTACGGCGTATCACCTGTGTCCTGCTCGCCGCCGCGGCGGTGCTGACCGGTCTGGCGGCGCCCGCAGCGGCGGCGCCGGTGACGCTGCGGTTCGTCACCGCCAACGTCGATTTCGGCGTCTCCCAGGCCAACGTCAAGCAGGACTGGCAGAACGTCATCGCCCCCAACGCCGACATCGCCCTGCTCCAGGAGACCAAGTCGATCCGGCTGGCCGACTTCGTCAACACCGACACCTGGCTGGTCCTGCAGGACACCTCCTCGGAGGACCGGGCCGGCAGCGCCCTGGTCATCCGGCGTTCGGTCTTCACCGACCGGGAGAGCTTCGGCCTGGTGAAGGGCGTCGACGCGAGCCCGTGCCCGGACGGCGGCATCATGACCCGCTGGATCGCCAAGACCAACATCAAGCTCGCCAACGGCCGCTGGATCCGGGTCGCCTCCCTGCACATGCCCCCGGCCCGCTGCCAGACCGGCCCGGGTAGCCCGTATGACGACATGGGCTTCAGCATCGTCAACTTCGTCCGCGGCTCCGACCGGCTCACCGTCCTCGGCGCCGACTGGAACAAGATCGTCGACCAGGACCCCAACGACATCGGCGCCCGGGCGAACCTCGAACCCAACGGCCCCAACGACGGTCTGCGCATCGACGGCTTCATGTACAGCAGGTCCCTGGACAACTGCTGCCTGACCAGGCTCGGCGCCATCCACAGCGAGCACCGTCCCATCCAGATCAAGATGACGATTCCCGCCTGACCCGGAACTCCGGAACCCGCCTGCGGCGCCGTTCCGCCGTCAGCTCGGCGGCGGGGCGGTGCTGCCGCGGACCGTGAGGGTGGTCGCCAGTTCAAGACCGATCTGGGGGGTACGCTCCCCGCGCCCCAGGGCGAGCGCCAGCTCGGTGGCGGCGACCGCCATCTCGGTGAGCGGCTGGTGGACGGTGGTCAGCGGTGGTTCGACGAGGGCGGCGATCGGCAGGTCGTCGAAGCCGACCACGCTGAGGTCGGCGGGGATCCGCAGCCCGAGGGCTCGCGCGGCCTGGTAGACGCCGAGCGCCTGCAGGTCGTTGCCGGCGAAGATCGCCGTCGGGCGGTCGGGGCCGGTCAGCAGGGTCAGCGCCGCGGCGTGGCCGTCCTCCCGGGTGAGATCGGTGCGGACGACCAGGTCGGCCGGGAGTCCGGCGGCGGCCATGGCGGAGCGGTAACCGTCCAGCCTGGCCTGGCAGCACAGGATCCGGTCGGGGCCGCTGATCATCGCGATCCGCCGGTGGCCCAGCTCGATCAGGTGGCGGGCGGCGGACCGGCCGCCGGTCCAGTTGGTGGCTCCGACGAACGGGACGTCGTCGGGCAGCTCGGCGGTGGGGTCGACGACGACGAAGGGAATCCCTCTGGAGCGCAGCTGGTTGCGCTGCTCCGGCGACAGCTGTGCCACCGTCACGATGCAGGCGGGCCGCCGCGCCAGGGTGTCGTCGATCCAGTAGCGGATGGCGCTGCGCTGGGGACCGAACTCGGTCAGCACGACTCCCATCCGGTGCTCGCGGGCGACCCGTTCGACCCCGCGGATGATCTCGATGCCCCACAGGTGCTGCAGCTCGTCGAAGACGAGCTCCAGCATGGTGCTGCGGTTCGCCGAGGTGGATTTGCGGTAGCCGAACTGGCTGACCAGGGCCTCGACCCGGGCGCGAGTGTCCGCGGCCACGCCGGAGCGGCCGTTGAGGACCTTGGACACGGTCGGGACCGACACACCCGCGGACTCGGCGATGTAGGAGATGGTCACCGGTCCCGCCGGACCGCCCCCAGCGCGTTCGCCGTCGGCGGTCGGCTCGTCCGACTCGGCGTGCGACAACCCGGCTCCCCTCATTGCTGCTCCTGCTGCGTTGCCCGTCGGCCGGTCGGGCCGGACCCGTTCAGGGCGCAAGGATAGCCCCTGCCCGGGTGCTGGAGCCCTGAGCTGCGCCGTGCTCGGTCGGCTCGTAGTCGAACCAGTCGAAGCGGACGGTGCCGGCCGCGGCGTACATGCCGATCACCCGGCCGGTGAAGCCGCCGGCCACCTCGGTCGACAGGTAGCGGCCGTCGAGCTCGGCCAGCACGTCGAAGACGCCGTCGGCATCCTCGATTCCGAGCCTCAGCGTGTCGGGCTCCTGGCGCGGGTGCCAGTCGCCGCGAGGCGAGGCGAGCACGTCGACCCGGAGCCGGACCGGTCCGGCCTGCGCGGCCCGGGTGGCCACGGCAGCCCGGACGGCGGCGGTCCGGGCGACCACCCGCACCTGGCCGTCACCGACCTCGATCTCGTAGTGATGCGACTCGTCCAGGCGGACAGCGACACCGCCGCGTCCCTCGGCGGCGTCGACCAGTGCCCGTACCCGGCAGGAGGGGTGCTGCTGGCGGCGTCCGACGAACGTCACGGCAGGGTCGTCCAGCGATCCACCGGCCGCGCGCAGGCTCAGCCAGCCCGCCCGGTCCATGGTGGACCAGCTCTCGTCCGGCCGGGAACGGACCGAGACCCAGCGGGGGTGCAACCGGTCGGAGTCGAAGTCGTCGCGCGTCGGTGGCGGGGCCGCGGGGTGGGGCGGCCACGGGGGAGCCGCCATGTCGGGTGCCACGTCGCCGACGACCGGCCACCCGTCGACCCAGGTCACCGGCGCCAGGAACGTCTCCCGGCCCAGCACGTGCCAGCCGGGGGTGCCGCCGCCCGGGCGGACTCCCAGCAGCACCATCCACCAGGAACCGTCGGGCGCCTCGACGAGGTCGGCGTGGCCGGTGTTCTGGATCGGGCGGTTGGTGCCGCGGTGGGTGAGGACGGGGTTGGCCGGGCACGGTTCGAAGGGGCCGCCGGGTGTCGGGCCGCGGGCGACAGACACGGCGTGTCCTCGTTCGGTACCGCCCTCGGCGATCAGCAGGTACCAGTGGTCGCCGACGCGGTAGAGGTGCGGTGCCTCCGGCGCCTGCGCCCCGGGCGCTCCCGACCACAGCCGGCGGGGCGGGCCGAACGTCTGCCCGGTGCCGGGGTCGATGCGGATCTGCTCGATGCCGGCGTAGGTGCACCAGCAGGTGCCGTCGTCGTCCCAGGCGAGGTCGGGGTCGATGCCGGTGACCCCGGGAACGGCGACGGGTTCGGACCAGGGTCCGGCCGGGTCGGTGGCGGTGAACACCGCGGTGCCGCCGCCGGGCGCGACGTTGGTCGTGATCAGCCAGAAGCGGCCGTCGTGGTGGCGCAGCGTGGGTGCGTAGACGCCGCCGGACGACGGCGTCTGCGGCGGCAGGAGCAGCTGGCTCGGACGGTCCAGGGCGTTGCCGATCTGCTGCCAGTGCACCAGGTCCCGGCTGTGGAAGACGGGTACGCCGGGGAAGTACTCGAAGCTGGAGCAGGCGAGGTAGTAGTCGGCACCGACCCGGCAGACACTCGGATCCGGGTGCAGACCGGCGATCACCGGATTGGCGAACATCCCGCCCGGCCATCCGTCCAGAGGTGCCACTCCCACTTCGGGCTCCCCACGCGAGGCCGACCGGCCGGATGGTTTCCAGGACCACCACGACACTTTCTGGCGCGAGCGTAGTGACGTTGGCCGATCCCGTCAACCTCGTTCGTGAGGTGGGTGTCTGTATGGCGCGTCCGCGACCGCTGATGCCGCAGGGAATTCATTGACGTCCATTCCGGAAAGGCGTAGCGTCGCGACTCGAAACTTTCTGGAAATGGTAACGATAGTTTCTCGGTCGAACCGTGCGGCGCCGCAGAGGTTCGACCCCTCCGGGCGGACCTCCCCGCACCATCGCCCGCCAGCCGCTCGGCGGCGAGACGGCTCCACGTCCGTTCCGTGCCCGCACCGACCCGACCCTGAAGGGACCGTCCCCGTGAACCTGCAGAGCATCCGAAGAACCCGATGGCGGGCCGGCGTGGTCGCCGGCGGCTTGGCGGCGCTCCTGGCGACGAGCATGATCACGGCGGTGAGCGCCCAGGCCGCAGCCGGCTGCCGCGTGGCATACGCCGTGTCGTCACAATGGACCGGCGGCTTCACCGCCAACGTGACCGTGACCAACCTCGGCGACCCCCTCACCGGCTGGAACCTGGCCTGGACCTTCCCGTCCGGCCAGCAGGTCACGCAGGCGTGGAACGCCACGGTCACGTCGTCCGGTGCCCAGGTCACCGCGGCGAACATGAGCTACAACGGCGCTGTCGCCACGAACGCGACGGTCTCGTTCGGCTTCAACGGATCGTGGTCGGGCAGCAACGCCACACCGACGGCGTTCACGCTCAACGGCGTCACCTGCACCGGCGGCGTCAGCGGTACGGCGTCGCCGACGGCCGGCCCGTCCCGATCGACGTCGCCGTCCCCCTCGGCGTCGGCGTCGACATCGCCGCAGCCCGGCAACCCGATGGCGACCGTGGCCGCGATGCAGCCCGGCTGGAACCTGGGCAACACCCTCGACGCCATCCCGGACGAGACCGCGTGGGGCAACCCGCTGACGACCCAGGCGATGCTCCACCACGTACGCGCGCAGGGCTACAACAGCATCCGGATCCCGGTGACGTGGAGCAACCACCACGGCTCCGCGCCCGCCTACACCATCGACACCGCCTGGCTGAACCGCGTCCGCCAGATCGTCGACTGGTCCCTGGCCGAGGGCTTCTACGTGTTGATCAACCTGCATCACGACTCCTGGCAGTGGATCAACACCTACCCCACCGACCGCACGAACGTGCTCGCCCGGTTCACCGCAGTGTGGACACAGCTCGCCGCCGCGTTCCGCAGCCACTCGTCCCGGCTCACCTTCGAGAGCATCAACGAGCCGCAGTTCACCGGCGCATCCGGAGACGAGCAGAGCTACCAGCTCCTGCACGAGCTGAACGCCGAGTTCGTCCGGGTCATCCGCCAGTCGGGCGGCGGCAACGCGACCCGGCTGCTGGTGCTGCCCACCCTGTTCACCAACGCCGACCAGGGACGACTGGACAGCCTGGCGGCGACCTTCACGGCGCTGCACGACCCCAACGTCGCCGCGACGGTCCACTTCTACGGGTACTGGCCCTTCAGCACCAACATCGCCGGCGGCACCCGCTACGACTCCGCCGTCGAGCAGGACCTGATCGGCACCTTCGACCGCGTCCACAACACGTTCGTGTCCCGGGGCATCCCGGTGATCATCGGCGAGTGGGCCCTGCTCAACTGGGACCACACCCGGCCGGGCATCATCGAGCGCGGCGAGTTCCTGAAGTTCCTCGAAGCCGTCGGCTACCACGCCCGGACCCGGCGGCTCACGACCATGCTGTGGGACGCCGGCCAGTTCCTCAACCGCGGCGACCTCAGCTGGCGGGACCCCGGCGTGTTCGCGATGATGAAGGCGAGCTGGACCACCCGCTCCGCGACCGCGTCGTCGGACCAGGTGTACGTGCCCCGCACCGGCTCCATCACCAGCAAGGCGCTCACGCTCAACCTCAGCGGCACGTCGTTCCTCGGCCTGCGGCAGGGCACCACGGATCTCGTCAGCGGCACCGACTACACGGTGTCCGGCACCACCCTCACCCTCACCGCGGCGGCCCTCACGCGGCTGGTCGGCAGCCGCGCCTACGGTGTCAACGCCACCATCGCGGCCCGGTTCTCCTCGGGCGAGCCCTGGCCGATCAGCATCATCACCTACGATCCGCCCACCCAGACGGCTGCCTCCGGGACGACGAGCTCGTTCGCCATCCCCACCCAGTTCCGCGGCGACCAGCTCGCCACCATGGAGGCCAGGTACGCCGACGGCACCAACGCCGGACCTGCGAACTGGACCTCGTACAAAGGATTCTGGGACCACTTCCAACCCGACTACAGCGCCAACACCATCCTCCTGAAAACCGCCTTCTTCGCCGAGGTCAACGACGGCGCCCCGGTCACCCTCACCTTCCACTTCTGGAGCGGCACGCGGGTCACCTACCGCATCACGAAGTCCGGCACCTCGGTCACCGGCGGCATCGGCTGACGATCGGCGATGCCGCGGCGGCCGGTCCAGAGCCGCGGCATCGCCGACCACTGCGGTCCGTGGCGACGACTCAGGACCGTGCGAACAGGATCGCCCCGGGGGTCGGATCGTCCGGGCGCAGCAGGTGTTGCGCCTCCACGGTGAACCCCGCCTCCCGGATCCAATCGGCCACCCGGGACGGTGTGCGGTAGTGCGTGTCCGCAGGCGCGGCGGGCCGGTCGGCGCCGACGTGGAAACCCACGGCCAGGACCCCGCCCGGTCGTAGGACCCGGTGGAACTGCCCGATGACGCCGGGCACCGCCTCGTCCGGGATGTGGATCAGCGACCACCAGGCGATCACTCCGGCGAGGGAGCCGTCGGCGAGCTGGAGGTCGGTCATCGATCCGGTCTCGAATCGTGCGCCCGGGTGCCCGCTGCGGGCGATCTCGATCATCGCGGGGGACAGGTCGATGCCGAACGCGTCCGCGCCCAGCTCCCGGAGCAGGGCGGTGGTGTGCCCCGGTCCGCAGCCGATGTCGGCGACGGGTCCGCCGCCGATCGCGTGGACCAGCTCGCTGAACAGCACGACTCCCGCGCGGACGTGGAGCAGCCGGTCGAGCAGGTCGCGAGTCTCGTCGGCGTAACTGGCGGCGATCTTGTCGTACGAGTCGCGGGTGTCGTTCAACCAGGTCATCAGATGACCGTAGCCCTACGACGGGCGTGCCACAGCCTTCGTGGCGGCGGGTCCCGGCAATCCGCACGTCGAGTGGTAGGGGAGTCCGGGTCCGATGTGCTCGTCCCATTCGGCGGCGGTGAGGTCCCGGCCGACGACGCGACAGGCCTCGGCGATCCACGACCGCGGATCCAGCTGCCAGAAGACGACGCCGTTGTCATCGGCTCCCACGAGGACGGTTCCGTCGCCGGGTTCGGTGGTGACCAGGTCGTAGACGCCTCCGGTTTGACCGCTCAGGGGTTGCTGGACGACTTCGCCGCTGGCGGTGCTCCAGATCAGCGTCTGACCGTCCGAGCGTGCGTCGGGTGCCTCCACGGCTCCCACGAGCCGGCTGCCGTCGGGGTTGAAGGCGAGGGTGTCGACTTCGCGCTCGCCCGGAGCGGAGATGACCACCGGCAGCTGCCTCCGGGTGGTCATGTCGGCGATGGCGACCGGGTGCCAGGCGGCGTTCGACGACGACGTGCCGGCGGGTTTGCGCTGGGCGTAGGCGAGGAGGCGGTCGTCGGGGCTGAACGCGAGGTCGTTGAAGGGCTGTCGGGGGACGGCGGTGATGTCGGAACCCTTTCGCCGGTAGCTGTCGGCGTCCCAGAGGGAGATCCTGCCCTCGGCGTCCGCGACGGCGAGGGTCTGGCCGTCGTGGCTGAAAGCGATCCGGCTGATCGGGGCCGGGACGGGAAGCTCCCGCAGCCGTGCGCCGCTGGCGGCGTCGAGGATGACGACGGTTGCGCTGTCGCCGCCGGCCGCCGAGGTGGCGACCGCCACCACGTTCCCGCCGGGCTGGTAGGTCATGCCGACCGCCTGATCGCCGAGATCGAGCAGGGATCCGCGCTGTCGACCGGTCGCGGTGTCGAAGAAGGCCGCGACACCGTGCAGCGAGATGATGACCCCCCAGCTGGTCACCGGCCCGTCCTCGGCGGACACGGCGAGCGTCGAGCCGTCGGGGCTGAACTCGAGACCCGTCGTGCCGTGGGCCGGGCTCCACGGGATGACGGATCGGACGGTGCCGGTCGTCCTGTCCCAGACGACGATCTGTTCCCCGGTCGGGGTGGCGGCGGCGATGAGTCTCCCCGAGGCGTCGGCGGCGACCTTCTCGTACCACTCTCCATCGAGGACGCGGTGTGCCGCGGCTCCCGCGGTGAACCGGTGGCCGGCCAGCCGCCAGACGATGATGCCGCCGCCGGAGTCGCCGGTGGCGAGCAGGTCGCCGGAGGAGCTGAACGCCGCCGTGCCGATGGCGGCGTGGTGCCCGCGCAGCTCCCGGATGGGCGCACCGGTACGCGGGTTCCACAATCGCACGACCGGCGAGTCACCGGCGGTGACGAGAGTTCCGTCCGGGCTCAGCGCGATGTTGAACGCCTGCTCGCCGGATGCCTGGACCGGCAGCTTGACCGGCTGGCCTGTCCGGCGCCGCGTCGCGAGATCCCAGGTCATGGCGGTAGGAGGGGCGAGTTCGTCGGTCGGCTCCGGTGCCGGGGACGCCGTGCCGCTGACCGACGTGAGCGCGCGCCCGTCGGCGGAGAACCGGAGCGCTTCGACGCTGTCGGGATGACGGGTCGCCGGTCCGGTCAGCGCGGTGACCGCGCCGGACGCCACGCTTGCCAGCAGCACCTCTCCCCGGCCGGTGCCGACCGCCAGCGAAGCACCGTCGGGTGCGAAGGCGACGCTGTCGAGCGGGTACTCCGACAGGACGCGGTGCAGGCGCTGCTCGCGTCGGCGGAGGTCGACGACGGCTGCGGCGCCGCCGACGCAGGTGTTGCCCTCCACCTCGCAGCCGGTCAGGGCGACGGAGAGTCCGTCGGGGCTGAAGGCCAGGGCGGTCGGGTGCAGGCCGCCGAGCGTGACCGGCGCTCCCGTGGGGGCGCCCGAGGCCGCGTCGACGAGCGTCAGCCCGTCGCTGCCCGCCAGGGCCAGGGTCTTGCCGTCGGGCGTGTAGCGCATGGTCTCGACGGACCCGACACCGAGTTTCTGCTCGGACCTGCCCGCCGGCGTCGGCTTACCCAGCTGCCAGAAGCGCAGTGTGCTCCGGTCGTCGACCGCCGCGACGGTGGCGCCGTCGGGAGAGAAGGCGATCGCCGACGTCGGCAGTGAGGATCCGCGCAGGAATTGCACGATATCGGTACGCGCCGACAGCGATCCGACGAGCGCATCACGTCCCTGCCGGGTGGGCTCGGTCCGGTACGCCTCTATCCCGAGCAGCAGCGACAGGTCGGGCGAGTCCTGTGTGCTCTCGCGGGCGTCGGCCGACAGGGCACGCGACAATGCGATCTTGCTCAGCTGTTCCGCGCGATCCCGTTCGGTGCGTGCCGTGTCTCGCTGGCGGAGGAACAGCACCCCGGCTCCGGCGACCGCGAGTGTGAGCACGGTCAGCGTCGCGATGACCCCGCGTACCAGCCGCAGCGTGCGCTTGTGCTGGCGGACTTCCTCACCGAACATCTCGTCCTTGGAGCGGCCGTGGATCGGCGCCGCGAGGTCGGCGACGGCGGCCTGGAACCGGGGATCACGTGCCGGATCCCCGGTATGGCTTCGCAGCCAGCGCAGATCGATGTAGAGCGGCTCGACCGGAAACGCCCGCACCGCCGATGGCGGCAGCGCGGTGGTGCGACTCTGGTCGAACCCGCCCGCGGCCTCGTCCCAGACCAGGTCGCCGCCGGTCAGCGCGATGAGGATGGTGTCGGCGGACTTCGTCCGGAGCCAGTGGTCGATCTCCTTGCCGACCCATGCCGATGCCGCCGCTTCCGGCGAGGCCAGCAGCACGAAATACCGCGAAGCGTCCAGGGACGCCTCCAGCGCCGCCCACAGCCGTGGTGCGGCAGCCAGCGCCGTCTCGTCCCGGAAGACGCGAAGGGCGTGCCGCCGGTGCCACGGCTTGCCGAAGGTCCGCAACGCCCGCTGCAGCAGCCGGGCGGCGAGGGCATCGGTGTGCGCGTAGGAGATGAACGCGTCATATCCCTTACCGGGATCGACCGCAGGCACGCGTTCCGTATCCAAGACCCCTCCGATGCCGTGGCGACGACAAGACCTGCGGGGCCGGGAGGGCAGGGCTCCCGGCGCCCGATCGACCATAGACGCACGGCCCCCGGCCATCGCCGGAGGCACGCATCCCTCTATTCAAGTCAACGACTGCGCGCCTGCATCACCGCACGACCAGGCGATCCTCATCTGACGATCGGTCGATGCCGACGGCTGTGCGGGCTCCTCACACCTCGTGGCCGAAGATCGCCGCGACCCGGCGCTGCCAGGCCGGCAGGAACCGGGCGGGGCGGGCCGGCGAGTGGCTCCGCCGCTGGTTCGGCGACGGACGAGGGGTGGTGCGGCCGTGGGCCGCCGTGCCGTGGTGCCCGGCCGGACGCTCGACATGCGCGGGGACTCCGGGGAGGCGATGTGTCGTCAGGTGCAGCAGGGCGCGGAAAGAGTGGTTGCTCGTCATCCCTCATCCTTCTCTCTATCAGTGTTAGAGACTCTAGCACTGATAGAGTGCCGGGAGGAGGTGTCGAGTTGGCATTGGACCGACAGCGGATCGTCGCCGAGGCCGTCGCCCTGCTGGACGCGGAAGGCTTCGACGGCGTGACGATGCGCAGACTCGCCGCGCGGCTCGGTGTGCAGTCACCGACCCTCTACTGGCATCTCCCCAACAAGGCGGCGCTGGTCACCGCGGTCGCCGACGCGATCCTCGACCAGGAGTTCGCCGGGATGTCGCCGCCCGAGCCGGATCACCACTGGCGGGACTGGTTGAGCAATCTCGCCGAGCGGCTGCGCCGAGCGCTGCTCGCCCACCCGGACGGCGCCCGGGTCGTCTCCGCCGCCCAGCTCTCCGACACCATGGCGGCGATCTCGGAACTGGCGATGAGCACCCTGGTCGCGGGCGGCGTCCCGTTGCGGCGGGCCCGGGTGATCGTCCTGACCGTCGAGCGGTTCACGGTCGGCCACGTCCTCGAGGAGCAGGCCCCCCGACCGGACGCCGAGGCGCTGAAGGACTTCGACATGGCGGCGTTCACCGGGCGGCACCCGACCGTGGTGGCCGCGATCACCGACTATTTCCAGCCCGGCCGCACCGTGGACGACCTGTTCCGTGACTGCCTGGAGGTGGTGATCGCGGGCGCTGCGGTCACGGCCGGGGTCACTTCCTGACCGATGGTCAAGGGGACACCGGGATCGGATCCGGGCGAGCGAGACCACTCAGCTTCGTCAAAAGCTACATATACGGGCAGAATTCCGATATCCGACAAAAACGAAGTGTGAGTTTTGTACCCAGGGGAAAACCTTGGCGCAGCCGGAATCCGCTGCCAACCTTGCTGACATGCGTAGTCAACGAGGACTGAACACGAAGCCCCGCACGATCGCTGCCGCCGCCGGCCTCTTCGGATGCCTGGCCGTCGCAGCCCTGGGCGCCATCGCGACTCACGGCCCCGCTGCCGCCGCCGACACGAAGAACACTAGCAGTAATTCCACGGTTACTGCAAGTGACCGTGGCGCTGCGGCCGGTGCCGCCAACCGCTCGGTACAGCGAGTGACCGTCGCGGCGAAGCCCGTAGCCGCCGCCAAGCCTGCGGCGAAGCCCGCCGTGAAGACCGTCGCCGGCCTGGACGAGACCCAGACCAAGAACGCCCGCGCCATCGTCGAGGCCGGCAAGGAGATGGGCCTGCCGAAGAAGGCGATGGTCATCGCGCTGTCGACCGCGATGCAGGAGAGCAATCTCTACAACCTCGGCAGCACGGTGTTGCCGGAGTCGACCACCGTGGCGCACGAGGGGGTCGGCTCCGACCACGACTCGGTCGGCCTCTTCCAGCAGCGGTCCAGCTCCGGCTGGGGCCCGGTGCAGAAGCTGATGCAGCCGAAGTTCGCCGCGACCCAGTTCTACAAGGGCCTGGTCCAGGTGGACGGCTGGCAGAACATGCCGGTGACGGTCGCCGCGCAGACCGTGCAGGTCTCGGCCTATCCCGACGCCTACGCCAAGCACGAGGCGAAGGCGACCCAGGTCGTCAACGGCCTGCGCTGACACCGGCACCGAGGCGTCGCAGCCGACCGCCCGTACGCGTCACGCGTACGGGCGGGTCAGCTGTCCTCGCCGTCGGCGTCCACCGGTTGCAGCCCGGTCGCTTCGGCGACCTTCTCGACATCCTGGGGGCCGTAGGCCGTGCGGGCGCCCGACACGGAGATTCCGGCCGCCCCGGCGAGCTCCCCGTACGTATAGGGGTGGGGGTAGACGAATCGGCGTGCGTAAGCCAGCAGCAGCCGGATCTCCTCCTCGGCCTTCATCCGGCGGGCGTGCGCGTCGGCAAGGGCCGCCAGCACGGGGTCGCTGCTGCTCGCGCTGGACTTGTCCTGCACCGACTGCAGCACGGTCGCCACGTCGGTCTTCACTCGCCGAGTACTCACCCGCCGATTCTCACACGCTCGTTCCATGTTCGCGCGGCTGTGCGCAAACTGTCAGCTTCGGCGATCCGTGCACACCAACGCGAACGGTGATTGGTCGAGCGGGATTCGTGTGCTAGACATGCAGGGTGACCGCTCCGCCTCCCGGCACGTTCAGCGCGACCTCGCAACGCCACGGGCACACCGTGGTCGTCGCCCTGGCTGGCGATATCGACATGACCGCCGCGGGGCGCCTTGCCGACGCGTTGACCGCGGCCGCGGGCCAGCAGCCCGCGTTGGTCGTCGTGGACCTGGCACAGGTGCGGTTCATGGACTCCACCGGCATCCGCTGCCTGCTGACCGCCAAGCAGAGCACCGGGGCGGACGGCATCGGGATGACCATTCGGGGAGCCCACGGCGTCGTCGAGCAGGTCCTCACCGTCACCGGTGTGCTCGACTTCCTGACCACCACCAGCTATACCGAACCGCCGCAGCAGCCGGCCCCGGCCTCCCGGCGCAGACGGTGGTCGTGGCTGTCGCGCCGGCGGAAATCGACGCCGTCAACGACAGCCGGGCCCTGAGATCGGGGAGAGTCGAGACCGACGCGTCCAGCACGGCCGCGGCGGCGTGGCCCTCCCCGTGATGCGGCCCGCCCCGACCGTCCGGACAGGACTCAGGGCTCGCCGTCCCACCAGCGTAGGACCCGCAGCGCCCGCAGGGTGTTCCACCGGCTCGGCTCGCCCACGCCGCCCTCCAGCGCGAAGCACACCCGTCCGGGGTGGACGCGGCCGAGCAACCACCGGCCGTCCGGCTGCTGCTGCGAACGCACCACCGCCACGGCCTCGGCCATGCGGGGATCCCGCGCGGCACCCGAGCGGCGGAAGTAGTCCAGGGCCCGCAGCACGTCGTAATGCCAGTAGTACGGGAACGCGAAGTCCAGGTAGTGCGGGTTCACGACCTCGCCGGTGCTCCTGCGGCGAAACAGGGCTCGTTCGAGCAGGTACTCCTGCCCGCTCCGGCGAGCCTCGCGAACGCCGTCGGACCCGCCGGTCGCCTGCTCGAAGGCGAGCAGTCCGTCGAGCACGTTGACGGTCGTGTCGACGGAGGAGCGGACCGAGCCGTGCTCGGCCTCGCAGTTCCACCCGCCGTCGGCGAGCCGCTCGCCCAGCAGCCGCTGCACGATCGGGGCCACCTCGATGCCGAAGTAGACGCCCGTCTCGACGGTGCGGCCGTTGATGCACGGCTCGACCTCGCCGTCGAAGTAGCGCTGGCCGTCATGCTCCCAGCGGGCGTTCGCGGCGACGAGCGACACTGCCCGCCGCGCGGCGCCGCAGGCCGGGTCGAGCCCGCACAGCTGCAGGGTCTGCAGGACGTGCATCGTCGTCGTCCACGGCTGGCCGGGCTCGTCGCGGGTGTAGTCCGCCGGAAAGAGCGCGCCACCGTCCCACAGCCCGTCGGTGCCCTGGAGCGCCAGCAGGCGGGCTCCCCAGCCCTCGCGCTCGACGCGCGCCCGCTCGGCGCCGACCTCGTCGGCGGGGGCGTCCAGGAGATCGTGCATGACCTGCCAGCGGATCGCCGGGTCACCGTCGAGCAGCCAGTCGATCACGGTCATCACGCAAGTCTAAGCCGCATGCCGACGCTCATCGACGAGATCAGGCGCTCACCGTGACGTTCTGGAAGGTCGCGACACCGTTGAAACCGTTGACTCCCAGGTAACCACTCGCGTAGGTCCCGTCGACGGCGTCGATCACCTTCACCCCGCCCAGGTAGACGGCGATGCCCGTCCCTCGCGCGACCACCTTCAGCCGGTAGGTCCGCCCCTCCAGAACGGCCGTGGGGTAGGTCGCGATGTCGCGGCCCGGCCGCCACAGCTTCACCATCCCGGCGGTGTCGATGTTGGCCGTGTAGTGCTGGCTCGCGTCGGCGGAGGCCCGGAACGTCAGCGCGGCCGCGACCCCGGCGACCACCCGCACGTCGGCCTCAAGGGTGAGGTCGGCGGCGGTGCTGGAGCTCAGGTAGAACGCGTCCCCGGGGGCGCTGACCCGCACCCCGCCCGCCGGGCTGGTCCAGGCGCCGCCGACCGGGCGCCACGGCCCGGCGAGGTTCGTCGTGAACCCGGTTCCGCCGACGTGGAGGTTCGTGGCGGTCGCGGTGCCGTTGAACACGTTGATCCCGAACCGTCCCGACGCGTAGGTCCCGTCGGTCGCGTCGATCACCGGCACGGGGCCGCGGTCCACGTACACCCGGATCCTCGCACCGCTCGCCACGACGGCCAGGTGGTAGACGCGTCCGCGCGTGATCGGGGTCGGATGGCTCGCGATGACCGCGCCGGGGCGCCAGAGCCGGACCAGGCCGGTGGCGTCGATGTTGGCGGTGTAGTGCTGGGTCGCGGCGGCGTTGGCCCGGAAGGTGAGCGCGGCCGCCACACCGGTCCCGACCTGCAGGTCGCCCTCGTAGGTGAAGTCGGTGCCGCTGGCCGCGCTGAGGTAGAACGCGTCGGCCGCGGCCTGCCCCTGCTTGCCGCCGGCGGTGTCGGTCCAGGTGCCGCCCGCGGGTGTCCACGGTCCGGCGAGGTTCGAGGCGAGGGTGGACTCGGCGGTCCCCCAGGCGCGGCCGAGCCGGTGGAACTGCGCCGAGACGAGCGTGACGCTGCCGCCGGTGGCGAAGATCTGGATGCCCTGGCTGGACGCTGCGGAGTTGAAGGAGACGTTGTCGCTGATGGACAGCTGCCCGTCGTTGCCGAACAGCTCCAGCTGGCCCCGATCGACGAGCGCCCGCACGCGCACCCGCCCGTTGGCGGCGGGCAGCGGGCGGCCGTCGAGGGTCTGCGCCGCCCGCGAATAGGTCACCGTCCGGTCGGCGGTGCCGTCCGCACGGGTGTGCAGCCGGAACCCGAACGTGGTCGCGGTCGCGCCGGCCGTGTCGAACTCGGCGGTCAGTTCATAGGTGTCCGCGGCGACTCCGGCCAGCGGGTTGCTCGCGGCCGCGGTGGTGATGACCCTGCTGGTGTACGCCAGCCCGCCGCTGCGCAGGCTGTCGATCTCCCGCACGGGCGTCCGGGTCAGCCGGATCCCCTCGGGGAACGTCTTGAGCGCCAGCTCCACCGGGAACGTCTGGTCGCCCGTCCACGTGCTGCCGTGGTTGCCGGGCTGCCACGCCATCTGCACCACCCGCCCGTCCGGTACGCCGGTGAACGTCTGCGCGGCGTAGAACGTCCCGTCGGGAGTGGTCGTGCCCTGGTCCATCCGCTGCGGCGAGCTCCCGTCGGGGGTGAACGCGACCCCGTCGAAGCGGCCGACGACATACTCCCCGGACGCGTCCGCGAGCACCCACCGCGGATTGGCGGCGTTGCCGTCCACGGGCAGCGGGAACATGTCCGGGCACTCGAAGAACCAGCCGGCGGCGTAGCGGCTGCGGTAGGTCCAGTTCAGCAGGTCGGTCGAGGTGTAGAAGACCGCGCCGTTGCCGCCGCCGTCGGCCCACACCACCATCACCCAGCGGCCGCTCGCCGCGTGCCAGAAGACGTGCGGGTCGCGGCTGGTCCCGCTCGGGACGGCGACCTTGCGCCCGTGGTCGTAGGTCTGGAACGTCTGCGCGCCGTCGAGGCTGTAGTGGACGGTGACGCCGTTGGTCCCGGCGAAGACGATGATCGGGTCGTCCGCGCCGCTCTTGAGGCCGGTGACGTTGGCGGTGTCGACGACCGCGTTGCCGGACCACAGGTCACCGGCGTGCACACCGGGCTCCAGGGCGATCGGCCGCTGCGTCCAGTGGACCATGTCCGGGCTGGTGGCGTGGCCCCAGTGCATCGTGTCCCACGCGAGCCCGTGCGGGTTGTGCTGGAAGAACAGGTGGTAGGCGCCCCGGTAGTAGACCATCCCGTTGGGGTCGTTCATCCACCCGCCGCGCGGGCTGAAGTGGAACTGCCCGCGCAGCGGCTCGTCGTAGGCGGTCGCGGGGTAGGGGAACTCCGGGTAGTCGCTCCCGGTCCCGGCACTCGCCGGGGCAGCCGGGGTGATCGTGACGCCTGCGGCGGCGAGGAGCGCTGCGACCAGAGCGCGGCGGACGAGGTGGCGCGGCATGGCCCCTCCGGACAGGGTGACAACGTTGTCACGCCAGTATGCGCTCGGCCATGACTTCGGTCAATGTCGATATATCGTGGCCGGGTGCCGTGCCCGCGGTGCGGAACGGCGCGATATAGACCTGATGGAGGACGTCACCGCCAACGGCACCATGATCCCGTTCTACGACTGCAACGTCACGGGAGCCACGGATCTGGGTGCGGCATGCGCGCTCTGGCGGGTCGGCGAGCAGAGGGTACGCGTCAGTCGGCGACATCTGCCGGGTTCTTCCTGCGTCGAGCACGAACGACCTCGGCCAGGATCGGGATGAAGGAGACGGCGACGATGCCGACGAAGATGTACTCGATGTTGTTCCTGACGAACGGGGCCTGGCCGAGGAAGTACCCCAGCACGGTGACTCCGGTGCCCCAGGCGATCCCGCCGATGATGTTGTAGGTGAGGAACGTGCGGTAGTGCATGCTGCTCGCACCGGCGATGACGGGTGTGAAGGTCCGCACGAGGGGTACGAATCGGGCCAGGATGATCGAGCGGGCGCCGTGCCGGGCGAAGAACTCCTCCGCTTTGCGGAGGTTCTCCTGTTTGAAGAGCCGTGAGTCGGGGCGGCGGAACAGGGCCGGTCCGACCCGCTTGCCGAAGGCGTAGCCGACCTGGTCCCCGGCGATGGCGGCGACGCTGATGAGCCCGCACACGACCCACAGTGGTTGGTGCAGGTAGGAGCCGTCGGCGATGAGCAGGCCGGTGGTGAACAGGAGCGAGTCGCCGGGCAGGAAGAACCCGATGAGCAGCCCCGACTCGGCGAAGACCATCACGAGGATGCCGATCAGGCCGAAGGTGGAGATGAGCCGGTGCGGGTCGAGGAAGTCCGGCCCGATGGCGGTGGCGGCGAGGTGGGCGATCACGTTTTCTCCGAGGTGGTGGGCTGACACGGGTCAACGGTGTTGCGGGACCGTGACGCTCGCTCTTGCAACGTGGGGGAGCTCCGGTCGTCACGTTCCCGGCGGGCCTGCTCGGTGTGCGGGCCGCCGCGCGGTGGTCCGAACGCGGCGGTGAACCAGGTGATCAGCGCGACCAGGGCGGTCGCGAGCAGCAGCCCGCCGATCACGTCGCTCGGCCAGTGCACCACCAGGGCGACCCGGCTGATCGCCACGGTGATCGCCCATGCGGCGGCGCCGGCGACCACGGCGCCGCGTTGCCAGGCCCGTCGGGTGTACGGCCACACGGCGTACGCCGCCACCAGTGCGGCGACGGCGGCGGTGGTGGTGTGGCCGGAGGGGAACGCCCAGCCATGGGCGGCCGACAGCGGATCCTGCGGACGCGGGCGGTGGAAGGCGACGCTGAGGCCGAGCCTGATGAGGGGGATCAGGATCAGGCTGGCGGCGATGACGACGGCCGAGTGCCGGAGTCGCTTCCAGGCCAGCAGGCCGACGGCGACAGCGGCTACGGGCATGACGATCGCGGCATCACCGGCGCGGGTCGCCGCAGCCATCGCCGTCAACCAGGCTGGATGGGAGTCGGCGAACCGGTGTGCCGCGAGGCTGAGGGCAACGTCCGGCCGGCTCAGGCCCGTGACGTGATGGGCGACAGCGAAGGCGAGGGTGGCGAACGCCGTACCGGCCGCAGCCGTGATCCACAGCGGCCGGGTGCCTGCGGTGGATCGAGGCGACCATCTCACCATGTGCCTCGCCTTCCGCAGGTGCGTTCCGAGAACAGACACTACTCCTACAAGCTGTAGGTGTCGCGGGGTGTGGCGGCTCCACCCCGCCTCGCCACGCTGGGTAAAGTGGTGCGGTGAGCGATGCCGATCGGCGCCGACGTGCGGCAGGGTCTCTGGAAGCGCAGGTGATGGCCGTCCTGTGGGCGGCCAGCGCCCCGATGACACCGGCCGAGGTGAATGCCCAGGTCGGCGCGGACCTCGCCTACAACACCGTGCAGACGATCCTGTCCCGGCTGGCCGACAAGCACCTCGTGCAGCGCGCGCCCCGAGGCCGTGCGCACGTCTACTGGCCCACACGCGACGAAGCGGCGGCGGCGGCGGAGAAGCTGCGGGCGACCCTGTCCGGCGTCGGCGACCGGGAGCAGGTGCTGCAGCAGTTCGCCGCCTCCCTCGACGATCAGGAGGCCGAGCTCCTGCGGAAGATGCTGCGGGACCGCGGGGCCCGGTCGTGAGGACGTGGGTCTACCTCCCGCTGCTGCTGTCGGTCGCACTGCCGTGGGCATCTCGGTGGATGTCGGCACGGGCCGCCCCGTCGCTCGCCGCGCGTACGGTGGCCGCTGCCGCCGTGGTCGCCGGAACGGCGTCGGTCTGCTGCCTCGCCCTGCTGGCGTTGACGCTCTTCGACGATCTGCCGCCGTTGTCGGCCTACGACCATCGGCCCGATCTCGGGTTGCCCAAGCCCGTACCCGGCTGGGTGGCGCTGGCGGCGGCGGTGCTGCTCCTCGCGGGGTCGGTGCGGCTGGGACGCCTGGTCCGGATCCGAATGCGGGTTCTCGGAGACCTGCGGCAGCTGGGTCGGCCCAACGCCGGGCTGGTGATCGCCGACAGTCCGGAGCCGTTCGCGGTGGCGGTTCCCGGACGTCCCGGGCACATCCTGATGACGTCGGGCATGCTCCGCCTGCTCGACGTCGACGAGCGGCGCGTCCTCTTCGCTCACGAGCAGGCCCACCTGGCCCGCGGCCACCATCGGCTGGTGTCGGCGGCGGCCTGGGCGGCCGCGGTGAACCCGTTGCTGCGGCCCATGGCGTCGCTCGTCTCGCACCTGGTGGAACGCTGGGCCGACGAGGACGCCGCGGCGGAGGTGGGCGACCGCGAACTCGTGGCCAGGGCGGTGGCGAAGGCATCCCTTGCCGGTTCCCACCGGCGCTTCGAGCCGGCGATGGGCCTGCACGGCGCGGGCGCGGTCCAGCGGGTCAGCGCCCTGATCGCGCCCCGCCGACAGCACAGCTGGCGTGACCCCATCGCCGTCGTAGGACTGTCGGTGTCGCTGCTCGCGGCGGTGGCGGTGGCGGTCCTGGAGTTCGTGGAAGTCGCCGAGGAGTGGCTCGCCCTGCTGTGACCGGCCCGAACCCGCCGTCATGCGAGCTCAGCGGGCGACCGCCGCTGCGACCTTGCTGACGGGCTCGGCGAGGGCGTTGACGGCGTCGGAGAGCTCGCGCAGCTCGACCTGCGTCAGCTGGGGGTGCAGCTTCCAGCCGTCGCCGACCGCGTGTTCGGCGAGGGTGTCCTGTGCGACGGCGAACCTCTCGTCGAGGGCGACGACGAGGTCGGGCGCGCGGTCCTGCAGCGCGGGGCGCAGCGCCTGGATCGCGGCCCGGGATCCTTCCAGGTTGGCCTGGAAGTCCCACAGATCGGTGTAGGAGTAGCGCTCCTCCTCGCCGGTGATCTTCCCGGTGGCGATCTCGTCGAGCAGGCTCTTGGCACCGTTGGCGAGCTGCAGCGGCGTCAGCTCGAGGCCCTTGACGCGGGCCACGAGTTCGGTCACGTCGGCGACGAGCTGGTCGGCGATCGGTCCGTCGGCGGCGAGGCTCCGGCCGGTCCAGAGGTCGCGCTCCAGCCGGTGGTAGCCGGTGAACGCCATGCCCTCGGCGATGACGTCGGCGCGGCCGTCGATCTTCGGGTCGAGGTCGCCGAAGCTGGACGCGACCGGCTCGATGCGTTCGAAGTAGGTGCGGGACACCGGATAGAGGGCCTTGGCCCGGGCCGTGTCGCCGGCCTTGACCGCTGCGGCGAACTCGGTCGTCCGGGTGAGCAGCGCGTCGCTCTGGCTGATGACATAGCGGTGGTAGGAGTCGGTGGCCGCGGTGAGTTTCGCGTCGTCGTTCACGGGTGGAGCCGACCCGGTCGCGGAGAAGGCGGCGCGGATGCCGGTGCCGGTCATGCCGGGGCGGCATGAGGTCTGGTAGTCGCCTGGCGGCAGGCCGACGGTGAGTTCCCGGGTCAGGCCGGGCGTGATGTTCTCGACCTCGCCCATGACCCGGTCGCCCTCGGCGTAGAGGTAGAACTCGGTGACCTTGGTGCCGGTGTTGGCGATGCGGAAGGTGACGGTGCCTGCCGGCGAGTCGGTGCGCGAGACCTGACAGGCGGTTTCGTTCGCGGTGACGGTGATGACCGCGTCGTCGGCGGCGGGAGCGTCGGGGTCGCTCGTGCAGGCGGTCAGGCCGAGCAGGGCGAAAGCGGTCAGGCACACAACGGTGGAGCGCACGGTCATCCTTCGGTCGGGGCGGGCGCCGGCGTCCGCCGGGGACGCAGGAAGAGCAGCAGGACGGGCAGGGCGTAGGCAAGCCAGGCCACGGTCTCCAGCACGGTCGGTACGGGGGTGACGTTGAACGTGCCGCGCAGGACTTCGGCGTACCAGGTGGTGGGGTCGAGGAGGTGGCTGATGTCGAAGGCGTGCCGGTTGAGGCCGGGCACGATGTCCGCCTCCTGGAGGTCGTGCACGCCGTACTTGAAGATCCCGGCGGCGACGACGATGAGAAACGCCCCTGTCCAGGTGAAGAACTTCGTCAGGTTGATCCTTACCGCGCTGGCGTAGAGGCCGAGGCCGATCGCGGCGGCCGCGGCGAGACCGGTGACGATCGCGATCACGGACCAGCCCGATGTCGCGCTGCGGACGGTGGCGAAGAAGAACAGCGCCGTCTCCAGCCCTTCCCGGGCCACGGCGAGAAACGCGGTCACGACGACCGCGAACGACCCCATCTCCACCGCGTGGCCGAGCTTGCCGCGCAGGTCGCCGCCGATCGACCGGGCCGCTCGGCGCATCCAGAAGACCATCCAGGTCACGAAGGCCACCGCGGTGATCGAGGCGGTCGCCTCGAAGAGCTCCTTGCGGTGCGAGACGAGGTTGGCGCTGGTGAACTCCAGCAGCGCGGCGAATCCCACCGAGAGCGCAACGGCAACCCCCACCCCGAGCCACACGTAGGGCAGCTTGGTGCGCAGGTCGGATTTGACGAGGAAGGCGACGAGGACGGTGACGACCAGAGCGCCTTCCAGCCCCTCCCGCAGGCCGATCAGGAAGGTGGGGACGAACGCGTTCATGATGGCGCTCCGTGGGGCGGACTAATCTCCTACACGTTGTAGGTGAAGTGAGGTTAGCCTAACCGTTCCCGAACCGGCAAGGCGGCTCGGGAACGGGTGGTCACGCTGCGGCTCACCTCTCGCGGGTTCAGCCTTGCGGGTTGAACGGGATCCCGGCGGGCTTGGACGCGGTGAGGAGGGATTCGAACGAGCCGTCCTTGATCTTGATGGTCGCGGATCCGAAGTTGGCGGTCATCAGCCTGTCTCGAAGCTGGGTGCTGGGCCATCCGTTCCAGCCGACGACGGGCGGATAGCGCCAGTTGTGGTAGTGGTTCTCCGGCGGCTCGTCGTTGCCGTTGGCGAGCCGGAAGAAGTGCGTCGACCAGCCGTCCTTGTGATAGACGGTCTTGGGGTGCGTTCCGTCGAAACGCACCTGCGAGCGCGGATAGGTGACCTGGCTGGAGTGCTGCGTGGTGGTCACGAACTCGACCTGGTTGGACGCCTGGTTGACCCAGGAGATGACGTGTTCCCAGTCGTGCCGGTGGCCGCCGAGGCCGCTTCCGGCCACGGCCTGGTCCTTCTCGAAGTAGCTGGCGTAGACGATCGCGCACCAGCCGTTGTTGCACTTCGACCTGGCGTACGTCTGGGATCTGTCCAGATCGGACTGGTCCCGGCAGCTGCCGTTGACAGCGCCGGTGGTGTTCAGCCCGGGGTTGAGCGTGCCGTCGGGGCTGATGGCCGAGACGGCGTAACACCCGTCGCCGTCGTAGTCGTAGGCGGGGGAGAACGACGCTTCGTAACCGTTGGCGTTCTCCGGCAGATTGGGCAGCGAGTCGGCGAAGGCCGCCGTTGCGGGGATCATGACCACGAGTGCCGCCATCGCGGCTGCGGCCCGAGGCAGGGTGCGGCGATGGCGGTCGGCGAACGTGCCGGGGGCCCGGCTCCTGAGGGGTTCCAGTGCTGCAGATGGCCGCGACGATTCGTGTCCCATTCCCCACCTTCCCGGAATCAGCATGCTTCGGTCGGGCAACCATAGATGTGTGATCATCAATATATGACGCACAAATCGGGGAATCAATGCCCATCTGTGAGAAGTATTGCGACGGGGCGAGGGCGCCTCTCGTCGGCGCCGGTGATCACCCTTGACACCGCGAGGCTCCGCCCTTAACGTGCTCGCCACGAGCCGGAAACCCGATCTGAATTGAAACGATTCACAGGCGTGCCCGAGCTGTCGGCGCAGGTCAGTTCGTCGTGTCCGGACGGACCCATGTCGAGGAGGCGCACGTGCACAGATCGGCCATCCAGGTAGGACCGGCGGCAGGGAAGCGGGTGGCGTGGCTGCTCGCGCTCCTGCTGGCCGCCACGTTCGGCGCGTTCGCCGTGCAGGTGCCCGCGAGCGCGGCCTACACCACCACCGTGACCAACTTCAACACCGCCGGCCAGCAGGTGATCCGATTCGACACCGGGGGCAACGCGGTCGACGCGCACGACGGCGAGATCGCGGTCTTCAACGGCGTCTACTACCTCTACGGCACCAGCTATGACTGCGGTTTCCGCTGGCAGGGGCCGGGCGCGGCGTTCTGCGGGTTCAAGTCCTACTCGTCGCCGGACCTGGTGCACTGGACCGACGAGGGCCCGCTGTTCGACGCGGTCACGCCCACCTGGCAGACCAGGTGCAACGGCGCCACCTACGGCTGCTACCGGCCCCATGTCGTGCGCAACGCGAGCACCGGCCTGTATGTGCTGTGGGTCAACACCTACGACAACAGCAACGGATTCCACGTCTTCACCGGCACCGCGCCGACCGGGCCGTTCACCGAGGCGGCCGTCCCCACGCTGGCGGTCAACAACGCAGCGCCCGTCGGCGGGGTCAACAACGGCGACCACGACGTGTTCGTGGACGACGACGGCACCGCGTACCTGGTCTACACCGACTGGCGTACCGGTGGCGACCTGGTGATCGAGCGGCTCAACGCCGCCTACCTGTCGGGCACCGGCAGCTACACGCGGCTGAACCAGGGCTCGACCGAGGCGCCGGCCATGTTCCGGCGCGACGGGTCCTACTACGTGCTCTTCTCCGACCCGAACTGCGGCTACTGCACGACCGGCACCTCCTATCGCCGCGCGTCGTCGCCGCTGGGCACCTGGTCGGCGAAGACGCTGCTGACCCCGAACTCGTGCGGCGGCCAGCCGGCGTTCGTCACGGCGATGCCGGTGACCGGCGGGACCTCGTACCTCTACGGCAGCGACCTGTGGAACAACGCCGCGCCGAACGAGGCCCTCGCCAACTTCTACTGGGGCCCGCTGACCTTCGCCGGGGACGGCTCGATCAACCCGATCGCCTGCCAGAACTCGTTCCCGCTGGCGCTGGTGTCGGGCTCGGCGGGCAGCGACCGGGACCCGGCCGACCTGGACCGGACCGGCGGTGCCGCCGACTTCCGCAGCTACTGTGACATCGGCGGCTCGGTGCAGCGCGCGCAGACCTTCACCGCGTCGCGGACGGGCACCCTGTCCAGCGTCTCCTTCACCAGCTTCCAGGCCGGCACCCCCACCGCCGGGCTCACCCTCGACGTCTACCAGGCCGACGCCTCGTCCCGGCCGACCGGCGCGGTGCTCGCCTCCACCACCGTCGCCGCCGGCTCGGTGGGCTGGTCGCCCCGCAACGTCACCGCCCGCACGTCGGTCGCGGTCACCCAGGGCAGCCGGTACGCGATCGTGGTGCGCTCGGCGACCACGGGCGGCTGCTACGGGCTGGCCTACAACGACTCCGCGCCCTACCCGGGCGGCGGCGGGGCCTACAGCAGCAACGGCGGCGCGACGTTCAGCGCCGAGGCCAACCGGACGCTGAAGTTCCAGACCACGATCGGCACCACCAACCTCGCCCCGGGGTCGGCCGTGTCGGCGAGCAGCTCCTTCGAGGGCTGCTGCGGCTGGGGCCTGGCGAAGCTCACCGACGGCCAGAACACCTCGACGCCGACCTCGGCCGGGTGGAGCAGCACCAACAGCACCGGCGCCAACCACACCGAGTCCGTGCAGCTCGACCTCGGCAGCTCGAAGGTCGTCAGCCGGGTGACGCTCCACCCCCGCAGCGACGCCGGAAACGTCGGCGAGGGCTTCCCCGCCGACTTCCGCATCGAGGTCTCCGCCAACGGCTCGACCTGGACCGCGGTGGCCGTCCGCACCGCCTACCCCAAGCCGGTCAGCGGCACGGCCCAGGCGTTCGACTTCGGTGCGCAGACCGCCCGGTACGTCAGGATCCTCGGCACCAGCCTGCGCAACACCAACCCCAACGACCCCCTCTACCGCATGCAGTTCGCCGAACTCGCCATCTCCTGAGACGGCGGAGCAGGTGTGCTCGTGGCGCCGGACATCCGGCGCCACGGGCACACCGCCACGGCTACCACTCCGATCGGAGTTGAGGGAATACCAGGTGGGCCCGGCCGGGTTGGCTTGATCGTGACGACATTTGGAATCATCGGAGCAGGCAATATCGGCAGCCAGGTCGCCCGGGCGGTGATCGCGCTCGGCCACGACGTGGTGATCGCGAACTCGCGGGACCCGCAATCGCTGTCCGCGCTCATCGACGACCTCGGCCCGTCCGCACGAGCGGCGACGGCGCAGGAAGCGGGAGCCGCAGGCGACGTCGTGGTCGTCACGGTCCCGCTCGGCAGATACCGCGAGGTCCCCGTCGAACCGCTGGCCGGGAAGATCGTCCTGGACACCAACAACTACTACTGGGAGCGCGACGGCAGGATCGACGAGCTCGACAGCGGCAAGGCGACCACCTCGGGCCTGCTGCAGGAGCACCTCCCCACGTCGAAGGTGGTCAAGGCGTTCAACCACATCGGCGCCGCCGACATCACCACCGACGGCTCCCCGTCCGGCACACCGGGCCGGCGCGCGCTGGCGGTCTCGTCGGACCATCCCGAGGCGGTCGCGTTCGTCGAGGACCTCTACGACCAGATCGGGTTCGACGCGGTCGACGTCAGCCCGCTGAGCGAGTCGTGGCGGGTCGAGCGCGACCGGCCGGCCTACGTCGTCAAGCAGGACAAGGCCGAGTTGGCGGCGAACCTCGCGAAGGCACCGCGCACGATCTGACGCTCTCATGCGTCGGCGTGCCGGTCCGATCGTCGGACCGGCACGCCGACCGTGGACTAGCGCACCGCGTACGCCCTGATCACCGTCTCGGTGACCGTGTTGCCCCGGGAGTCGGCGGCCGTGGCCCGGAGCGAGACGAACCCGGCCTGATGCGGCTGCTGGAGCAGGACCCGCCACTGGCCGAGAACCTTCACCGCCGGCACCGACCGCCACGTGGCGCCGTCATCGGTGGAGACCTCCACCGACAGCGACGTGATCGAGCCCGCCCCGGCCAGCCTGCCGACCCGCACCGGGACCACCTCGAAGCGACCCTTCCGCGCGGTGTTGGCGTCGTCGAGGTCCGGTTCGAAGCTCACCGACGACAGCGGCAGGTCGGCCATCTCGGCCGTGGTCGCGGAGTCGAAGGTCCAGACCGCCGACGACCGGGTCGACATCGGCGAGTTCCGCGTGGCCGTCGCCTCCAGCCGGTAGTGCCCCCTGCCTGCGGGGACATCCACGACGGCCCACGGCTCGGAGGTCTGTGCGACCAGTTTCCCGCCGCGGTAGAGCGCGAGCCTCGCGGTGTCGTAGGAGAAGTACCCGGCCCGTCCCGCACCGTCGCCGAAGAGCGCCGGCTGCAGGTACATCGTGTCGCCCTCCCGGACGAGCGGCATCTGCGACGCGAAGTCCTGGCCGACCGCCGGTCCGAAGACCCCCTGGTTGAACCGCTCCGTATAGGTGCGGCCCGGCCGGTAGTCGACCGTCGCGCCGAAGAGCGCGGTGATCGGTTCCCACGCCTCGGGCGAGGCCCACTCCGATGTCCAGGTGCCGACCGGCGCATTGGAGATCAGGTAGTCGGTGCGGGTCACCGGCAGCGGTTGCTCGATGCCGATGTAGGTCTGGAGGAACTCGCCGGGGACCGCCAGCGCGAAGCTCCGGCCACCCCTGGTGCCGGGCTGCGAGGCTCCGACGCCGGTCCGGATCGTCGCCACATCCCTCTGCGCGACGTGCCTGGTCAGGCCCGTCATCGCCGAGCCGCGCTCGATCAGGGCGACCGTATAGGTGAAGGGCGTCTTGTCGAAGGACCCCTCCGCGTCCGGGCGGCCGTAGACGGCCAGGAACTTGGAGGTCAGCTCGGGCAGGTCGCGCGGGCCCAGGTGCGCCGTGAAGTAGCTGCTGATGTTGCGGACGAAATACGTCTGGGACAGCCCGTAGCGCTCGCTGTTGTAGTCCACGATGTACAAGCTGGCCGACGGCTTCGCGGACGGGTCGGGCAGGGTGATGTCGAAGGGCTTGGCGAGCCGGGCGTCGAGCCGGATCGTCTGCGGCCCGCTGATCACCAGCTTCGGATAGCTGAGCACCGTGCGGATCCCGCCGCTCTCCGGGATGTAGGTGCTGGCGATGTAGGTGCCCGGCGGCAGGCGCAGGTCCATCTCGGCGCCGTCCACGTCGTACCACCGAGCGGTTTGGATGTTGACCAGGCTGGTGTAGGCGTTCTCCGCCGGCGCGCCGTCGCGGCCGTTGGCAGACAGGTGGATCGCGTGCTTGAGTTCCTCCCGCACGACGCCGAAGGGCGTCTGGACGCTGATGGCGCCGCCGGTGGCGCTGATCACGCCACCGATCCCGCCGGTGGCGCCGCCGCCCGCGCGGGTGTCCGAGGTCAGGGTCACCGAGGCGGTGCCGCCGGCGGGGATCGTCACCGACGGCGCGCTCAGCGAGAAGATCCCCGCGGGCAGGTCGCCGGTGAGGGCGAGCTGCAGCGTCACCGCAGCCGTTCCCGAGTTGCGGTACGTGACCTCGGTGGTGACCACCGGGTCGTCGGTGTGCGGCCACTCCTGCAGCCCGAGGCTGATCGCGGCGGGGCTGGTGGTGACCTGCTGGGTGATCGCGCGGGCCACGTCGACCCGGCCCGCGCCCGTGCTGAAGACCCCGATCCCGGCGAGCGGTTTCGCCGAGGCCGTCAGCGCGGCCTTGAGCTGCGCGCCCGTCCAGCCCGGGTGGGCCTGGCGGAGGATCGCCGCGGCGCCCACGACGTGCGGTGTCGCCATCGAGGTGCCTGACAGGGTCGTGTAGGGCTCACCGGGCGTACCCAGCTCGCCGTCCTTGCTGTTGGCGGCGGTGATCTCCGCGCCGGGAGCGCCGATCTCCGGCTTGAGCGTCGCGGCATCCGGGCTCGGGCCCCGGCTGGAGAAGTCGGCGAGCTCGTCGGTCTTGGTGGTCGCGGCGACCGCGAGCGCCGCGGCGGCGGTCGCCGGGGAGCCGACCGACTCGTCGGTCCCGTCGTTGCCGGCCGCGACCACGAACAGGGTCCCGAACTGCGCGGACAGGTCGTCGACCGCCTGCTCCACCGGATCGATCTCCGGGGTGTTCGGGCCGCCCAGGCTCATGTTGACCACCTGGGCACCGGACTCCGCGGCCCACTGCATGCCGGCGAGGATCCACGAATCCGCACAGCCGTACAGGGTGCAGATCTTGCCGTCGAGCAGCGTGGAGCCCGGCGCCACACCCCTGTATCTCCCGGCCGAGGCGGCGCCGCTGCCCGCGATGGTCGAGGCGACGTGGGTGCCGTGGCCGACCCGGTCGAGGTCGTCCTCCTCACCCTCGGTGAAGTTGCGGTGGTCGGCGACCTTCCCGACCAGGTCCGGGTGGGTGGCGTCGATGCCGGTGTCGAGCACCGCGACCGTGACGCCGGTGCCGTCGAACCCCGTCGACCACGCGGTCGGTGCCCCGATCAGCGGCACGCTCACGTCGAGGCTGGGCTTGCGCAGGCCGTCCAGCCAGATCTTGCCCGGCGTCGCCGCACCGGCCGCCTTCCCGGCGATCCTCGGTCCGGCCGCCAGCGACGCACGGGTCGCGGGCCAGCGGGCGGCGAGCGTGTCCAGCGGTGCCTTCGCGGCGAAGCCGCGGACAGCGGGCAGTCTCCGCTCGGCCGTGAGCCCCGGCACGGCGGGCGCGCCCGAGACGATCAGCGGCATCACGCCGGGCCGCGCGGCACCGACCGCGAGCAGCTCCGTCACATCGAACAGCCGCTTGTCGAGCCTGCCCGCGCGGACCAGGGGCAGCGCATCGCTGGGGATGACGAAGCGGTGCCCGGCATCGGCGGACCCGATGAAGTCGACGCCCGACCGGGGCGCGACCGTCACCTGTCCGTCCGGCCCGACGGTCACCCGGTCGCCGGTGATCAGCGTGACGACCTGCGTCGTCGCACCGACCCGCGGACCGGGCTGCACCGCCGGCCCGGCCGGCACCGCCGCCGCGGTCGCGCCGGGGAGACCCGCCAGGACCAGTCCGCCGACGAGCGCGGCGGACAACCATCTTCTGGATCGCATGTGTTCCTCCCGTCAACGCGTCCACCCCGTAGTGGATGCGTTGACGGAGGAACATCGATCCCTCACCCCGGCGTTGTCCCAGCTGAATATTCCGATCCGTTCGGTCCGTGACCGCTCGCCACTCGGACTTTTCTCCCTCCGGGTGACAACCGGCTCGCGATCGCCCAAAACCGCAGCACCCCGGCGGAGATCCCGGCTGAACTCGCCCGAACCCGTGCCGGCGCCCATCCCGCCCTATCGGTCGAGGTCAGCTCGGACCTCCTCGGGCGCACCGGGGTGCTGCCGCTCGGTGTCTGAACGCTCGGTGTCTGAAAAGGACCACGCTCCGGCCTTCGCGTCGGCCAGGCCGCCGGCGACCAGCCCACCCAGCAGCGCCGGGCCGTGCAGATCCGCGGTCACGGCCAGGCCGATGCCGACCCCGCCAACCACCAGTGGGTACGCCCACCGCGGCACCCGGTGCCGCAGGGCGATGATCAGGCCCGACGCGGCGACTGCGGCCGCATAGGACCACACGGCGTCGACGGCTGCCCCGACGAGCAGGAAGGCGTAAAGGGCGCCGATCGCGGCGGGCAGCGGATCGCGACCGCGCCACGCGGCCACGGCCATGCCGCCGACCAGGCCGCACAGCCCGATCGAGCTCCCGGCGCCGACGGTGTCGAACAGCAGCCCCCCGACCTGGCCGAGGGCGACCCCGCTGAGGAAGAACAGCACCCATCTGCCGGGGCCGACGACGCGCTCCGCCAGGCACCCCAGTACGAGGAGGAAGAGCAGGTTGCTGATGGTGCCCGGCACTCCGCTGTCCTGGACGAGCGAGGAGGTGGCGAGCCGCCAGAGCTGTCCGTCGGCGATGAGGGCGGGATCGCGCCGCAGGTTCGTCTCCAGGGCGGGGTAGGCGATCTGCAGCAGGCTCGGTACCGCGGTCAGCACGAACACGATCGCGGTGATGCGGGGGAATGGACGCATGGGCGGAATCCTATGGGGACCGGACGTGACGGATCCTCCGTCACCGGGGACCGGCCGTGTCGCGTTCGCGGGCCTGCGGAAGCCGAGCGGCGAACACGGCGCCGGCTACCGCAGCTGGAGCCGAGGGTCTGCGAGCCAGTCGTGGTCCGGGTGCACGCGGGCGAGGAGCTCCGCCAGCGTCTGGCGCTGCGCAGCGGACATGTGCGGGAGGACCGCGTCGAAGTCCGCCCGATCCTTCGGCCGGATGTGCTTGGCCTTGAACAGCAGGACGAACTCGGGTGCGAGATAGGGGACGCCGTCGCGGGACCGGTGGATGATCTCGCGGTAGGGGAGCCGGATCGACTCGTCGCGCCGGCAGATCCACGTGTCGCCATGGTGCGGTTCCCGGAAGACATCCACCAGGTAGCCGCCGGTCTCCGGATCGCGGAGCCAGGTCTGGTGGGTGGCGGCCAGCACCTCGGGCGAGGGGCTCTCCCAGATTCGGCCGCTGCCGACCGCGTCGAAGGCGTAGTGGGAGAGGCGGTTGCGGATCTCGGGGAACCCGGCTGCGGGAACCGCGATCTCGAGATCGCCGTGCTGGCGTGTCTGCGCCCCGAGGAACAGGTCCAGCGCCCAGCCCGCGGCCACGTACCAGGGTGTGGTGACGCCGGCCAGTTGGCGCGCAACCTCGTTCGGGGTCCAGCAGCCCGACCACCTGGCGGGGAGGGCGTCGATGTCGGCGGGCGACAGCTCTTCGCCGCCACCGGGCAGGTGCTCGCTCACCGCCGGAACCTACCAGTCCGTGGAGGCTTGGTGCGTCCGATCGAGACAGCTGTAGGAACGGGCGACATCCTGGTCCGACCAGCATGAGCAGGCCATTCTCAGAGGCGTTCAGCTGGGGATCACCCCCGCCTACGCGGGGAACGTGCGGACAAGCGGCACTACTCGTTCACGCTGCTCGGATCACCCCCGCCTACGCGGGGAACGCGTCAACTACCAGCACCACACTCCGTGGGACAACGGATCACCCCCGCCTACGCGGGGAACGCCCGTGCATGCGCGCCGAGTACGCCAGCGCACAGGGATCACCCCCGCCTACGCGGGGAACGCGCTGCCACCGCGAACCAGGGTCTCGCGAAGGGCGGATCACCCCCGCCTACGCGGGGAACGCGGATGGCAGGGTGCGGCGAAGGAAGCCGACGGTGGATCACCCCGCCTACGCGGGGAACGCCTGCACCGCGTGAGGCAGGGATCATCACGTCTCGGATCACCCCCGCCTACGCGGGGAACGCCCGGAGGTGCTCGGCTGTCTGCCGTAGCGCGACGGATCACCCCCGCCTAGCGGGGAACGCGTGTGGATCACAGCCCATCCGTGGCCGTCGTTGGGATCACCCCCGCCTACGCGGGGAACGCTCCGTGGAGGGCACCACCACGACCAGCCGGGTGGGATCACCCCCGCCTACGCGGGGAACGCGTGTGGCGCCGGGTCGCGGCCGCAGCCCGCCGGGGATCACCCCCGCCTACGCGGGAAACGCTCTGCCGGCTACCGGCTGCCGTGGGGCGACATCGGATCACCCCCGCCTACGCGGGGAACGTCCAAATGCAACCGTCACCACCAGGCCTCCGGCGGGATCACCCCCGCCTACGCGGGGAACGAGCTGGAGGCGCGCCGTGGAGTGGCATTCCGGCCGAATCACCCCCGCCTACGCGGGGAACGCTCAAGGACAGCGAAGCCGACATCGTCCGTACCGGGATCACCCCCGCCTACGCGGGGAACGCGAGACCGTCACCGTGTCGGATGAGCCGCCGCCGGGATCACCCCCGCCTACGCGGGGAACGCAGCACGGGCCACTGGGGCTCGTTCGGACGGAGCGGATCACCCCCGCCTACGCGGGGAACGCAGCCGACCGGGCGCTGGAGGTCGCGGAGGCCGGGGATCACCCCCGCCTACGCGGGGAACGCCAGTCCCGGCACGCACAGGGCACCACGCCCCCGGGATCACCCCCGCCTACGCGGGGAACGCCCGAAGTACGTGGCGAACGCGTCGTTGAGGGTGGGATCACCCCCGCCTACGCGGGGAACGCCCGCCGCCCGCCGTGCGCAGGATGAGCTCCACCGGATCACCCCCGCCTACGCGGGGAACGCGAGGACACCGTGCAGTACTGGGCCAAGAACGCGGGATCACCCCCGCCTACGCGGGGAACGCCCCGGGCTCAGTGGGCCCGGACACGCTCGCGCGGGATCACCCCCGCCTACGCGGGGAACGCGAGGCGTGGCTCAAGGCGCAGATGCCCGACTGGGGATCACCCCCGCCTACGCGGGGAACGCGCTTTCGAGCTGCTCGATCGAGTCGAGCACGGGGGATCACCCCCGCCTACGCGGGGAACGCCCAGAGGCACGCGGCTGCAAGACCTGCGTGCACGGATCACCCCCGCCTACGCGGGGAACGCACGTTAATGGGTTGCCAGTGACGGTTCCACCAGGGATCACCCCCGCCTACGCGGGGAACGCATACCTGAGAAGGCGGCTAGTTGCTTGAGGTCAGGATCACCCCCGCCTACGCGGGGAACGCTCGGTGGCGTATTGGTGACCGGTTTCTCTTCCCGGATCACCCCCGCCTACGCGGGGAACGCATCCGAGTGAGGTCTTACCTGTGAAGTCGAGCAGGATCACCCCCGCCTACGCGGGGAACGCGCGTCGACGCTGAGGAGTTCCCGCTGGTAACGCGGATCACCCCCGCCTACGCGGGGAACGCGCCACCGCGAACTACAAGCTCAAGGACTCCGCAGGATCACCCCCGCCTACGCGGGGAACGCGCTTTGGCGATGGCCGCGTCGAGACCGGGCGTGGGATCACCCCCGCCTACGCGGGGAACGCTCCAGCACGCACATGCGGATCGTGATGTTCGAGGGATCACCCCCGCCTACGCGGGGAACGCTTCCCCATGGCCTTCATGAACACCTTGCGGAACGGATCACCCCCGCCTACGCGGGGAACGCCGGATCCACGCGGCATCGTCGTCAGCCATCCACGGATCACCCCCGCCTACGCGGGGAACGCCCGCGTTTTCTTCGGCCCGTAGATACCAGTGCCGGATCACCCCCGCCTACGCGGGGAACGCAACTTCGCGATCCCGTCCAGCGCCTCAGCGACCGGATCACCCCCGCCTACGCGGGGAACGCTGGTCCCGGACCGACTCGATGATCTCCTGTTGCGGATCACCCCCGCCTACGCGGGGAACGCCCATGTCACAACCGCCTCTCCTGCCGCAGTCAGGGATCACCCCCGCCTACGCGGGGAACGCACCACTCCCGGGAACCAGCGCATGGCTTCCTTTGGATCACCCCCGCCTACGCGGGGAACGCGGGGTCCAGACGGGCCTCATCGCCTCCGCCGACGGATCACCCCCGCCTACGCGGGGAACGCGGATCGTCGTCACCATCTGCGGGTTCGGGTTCGGATCACCCCCGCCTACGCGGGGAACGCGGGTACTCCGGGCAGTACTGGTCCAACGGGGTCGGATCACCCCCGCCTACGCGGGGAACGCGCACTGATCACGTTCTTACCGGCATCCAAGAACGGATCACCCCCGCCTACGCGGGGAACGCGCCTTCTGGGAGTTCTGGGATCCCGCGAAGGGGGGATCACCCCCGCCTACGCGGGGAACGCCAGCTCGGTGACATCGCGAGCATGCGGGTGTGGGGATCACCCCCGCCTACGCGGGGAACGCCCATTCGCTGGTGTTGACGCCCCGGGTGGCGCCGGATCACCCCCGCCTACGCGGGGAACGCACGGGCACGGTGTCCAGCAGACGCGCGGGCAGTGGATCACCCCCGCCTACGCGGGGAACGCGTACCCCTCGGATTATCAGAAAGCCGGTAGGACTGGATCACCCCCGCCTACGCGGGGAACGCCGCCGGAACTCGTCTCCAGCGCCACGGCCCTCGGGATCACCCCCGCCTACGCGGGGAACGCACGCCAGTAGGGCTATCGGTATGGCTCACCGCGGGATCACCCCCGCCTACGCGGGGAACGCGTCGTGTAACTGCTATTCATGAATAGGAGCTGAGGATCACCCCCGCCTACGCGGGGAACGCTCGTTCATTCCCTCCGCTTCCTCCAGGATCTGCGGATCACCCCCGCCTACGCGGGGAACGCGTACGGACCTCCTCAGAGGCCAGGAACCGCTGCGGATCACCCCCGCCTACGCGGGGAACGCAACACGTCCTGGGCGGAGAACATGGTGTGCTCGGGATCACCCCCGCCTACGCGGGGAACGCACCTCTCAGCGATACGACGGAGCTCTTCGTCGGGGATCACCCCCGCCTACGCGGGGAACGCACCATTGCCCAGGCCGCCGGAACGGTCAACGGGGGATCACCCCCGCCTACGCGGGGAACGCGATCCACCGAACGGACCATCCGCAGCCCGCATAGGATCACCCCCGCCTACGCGGGGAACGCAAGCTCCGTGTCCTCGTCGCCGAGGATGTGGGCGGATCACCCCCGCCTACGCGGGGAACGCGAGGCTGCAATCGCCGGTTGGCTTTCGCAGCCCGGATCACCCCCGCCTACGCGGGGAACGCGGGTAGTCCCCGCCGCAGCAGATCCACTTCCCGGGATCACCCCCGCCTACGCGGGGAACGCCTGTGCGCTCGCTGCCGGATGGTGAGCTGTGAGGGATCACCCCCGCCTACGCGGGGAACGCACTGTTTTACCAGGGCCGCAGCGGCGCCAGCACCGCTATTTCGTTCACTAGCAGTTCGTAGATCATTTATCTATTCCCTAGAACGGCCCGAACAACCTATCTGCAACTGACGACTCCCACGAGCAATTCCACAATAGTCCCGAAGCCCGCGTCACCTCACAACTGCTTCAGCCCTTCGATCTCCTGCCGTAGCTCTGCCAGGCTCGGGTCCCCAGCCCCATGGATCCGCAACCGATCATCGAGCACCTCCTTGAGCTGCTGCAGCGCCCGCAGCGGCTCGCCAACCATCGCGTGTGCCCTCGCCACGTGCAGCCGACAGTCGAGGACCTCCTCGCTGTCCAGCCCATTCAGCGCCGCCATGTCGTCGATGAGCAGCCGAAACTGCCGAGCAGCCTCCCGATATTCGCCTGCTCCGAACAGCGCCTTCGCGTGAACCGCACGCACCTCGAGCACATCAGAATCGATGTCGCCAAAGGCTCGGATAGCCGGCTCAATGATCACACTGAGGAGCCTGGCCGCGCTGGCGGGCTCGGACCCGTGTATCAACGCCTGCGCGTGTCGGCGAACCTTGTCGAGTTCGGCCCGGCTGACCGCAGGCATGGCGAGCACGGGGCGTAGCGGGGTCCGACGACCACTCGGAGTGCGGCTGGCGATGGCGGTGTAGGCACGCACGGCTTCGGTCTCAGGCGCGGGCAGCCCGGCAAGTTCAGGAAGGTCGTCCGCGAACGGCGCGAGTCTGTTGTAGACGGTGACGGCGTCGCTCGGCCGGTCCTCGGGGCACTTCTCCAGCATCGCCAGGACGAGCTCCTCCAGCTCGACGGGGATTGCGCCGCGGAGCGTGTTCGGCCGGGTGGGCTGCCGGGTGAGGTGGTGGTCCAGCACGACCTTGCTGTTCGCGTCGTTGAACGGTGGTTGGCCGGTGAGCAGGTCGTAGATCGTGCAGCCGAGACCGTAGATGTCGGTGGCCGGAGTGCATTCCGCGCTGTTGATCTGCTCTGGTGCCATGTAGCAGGCGGTGCCGAGGACCTGTCCGGTGAGGGTGAGCCGGGAGGTGTCGCTGCCCGAGAACGCCGCGGCCAGTCCGAAGTCGAGGACCTTGACGGCACCCTCCCTGTCCAGGATGAGGTTGTCGGGTTTGAGATCGCGGTGGATGAGACCCAGGTGATGAGCGGCGATGAGGACGCCACTGACCTGCGCCCCGATGGCGGCGACCCAGCCGATGGGGAGCGGTGAACCTTGGGTGATGAGGTCGTCGACGTTAATGCCGTCGATGTACTGCATGACGATGTATGGGCGTCCCTTGTGCACGCCGACGTCGTAGATCGCAGGCACGCCGGGGTGGTCGAGGCGTGCGGTGTGGCGTGCTTCCCGCTTGAACCGGTGAACAAGGTCGGCGTCCGGTTCGTCGTTCGGAAAGCGGATCAGCTTGATGATGACCGTGCGTCTGAGCGTGAGGTCGCGCGCTTTCCAGATCTCGCCCATGCCGCCGACGGCGAGCGTCGCCCGTCCCAGCTGGTACCGCTCGTTGATGAGCTCAAGCGCGGCCACGGCTCCTCCAGCTGCGTGCGCGCGGCAAGGCCGCGCGGGAAGCGACAAACGCAAATCTTAATCACCTCACCGGTACGCGATGGCAAGCCTGTGTCGAGCAAACCGTCCACAGTGGATGACCCCCCGCCGAAGCCACCCGATTGTGGTCCGCCGAACGTACTACTTGGCCAAGCGTAAACGATAGTTAGCGGAATTTTCTTGTAAATAGTGTTCACGGTGTGGTTAGGTGTTCCGGCGGCCGAGGGGTCGAGACCGAGTCGGGAGGGGACGCATGGCGGAGTTGGCGCTCGATTGCGGATTTCTGGCTGCATACGGGAGGTTGCCGAAGGATGTGCAGCGTGCCGTCGTGTCGGCGATCAGCAAGTTCGCCGAGCATACGCATGCGGGCATCCACCTGGAGACACTCGAAGGGGCGCGAGACCCTAACGTTCGGACCATTCGAATCAACCTGGCCTACCGAGGGGTGGTACTCGCGGCGGGCGGCGCGAAATATGTGCTCCTCACGGTCATGCACCACGACGACGCCATCGCCTACGCGGTCAGCAGACGGTTCACCGTCAACCGTGTCTTCGGCCTGCTGGAGATGCGGGATCAGCAGCGGATCGAGGAGATCGAGCAGGCCCTGCCACCGACGCCTGCCGTCGGCCTCTTCAGCTGGGTCTCCGACAATGACCTGCGGCGGCTCGGCATCGAGGACGTGCTCATCCCGCTGATCCGGGCCGTCACGACCGACGAGCAGCTCGCTTCGTTCCGAGCGGTCCTGCCGACCGCCCAGTTCGACGTGCTGACCGGACTCTCGATGCGGATGACCGTCAACGAGATCTTCGACGAGCTCGCTCAGCGGATCGTCGCCGACATCGACACCTCGGACCTGTTCACCGCCGCCGGGCGTACACCCGAGCGGGTGAAGCTTGTCAGCGGGCCGCACGAGCTCGCATCGATCCTCGCCCACCCCTTCGACGTGTGGCGGGTCTTCCTGCACCCGACGCAGCATGACATCGCCTACCGCCCGAGCTATGCCGGTCCGGCCCTCATCACCGGCAGTGCGGGAACGGGCAAGACCGTCACCGCGGTGCACCGGGCGGTCTTCCTCGCGGGTCGCCTGCCCGCCGACGGCTCGAAGATCCTGATGACGACATACACCAGGACGCTCGCCGACACCCTGCGGCGCCAGATCGACCTGCTCACCGACGACAAGGTGATCCGCAGCCGCATCGATGTCCTCGGTGCCGACCAGCTCGCGCACCAGATCGTGAAGGGCCGCCGCGAGCCCAAGGTGATCGAGCCCGAGCCGTTGCGAGCGCTCTGGCAGGCGGTGGCGGCGGACGCACCGTCGTACTTCAGCCGCACCGGCACTCTCGCCACGTTCAGCCCGGCTTTCCTGCAGCGGGAATGGGAGCAGGTCATCCTCGCGCAGCAGATCACCACGGCGGACGGTTACCGCACCGCCGTCCGCCGTGGCCGGGGCGACGCACTGCGCGCAGACCAGCGCGACCAGGTCTGGGCGGCGGTCAACGGAGCGGTCGCCAGGCTGGCGAAGCAGCGGCAGAGCACCTACCTCCAGCTCGCGGACGAGGCGGTGGGCATCCTCGCGACGAGCGGTCCGATCTACCGGCACGTCATCGTGGACGAGGGCCAGGACCTGCACCCGTCGCAGTGGCGCCTGCTGCGTGCCGCCGTCGCGCCAGGGCCGGACGACCTGTTCCTGATGGCCGATCCCTACCAGCGGATCTATGACAACCACGTCTCGCTCAAGTCGCTCGGCATCGAGGTGAGCGGCCGCAGCCGCAGGCTCACCCTCAACTACCGCACCACGCACGAGATCCTCGCCTGGTCGATTCGGGTGCTCAACGGGGACTCGGCGGTGAGCCTGGACGACACCGTGGACACCCTCGCCGGCTACCGGTCGCTCACCCACGGCCGACCGCCCGCGCTGACCGTGCACCGCGACCGGGCCGGAGAGCTCAGCAAGCTGATCGAGCGGGTCGGCACCTGGATGGACGACGACGAGGTCGAGCCGGAGGCGATCGGTGTCGCGGCCCGCAACGGCCAGCTCGTGAAGGCGATCATCAAGGCGCTGACCGATGCGCACATCCCGGTCGCCGACGAGAAGACCGGCGGTGCCGGGGTCCGGGTCGCCTCCATGCACCGGCTGAAAGGACTGGAGTTCCAGTGCCTCGCCGTGGTCGGCCTGGACGCAGGTGTCCTGCCCTCCGCCCAGGCGGTCACCGACCCGGCTGAGGACCCGCTGTCGCACCGCCAGGACATGCAGCGCGAGCGATGCCTGCTCTTCGTCGCGATGACCAGGGCACGGGATGCGCTCTACCTCTCGCACACCGGCACGCGCAGCTCGCTCCTGCCCGCCTGATCCCTTGTCGATGAGGAGATGTCGATGACTCCGCCGCTGACCGACGCCGCCGCATCGGTGTGGGGCAAGACCGACCGGACGGGCACGTCCTTGATCGGCTGGCTGCCGCTGTGGCGCCACCTCGCCGACACGGCAGCCGTCGCCGGGCGGCTCTGGGACGGCTGGCTGAGTCCGTCGGTCGCGCAGCGGATCAGCTCCGAGCTGCCCGGCGGTGCCGAGGACGGCCGCACCCTGTTGACCTGGCTCGCCGGTATCCACGACATCGGCAAGGCCACGCCCGCTTTCGCCAGCCAGGCTAGGCCATTTGCCGACCGGATGCGCGCGAACGGACTCGACTACCACGAGGAGCGGATCAAGCAGGACCGGAAGCTGGCGCCGCACGCCACCGCCGGCCAGGTGATCCTCGCCGACTGGCTCGCCGATGGGCACGGCTGGGAGGACAACATCCATGCGTACGCCGTCGTCGTCGGCGGCCACCACGGCACTCCGCCCACCGACGAGAACATCACCCAGGTCAACTTCCACCGGCACCTGCTCGGCGACAGCTCATGGATCGAGGTCCAGCACGAATTGCTCGCCTGGATGACCGAGCGAACCGGAGCAGCGGACCGCCTCGCGGACTGGGGCGAAGCCAGGCTCTCCCAGCCCGTCCAGGCAGCACTGACCGGACTCGTGATCGTCGCCGACTGGATAGCGAGCAATGAGGAGTTCTTCCCCTACGAACTCACTACAGCCGAGAGCGAGCGAATCGAGTCGGCCTGGCGGACTCTGGATCTCCCGGCGCCTTGGACGCCGGTGCCGCACCTGTCCACGGTGGATCAACTCTTCGCCGCCCGGTTCGAGCTCCCACCTGGCGCCTCCCCGCGACCGGTCCAGCGAACAGTCGCCGAACTCGCCGCTGAGATGCCTGTGCCCGGGATGCTGATCGTCGAGGCGGCGATGGGGGAGGGCAAGACCGAGGCCGCGCTCGCCGCCGTGGAGATCCTCGCGGGGCGCTCCGGTGCGAGCGGATGCCTGATCGCGCTGCCTACGCGCGCCACGAGCGATGCGATGTTCGGGCGAGTGCTGTCGTGGCTACGCCGCCTGCCGGACGCCGACGTGGGCCGGGGTGCCAGGGACATCAAGCTCGCGCACGGCAAGGCCGCGTTCAACTCCGACTTCTCCGGCCTGATATACCGCAACGCGATGCCGAGCGGGATCTCCATCGAGGAGGGCGGCTCGGCGGTCGGGGTGCACCAGTGGCTCGCGGGGCGGAAGCGGTCGATGCTCTCCAGCTTCGTCATCGGCACCATCGACCAGCTGCTTTTCGCCGCCCTGCGCTCCCGGCATCTCGTGCTGCGCCACCTGGGCCTCGCCGGGAAGATTGTGGTCATCGACGAGGCACACGCCTACGACGTCTTCATGAGCTGCTTCCTCGACCGTGCGCTGGAGTGGCTGGCCGCTTATGGCGTACCGGTCATCGTCCTGTCGGCGACGCTGCCCGCGCACCGGCGCGCGGAGATGATGGCCGCCTACGACCGGGGTCGGCTCGGAGCGCTGCCTCGACCCACCTGGCGCAATCCCGGACCGCCGCCCGACCACTACGCCGGCCAGCGCAACGACCTGCGCTACCCCCTGGTCACGGTCTCCACCGCGGACCGGGGAGCTGCCTCGCACGAGTGCGCCGACTCCGGCCGGGGGATCACTGTTCGCCTCGAACCGCTCGACGACTCACCCGAGCACCTCGCCGCGCTGCTGCGGGCCGCGCTCGCTGACGGTGGCTGTGCGCTTGTGGTGCGCAACACGGTGGCGCGGGTCCAGCAGACCGCCGAGGAGTTGCGGGAGGTGCTCGGCACCGACTACCCGGTCTCGGTGGCGCACTCCCGCTTCATGGCGCCGGACCGGGCGGCCAAGGACCGGTGGCTGCGCGAGGCGTTCGGCCCGCCCGGAAGCGGCGAGCGCCCGGCCCGGCACATCGTGGTCGCCAGTCAGGTGGCGGAGCAGTCGCTCGACATCGACTTCGACCTGCTCGTGACCGACCTGGCCCCGGTCGACCTGATGCTTCAGCGCATCGGGCGGCTGCACCGCCACGACCGTCCGGATCGCCCGCCGCACCTCGCTGAGGCGACCTGCCACGTCACCGGGGCCGACTGGACGGCGGTGCCGCCGAAGCCGGTGGCCGGTTCGCGTCGGGTCTATCAGGAGTCCGCCCTGCTGCGCTCGGCGGCTGTGCTGTGGCCGATGCTCACCGAGGACATCTCGCTGCGCCTGCCTGCCGACATCTCGATCCTCACCCAGGCCGCATACGGACAGGAGCAGGTCGGGGATGAGGGCTGGCAGCCTGCGATGGCCGAAGCGTTCGAGACCGCGGAGAAGCAGCGGGCCGACAAGGAGAGCCGGGCCGGCGGGTTCCGGCTCGACAACGTCGCCGAGCCGGGGACACCGCTGATCGGGTGGCTCACCGGCGGTGTCGGCAACACCGACGACCGCGCGGGTCAAGGTCACGTCCGGGACGACGACGCCGAGTCGCTCGAGGTCATCGTCCTGGTACGCACACCCGACGGCCTAGTCGTCCCCCCATGGGTCGACCGGAGTGCGGGTGTCGAAGTCTCCACCGAAGCGGTCCCGCCACGGCAGCTCGTGCGGGACATCGCTCGCTGCACCCTGCCCCTGCCGAGGCTGATGACCGCCCCCGACGTCATCGACGGTGTCATCGCCGCGCTGGAGGGCTCTCTTGACCTGCGTGCCTGGCAGGACGACCGCTGGCTCGGCGGAGAGCTCGTCCTCGTGCTCGATGAGGACGGCAGGGCAGCTGTCGCGGAGTTCGATCTCGCCTACAACAACGACGAAGGACTTCGTGTCTCCAAAGTGGAGTAATAAATGTCATCAATAGGAGGTGATGTGTGAACGAGCAAGGATTTTCGCTGATGGATGAGCCCTGGATACCGGTGCTGGATCTGAGTGGGCGGCTGCGTGAGGTGTCGCTGCGCGGGCTGTTCGCCGACGCGGGCGAGCTTCGGATGCTCGCGTGCGAACTGCCGACCCAGTCGTTCGCGATCCTGCGGCTGGCACTGGCGATCCTGCACCGGGCGACTGACGGCCCACCGGGCGAGACGGCCTGGCGAGAGCTGTGGAAGCAGCCCGGCCTGCCACTATCCGATGTGGAGGATTACCTCGCCGCTTTCCGGGACAGGTTCGATCTGCTCCACCCGGAGCGACCGTTCTACCAGGTGGCCGACCTGCAGACGGCGAAAGGCGAGGTCTTCGGGCTGGAGCGGCTCATCGCCGACGTGCCCAACGGCTTTCCCTTCCTCACGACGCGAGCCGGCACCGGGATGGACCGGATCTCCGCGGCCGAGGCGGCGCGCTGGCTGCTGCACTGCCAGGCCTTCGACCCGTCGGGGATCAAGTCCGGCGCGGTCGGTGACGCCCGGGTCAAGGGCGGTCGGGGCTACCCGATCGGTGTCGGCTCGGCGGGTTCGCTCGGGGGTGTCTACCTGGAGGGGGCGACTCTGCGGGAGACCCTGCTGCTCAACCTGGTCCCGACCGGTCCCGGACTGCTCGCATCCGACGCGCGGGACCTGCCGGTCTGGGAGCGCGAGCCGCACGGACCCAGCGAGGAACCGGCGACGGCGAGGGGCCCGTTCGGAGTGCTCAGCCTCTACACCTGGCAGTCGCGGCGCATCCGGCTCAACGGCGATCGCCACGGCATCACCGGCGCGATGGTCGCCAACGGCGACAAGATCGAGTGGCAGGACCGGCAGCTCATGGAGCCGCTCAGCGTCTTCGGCCGCAGCGGACCCCGGGAACGCGAGGCCAAGCGCGTCCCGATCTACCTGCCCCGCCCGCACGATCACACCCGGGCACTGTGGCGCGGGCTGGAGACCCTCCTTCCACCGCCGGCATCGGGTGGCAGCGAGCCGCCTCAGCGCTTGTCGCCGCTGGTCATGCAGTGGCTGGCCCGGCTCCGGGTCCATCGCGTGCTCGGTGACGACTTCACCGTCACGTCCCGGGCGGTGAGCATCACCTACGGCGTGCAGCAGGCCACCACGAGCGAGGTGTTCGGTGACTCCCTGACGATGAACGTCCAGGTCGTCAGCGGCGAGGCTGAGCTGCGTACCACCGTGGTGGACAGCGCGGGCGACGCGGAGGAGGCGGTGAAGGTGCTGCGCTCGCTCGCGGCGGACCTGGTGCGTGCCGCGGCCGGGCAGGGGACCGACAACGGTGCCGCGGACCGGGCCGCGGCTGCCGCCTACGCGGAGCTGGACCGGCACTTCCGCCGCTGGCTGGCCAGGCTGGGAACCGGCTCGGATGCCCTGGCGGAACGGCGGGCGTGGCAGCGGACGGTGCTGAAGGTCGTCGTGCGGCTCGGGCGGGACATGATCGCCGCCGCCGGTCCGGCCGCCGCGGTCGGCCGGGTCGAGCGCGACAACGGCAAGGACGTCCACTACTGCAGCGCGCAGGCCGAAGCCTGGTTCCGGAGAAAGATCTACAAGGCACTGGAGCTGGCGTTCGACACATCAGCCAAGGAGGAGGTACCCGCATGACCACCGCTGTCGCAGAGGAGAAACCGTCGGCCGAAGACGGCCGTCGACGTTACTCGCGCCGACGCGGACCGCTGGGCGACGATGTCGCCAAGACGGTCTTCGCGCTCCAGAACAACTTCCTGAGGGAGCGCCAGGAAGCCATCGGCGCGCTGGCCAGACTCCGCCGGGGGATCGGTCGTGAACCCGGCTTCGACTACACCCTCGACGGCTACCTCGCGGTCCCTGACGACCTGCTCGGCGACTGGCTGCCCGATGACGGGGCAGCCTCCGACGCTGAGCACGCCAAGCACGCCGCCGTGACCCTCTACGCACTGCACCAGCAGTCCCGCCGGGAGCGGATGCACGTCGACCAGCGAGGGCTCGGTACGGCGATCGCCGAACTCAGCCGGGTGGTCGGCTCGACGGACGGGGTCCGGCGCCGGTTCTCGACCCTGGGTACGGCAGCCACCTTCGGCGAAGCCCTCTATCACCTGCGGAGCCTTGTCGTGATGCTCCGCGAGCACCGCATCGCGCTCGACTACGGACTGCTCGCCGACGATCTCAGGACGATGCGCCGACCGGGCGGCCGAGCCCAGGTCCAAGCCGTGTGGGGCCGCGAGTTCTTCCGCAGCAAGCCGACCAGATCCGCTGACGAGACCACCGAGACCGAATCGACCGAGGAGAACCAGCCATGACGACGGCCCAGGACACGCGCACGATCATCGACATTCACATCCTGCAGACCGTGCCGCCGAGCAACATCAACCGCGACGACACCGGCTCGCCGAAGACCGCCTACTACGGCGGCGTACGCCGGGCACGGGTCTCCAGCCAGGCGTGGAAGCGGGCTGTGCGGCTCGCCTTCGCCGACCTGCTCGACGACTCCCAGCTCGGCGAGCGCACCAAGCGGGTGGGGGAGTCGCTCGCCGAACGGATCGCGGCACTGGACCCGTCGCTCGCCGATCGGAAATCCGAGCTGGCGGCTGCGGTCTTCGCCGCGTCGGGCCTGAAGACCGAGAAGAAGAAGGCCGACAAGAAGGACGCCGAGGAGAGCGGCGACGTGGAGTCCGGCTACCTGCTCTTCCTCAGCCACCGCCAGCTCGACAACCTCGCGGCCGTCGCGGTGGAGTCGGCCAACAACGACAAGCCCCTCGACGGCAAGGTCGTGCGGGCGTTGGCCAACACCGAGCACAGCATCGACATCGCCCTGTTCGGCCGGATGGTCGCCGACCTCCCCGACATCAACGTCGACGCCGCCTGCCAGGTGTCGCACGCGATCAGCGTGCACGCCGTCGACAACGAGTTCGACTACTTCACCGCGGTCGACGACCGCAAGCAGGACAACAATGAGACCGGTGCGGGAATGATCGGCACGGTCGAGTTCAACTCCTCGACGCTCTACCGGTACGCCACCGTCGACGTGAACCTCCTGCAGCAGACGCTGGGCGACGATGCCGCGACGCGGGCGGCGGTGGAGGCGTTCGTGACGGCGTTCGTGCGCAGCATGCCCACCGGCAAGCAGAACACCTTCGCCCACCGCACGCTGCCCGACGCCGTGGTGGTGCGGGTCCGCGAGACGCAGTCGATCAACCTGGTCGGTGCGTTCGAGACACCGGTCACCGAGAGCCAGAGCAGCGGCCGGATCAAGCTCGCGGCGGACGCGCTCGCCGACCACACCAAGCAGGTGGAGAACGCCTTCGGCGAGCAGCCGGTCCAAAGCTGGGTCACCCTCGCCGGGACGCAGGCCGACGCGCTCGCCGGCCTCGGCGAGTCGGTGCCGTTCAACGCGCTCGTCGTCGGCGTGGGGGAGCTGGTCGCGGCGCGGCTCGGGCAGTCCGCATGAGCGTGCTGCTGCTGCGGCTGGCAGCGCCCCTGCAGTCCTGGGGGGCGTCCAGCCGCTTCGCCCACCGCAACACCGAGATCGCACCGACCAAGAGCGGCGTACTCGGCCTGCTCGCCGCAGCCCGGGGCATCCGCCGGACCGAGCCGCTCACCGAGCTGCTGGAGCTGCGGTTCGGCGTGCGGCTGGACCAGCCCGGACAGATCATCCGGGACTTCCAGACCGCGCGAAGCCTCGACGGCCGCGACAGCATGCCGCTGACCTACCGCTACTACCTCGCCGACGCGATCTTCCTCGCGGGGGTCAGCGGCGACGCGGAACTGCTGCACGGTCTGCACGACGCGCTGCGCAGGCCGAAGTTCCCGCTCTACCTCGGCCGACGGTCCTGCCCACCGGCCGGGCCGGTCAGCCTGGGCGTTCACGACGGCGAGCTGGAGGATCGGCTCGACACGTTCGACTGGCTCGCGACAGAGCAATTCAAGAAGAAGTCCTACCAGTCGGTCCGACTCGAGATCATCCGAGATGCCAGGCCGGGCGAGCGCGTATCAGAAACCGTGCTGGACGAGCCGGTCAGCTTCGATCCGGCACACCGGCAGTACGCATGGCGGCCCGTCGTCCGCAGCCACACCGACCGGATCGCCAACGCTGTCGGCGTCGCAGACGACCACGACCCGATGACCCTGGTAGGGGGATGAGCGTGTACCTGACCAGGTTCCGGATCAACACCGCCCGCCGCGGGGCGCGCAAGCTCCTCGGCTCCCCGCACACGATGCACGCCGCGGTCCGTGCGGCTTTCGCCAACCCCGAAGACCACGAGCGCGAGGGTACGCGGACCCTCTGGCGCCTCGACGCACCCGCACCGGCCACCGTGCACCTCTACGTGGTCAGCCCCGGCAAGCCGGATCTGACCCACCTCGTCGAGCAGGCCGGCTGGCCCACCACGGACACCTGGGACACCCGGGACTACGACGGGCTGCTCGGCTCGCTGAGGAACGGCCAGCGATGGGCCTTCCGGCTCACCGCCAATCCCGTCCACAACGGGCGCCTGACGAAGGACGCGAAGGAGACGCAGCGGTTCGGCTACCTCCGCGAGGCCGAGCAGGCCGACTGGCTCGTCAATCGCGCCGCCCGACACGGGTTCACCGTCGCGGATCAGGATGACGGCGGCCCCAACCTCATGCTTCACCGACGGCAGAACGTCACCTTCCGGCGCGGCAACGGCTCGGTCACCCTCGTCACCGCGACCTACGACGGGATCCTGGACATCACCGATGTCGAGGCGTTCCGGCGTACGCTCACCGGCGGCCTCGGCCACGCCAAGGCGTACGGGTGCGGACTGCTCACCCTGGCACCGGTGCGGTAGGGATGAAGATTCCCGGCGTGCCGCCGGCGGAGATCCCCGACCTCGTCCGGGCAGAGGACCGGATCAGCTTCCTCTACCTCGAACGAAGCGTCATCCACCGCGACAGCAACGCCATCACCGCCGCCGACGACCGAGGCGTCATGCACATCCCGGCTGCCTCGATCGGCGTACTGATGCTGGGACCCGGCACCAGCATCACCCACCAGGCCATCGCCCTGCTCGCCGACCACGGTGCCACCGCCATCTGGGTCGGCGAGCGGGGCGTCCGCTACTACGCCCACGGCCGGTCGCTCGCCTCGTCGACCCGGCTGCTCATCGCCCAGGCCGCAGCGGTCTCGCACCGGGACCGTCGGCTCAGCGTCGCCCGAGCGATGTATGGCATGCGTTTCCCCGGGGAAAGCACCGCCGACCTCACCATGCAGCAGTTGCGGGGCAAGGAAGGCGCCCGGGTCCGCCGCTCCTACCGAGAGCACGCCGAGCGGACCGGTGTCACCTGGCGCAGCCGCGATTACAACCCGGAACAGTTCGAGGACGGCGACGCCATCAACCAGGCGCTCTCCGCCGCGCACGCCTGCCTCTACGGCATCGTGCACGCGGTCATCGTGGCGGTCGGCGCTTCGCCGGGGCTCGGATTCGTCCACACGGGACACGAGCGGGCCTTCGTCTATGACATCGCCGACCTCTACAAGGCGGAGGTGACGATTCCGGTCGCGTTTGACATCGTCGCGAGTGGAGAGGCGGACATCGGGAGTCGGGCGCGCAGGGCGGTGCGGGACCGCGTACACGATGGGTCGATTTTGACCAGGTGTGTGCGTGACATTCGCGCGTTGCTGCTGGGCGGCGAGGCCGGGCCCATCGACGAAGGTTGGGCGGAGCCCGACCTGGTCAAGCTCTGGGACGAGACAGGGATCGAGCTTGCGGGTGGGCGCAACCACGGAGATTTCATCGACTGGGACGATGTATGACGGTCATCGTTCTGACCGCTTGTCCGGCAGGTTTGCGCGGGAATCTGACGCAATGGCTGCTGGAGCTGTCGGCAGGTGTCTATGTTGGACATATCAGTGCGAGGGTGCGTCAGCGGCTCTGGAGCCGGGTGGTGGAGATGGCCGGACCCGGCCGCGCGCTGATGGTCTTCCAGGTGCGCGGCGAGCAGCGGCTTTCGTTTCTTGTGCACGATCATCATTGGGTACCGGTCGATGTCGACGGGGTCGTGCTGATGCGTCGGCCGGTGGAGAGTGTCCTGCGGAACGCTGCGCTGCCAGAAGGGTGGAGCAAGGCGGCGAAGAGGCGGAAGTTCGGCCGGAGGAACCGTGGCGGGGGTTCCGGGGATGCCAGTTATAGTGATGAAAATTAGCCGGGTTGATCTCCGGCGCCCCAGGTAGACAAGTGTGCTCCCCGCGCATGCGGGGGTGATCCTCCTGATGATGCAACGTCGATGGAACCCGTTCCGTGCTCCCCGCGCATGCGGGGGTGATCCCGGTTTCAACAGTGCGGCGACCGGTGTCCGTGGGTGCTCCCCGCGCATGCGGGGTGATCCGCACGGCATCCGGGTGCTGGGCGTCACCCCGGGGTGCTCCCCGCGCATGCGGGGGTGATCCGCACAACCAGACCACCCCGTTGCCGCCGAAGGCGTGCTCCCCGCGCATGCGGGGGTGATCCGTACGCGTCCACCAAGGATGGCGACATCTTCGCGTGCTCCCCGCGCATGCGGGGGTGATCCGCGCGCCGAGGACCGACCACATCGCGGGCCGGAGTGCTCCCCGCGCATGCGGGGGTGATCCGTCAGGACCGAGGCGGGCCCAGCGATGGGACCTGTGCTCCCCGCGCATGCGGGGGTGATCCCTCACCGCCGCCGAGCGCGAGCGGTTCAGCAACGTGCTCCCCGCGCATGCGGGGGTGATCCGTTGCGCATCGGGGTGACCGCGACGATCTCCACGTGCTCCCCGCGCATGCGGGGGTGATCCGGCGCGAGTCTGGTCGATGAGACGCATGGTCTGGTGCTCCCCGCGCATGCGGGGGTGATCCGTGCCTCACGACCACGCCAGCGGCGGCGGCGGCGTGCTCCCCGCGCATGCGGGGGTGATCCTGTGGATCGTGATGTTCCTGAGGTAGCCATAGCGTGCTCCCCGCGCATGCGGGGGTGATCCCAACGTGAAGCTGCTAAGCAGGAAGGGCGCAGAGTGCTCCCCGCGCATGCGGGGGTGATCCGGGAGATAGCGAATGTCTATCCGTGCAGGCGTGGTGCTCCCCGCGCATGCGGGGGTGATCCCATCGTCCGCAGGAACGCGTGCACGGTGTCCACGTGCTCCCCGCGCATGCGGGGGTGATCCGACCTGGGAGTCGCTGGGCTGGGAGCCCTCCGCGTGCTCCCCGCGCATGCGGGGGTGATCCCCATTCTGCGGTACAGGGCGGGGACCACGGACCCGTGCTCCCCGCGCATGCGGGGGTGATCCGTAAGTCGCCACAGGAGGGCCCGGAGCTTCGGCGTGCTCCCCGCGCATGCGGGGGTGATCCCGCCACGCCGCACCCCATCGCCATCTGGCCGGCGGACGCCCCCGATGTGCTCCCCGCGCATGCGGGGGTGATCCCGCCGTGCACGCGTCGCTGCGGGCGCACGGATGGTGCTCCCCGCGCATGCGGGGGTGATCCGCGGAGAACGACGAGGACCTTGCGGCGGTCCTCGTGCTCCCCGCGCATGCGGGGGTGATCCCGGGGGGCATGGGGGCGAACCCGGGCACGGGATGTGCTCCCCGCGCATGCGGGGGTGATCCCGGCGGCCGCCTACGGGGCAGGCGCACCGGGCCGTGCTCCCCGCGCATGCGGGGGTGATCCGGCCTGCGGCTGACGGGTCGACGCACCACCACTGTGCTCCCCGCGCATGCGGGGGTGATCCCCCGCATCCTCGGCCTGCTCCACGAGGACACCCGTGCTCGCCGCGCATGCGGGGGTGATCCCGCCACGTGCCACCACGGGTAGTCCCGGTGCGCGTGCTCCCCGCGCATGCGGGGGTGATCCCTGGAGGTTCGGGCGATGGCTGTAGCTGTGGATGTGCTCCCCGCGCATGCGGGGGTGATCCCCACGATTTCGGTCTCGCCCCGGGCGCTGAGCTGTGCTCCCCGGCGCATCCGGGGTGATCCGTAAATCGAGACGAACCCAGTGGCCGACATGGTCGGCTCCCGCACTTGCGGGGGTGATCCGGGGCAGAACACCCCCACCGGGTCGACCTGTTGTGCTCCCTGCGCTTGCGGGGGTGATCCAGAGCTGTTCAGTGAAGCAGAGCGAGAACCACAGGCTTCCTCGACAGGCGCGATCCGATGATAGGAAAGCCCGGCCGCTCCCGCCTGCCGCGCGCTGCCACGGTCCCGAACGCGTCCGAATCGTGGCAGCCGCAGACCGTACGTTGATCGCCGTGAATCACGCGAATGCGGGCTCCCCTCCCAACCGCACGGAGCTCGGATCGCTGAAGTTCTTCGGCAGGAGCACGACCTTCTGCTCAGGAAAGCAATGCCCTCCATAGTGGAATGACTGCGCACAGCTCTGTCCGCGAGTCTCCGTGGTCAGAGCCCGCCGGGCGAGCGCCGAATACATGAAGCAGTGCTTCAACCACGCGGCCTCCTCGCCGTCCCGGCTGAATCCTCGGCCACTCGCCGCATGCCCGAATGCGTCATGAACGGCGCGGAACATGTCGTTCTCCCGGTCGGTCAGGAGCGGATGCGGGTTGCCGGCTCCCCTGGTGGAGAAGACCTTCAGCCGCCGCTCCGACAGGTCGTGCGTCATGGATTCCGCGTCGCTGTAGGGATCTGTCTCCGTGAACTCGACGGTGACCCCGAGGCTGCCGACCTTCGTGCTGCCGACGAGGAAGCCGAACTGCTGGATGGTCTCCCGGCGGAAAGCCTCGTAGGCGGCGAACGCGGATTCGTCCCAGGTGGGGGCTGCCATGTATGCGTTCGAGATGAGCTGGCCGAGGGCCGGGTCCAGGCTCACGCGCCGGTAGTCGATGCGCAGTGGCGTGACGCCGATCGTCCTAGAGTAGAGCTGAGAACCCTCGGCCAGATAGGCGACGGGCGGGAACTGATCGAGCTGCGCAGTCGCTGTCGAGGTTGGCAGAGCGGACAACGGTGTTCATGGTCCTCCTTCGGGTCACGGGATCGGTGGTGGCGGCAAGGCGATCAGGCAGAAGCGCTGACCGGTTCGAGAGGCTGGTTCACCTGCTCTTTGCGAATGATTTCACCGAGGACGCGGATCTCGGAGACGCGGCGGTCCCGTTCGATTTTGGCGATCTTTCCGATCGTGGTGCTGTGCCCTCGGCGTCCCATCGGATCTCCCTTGTCGACTGCCCGGTGTTTCCCGGGCTCCACCAGCAAAGCACCCGCAAGCGGCGGGCGTCAAGGGGAAATCGCTTGTGAACTTAATACACAAGAATTGACTAACGTGAACCGCATACACAAGCGTACCCAACGTTGTAGGATTCACGAATGGACCGCGACCAGGCCGACAGCTCGAGCCGCCAGGCGACCGTGACCGCGAGCGGCATCGCGAAGATGGCGGCCGTCGGCCGGGCGGCCGTGAGCAACTGGCGCCGCCGCTACGCGGACTTCCCGCTCCCGGTCGGCGGCACGGCGGCGAGCCCGGTCTTCGACGCTGCCGCGATCGAGAGCTGGCTGACCCAGCAGGGGAAGCTGCGCGCCACGTCGACCGGGGAGCTGGTCTGGCGGCACATCGAGAGCTTGACGCAGGCCGCCCACATGGGCGACACACTGTGTCTGGTCGGTGCCTACCTGCTGGCTCAGTCCGGCCAACCGGCACCGGGTCCCCGTGCGCGGCTGCTCTCACCGGAGCGGCTTCTCGCCCGGCTCCGCTCGCGCAACGCCGCACTGGCGGACCTGGTCGGAGAGGTCGCCCCGGCTGCGTGGTCACCGCAGCTGGAGACGATTCTGACGGCGGCCGTGCAGCTCGGCCAGGAGCAGGATCCTGGCGCGGCCTTCGAATATCTCCACACGCAGTACGTCACGTCGACCCGATCGCTGACCGGCCCCGACGCCACCCCGGACGATGTCGCCGAGATCATGGTGATGCTCGCCAGCTCCGGGCCGCGGATCTTCGATTTCTCCAGCGGCACCGGCTCGGTCATGCGGGCAGCGGCCGAGCGGGCACTGCATGCCGGGGTGGGGTTCCAGTGCTTCGCGCAGGAGATCAAGCGGCAGCACGCGTTGACGACGCTGCTGCGGGTGTGGTTCGTCTACGAGGAAGCGGTCAGGGCCGGCCTTCCGGCCGAACCGCCGGTCGTCTCGGTGGGGGACAGCCTGCTCGCCGACGGCTTCCCGGAGCTGCTCGCCGATGCCGTCGTCGCAAACGCACCGTTCGGCATCCACGACTGGGGCCACGAGAAGCTGGCCTACGATCCACGATGGACATTCGGTCTGCCCCCGCGCACGGAACCCGAGCTCGCCTGGGTCCAGCACGCCCTCGCTCATCTCCTTCCGGGCAAGCGCGCGGTGCTGCTCATGCCCCCTGCGGCCGCAGCGCGGCCGGCCGGTCGGCGTATCCGCAGCGAGCTCGTCCGGCGAGGCGCGCTGCAGGCGGTCATCGCGCTCCCGGCCGGACTCATGCCGCCGGCCGCGATCGGCCTGCATCTGTGGGTTCTGGTCCGGCCGGAGCCCGGGTCGGTTCCCGACCCGAGGCTCCTGTTCGTCGACAGCGCGCAGTCCGCGCCGGGCAAGGCGCCGTCCAGAGCCGAAAACATCGCGTTTGTACGGGAGGTCGTCGAGCGTGCCTGGACGGCCTACGGGAGCGGGGGACCGGATCACGAGTCCGGCATCTACCGGATCGTGCCCGCGGTCGATGTCATCGACGACGAGGTCGACCTGACGCCTCGGCGATATCTGCCGCTGGCGAGCCGCCCGTCGCTCAACGCCGGTGACCTTCGCTCGCAGCTGAAGAGCTTCCGCGATCTGCTCGACGAGATCCGGGACGGGCTGCCGTCGGCCAGGGTCACCGATGCCGAGCCGATGGCGGATGCACCATCCGCGGACATCGCCGACCTCGTCCGATCCGGCAGCCTCTCCGTGCACCGCGCGATCGTCCGCACCCGCGACGAGCAGCCGGAGAACGGACCGCAGGTGCCTGCGGTCACCGGTCCCGATGTCGTCGCGGGCGGTCCACCCACCGGGATCGCTTCGCAGGGGGCGGATCAGCCCGGCGAGACTCGGATCCGGCCGGATGACGTGCTCATTCCGGTGGTGGCTCGCGAACTGGTCGCCCGGGTCGCGACCCCGGAGCAGGTCGGTGCGGAGCTCGGTCCGGGCGTGCACGCCGTACGCGTCGACCCTGATGTTCTTGATCCTTGGTTTCTCGCCGGGGTGCTGTCGCGCACCGACAACGCGCGGCTCGGCGGCCGGGTCTCGACGACGGCGGCGGGCATGCTGCGCATCGACGTGCGGCGGCTCGCGATCCCGGTGCTCCCCATCGCGACCCAGCGGACATACGGGGCCGCCTTCCGCGACCTCGCCGCCTTTCAGATCGCGCTCGCCACGGCGGTGCGGCAGGGCCGCGACCTGACACGGGACCTGACCGACGGGCTGGCGGGCGGTCTGATCTCGGTGGAGTTCGGCGGCGAACCCGGCTGAGGCTGGGGAAAACGTGACGGGCGGGCCGGATTGCTCCGACCCGCCCGCGTTGACATCCCGCCGCCGACGTTACGGCGTCGGGTAGTCGGTGATGTAGACCGGCACACCGATGCCGGTGGTGTCGGCCGGACCGCCGAACCCGTTGACCACGTGGTCGATGATGCCCGCGCTCAGGTTCACCGTCATGATGTGGTGCAGCTGGACGCCGGGCCGGTTCGGCACCTCGAACCCGTTCTCCGTGTGGATCGACGGGTTGTTCTGGTTGAACACGTAGACGCCCGCGCCGTAGAGGTTGTGGGTGCGTACGTGGCTGCCGACCTTGTAACCGGCGTACCCCTCGACCGAGCCGTTCATCCAATCCGCCTGCGTCGGCGGGTCGTAGGGCAGCTCGTTCTGGTAGAGGATGGTGGTGCCGTGCTCGCCGTTCCAGACGGTGTTGTATTTCTGGAAGTGCTCGACGAACAGGCCGGTCGCGGTGACGTTGTCACCGTTGATGACCGCGCCGTAGCGTCCGGTGTTGGTGTTCCAGCGCTGCGTGTCGGTGAAGCCTTCCACGCCGTGGTCGCCACGCCATACCCAGGCGTGGTCGATGATCACGTTGTCGCTGTTGACCTGCAGTGCCGTGTCGGCCTTGCCGATGTGCGGACCGCCGACCCGGAAGTAGAGGTCGGACAGCGTGGTCGGGTTCGATGCCGAGCCCGAGTGGCCGTGGCCGTTCTTCTTGCCGACCCGCACCAGGACCGGCGACTCCTTGAGGCCCGCGTCGACGGTGACTCCGGCGATGACGATGCCGTCCTCGTCGGCGATGTCGAGCGGGGTGGAGCCCTTGACGGCGGTGAGGGTGGCGTGACCGAGGCCGAGGACGACGGTGTTGCGCTGCTTGACCTCGATGCTGCGGTCGATGTCGTAGACACCGGGGGTCAGGATCAGGTTCTTGCCGTGGGCGAGTTCCTTGTTGATCTCCTTGATGGAGTCGCCCGGCTTGGCGATGTAGAAGTCGCGCAGCGGCACTGTCCGGCCGGGGGTGAGCCCGGCGCCCCAGCTGATGCCGCTGCTGTTGGTCTGCGCCGACGGCACCCGGACGGCGAGCTTGCCGTCGGCGTCGGTGAAGAGGTACGGCTTCTCCCGGCTGACCGGTGTCGTCGCCAGCGTGGTGTAGGGCGAGGTCGGGAAGTCGGCCTCGCTGGGTGCGCCGACCACACCGGAGAACACCTGGTTCCACACGCCGTTGGACCAGCCGGCGACCTCGCTGTTGCGCACCAGCCACTGCTGCTGCGATCCGTTGATCGTGAACGGCAGCTTGGAGTCGGCGATGAAGCCACCGCTGGCGTACTGCGGTCCGGCGGTGCAGTAGTCCATCAGCGACAGGTTGGCGCCGGTGATGTTGAGCCGGCGCATCGACACCGCCTGGGACACCGCCCAGAAGTTGGCCGAGGCGCGGCAGCCGTCCTGGCCAGCCGAGTTGACGTTGAGCGTCAGGTTGGACAGGGTACGCCAGAAGTTCACCAGCGCCAGGCAGTTGCTGGTCCCACCGTCGCCGAGGCAGCGGTTGTAGACCTCGAACTTGCCGTTGATCACCACGTCGGTGGGGGAGGCCCCCAGACCGGCGATCTCGGTGTAGTAGCCCACCTTGATCTGCAGCGGCTGCTCCGCAGTGCCGTAGGTGCCCGGCTTGAAGTAGAACGCCAACCGGTTCGTGCCCATCTCGGCATCGATCTGGGCGGCGTTCGCGGCGTCCAGGGCGGCCTGGATCTCGCTGACCGGCGTGGTCGGATCGAAGATGGTGACGTTCGATCCGAGGTCCGGCGCGCCGTGCGAGGGAGGCGTTGCGCTGGCGCTGCTGGCGACGGCGGTCGAGCCGATGGTGGCCAGCGCCACCAGGCCGATGGCGAGCCTCAACCGCGGTGACCGCCGACCGGCCGGGAGCGCTGTGGTGCCCCTGGGACGTGTGCTCATGGTTGTGTGGGTCCTCTCTGCTGCCCGCTCGCTCGCTGGTCGGGCAGCGCTCTCAATAGGGACGGTGCATGTGGACAGGCTGCTCGGTACGATCGAGGAGAGCGCTCTCTCGACATGCCGAACGCCTGCCCGGGTGTGAGCGAGGGGTGCGCATATTTCTACCCCGAGCGCCTACTGTGCCGCTACGGGTAATCAAGACTTAATTTAAGGCGCTGTGGTCAGCTGTACCGGGGGAGCGCGAAGTCACCCGCGGGCGGCGCCAGCATGGGTCGCAGCAGCCGCGCCACCGGCCGGGTCGATGCCAGGCGCAGCACCGTGTTGAGGCAGCTGATTCCGAAGGCGGTCCGCGGATTGGCGACCCCGGGAGTGCCCGGCGGGAGCTTCTGGGCCTTGGCGGCGTACGGGCGCATGATCTGCTCGTAATCGGCGAACGCCTGCTCGTGCGAGGGCTGCCGACCGAGCTCGCCGGCGAGCACGTACGCGCCGACAAGCGCGAGGCTGGTGCCCATGCCGCTGATCGGGGAGGCGCAGTAGGCGGCGTCGCCGACGACCGCCACCCGCCCGCTCGACCAGCGGTCCATCCGGATCTGGGCGATCGACTCGAAGTAGAAGTCCGGCGAGCCGTCCAGGTGTCGCAGAGCTCGGGGCACCTCCCAGCCGCCGTCGCGGTAGACCCGCCGCAGCAGGTCGCGCTGCGCCGCCGGGTCGAGGTGCTCCTGTCCGTCGGGCGCGGACATGAACGACATCAGCACCCGGGTGGTGCCGAGGTTGTCGGGCCGGAGCATGACGGAGCGGCCGCCGGGCAGGTTGTGCCAGCGCGCCCAGCGGGTGTCGGTGTCGGCGCGCGGGATCGTGAAGTAGCCCATGCTCAGCCCGAGCGGCGTCACCCGCTTCGCGTCCGCGAGGACCAGGTCGCGGGTCGACGACCGCTTCCCGTCGGCGGCGATCACCAGGTCCACGTCGCGGGCGGCACCGTGCTTGAAGCCGACCCGGACCCGGTCACCGGTGTCGTCGATGGCGGTGATCTCGTCGCCGAAGATGTACTCCACATCGTCGCGGGTGCGTTCGTGCAGGATGCGTGCGAGCTCGCCGCGCAGGATCTCCAGGTCCGCGACCGGGCCCTCACCGCCGAACGCTTCGGCGCCGAACGCCGCCTTCACCGCACCCGTCGCGTCGACGAACTGGATGCCGATCTCGCCGGTCGACGCCGCCCGGACGGCGTCCTCGATCCCCATCAGCCGGGCGACCTCGCGGCCCGCCCCGCGCACGTCCACGGTCTGCCCGCCGCCGCGCAGCTGCGGGGCGCGTTCGACGACGATGACCCGCAGGCCGGCCCGGTGCAGCCAGAACGCCAGCGTGGGGCCGGCGATGCTGGCCCCTGAGATGAGGACTGTCCGACGGGCCATCGGCCCAGTTTTGCCTATCGATGGCCGAATCGGCCTATCGGATCGCCGATGGCCCTAGAAATTGTCGAGGGACGTGATCTGGGGGAGATCCCGTCCGGGGAAGCGCCGCAGATATTCGCTCTGCAGCTCCACCAGCTCGTTGAGGAGCTGGCTGTCGACGCTGCTCAGGGCAAGCGCCCGCTTGTACGCGTCGAACGCCATCGCTGTCTGTCTGACGAGCTCTCCGTCGTCGAGGGTCGATGCCGAGGGTTGATCGGCGTCGGGCACGGGAAGAAAGGCAACACTCATCGTCAGTCCTCTCGGGGGGCCGAAGCGCTCTCATACCCCCTTTTCCCGCTCCTAATCCTCCGCCGGCATGACAATTTTCAGGGCCGCGCCCGGCCGCACGCCTGCGCGGCGAGGACTACCTGCCAGGGAACGAGGTAGGGATCTGCTCCGGAGTAGGTGTAGGAGGTGGGCGCCGCGGCGGACGTGGTCCCGAGCGGGTGGACCCACACCCGCTGCGCGCCGATGAACCGATCCACCCAGACCGGCACCGGCCAGTCGAGGGTGGGCACGTCGTCGCAGCCTGTTACCTGGTAGGCGACGGTCATCTCGATCCTCTCGCCGGGCACGAGGACGAACGGCACGGCCGGGGTGGTGCGGGTGAGCAGCAGTCCGGGTCCGCTGCGCCCGATGTCGGCCACGATCACCGACTGGATTCCTTCGTTGGCGACCTCGAGCGAGAGTTCGAACGTGTGCGCCGCGCTGTCGGCGCTCGAGCCCTGCCCGCCGACGAGGACGAGGCGGGGCCAGACGACGCCGGTCGTCCATCCGGCGACCGCGAGCAGGCAGAGCACCAGCGCGGCGGCTCCGGCAGCCGCAAGTCGCCGACTGGTACGCCGGGGGAGCCGCCCGGCATGGTGATCGAGGCTCTGCCACACGCTGTCGCTGACGAGGGTCATGCGAGCCAATGTAGCAAACAACTGATACATTGAAAGGGTGGAGATGACGACGTTCCGGATCGCGGTCACCGGTGGGCTCATGGCCCTCGCCGTCCTGCTCGCCTGGTGGTGGGCGCACGGTCCGATGTCGAGAGCCCGGCTGGCGGGATTCTCCCGGCAGCACGGCCTGCCGATCACGACGGGCAACGGCGACCGGGTCATCGCCTACCTGGCGATCACGCGCCGGTGGCGCTGCGCGGGTGCCGCCACGGGGGCGGTCACCTCCGCGGCGCTGCGGCTGTTCACCGGCGAGCCCGGCATCGACGTCATCTCGGTCTTCGCCGGGTGGTTCGCCGGAGCGCTCGTCGCCGAGCTGCTCCTAGCCCCCACGCCGACGGGGGTGCGCCGCTCGGCGTCGCTCGCCGTGCGCCGGGCCGGTGACTACGTGCACCCCGTCGTCTGGGCGCTGCCGCTCGTCGCGGCGGCGGGGTGGGCGGTCGCGACGGCATGGACGCTGTTCGCCGGGCGCCCGTCGGCCTGGGCCCTCGCCGCGCTGGCCGTGCTCGTGCCGGTCCTGCTGGTCCGGCATCGGGTCCTGCTGCGCCCGCAGCCGGCCGGTCCCGCCGATGTGACGGACGCCGAGACGGCGATCAGGTCCAGGTCGCTGCGGGTGCTCTGCTCCGCCGGGTTCGCGCTGGCGTCCTACTGTGCGCTCGTCGCGCTGCCGACCGACGATTCCGTCGCGGTGACCGTGGCGGCGCTGCTGGTGCTGGTCGTCGCCCGGTTCGCCGGGGCGGTCGTGCCGAGCCGCTACCGGATCCGCCCCGCGTGATCATCGAGGTCGACACGGCCGGTCCGGTTCCGCCCTATGAGCAGATCCGGCAGCAGGTCACCGTCCTGATCGAGACTGGCGTACTGGTGCCGGGGACGAGGTTGCCGCCGGTCCGCCAGCTCGCCGCCGACCTCGGCCTCGCGGTGGGCACGGTCGCCCGGTCCTATCGCGAGCTGGAGGCGGCCGGGCTCGTCACGGCCCGCGTGCGCACCGGCACCGTCGTCGCCGACCGGCCGCGCCTGACGCCCGCCCAGTCGCGAAGCCTCCTGGTCACAGCAGCCGATGAGTACGCCGCACTCGCCCGCCGCCTCGGCATCGGCCCGCAGGAGGCCCATGACATCGCCGGGACCGCCCTGTCCGCCGACGGATCCTGATCGGGCCGGCAAGATCGGCGCAACTCTTGAAGAGTTGCGCCGATCTTGCAGCTCGCTAGGCGACGGTGAATCCGACGCGCAGCAGGTCCTCGTCGCGGGACGACGCGCCGACGAGCAGCTCGAAGGCGCCCGCCTCGACGACGCGCTCGCCGGCCGCGTTGACGAAGGTGCAGTCGGCGACGGGCAGGTCGATCTCGAGGACCCGGGTCTCGCCGGGCGCCAGCGGCACCTGCCGGTAGGCCTTGAGCTCCTTCTCCGCCCACGTCGCCGAGGTGACCGTGTCGCTGACGTAGACCTGGACGGTCTCGACGGCGGGGCGGGTGCCGGTGTTGCGCAGGGTGACCTGGGCGGACACCGTGTCGCCGGTGGCGAGCGCGGCGGTGGCGAGGCGCAGGTCGGCGTACTCGATGGTGGTGTAGCTCTTGCCCTCGCCGAAGGCGAAGGCCGGGACCTGGGTGAGGTCGGCATACCGCGTGCCGTGCTGGCCGCGGATCTGGTTGTAGTAGGTGGGCTGCTGGCCGGCGTGGCGGGCGAAGGAGATCGGCAGGCGGCCGACGGGCTCGATGAGGCCGAGCGCGAGCTCGGCGATGGCCCGGCCGCCGCGCATGCCCGGGTTGGCGGCGTAGACGATCGCGGCGGCACCGTGGGTGGACGGCGGCAGGACCAGCGGCTTGGAGCTGATCAGGACCACGACCAGGGGCTTGCCGGTCGCCGCGAGCGCGTCGAGCAGCGCGACCTGGCCGCCGATGAGCTCCAGGGTGGCGGTGGACTTGCCCTCGCCGACGAGCTCGATGCAGTCGCCGACGACCGCGACGACGTAGTCGGCGGCGAGCGCCGTCGTCACGGCGTTGGCGATCAGGCCCTGGTCGGGCTGGGCGGGCTGGATGACGTGCGGGCGGGGCTGGCCGTCGGGGAAGAACTCGCCCTCGGGGTCGGGTCCGGTGCTGAGGATGTCGGCGCCGCGCGCGTGGGTGACGGTCCACCCGGCCGGAACGTGGTCGCGGAAGCCGTCGAGGACGGTCTGGATCATGTGGCGGGGGTGGCCCTCGGGCAGCCACTCGGCCTGGCCGGAAGCGCCCGCCCAGTCGCCGAGCTGGGTGTGCGGGTCATCGGCGTTGGGTCCGATGATCGCGATCGTGCGCGGGGCGGCGTCGCCGCCGGTGCCCCGGCCGTCGGGGCCCGCGGTGAAACCGCCGGACAGGGGCAGGGTGCCGTCGTTGCGGAGCAGGACGAGCGACTGCCGGGCGACCTCGAGGTTGATGGCGGCGTGCTCGGCGCTGCCGATCACCTCGGCCTGGCGGGCCCGGTCGGGGCGGCGCGGGTTCTCGAAGAGGCCGAGCTCGAACTTGAGGGTGAGGATGCGCCGGACCGCGCCGTCGATCTCCTTCTCCTCCAGCAGGCCCTTGGCGACGGCGTCCAGCGCGCCCTCGAAGAAGCCGGGCGTCGTCATCACCATGTCGTTGCCCGCCTTGACGGCTGCCGTCGCGGCCTCGGTGTAGTCGGCGCAGACGTGCTGCTCCCAGACCATCCTGCCAACGTTGTCCCAGTCGGTGACGAGCGTCCCGGTGTAGCCCCACTCGCCGCGCAGGACCTCGCCGAGCAGCCAGTTGTTGATGGTGATCGGAACGCCGTCCATCGACTGGTAGCCGAGCATGAAGGTGCGGCAGCCCTCGCGGGCGACACGCTCGAACGGCGGCAGGAACCACGAGCGCAGCTTGCGGCGGGAGATGTCGGCCTCGCTGGCGTCGCGGCCGCCCTGCGTCTCGGAGTAGCCGGCGAAGTGCTTGGCGCAGGCGAGGATCGCGGTCGGATCGGCGAGGCCGTCGCCCTGGTAGCCGCGGACCATCGCCGAGGCGAGCTCGCCGATGAGGAAGGGGTCCTCGCCGAAGGTCTCGCTGATCCGGCCCCAGCGCAGGTCGCGACCGATGCACAGGACGGGGGAGAAGGTCCAGTGGATGCCGGTCGCGGCGACCTCGACGGCGGTGGCGCGGGCGACGCGCTCGACGAGTTCGGCGTTCCAGGTCGCGGCCATGCCGAGCTGGGTGGGGTAGATCGTGGCGCCCTCGAAGAAGGAGTGGCCGTGGATGCAGTCCTCGGCGACGAGCAGCGGGATGCCCAGCCGGGTCTGTCCGGCGAGCTCGGCCGCCTCGACGACCCGGTCGGGCGATGCGTGCAGGATCGACCCCACATGCATCTCCTCGATCAGAGGGCTGACGCCGTAACGTGCCGTGAGCTGGAGCATCTGCCCCACCTTCTCGGGCAGCGTCATTCGTCCGATGAGGTCGGTGACCCGCTCGGCGATCGCCAGGGAGGGGTCGAGGTAGGGCAGCGGGGTGTTCACGAGGAGTTCCTTTCACGCCTGCGGCGGACCAGCGGCACGATTGTCGGGCTGTGCCGGGGAAATGATCAAGGGGTGGCCTGGCTGCGATGCGTCGTCGGCACGTCCGCCGTGTGGTGGACGCGCTGATGGTCGGACGCGCCCGACGTCGTCGGCGGGCTGCCGGCTGGGCCGTCGCCTGGTCGCGGAGGTGAACACGCTGGCGGTCGGAGTCCTGGCACCCCGTATCCTGCCACCCCCGCGTCCTTGACCACGTCTTAGTTAAACATCTGACAAAAGTCTCTACTGCCCCGAGGGGCCGGTCTTGACGAAATTGATATCCCTGAATTGCATCTGGGCTGGACGACTATGACTCGGGTTGCTCGCGCAGCAGATCGCGCAGGATCTCCTCGTCACGCCGGTCGAGACCGCCGACGAAGCGGCGCAGCACCGACGTGTGGTCGGACTCCGCGGCCAGGATCCGCGACATCCGCTCCGCGACGAGACCGGCCGCGTCCTGCACCGCGCCGTAGCGGTAGGCCCGCCCGACGCGCTCGCGGCGTACGGCGCCCTTGTCGTGCAGGCGGGTCAGCGTGGTCACCACGGTGCTGTAGGCGAGGGACGCGGGTTCCAGCCGGTCGCGTACCTCGCCGGGGGTCAGCGCCGTCCCCGCCTCGATGAGGACGGTGACGATCTGGGATTCGAGCTGACCGGAGCGTCGCCGACCGCCCGGATCGGCATCGGCGGGTGGCGGTGAGGTGCTCATCGCCGCCGACTCTATCCGTGGCAGACTCGACCGGTCGGCAGGGGAGGCGGGCATGTTCGATCACTTCGTCTGGTCGGTACTCGTGGTCCCGCCGCTGATCGTGGTCGCGGTCCGGCTCGTCGCCGACCGCCTGCGCCCGGCCACCGCCGCCGTCGTCGTGGCCTGGTCCGCAGCCGTCGCCGCCGTCGCCAGCCTGTTCAACCTGGCGCTGCTCACCGCCAAGGCGATCGCGCAGACGCCCGCGGTCGCCGCCGCGTTCGGCCTGTCGCCGCACCTCGTCGCCCACGACACCGCCCACGTCGCCTGGGTGCCGCCGGTCAGCGCCGGGCTGCTCGTCGCCTCCGTGTCGTCGGTGCTCTGGAGCCGGCACCGGCGCCGCCGCGTCCTCGCCGCGGCCGCGGAGCTGCTCCCGGGTGGCGGCGGCCCGGTCGTCGAGATCCACGATGCCCGCGCGCAGGCCTTCGCCGTCCCCGGCGATCCCGGCCGGATCGTCGTCACCACCGGGATGCGCGGGCTGCTCACCGGGCCGCAGTTCGAGGCGCTGCTCGCTCACGAGCACGCCCACCTCGACGGCCGCCATCATCGGCTCGTCGCGCTCGCCGACTTCGCCGCATCGGCCCACCCCGCACTGCGCTGGGTCGCCCGGCACGTCGGCTACCTGGTGGAGCGGGCCGCCGACGAGCGCGCGGCCGAGACGGTCGGCAGTCGGCGTACGGTCGCGCACGCCATCGGGGTCGCCGCCCTCGCCGGGCACGCCCCCGTCTCGGCCGGGCTGAACGCCGCCTCGTCCGGCGGGGTCACGCCGCGCCGGGTCACCCACCTGCTGCAGCCGCGCCGCCTCGCCCCGCCCGCCTGGCGGCTCCTGCCGGTGCTGCTCGCCGCCGCGTCGGTCGTCTGGACCGGCGAGGCCGCCATCGACCTGGTCCAGCTCCTCACCGCCGCCCGCCTGGTCTGACCCAACCCCGCGGGGTACGCCGCCCCGCCCCCACGTCACGTTGTGCAGCAAAGCGTGGCCATTCTCGCGTCGCAGGCCACGCTTTGCTGCACAACGTGACCGGCGAACGCAGCGGCGGAACCGGCAGTTTGGGCGGCAGTTCAGCGGCACGGATCTGCCCGCCCGACCGGGATCCGGCGAACCTGGTTCCAGGCGAGGCAACCGGCCTCGCAGGAATGAGGAGAACGATGTACCGCAGGATCGGCATCCTTGCCGCAATCATCGCCACCGCCGTCTTCGGGGTCGTGAGCAGCTCGTCCGCTCAACCGCAGCCCACCACCGCCGCCGTCGTGCAGGCCACGTTCCCCCTCGTCGGCGAGGCGGCGAACGGTTTCCGAGATTCGCAGAGCCTCACCGGCACCGGGAAGAAGACGATGGGCCTGGACCTGCCGGCGGGTGCCTACAGCATCACCGCGAAGCTGACCGTCCTCAACAACAACAGCGAGGACATCACGGTCGCCTGCCGGCTGGAGCTCGGCACCAACTTCGACGACAGCTTCACCACGCTGACCGCGGTGAACGAGCGCCGCGTGCTCGCGCTCAACGTCGTCGGCAACCTCGCCGCCTCCGGCGGGACGGCGCTGCGCTGCAACACCAGCTCCGCGACGGCGAACACGACGCTGCTGTTCGTCAAGGTCACCGCGACCCGGCTGAACCAGACCTACGTCAGCGGCCTGATCGGCTGAACGCCCATTGACTGACCGCCGACAGCACCGCAAGATCGTCACAACTCTTGAAGAGTTGTGACGATCTTGCGGTGACGGGTGTTCTCCATCTCGCCGCGCATGATCTGCGCGGCGGCGAGCAGACCGGAAGCGGGATCGCCTGCGTAGAGGGCGATCCCGCTTCCATACCTGTCCACAGGGGAGGGCGGCGTGGTGGCGGTGCGGCCGCGCATCGCGGTGGCGAGACCGAGCAGGAGCGCCGCCGTCTCTGGGTCGGCGGGGGCGATCAGCTCGGCGTGCGACTCGATGACGGGCGCGACCTGGTAGGGCAGGCATCCGCCGCGCAGCGACTCGGCGGCGCCGGTGAGCTCCTCGATCGCCCGGGTGACCTCGCCCGCGCCGCGCAGGACCACGCTGAACCGGGCCCGGACGAGCCCCCGCATCGACCGGTCCTCACCGATCCGGTCCAGCAGCTCGACCGCCCTGGTGGCGAGCGCGACGAGGGCGCCGGTGTCGCCCGACGGCGATTCGCGCAGACGGGCGACGGCGACGATCGACAGCGCGTATGCCTGCAGGCGCGGGTCCTCGGCCCGCCCCAGCACGGTCGCCGCCTCACTGCCGTGGGTGGCCGACGCGAGCCAGCGGCCGTCGGCGAGTGCCAGCTCCGCGAGGTTCATCAGGGTACGGCCGGTGTCCACATCGGATGCACCGGCGCGGCGTTTCGCCTGGAGCGCCTCCCGCATGAGCCGCTGAGCCTCGGGCAGGTCGCCGGTGTTGGCGGTGGCCGCGGCGAGGTTGTTGAGGGCCCGGCCGATCAGGCCGTCCTCACCGTGGGCCTTCGCGGCACCGAGTGCCTGGGTGAGGATCGGCTGGGCCTGCGCGGGGTCGAGCTCGATCGCGAGGCTGCCGAGCAGCATCCCGGCGAGCGCCTGCCCCTCGTGGTCGTCGCACTCGGCCGCCTGCTGCGCCTGCAGGCCCAGGTCGCGAGCGGTCTCCAGGTCGCCGACGTGGTGGCTGAGCCGCCCGGCCCGCACGAGCGCCCGGGACCGGGCCGGAACGGCGGCATCGGCGAGCGCGGTGAGGGTGGCACGGCCCTCGGCGAACCGGCCCCGCAGCTCGAAGAGGCGGTAGAGGGCGTCGACCGTGGCCAGGTCGAACACCGCCGGGTGGTGGTGGCGGGACCAGGTCACGGCGGCACGGACGTTGTCGCGGTCGGGTTCGAGGTCGGCGTACCCGGAGCCGTCCGGGCGTTGGGCCGCGGCCCGCACCCGGCCGAGGTAGTGACCGGAGACGTGCCCGCGCAGGGTGACCGCGTCGGGGTGGAGCGCGAGCTGTTCGGCGGCGAGCTCGCGCATCGCGTCCGGCAGCGTGTAGCGGGTGCCGCCGGGCTCGGCGCGCAGGCGGATGAGGCTCGCGTCGGCGAGATCGGCGAGCGCGCCCAGGACGAGGCCCGGATCGGTGCCGTCGCGGGCGGTGATCTCCTCCAGGTCGGCGAGGCGGACCCCGGCGGGGAAGGCACCGAGCGAGGTGAAGAGGTGTCGGGAGGGTCCGCCGAGCACGTCGAGGCTGGACTCGATCGCCGCGCGCAGGGACCGGTGCCGCGGCGGCGCGTCGCGGGTGTTGCCGCTGAGCACCGCGAGCGGCTGGGCGAGCCGGTCCAGCAGCTCCTGCGGGGAGAGCACCCGCAGCCGTGCCGCCGCCAGCTCCAATCCCAGCGGGAGGCCCTCCACCGCGCGGCAGATCGCCGCGACCGCGCCCGCGTTCTGCGGCGTGAGCGTGAAATCGTGACGGGTCCGCGCGAGGAGCAGCCGCACCGACGGCATCTCGGCGATATCGGGCTCGTCGGGGCCGGGCACGGGCAGCGGATCCAGCCGGAATTCGCGTTCCGAGGCCACCCGCAGCGGCAGCCTGCTGGTGACGACGACGCTGAGCGCCGGGCAGGCGGCGACGAGCCGCGCCACCACCGTGGCGGCGTCGAGCAGGCGTTCGAAGCCGTCCAGGACGAGCACCAGGCGGCTCCCGCGCAGCTCGGCGGCGATCCGGGACACCGGGTCGAGCCGCGACCGCCCACCGGCCCGCACGGACTCGGCGACCACCTCGCCGACGAGCGCCGGATCGTCCAGTGCGGACAGATCGACGAACGCGACCTCGGTGCCGACGCGGCGCAGGTGTGCCGCGAGCTCGGCGGCGAGCCGCGACTTGCCCATGCCACCGGCGCCGGTGAGGGTGACCAGGCGGTGCCGGCGCCCCTGGACGAGGTCGGCGAGGCGCGCCAGCTCGGCCGAGCGTCCCACCATCGGATCGCCGTCCTCGAACGGCTGGGGCACTGCCGGGGGGCGTTCGGCGGCGGCGTCGAGCAGCGCCTGACGGGCCCGGTCGTCGAGGCCCAGCGCGTCGGCGATCGCCCGCAGCGACCAGGCGTGCGGGCGGGTCGTGACGCCTTTCTCCAGGTCGCGGATGGCCCGCTCGCTCAGCCCGGTGCGCTCGGCGAGGGCCCGCTGGCTCAGCCTGGCCGCCCGCCGCAGCCGCACCAGCGACTCCGCCAGCGGCGGCAGCGATCCGGGTACGGGTGTCGACGGCACGCATCGAAACTACCGCGAGGGTCGAAATCCGTGACCCGGATTCCCTGTCCATAGATCGATAGATCGAGCAGAATCGACGCATGGAGCTGACTGAAGCCGAGCTGACCGCGCGCCCGCATGAACTGCTCGCCGAGCTGCGCGCTGCCGCGGCGGCCCACCGGTTCGCAGTCGGCCCCGGCATGGAGGGCTGGATGATCACCGGGTACGACGACGCCCGGCAGGCCCTCGCCGACCCGCGCCTGACCAAGAAGGCCTTCGCGACCAACTCGCCGTTCCCGGTGCTGGTCGACAAGGCGGTCAGCCAGCACATGCTCAACGCCGACCCGCCCGACCACATGCGGCTGCGCAAACTCGCCTCGGCCGCCTTCACCGCCCGCCGCGTCGACGGGCTGCGCCCGAGGGTCCAGGAGATCACCGACGAACTGCTCGATGCGCTCGCCGGTCGGGAGACGGCCGACATCATCGACGACTTCGCCTTCCCGCTGCCGTTCACGGTGATCTGCGAGCTTCTCGGCGTACCGCAGGTGGACCGGGCCAGCTTCCGCGGCTGGTCCAACGCCATCGTCACCAGCAGCCAGGCCGACCCGGGGGCGATGGGCGACGCGGTCACCTCGATCGCGGCCTACTCCCGCGAACTCATCGCCGACAAGCGCCGCAAGCCGGATGATGCCCTGCTCAGCGCCCTCATCGACGCCACCGACAGCGGCGACCGGCTCACCGAGGACGAGCTCACCTCGCTCGTCTTCCTGCTGCTGGTCGCGGGGCACGAGACGACGGTCAACCTCATCGGCAACGCGCTCTACCTCCTGTTGCAGCGCCCCGAGACCGCGGCCGCGCTCGCCGCCGACGCCACGCTCATGCCGGCGGCGATCGAGGAGGTCCTGCGGTTCGAGAGCCCGGTCAAGACCTCCACCTTCCGGATGACCGAGGAGCCGGTGACCTACGGCGGCCAGACCATCCCGGCCGGGCAGATCGTCGCCATCTCGCTGCTCTCGGCGAACCACGACGGCGCGGTCTTCGCCGAAGCGGAGGCCTTCGACCCGGCTCGCGCCAGGACGCAGCAGAACCTCGCCTTCGGCTACGGCATCCACTACTGCCTGGGCGCGCCGCTGGCCCGGCTGGAGGGTGAGATCGCCGTCGGCTCGCTGCTGCGCCGGTTCCCGGGGATGCGGTTGGAGGGGTCGCTCGACGGGCTCCAGTGGCGGCCGGGCATCCTGCTCCGCGGCCTGGAGCACCTGCCGGTCCGGCTCTCCTAGAAGCGGGAGGGCCGAGCCGCAGCCGGTAGTACCCAGGCCGCGCTCTACTCCATCGCGGCCTGCTGCAGGAACTCATGCCTGGCCTTGGCGATCAACGCTCTCGCGTTGCGACCCAGCGCTGCAGCCTGTCGCATTCTCTCGAAGGCCACCAGATACGACTCGATCTCTTCGGGCCGAGTGATGTCCAGCCCTGCCGTCAGCGTCTCGACCTGTACGAGTGTGTCGTCGAACATCCAGAACGAGTTCTGCGTGTGCGCGCCCATCCCGCAGGTCGCCGGGATGATCCCCAGGGATACGCGCGGCAGTCCCATGACCTCCACCATGCGATCGAGCTGCTCGACCATCCCGCTCGCGGATGGAACCTGGCTATAGAGCACCTGCTCTGCCAGCAGGAAGACGAACCGGCGGTCGCCCTCGTACAGCACGCGCTGCCGTTGCATCCTGATGGCGTTGGCGGTTTCGACGTCGTCCTCGGGCAGCGCCTGGCAGTTGCAGGTGGCGTAGGCCGCGGCGGGCGTCATGGCGGTAGTCGCGATAGAGGGTGTCGACGGCACGCATCTGCGCGATGAGGTCGGGTGCCTGCAGGTCCGCGCCACACGCGGCACACCAGGCTCGGATGTCGGCGTCCGAGAGGCTTTGCCCGCCGTGCTCGACGCGAGACACCTTCGTAGGGTGGAATCCGGTCGCGTCAGCGAGTTGCCGCCCCGAAAGACCCGCGTCAAGGCGGATCTCCCGGAGACGGTTGCCGAATGCTTCTCTCGCTCGCTGTTCTTTGCCAGACACTTCAGCCGGGCTTGTACTCGCGGTGTGGCACACCGAGCTGCCATACGGCCTCGAACGCTGTGGTGCACAGCTCGATGTCATGGGGGTCCGTGCTGGTCGTGAAGTCGATGTTGCGGCCGTTGCCGGCGTAGTGATGGAAGATCACCACTCGGTGATCAAGCATCCAGAAGTCGTTTCCGGGGAACGCGATCGAGGAGACCAGCCGGCGCGGCACCCAGCGGTGGTCCTCGCCTGCGTCCTGGATCGGCCCGGAGACTTCATAGGCCCAGCGCTGGTAATCCGATAATGGCTCGGAAATGACGCGGGCACGCCGCAGCGACTTGCCCGCAGCGACGAAATCTCGCACGTCATCGCACCACGGCTGCAGCCATGCCAGATCATCGGGCTCGCCTGCAGCCCAGGCAGCCATGTGCGGCAGTTCGACCTCGGTTCCGTACGCGTCGCGCATCTCCAGGTGCACTGACTCGCGGTCGAAGCGTCGGATCGTCGCCTCGAACTCGGCTACGGTCAGGCTCGCCATTCAGTCTCCTTGCGTGAAGAACTGGATCATTCGATCCGGGATCTCGACACAGCTCTCGCCGGCCGGGATGTTTTCTCGCCCGAGCTTCGGTCAGTTGACCAGACGCCCATAGCGGCACCCCGTGCCAGGCTTGGACGAGCGCCCAGGCCGGGTCAGAGCCGGGGGCGCCGCGACCAGAGGACCAGGCCGATGACGATCATCAGCGCTCCGCCGCCGGCGTAGAGCAGACCCGTGTAGCGGTCCGCGTAGGCGACGACGGTCCCGCCCTTCACGGAGATCTTCTGCTCGGTACGCGAGAGGTCCTTGCCGCCGTCGAAGGTGACCTTGGCCTGGTGCTTCGTGCCGCCCGCCGTCCAGGTGACCGTGCAGTCCTGGTGCGACGTGTACTGCGAGCTGCCGCTCTTGTTGCTGCTGCGGGTGCTGCGCGTGACGCAGGAGTCCACCGACCCGGTCTCCGTGTCCCAGGTCAGGGCGCGCAGGTTGTAGGCCCCGAACCCGAGCGCGATCACGCCGATCAGCATCAGCGCCGACCCGATCTTTCCCCGCCGACTGCCTGCCTGTGCCATCGCCGTCTCCGCCCGTGTCCGCCCGCTCGCCGTGGCAGCATGATCGCATTGGCGGGGGAGCGGGTGATGTCGGCTTTTCGGCCTGTGTGGATCACCGAGAAGCCAGCGAGCGGTTACGCCCGGGAGCGCCGACGCCAGAGGATCACGCCGCCGACCAGCATCGCGGCACCGATACCGGTGAAGACCAGGCTCATGTAGCGCGTCGTGTAGGAGACGGCGGTGTCGCCGTTGACGGCGAGCTTCTGCTCGGTGCCGGCGTTGCTCTCGCTGAAGTTGACATCGGCCCGGTGCGTGGCGCCGTCCGCGGTCCAGGTGACGGCGCACCAGTGCTCCGTGCGGTATTTGCCGTTGGCGGTCGGGACGGAGCGCGTGGCGCAGGACTCCACCAGCCCCGTCGCGGTGTCCCAGGTCCAGGTGCGCAGGTTGTAGGCGCCGAAGCCGAGCGCCACGACGCCGAACAGCATCAGTGCCGCGGCGACGATCCGCCACCGGTCCGCCAGCAGTGCCATCGCCGTCTCCGTTCGTCCGCCTCCGTGGCAGCATGATCGCACCGGGCAGGCGGTCGGCGGCGTCGGCTGTTCGGCCTGTGTGGACGGACGACAGGTCGACCGGAGCTTGTGGTGATTGCGTGAAGACCGGACCGCAGGCCGGGAACCGTTATTAGCTTCTGCCCGGTGAGAATCGTCAAGAACGCCTTCTACCGGCTCTATGCCCGGCGGCTCCGGTCGCAGCTCGCCCGGGGTCCCATCCCGCGCCACGTCGCGATGGTGATGGACGGCAACCGCCGATGGGCGCGCCAGCAGGGTTTCGACAACCCCAGCGTCGGCCACCGGTACGGCGCCGAGCACATCGACGACGTGCTGGACTGGCGCGCCGAGGCCGGGATCAGCCACGTGACGGTCTTCGTGGCGTCGACCGACAACCTGCGCAAGCGGGCATCCGGCGAGGTCCAGTTCCTGATGGACGTGATCGAACGCATCGTCGCCGAGCGGATGTCGCACCGCACCGGTGTGTGGCAGCTGCACCTCGCCGGGCGGCTGGACGCCCTGCCCGACTCGACCCGGCACGCGCTGAAGCTCGCCCAGGACGCCACCAGCGAGCACGACGCCACCTTCCACCTCACCGTCGCCGTGGGCTACGACGGCCGCGAGGAGGTCGTCGACGCCCTGCGGTCCCTGCTCGACCACGAAGCCCGGCGGGGCACTGCCCTCGAGGACCTGGCCCAGCGGCTGACCGCCGACGACATCGCGGCGCACCTCTACACCAGCGGCCAGCCCGACCCGGACCTGATCATCCGGACCAGTGGCGAGCAGCGGATGTCCGGCTTCCTGCTGTGGCAGGCGGCGTACTCGGAGCTCTACTTCTGCGACGTCTACTGGCCCGGATTCCGGCACGTCGACTTCCTGCGGGCGCTGCGCTCCTACGCCGCCCGCCATCGCCGCTACGGCGCCTGACCCGGTTGATGCGTATCTATATCGAAGTTGTAGCGGCCGAACCTACGTTGGCGGGCACGGATCGAGGCGCCGTCTCGTCCGCACCTGGAGGCCTGATGTCCACTCGGAGAAATCTGCTGGCAGCCGCACTCGCCACCGCGGTGCCCGCCACGATCGGCGGGCAGGCCGCCCACGCGGCGCTGCCGTCGGCCGACATGGAGGCGGTGGTCAAGGCGGCGCAGATCGATCCGCGCCGCGCCGACTCGGCCATCACGCCCGGCAGCCGCGACAGCGTGCTGCTGGTGGAGGGCGCGCTGCAGGCGAAGGGGCTGCTGTCGGCGACCTATGTGGACGGCCATTTCGGCACCCGGACGATCGAGGCCTACGCCGCCTACCAGCGGTCGCTCGGCTACACCGGGCTCGACGCCACCGGGTTGCCGGGGCCGACCTCGCTGCGGCTGCTCGGGGACGGGCGCTTCACCGTGGCCCGGTCCTACACGCCGGGGAGCCGGGTCAGTTACCACGGAGTGCAGCTCAACACGCGTACCAAGGCGATGCTCGTGGAGGCCGAGCGGCTGCTCGGCCGGACGCTCGCGCTCAGCCAGGGTTCCTACAACGTCGGCGGCGACCCGAGCTCGGCCGGGACGCACGACGGCGGCGGCGCGTTCGACGTCGTCACCGACGGCATGTCGTCGAGCCTGCGGGTCAACGTCGCGCGGCAGCTGCGGGTCGTGGGCTTCGCAGCGTGGGTACGCACACCGTCGCAGGGCGACTGGCCCTACCACGTGCACGCGATCGCACTCGGCGACACCGATCAGTCGACGGCGGCCCAGCACCAGTCCGGTGACTACTACCTGGGCCTCAACGGTCTCGCCAACCGCAACCCGGACGACGGACCCGTGGTCTCGCCGAAGGCGACCTGGGAGGCATACCTGCGCGCACTGTGACGCGGGCATCAGATGATCTCCGCGATCCGGGCCATCCGGCCGACCTCGGCCCGCACCGACGGCCGGTCGCGGCGCAGCAGCATGCCGAGGGTGTGGCGGATGGACCGGTCGTAGCGGAGCTCCTGCGGCGCGATGCGCTCGATCCGCAGCAGTCCCAGCACCGCCGACGCGTCGTCCTTGCGCCGGGCATAGGCGTTGGCCAGCAGCGCATCCCGGGCGAACCGCATGTTGACCGGGTAGTCGCCCGCCGCGTCGGTCGTCTCGTGACCCTGGCGGATGACCCGGTCGGGATTGCCCAGGGTCAGCTCCACGTGCATCTGGACCAGCTCGGCCTCGCAGGTGCCGAACCAGACCTTGTCGACCTGCCGGTCGGCGCCGGTGGCTGCGGCGAGCTCCGCGAGCTCCGCCAGGGCGGACCGGGCCTGGACCGGTTCGATCCGCCGAGCCCGCGCCTTGGCGAGGATCGCGATCAGGCTGCCCAACGCCACGAGATCGTCGCCGTCGAGCGGCGCGCGGTCCCGGACGATCCGGATCGCAGCCTCCGAGTGCCGGGCCGCCTCCGCGTGCTCCCCGGCCTGTAGCGAGGCCATGGCGAGGTTGCGCTGCGCGACCGCGATCTGCTGCGCGCAGTGGTGGGTCGCCGCCTGCATCCCCCGGTCGGCCACGAGGTAGCCGAGGTTCCGCTCGCCGATCCGACCGAGCACCGACCTGGCCAGGTGGTAGGTCGCGACGGTCTGCGCGGCGAGGTCGGGTCCGGTGTCGAGCAGCCGTTGCCGTCGGATCCGCCGCACCACGCCCGGCAGCTGCGGCCTGATCGCGGAGTAGCGGTTGCTGCCGTGCCACCAGACCTCCCACAGCTCCTCGACGGTGGTGCCGATGATGGGAGAGTCCGGCGGGTCGGCGGGGATGGGGTGGTCGAGGATGGCGGCGCGCAGCTCGGTCCAGTCGTCGGCCGCCTCGGCCGAGTGGCGGGGCGGTGGCACATCGATCAGGTCGCGGAAGTCCGGCAGGTGGAGGATGTCGGCGAGCCGGACCAGCACCTCGATGCTGTCGAGCCGGGCGGCGCCGTTCTCGATCTGCCGGAGCCACTCGTCGCTGCGGCCCACGAGCTCCGCCACCGCCCGTCGGGTGAGTCCCCGCTCCCGTCGGCGCCGGGCCAGCCGCTCACCCACGCCGATATCGATGTCCGCCACCCTTTGAGAATATGTGGCTTCCGAACGATGCATTCTCTGCTGCCACACGTCAATTACTCTTTCGTGTCAGTCAGAACCCGGTGGCCTGCGGCCGGTTCGGCTACGGTGCGAGCAGGGTCGAGGCGAGCAGGTAATCCGCGGTGGCGACGTTGCACGCGAGCGGGATGTTCGCCTGCACGGCGAGCCGCAGCAGGGCGCGGACATCAGGCTCGTGGGCGTGGGAGAAGAGGGTGTCCCAGAAGAAGATCAGGACGCCGATGTCGCCCTCGGCGATCAGGGCGCCGATCTGCTGGTCGCCGCCCTGCGGGCCGGAGAGGTAGAGGTCGACGTCGAGCCCGGTGGCATGCCGGATCAGCTGGCCGGTGGTGGCGGTCGAGGAGAGCCGGTGCCGGGCGAGCGCCTGGCGGTGCTGGACCGCCCAATCGACCATGACCTCCTTGTACCGGTCGTGCGCGATCAGTGCGAGGTGATGGATCATGCCTGCCCTTCCTGGTAGTTCAGGTGCAGGAGCGGACTCCTTGTGCGACGACGTGCTGAAGGGTGTCCGCTGGTCGCCGCGTTGCCATCGGAGGTGAATTCCGGCAACGCTTGAATACTATGAATATTGCTAGTGATCAGGCCAAATGCTACGTCGACCAAGACGATTTGGTGTCCATCCACCATGGCGAATTGCGTCGGTCCCGATGGCGAATTTCGGCCTATCAGGACATACGCACAAGATCTACGAGCGGCTTGCGCAGCAGTCGCCACCGGCGAGCGGCAGGGTGAGCAGGCCGCCGCTGACACCGGTGGCGAGCCCGCGGCCGACGGCGCCGGGTGTACTCGGCTCGCTGGTGGAGCAGACGCCGGTCGCGGGCAGTTCCAGGCGCACGTCGCGGGCGGCCGCCCAGTCCCCGGCGAGCGCGGCGACGACCGACCGTGCCTGCTCATAGCCCGTGGCGAGCAGAAAGGTCGGCGCCCGGCCGTAGGACTTGACGCCGATGGCGAAGTAGCCCGGCTCGGGGTGGGCGAGCTCGTCGACGCCGTGCGGCGGAACGGTGCCGCAGGAGTGCCGGTTGGGGTCTATCAGTGGCGCGAGCGCCCGGGTGGCTCCCATGGTCGGGTCGAGGTCCAGCCGCAGCTCGGTGGTGATCGAGTGGTCCGGGCGGAATCCAGTCGCGTTGACGACGATGTCGGCGGTGAGCGTCTGCTCGGTGCCGTAGGGGTCACGGCTGACCACCGCCACACCGTCCCCGGTCGTGGTGACGCGGTGGGTGAAGAAGCCGGTGACGAGGCGTACCCGGCCGGTGTCGACGTGATCGCGGAGCCGGCTGCCGATCTTCCCGCGTGCGGGCAGGGCATCGGCATCGCCCCCGCCATAGGTGCGGGCGGCGCCACCGGCGCGGATGGCCCAGGTGATCGTCGTGGCGGGTGCCTGCTCGGCGAGCTCGGCGAGGGCGAGCAGGGTGGTCGCGGCGGAGTGCCCGGAGCCGACGACGAGGGTGTGCCGGCCCGCGTGGCGATCGCGGTCGGCCCCGAGCACGTCGGGCAGGGCGTGGGCGATCCGGTCCGTGGCGGCCTCGCCGATGGCGGGGATGCCGGAGGCACCGAGGTGGTTGGGGGCGGTCCAGGTACCCGAGGCGTCGACGACCGCGCGGGCCAGGAGTTCCTCGCCGGAGGTGAGGCGGACCAGGAACGGTGCCTCGTCGCGGCCGGCGGTGCGGACCCGGTCGAAGCCCTGCCGGGTCACCGCCGCCACCCTGGCCCCGTAGCGGATGTGGGGTGCGATGGCGGGCAGTCCGGCGAGGGGTCGCAGGTATCCGGTGATGAGCTCATCGCCGGTGGGCAGCCGCTCGGGGTCGGGCGCGGTCCACGCGGTCGCGGCGAGCAGCCGAGCGGCGGCGGAATCGGTGTTGTAGCGCCACGGGGAGAAGAGGCGCACGTGGCCCCACTCGGCGACGGCGGCGGCCGGGCGGTCGCCTGCCTCCAGGACCAGGAAGGAGAGCTCGCGCTCGGCGAGGTGGGCTGCGGCGGCGAGGCCGACGGGTCCGGCGCCGACGACGATCACGGGGTACGGGTTCACGGGGATCCGTTCTTTGATTTGATGATGTTCGAATCAGATGTTTAGACTGCCTTCTAGTTAGACGACTGTCAAGTCAGACTGTCAGGTGATCTGCGGGCTGCGCCGCTCCAGGAGCAGTACGTCCCGCCAGGAGCCGTGGTGGCGGGCGATGCGTTCGCGGCGGCCGACGACGCGGAACCCGGCGCGCTCGTGCAGGCGCAGGCTGCCCCCGTTCTCGGGGAAGATTCCTGATTGGATGGTCCAGACCCCGGCCGCCTCGGTGTCGGCGATGAGCGCATCGAGCAGGGCGGCGCCGATCCCGCGACCCGCGGCCGCCGGGTCGACGTAGACGGAGTGCTCCACCACCCCCGCGTAGACCGGGCGCGCCGACACCGCCGACACGGCGATCCAGCCGGAGACCGTGCCGGTGCCGGTCACGGCGACGAGGCGGTGGCGGGGCAGCCGTCCGGCATCGAACGCCGCCCAGGTCGGTGCGGCGGTCTCGAAGCTGGCGTGCCCGGTGTCGAGGCCCGCCTGGTAGATCCGCAGGACTGCCTCGGCGTCCGCCGCGACCATGGGCCGGAGCAGGTAATTCATCCGCATACCCCGCGATGGTAGGCCCTGGCTTTTGATGTGAGAACCATCGAGTTAAGCTCTCCTCGAATTCGATGCTGATGAAACCCGGAGGTGCCGATGGCCGACCAGCGGCGAAACCTGCCCGTCCTGGACTGCGCGACCGAGCCCCTCGTCCGGGACCCGCTCACCGCCGAGCAGGCGGTGTCGATCGCGGCCGTGTTCAAGGCGCTCTCGGACCCGGTGCGGCTGCGGCTGCTCTCGCTCATCGCGTCCCACGCCGGCGGCGAGGCGTGCGTCTGCGACCTGACCCCGTCGTTCGAGGTCTCCGAACCCACCATCTCGCACCACCTGAAGGTGCTGCGGGAAGCCGGTCTCGTCACCTCCGAGCGGCGTGCCTCCTGGGTCTACTACCGGCTCGTCCCGGGTGCGCTCGCCGGCCTCGCGCACCTGCTCGACACCACCGAGCACGCTGCGGCCGGTCGATGAGTGCCGCGCTGCCGCGACGCCTGGCGGCGGAGTTCCTCGGGACCGCCCTGCTCGTCACCGCGGTCGTCGGGTCCGGCATCGCGGCGGCGCGGCTCTCGCCCGGCGACGCCGGCCTCCAGTTGCTGGAGAACTCGGTGGCGACGATGCTCGCCCTGGGCGTACTCATCCTGATCTTCGGTCCGGTCTCCGGCGCCCACTTCAACCCGGTCGTCTCCGCCGCGAGCTGGTGGCTGCACCGCCGCGGGGCCGACGGCCTCACCGCGCCCGAGGCCGGGCTCTACGCCCTGGCGCAGGTCTCCGGCGCGGTCGCCGGGACGGTCCTGGCCAATCTCATGTACGCGCTGGCGCCCATCACCCGGTCGACGCAGGTCCGGACCGGGGCGGGCCTGTGGCTGGGCGAGACCGCCGCCACCTTCGGCCTGATCCTGCTGGTCTTCGCGCTGACGAGATCCGGCCGGGGGTCGCTCGCCCCGGCCGCCGTCGGCGCCTACATCGGTGCCGCCTACTGGTCCACCTCCTCGACGTCGTTCGCCAACCCGGCCGTGACGATCGGTCGGGCGTTCACCGACACCTTCGCCGGGATCGCACCCGGCTCCGTCCCCGGCTTCGTCCTCGCGCAGCTCGTCGGCCTCGTGGCCGGGGCGGCCGCGGTGATGCTCTTCTACCCGAAACCCACGGCCGGTGCGACCGCCCTGACGGCGAGCCCTTGACCCAAGATCGCCGCAACTCTTCAAGAGTTGGTGCTATACCGCCCCGCCACGCTTTGCTGCACAACGTGACTGATCCAGGGAGCCTGCGATGACCGACAAGCCCGCCGTACTCTTCGTCTGCGTGCACAACGCCGGCCGGTCCCAGATGGCCGCCGGATGGCTGCGCCACTTCGCCGGAGACCGGGTCGAGGTCCGCTCGGCCGGCTCGGCTCCGAAGGACCGGATCAACCCCGTCGCGGTCGAGGCGATGGCCGAGGTCGGCATCGACATCACCGGGCAGACGCCGGTGATCCTCACGCCGGAGGCGTCCGAAGCATCCACTGTGGTCGTCACGATGGGCTGCGGCGACGTCTGCCCCTACTTCCCCGGGCAACGGCACCTCGACTGGGAGCTCGACGATCCCGCAGGCCAGGGCATCGAGCCGGTCCGGGTGATCCGCGACGAGATCCGCGACCGGGTTCGAGTACTCGTCGATGAACTGCTGCCGGTCTGACGGTTGTCGCCGCACCCTACGATGTGCCGGGTCATAGCCCATCGAAGGAGATGAAATGCGCGTTCGGTACGCAATCGCAGCGACGGCGCTTCTCGCCACGGCGGCTCTGGGCGCCTGCGGTACGGAGAGCTCGACACAGCCGAACCCGCCGGCCGGTGCGGCGTCGGCCGCCGCCCCGGGCAAGCAGGCGGACCTGGACCCCTGCGCGATGGTGACCCCGGCCGAGGTGGCGGCGGCCCTCACCCAGCCGGCGGGGGAGTCGCGGACCAAGAACGGCGCCGGCACGAAGCAGTGCGAATGGGACAGCAAGAGCGGTGACCGCTACCTCGTCCTCCAGGTGCTCGTGGTCCTGCCCGCGCCCGCCGACACCAAGGACGGCTACGGCTGGACCAAGGCGAAGTTCGACGAATACTGGTCGCCGGGCGCGCAGCCCCTGGCCGGGTTGGGCGACGCCGCCTACCACCTGAAGGAGAAGGGCGCCGGAACGCTCTTCGTGCTCGACGGGAGCCTGGCGTTCTCCGTGGCCACGGTGTTCTATCGGGACGCCGACGCACCGGCCGCGGACGTGATCGTCTCGACGCTGAAGCCGCTCGCCACCGCCGTCGCCGCGCGCTACTGACCGCGTCGGTCGCGGGGCGGTCGAGGCCGCCCCGCGACCGACGGAGGTACGCATCACATCGAGATCGAGAAGTACGCCACGATGCCGTTGTGGTCGGAGTTGGTGCCGCCGACGATGTCGTAGCCGGTCATCCACATCACCTGGGACGACTCGACCCGCTTCCAGAAGTAGATGTAGTCGATGTGCCGGCTGCCGTGCGTGCCGGTCCCCTTCTCGCCGTAGAGGTTGAAGGAGGAGCGCAGGTTCGGCAGCTCGTTGGCCTCGAAGACCTTCCACGGGAACTTCGCGTACCCGTATGCCCGGTCGGCGCTGAAGTCGACGTTGAGGTCGCCGCTGAAGATGACCTGCCCCTCGTCCTTCTTGCTCACCGCCAGGTTCTTGATGCCCTGGAACTGCTTCTCCGCGCAGTCGGTCCGCGGCAGGTTCTCCGGCCGCCCGTTGTCGTCGATCCCGGCGACGGCGTGCGCGTTGAGGTGGATGACGTTGCGTCCGGTCGCCTTGTGCCGGTATTTCACCCAGTTGTTGTAGCGGGCGGGCGGCACCTCACCCGGACCGTTCGTGTCGCAGACGAAGATCGAACCCTTGTCGAGCACGTCGAACATGCTCTTCTTGGCGATCAGGGCCTCGCCCGCCTGGTTGGTGGAGCCGGGGGAGTAGAGCCACCAGCCGTTGTCGGCCGCCCAGTCCTGCAGGAACGCCTTGCGGTTGCCGACCTCGTTGAGACCGATCAGGTCTGCCTTCGACGCGATCAGGTTCAGATCGTGGACGAACTCGGCCTGGGTGAGGCCGTTGTAGATGTTCAGCGAACCGGCCTTGAAGGTCACGTTCACCGCCGCTGCGGGGCTTGCCGGGAGAAGGGCCGCCACCAGTGCTGCCGTGCTGATGAGAGCGCCGGCACCGCGTACCAGCCATTGTCTCTTGATCTGCATGGGTGTTCCTTTCGTTAGAGTGCGACCTTGAAGTCGGCGTTCGCGCCCGACCCGGTGATGACGAGGCGACCCACCCTGCTTTTGCGTCCGCCCTCGTCGCTGAGGTAGTTCCAGGTGACCCAGGGCTTGCCGTCGCGGGCGCGGTAGACATCCATCGCGCCGGGGCCGCGCTTGTTGCCGGGCAGGCCGTAAAGGCGCAGGCTGTCCGGCAGATGCGTGGCGGGGCCCGAGTAGGAGAACCAGGCGCGGTTCGGGCCGGGCAGCTGGCTGCACAGGCCGTCGTCGATCTTCGCACCGCAGTAGGCGATCCCGGTCGAGTAGAAGTTGGTCGACCAGCTGTTGCCGGAGTAGAACAGGTACCAGGAGCCGTTGTGGAACAGCGCGCTCGGGTTCTCGATGACGGTCACGCCGCCGCCGTCCTGATGGTGGGCCCAGGCGAGGGCATCGCTGCGCATGATGACGACCGGGTCGGAGTTGCGATCGACGGTGCCGTTGGTGTTGAACTTCAGCATCATCACCGACAGTGCCGACTCCAGGCCCTCCGCGCGTTGACCGTCGCGCCAGGTCATCCAGATCGCGCCCTCGGGCCCGGTGGTGACGTCGGCGTCCAGCGCCCAGCGGTCGCCCTTGTCGGGGCAGACGATGGGGGTGGGCTCGGCGCGGAAACCGCTGAAGGGACTGGTCGAGGAGGCGACGCCGATGCACCGGCGGTCGTTGTCGTTCTTGTGGATCGCCGTGTAGAAGAGGTAATAGCGGCCGACGCCATCCTTGACGAGGTAGAACGCGCCCGGCGTCCAGATCCCGGCGCCGGCCTCCACCCAGTCGCCACCCCCGCCGGGCATGGCGTCCCCGACGACCGTCGGGGAGGTGCCGACCGTGTCGCCGGAGCCGGAGATCGCGTAGGGGACCTTGCGCCCGCCGGAGCTGGCGCCATAGGTGATGTACCTGTTGGAGCCGTCGTGCAGGGCGATCGTGTCGGCCCCGGGGAAGGGGAAGTCCTGTGCCTCGTCGGCCGGTGCGGCCAGGGGACGAGGTTCGGACGCGACGGCTGGCTGTGCTGCGAGGACCGCACCGAGCATGATGGCGACTGCGGCACCGCACACGGGGCGCCAGGAGCTTCGGATCATGTGTCACATCCATCGCTATATGTGCATCTGGCGCGACACTACGGACGCCGGCTGAAGCTTTCCTCCAGATCCGCTACAGGTTCAGGTTCGTCGGGCGGACCGCGTCTTTGGTAGTAGTAGGCCTGAATCCGAGTACGGGATGCCTCCCGGGCCTATGGTGGGCGGATGAGGGAGGATCCCACGGCGAAGGCCAAGCGGGTGTGGGACTCGGTGGCGCCACGCTACGACAGCAGCATCGGGTTCCTCGAACGCATCCAGTTCGCGGGCGGCCGGGAATGGGTCTGCTCCCGCGCCACCGGTGATGTCCTGGAGGTCGCCGTCGGCACCGGCCGCAACCTGCCGTTCTACCCGACCGACGTGCGGCTGACCGGGATCGAGCTCAGCCCGGCGATGCTCGACATCGCGCGGCGGCGGGCGACCGAGCTCGGCGTACCCGCCGATCTGCGCGCGGGCGACGCGCAGGCGCTGCCGTTCGCCGACGGGTCGTTCGACACGGTGGTCTGCGCGCTGTCGCTCTGCGCGATCCCCGACCACGGCACGGCGATCGCGGAGATGGCGCGGGTGCTGCGCCACGGCGGCCGACTCCTGCTGCTGGACCACATCGGCAGCCGCTGGTGGCCGGTCTGGGCCCTACAGAAGCTGATCGAGCTGGTCACCGTCCGCACGGCCGGGGAGCACATGACCCGGCGTCCGTTGCCGATGCTCGCCGCCGCCGGTCTGCGGGTCACCGACGCCGAGCAGCTCAAGTGGGGCACCGTGGAGCGGGTCGCCGCCGTCAAGATCTGACAGCGTGTGCCGAGTCCGGCATGTGCCGCACCGCCGGTCCATGTCCGCGGTCGTCATCGGCGCACCCCGCTGTCGGCGGCCACTGCTGCTGACCGGCCAATTCATCGATCATTTTGACTGTCGTCAGAGGAGCGACAGTCGCGGGCCAGGGCGGTGGCCGACGGCTATTCTCCGGACAGCTTCGGCAACGAACAGCCCACTCCAGCAAACGCGAGGTGCCCATGAGCGACGACCGGGCCGGTCTTCCCAGCGAACTCCACGACCTGATCGGCGGGGACCACCCGATCGCTGCGAAGCTGCGCGAGCTGGCCGGGCCAACCGACGATCGGGTCGGGACCCTGCGGGCCCTCGCCGCGGTCGCGCCCGCCGAGTGGCACCGCGCGGTGGTCGAGGCAGGCGGCCCGCCGGACGCTTCCACCACCCCCGAGGTGTACGCCGACCAGCTGGCCGACCGCCTCGCCGCGCACTTCCCCACCGACGCCCTGCTGGCGCGCCTCGACGGCGGCATGCCGGAGCTGGCCCGCCTGCGCCGGCTCAACCGCGACACCGAGCTGCTGCACCTGGACCTCTCCTCGGGCAGTGCCGACGTGGCGGCCCTCGACACCGCCGGACTCGACCAGGCGGAGGTCCACGCGGCGCTCTCGGGACTGCGTGCCGGCCAGCGGATGTACGCGGTCGCCGAGACGGTGAGCGGCGCGCAGCGGCTGATCGCGGGCGGCTTCACCAGCGCGCTGCAGATCGCCCGCAGCTCACCGGAGGCGATCGCCGAGCAGGCGGGCCTCGACGCGGTCCTCGCGAACGACTACCACCTGCGGGCCCGGGAGACCGTCGCGGGGCTGACCGCGACGCTCGGCGGCGTGGTGGAGCTGGCGACCGGCGGGTTCAGCGAGGTGGCCGCCAACAACATGCCGCCCGACCTCGCCGACCAGCTCCGCGAGCTGCCCGGTTACCGGGAGCTCTTCGGCACCCAGTCCTACTGCGACTGCAGCCCGTGCCAGTCGATCCTGAGCCCGGCCGCCTACTTCGTGGACCTCATGTCGTGGGTGGACGAGAGTGTCACCCAGCGCTACTTCCTGGGGCGCCCGCAGCACCCGCTGCGCCTGTCGTCCCGCCGCCCGGACCTGTGGACCACCGAACTGACCTGTGAGAACACCAACGGTTCCACGCCGGTGCTGCAGATCGTCAACGAGGTGCTGGAGAACTACCTCGCCGTTTCCGGCGGCTACTCCGGCGACCTCGCCGACCGGGTCGCGGTCGCCGCCCAGGTCTACCACGACCTGCTCAGCTCCTCGCTGGAGTCGCCGCAGCAGCCGTTCGTGCAGCCGATGGCCCGGATCACCGCCTACCTGCGGGCGCTGGAGGTGTCGCTCGCCGAGGTGACCGACGTGCTCGGGGTGCCGGAGACGACGGCGACCGCGGCGGAGCTCGGGATGGCGTGGCCGCAGTTCGAGATCGCCACCGACCCCGACCAGGACTTCGCCCGGCTGGAGCGGATCTACGGCTTGTCGTTCGTCCCCGACCAGGTGGGCATCATCGCCCCGATCGACATCCAGGACCTCGTCCGGGCCGTCGGCGTCGACCGGGTGCTGCTGGGGGAGCTGCTGGAGAGCCGGTTCGTCAGCGGTGCCGGTGCTCCCGTGCAGATCGTCGCGGGGAAGCTCAGCCCCGACAGCGTGCAGAACGACATCGAGCGGGTCGAGGGCCTCACCTTCGACGCGCTGGACCACCTGCACCGCTTCGCCCGCCTGGCCCGGCAGGTGCCGTGGACGGTCGGCGAGCTGGACCTGCTCCTCACCCACCTTGGTGTCAACCTCGGCTCGATGACCGACATCATGGGCCTCGTCGCGCCGCTGCGCCTGCGCCGGCGCCTCGCCGTGAGCGCCGAGGAGACGTGCGCGCTGACCGGGGCGCTGCCGACGCTGCCCGTCGACGACCGGCCCAGCCTCTTCGACCGGCTGTTCAACCCGGCGCCGTTCGTCGACCGGGGCGGACGCTATCCGATGGACACCACCACCTTCGTACACCCGGCGCTGCGTGATCCGGGTGCGGCCGCGGCGGGCATGGACCGGGAGCGGCTGCTCGCCGGGCTCGGCGTGACCGACGAGACGCTGCTGGTGCTGCTGCGGGAGCTGGCGGTGCCGCTCGGCGCCGACCCCGGTGCGGTCGACGAGGCCGATCGCGGGTTCCTGCTGACCGTGGCGAATCTGTCGCTGCTGTGGCGGCACGCGAAGCTCGCCGCGCTGCTCGACGTGCCGGTGGCGGACCTGTTCCGGCTGATCCGGCTCACCTCGCTCAGCGGCGGCCACGTCGCCGACGGCCTGGACCTGACGCAGCTGCTCACCGCCGTCGACCTGGTCCGCGGCACGGGCCGGTCGCTCGACGACATCGAGGTGATCAGCGGGCAGGCGCCCCGGGACCCGAGCGCCTACCCGGATCCGGTGGTGATCGCCGCCCGGGTGCTCGCCGAGGTGACCGCCGAGGAGGTGCTGACCTTCACCGACACCGTCTTCACCACGCTGCCCGACGTCACCGACGAGGTGTCGCGGCGCATCGTCGCGGCGAACCCGGCGGTGATCGTGGCGGCGAAGGCGCCCGGGCGGCTGCGGGTGGCGGCGGGCGCCGACCTCGGCGTTCCCATCAACATCCCGGCCGGTCTGACGACTGCCGAGACCGGCGCGCGGTCGGTTCTCGCCGACCACCACCCGGAGCGGGTGCTCGCGAGCCGGCTCGCCGGGCCGCTGGGCACCTCACCCGCCGCGGTGGCGGAGCTGGCCGCGCTCGCCGGGGTGACGCTCGCGTCGCCGGCCCGGACGGCTGCCCTGCACGGCGACGGGCCGGTGGACTCCCTGGTGGCGCTGGTCAAGGCGCTGCTGCCGCTGGGGGTGCTCTTCACCGGACCGGCGTTCGACGCCGAGGCGCTGTCCTTCGTCCGGGCCCATGTGGACCTCTTCGACCTCGCCGACGTGCACGCGGTGACGCTGGACGGGATCCGCGCGGTCACCGACTACGCAGCGCTCGCCGAGGTCGAGGCGCCCGCCCGCTACAAGGCGGTGGAGCTGCGGACCCTGCTCGCCGCCTTCGACGTGCACTCGTTCACCTTCACGGGCGCCAACCAGGAGCTGCTCGCCCGGGTGCTCGGCACGGAGCCGGGGCTGCTCGCGACCCTGCAGAACGCCGTGGCGCTGACCCGGCTGGCGCCGACGGCGTTGCGCAAGCTCGCCGAGGCGGTGGCGTTCGCGCAGCGGCTCGGTGTCGGCGGCGACACCCTCAACCAGCTCATCAGCTCCGACTACGCCGACCTGCAGCGCGGTGCCGACGGGCTGCTCGCCGCCCTGCGCGCCCGGTGCCCGCAGGAGCAGTGGGCCGAGCGGATCGGGCCGGTCGAGGAGTCGGTCCGCTCGGCGGAGCGCGACGCCCTCGTCGACCACCTGCTGCACGCCGACTTCCCCCAGTTCGCCCACGCTCGCGACCTCTACGAGTATTTCCTCCTCGACGTCGAGGCGGGCGGCTGCGCCACGACCTCGCGGGTGGTCGCCGCGACCAACAGCGTGCAGCTCTACGTGCACCGGATCCTGATGAACCTGGAGCAGGACCGCCGCGACCCCGAGGACCCGCAGCGCCTCGCGATCGGTGCCGACGCGATCGACCCGGTCGAGTGGGAGTGGCGGCAGAACTACCGGGTCTGGGAGGCCAACCGCAAGGTCTTCCTGTGGCCAGAGAACTACCTGGAGCCGGACCTGCGCGACGACAAGACCCCGCTCTTCGAGGAGCTGGAGTCAGGGCTGCTGCAGCGCCCCATCGACGAGCAGAGCGTCGTCGACGCCTACAGCGGCTACCTCGCCGGGCTGGAGGAGCTGGCCGGGTTGCAGCTCGCCGGGTCCTATCACGATAAGAACGCGCTGACCAAGACCGATGTGCTGCACCTGTTCGGGGTGAGCCAGACCGATCCGCCGGTCTTCTACCACCGTATGGTCGACAACGCGCACTACGGCGCGGTCAAGGGCGGTCGCGGCACCCTGTGGCACCCGTGGCGCAAGCTCGACCTGCAGATCGGCGCACGCAAGGTCGCCCCGCTCGTCGCGGCCGGGCGGCTGCACGTCTTCTGGACCGAGTACGCCACCAAGGCGCAGAACAAGGTCGTCGACGGCAACTCCACCTTCGACCGCTACCTGCACACCACCAACGTGAAGTTCTCGACGCTGCGGATGGACGGCCGCTGGACCGGACCGCAGCGGATCTCGCTCGCCGGGACGTCGCCCTTCATCGGCGACGGCATCGTCGACGACCTCGTGGCGCTCCCGCTGCGGGTGGCCCGCTACTCCCAGGTCACCGGCGACGCCGTGCAGAACAACGGACCCATCGACAGCTACACGCTGCGCGGGTTCCACTGGGACCAGGTCTACCCGACGGCGACGGTGACCGGGTCGATCCTGCTGAGCCTCTTCGGGTTCCAGGTCAGCAAGCAGGTCGACCTCTTCACGCGCAAGCTCTCCGCCGTGCAGAACGCGCCGCTGACGCAGGGCCGACCGCTGATCATCCTCAACGCGCCCGGCGGCGAGCGGCAGCTCTACCGGTCCTCCGGCCTGGTCGGCTACGCCCAGTCCACCCAGCTCATGGACCGCAGCCGCCTCACCGGCGTGCTGCCGCCGTCCTGGACGACGCTGACCCAGCTCGAAGCCAACGTCGACCGCAACCGCCCGGTGCTGCTGCTCGGCTACCCCGGCTTCGACATCGCGACGAGCGTCGACCTCGTCAACGGGTCGCCGCAGGACGCGTTCATCACCACCCGGGGCGGCGACCTCTACTACCTCCAGGGTTCGCTGGGCGGACCGAACCAGCTGCGCCGGGCCGGGACGACCCTCGGGCCGACCCTGTCGCGGACGCTGTTCACCCAGGGTCTGGACACGCTGCTGTCGCTGGCGAACCAGAAGCTGCTCAAGGAGCCGACCGCCGCCACGACACCGCTCAACGACGTCGACAACCGGATCGTCGCAGGCGAGGTCGACTACGACGGCGCCTACGGCACCTACTTCCGGGAGGTGTTCCTGCACATCCCGTTCCTCATCGCCGACCACCTCAACAGCGAGCAGCGCTACGCCGCGGCCCAGAGCTGGTACCACAAGCTCTTCGACCCGACCGCCGTCGACCACCTGCCCGCCGTGATGACACCCGAGGAACGGGCGCAGGCCGACCGGGACCGGGTGTGGCGCTTCCTGAAGCTGCGCGGGCTGACGGTGCCGACGCTGCGGGCGATCCTGACCCAGTCGTCCGCGATCGAGGCCTACCGGCGGGACCCGTTCAACCCGCACGCCATCGCCCGGCTGCGGCCCACCGCCATGCAGAAGGCGCTGGTCGGCAAGTACATCGACAATCTGCTCGACTGGGCCGACAGCCTCTTCACCCAGTTCACCCGGGAGTCGATCAACGAGGCGCTGATGCTCTACTCCGTCGCCGCCGAGATCCTCGGCGAGCGTCCCGCGAAGCTCGGACCCTGCGGCGAGGACCTGGGGATGCCGCGGACCTATGAGTACATCGGCGGGCTGCTCGGTGCCGGATCGGAGTTCCTCGCCGAGGTCGAGACGTGGCTGCTCGCACAGGACGCGCCGATCGTCCCCAGCCAGCCGATCATGGCGGCTCCGCTCGCCCGTACCGCACCGATGGCGATCGACGCGGAGGAGGAGACCCGGACCCTCGCCCTGGCCGCCGACCCGCACGCCGAACTCGTCGACGCCGCCGTGCTCAAGCTGCGCCGGGAGCCCGCCGAGGAGGGCGCGAAGTGGCTCGCACGCGAGCAGGCCGAACCGCTCCCCGCACTCGCCGGGGCCGGAGACGGGCTGCACCGGGCCGACGACTGGCGGCGTACCCGGATCAGCCGGTGGGACGACTCCGGTCGCGGCCGGGTCGTCCGGGGGCTGCCGGGGCAGCACAACGGCGGCGACTTCGGGTGGTCCCTGGTCCGCCAGATCAGCCCCGTCTTCAGCGTGCCCCGCAACCCGGAGCTGCTGCGGCACTGGGACCGGGTCGAGGACCGGCTCTACAAGATCCGGCACTGCCAGGACATCAACGGCACCGTGCGGCAGCTCGCCCTCTTCGCCCCCGAGATCGATCCGATGGCACTGGTCCGGGCCACCGCCGGTGGGCTCACCCTCGACGACGTGCTCGGGGCGGGCTCCGGTTCCGTGCCGCCCTACCGCTTCGGCTACCTGCTCGAACGCGCCAAGGCACAGGCCGCCGCCGTCCAGTCCCTCGGATCGGGGCTGCTCGCGGCACTGGAGAAGAAGGACGGGGAGGAGCTCGTCCAGCTCCGCGCCGTGCACGAGCGGACGATGCTGGACCTCGCCGCGCGTACCCGGCAATGGGAAGTCGACGCGGCCGTGACGGCGGTCTCGGCGCTGGAGCAGCAGGAAGCCGCCGCGACCTACCGCCGCGACTACTACCGGGCGCTGCAGGCCGGCGGGCTGATCGGCGAGGAGCAGCTCTACTCCGACGCGGTGCAGACCGGCGCGACCCTGCACGCCTCCGCCTCGATCCTCGACACCATCGCGGGCATCGCCTACCTGGTACCGCAGCTCGGCTCGCCCTTCGCCATGAAGTACGGCGGCCAGGAGGCCGGCAACAGTGCCAACGCCTGGGCCATGGTGATCCGCGACGCCGCCGGGGTCGCCGACGCCGTCGCGGGCGCGGCCAAGATGAGCGGCGAGTTCACCCGCCGCGACGGCGAGTGGAAGCACCAGGCGCAGGTCGCCCAGCACGAGCTCGGCGTCGTGCAGAAGCAGCTCGCCGCCGCCCGGATCCAGCAGAAGATCGCCGAGCGCGCCCAGGAACTCCACCAGCGCGGCATCGACCAGGCCGCCGAGCTCTACGACTTCTACGGCAGCAAGTTCACCTCGCTCGGCCTCTACACCCACCTCGCCGGACGGCTCCAGGAGCTGCACCGCAACGCCTACACCAGCGCTTATGCCATGGCGCGCCTCGCCGAGCAGGCCTACCGCTTCGAGCGCGGCGCCGACGCCCCGGCCGTGCTGGCACCGTCCTACTGGGACAGTGGCCGGGCCGGGCTGCTCGCCGGGGAGCGGCTTCTCGTCGAGCTGCAGGCCCTGGAGCGCAAGTTCATCGAGACCGACCACCGGCGGCTGGAGATCGACCAGTCGTTCTCGCTGGCCCAGCTCGCCCCGCTCGCGCTCGCCCAGCTGCGCGAGCAGGGCACCTGCGAGTTCACCGTCCCCGAGGGCCTGTTCGACCTGTTCTACCCCGGGCACTACCGGCGGCGGATCCGGTCGGTGCGGCTCACGATCCCGGCGGTGACCGGCCCGTATGTCAACGTCAGCGCCACCCTGACCCTGCGGCAGAGCTGGCTGCGCACCAAACCGGTCGTCGGGGCGGACCCGCTCGCCTTCGCCGAGGTGCCGCTGCAGCGCAGCGTCTCCATCGCCACCAGCACCGCCCGGCAGGACGGCGGCGCGTTCGAGCTGTCGTTCCGCGACGAGCGCTACCTGCCCTTCGAGGGTGCGGGCGCGGTCAGCCGGTGGGAGCTGACGCTGCCCACGGCGTTCCGCCCGTTCGACTACCGCACGATCAGCGACGCCGTCGTGCACATCGCCTACACCGCGGAGGCCGACCCCGGTCTGCGTACCACCGTCGAGACCGGCAACAAAGAGCTCGAGGGCAGCCTGCGCCACCACCTCACCCACCACCCCCGGGGCCGGGTCTTCAGCCTGCGCAACGACTTCCCGGCCGAGCTGCACCGCCTCCTCACCAGCCCGCCCGGCGCGCCGGTGCAGGTCGCGATCGGTCCGGAGCACCTGCCGCTGCTGCTGCAGGGGATGCCGCTCACGCTCACCGCGGCCCGGGTCGCGCTCGTGCCGGTCGGCACGACCGACCTCGACCCGGTGCGGCTCAAGCTCAACAACATCCCCCTGGGCGCGCCGTCGACGCAGGTCACGGTCGGGGGGCGCAAGGCCGTCGACGCCAAAACCGCGGTGGGTACGGCGGTACTGAACGTCCACACGCTGTCGGTGATCGCACCGGCCGACGGCGGCGTGGAGGCGGACCAGTCGACGGTCCAGGACATCCTGCTCTACCTGGAGTACAAGGCGGTCTGAGCTGCTCGCCGAGATCTTGAGTACTTTCCGTCGTTATAACGACGGAAAGTACTCAAGATCTCGGGCTGGCAATTTTAGGGGAATCAGCACGTGGGTGAGATGGTCGTGGTCCATGCCGGGGAGGAGCCGCCTGGCACCTGGCAGGCGTCGATGTTCCTTGCCGGGCCCATGCCGCGCGACCCTGACATCCCGTCCTGGCGTCCGGATGCGCTGGACTCGCTCCGGGCAGCGTGGACGGCGCCCGGTGCGCTGGTCGTGTTCGTGCCGGAGGCACGCGACCGCCACAACCCCACGCCCGGCTATGTCAGCCAGCTCTGGGAGGAACGCTGGATGGCCGTCGTCGACGTCATGCTGTTCTGGGTGCCCCGCGACATGACGACCCTCCCGGGACTCAACACCAACCTCGAATTCGGCCGCAACGAAGCCACCGGCCGGATCGTGCTCGGCGTTCCGCCGCACGCGGTCAGCGTCCACTACCTGCGCCGGGCCGCCGAAACCCACGGCGCACCGGTGCGCGAGTCCCTCCACGACACGGTCCTCGCAGCGCTGAGCCTCGTCGGCGAAGGGGCAAGCCGTTCCGGTCCCGACCGTGATGTGCCGCTCCTGATCTGGCGTACCGAGGCTTTCCAGAAGTGGCGGCGCGCCGTCACCGGCGAGCTCGCGGGCGCGCGACTGCTGTGGGCCTGGTCGCCGGGTCCGTCGTTTCGCCTCCAGATGTGGGCCCTGCGAGCCGACGTGGTCCGCCCGGACGTGCTGACCAGCGAGGTCGTCACCTGCCATCCAGGAGCGCATGAGGTCCTGATCAGTCCGATACCGTGAGGGCTGATGTCGGCGCCCGGGCGTTCGACCGTTGCCGGACCACGTTGGGAGTCATCTGTGATGGAAGTGGCGCTGCGACCGATCGACGACTCCGACCTCGACGCCCTGTTCGAGATGATGCGGGATCCGGAGTCGGTTCGGATGGCGGCCTTCACCGCGAAGGATCCCGACGACCGCGCCGCGTTCGACGCCCACATGGCGAAGATCAGGGCCTTGCCCGATGCCGACAACCGGGCGATCACGGTCGACGGGAGGCTTGTCGGCAGCATCGCCAGCTTCGTGTTGGAGGGCGACACCGAGGTCACCTACTGGATCAGCAGGTCCTACTGGGGTCAGGGCATCGCCGGCAGGGCGCTCGCCCTGCTCCTGGCGATGGTTCCGGTGCGGCCCGTGTTCGCCGGGGCCGCGAGTGACAACGCGGGATCGATCAAGGTGCTGCAGCGGGCGGGCTTCGTCATCATCGGCACGGACACCGGGTTCGCCAACGGGCGGAACGCGGTGATCGAGGAGACGCGCCTGCGTCTCGACTGACCGCGCCCCGATCCCGCGGCCGAGGACGAGGCTCACTGCTTGCGCTCCTGCCAGGGGCCGGGGAAGGTGATGATCAGGTCGACGCCCGTGGCGATGTCCTTGCCCAGATTGTCCGTGGCCGGCTCGCGGAAGGTCGTCACCGCGCCGACGGCCTGCAGCGTCGGGATCTCCGAGCCGAGGTTCGGGATCGCCCGCGCCGTGTCGACGACATCGTCGGTCGCGCCGCTGAGCTGCGACAGGGTGCTGCCGCCGCCCGGTTTCGAATCGACCACGGTCAGGACGCTCTCGTTCGTGGTCTTCCCGCCGGCGAGGCGCTGCGCCGCCTCTCGGGCGTCGTTGTTGCCGGCCTGGGCGGCGGTGTTCAGCCGCTCGCGGTTGTAGCCGACGCTGCCCTGGTCGCGGCCCTGGGCCGAACCGAGCTCGTCGATCGGATCGGGCCGGGGCGTGCCGCGGCCCTTGCCCTCGACGGCGACGGTGCGCTTCTTGCTGAAGGGGCGGCGTCCGGCACCGTCGAAGAACGACTTCACCTTGGACTTGGTGTTCCCCGAGACCAGCACGTCGTCGACGCCGTTCATCCGGCCGTCGGGGATGCGGGGGTCACCCACGCTGCGCATGCCGGACTCCGCGGAGAGCTTCTTCATCGACATCTCACCGAGCTGCTTGGAGATCTCCTTCTTCCGGGTGGAGTTGGCGAGGGTGTACTCCTTGCGCAGCTTGTTCATCTGATTGCCGATCTTCGCACCCTGCGCCACCCGGGCGACCTTGGTGACGTTGCCCGCCACACCCACGGCCGCCCCGGCCACATCGCCGGCGTCGACGAGGATCCGGGAGACACCGATGGCGATGTCCCAACCGTCCTCGGCGTTCTTGATCTGCTCGACCCCGGCGGCCGCGCCGGTGCCGACCCGCAGGATGTTGGTGCTGCCCTTGACGACGGTCGCGGTGGTGGCGACGAACGTGTTCCACAGGCTCGACGCCAGACCCGTGTCCTCGGCGAGGTAGAACCGCTCGGCGACGTCGACGTAGCCGTCGAGCTCGTCGGCGAACGCGGCCGGGTCGTAGCGCCCGCCGACGTCGACGCGGCCGACGGGGTTGTTGGAGACGTAGCCGTATGCGGTGAGCTGCCCGCTGACACCGGCCGGGTCGGCGCTGAGCCATCGGCCCAGCCACGGCACATACCAGCGGTCGCCGCCGTAGTCGAGGCCGGTGTCGGGGTCGCGCTGCATCCCGGCGAAGCCGCGCCGTCGCGGGTTGGACTCCACGACCGACGAACCCGCCTGGTACGAGCACGAGCCGAAGGGCAGGTACTCGGCGTAGCTCAGGATCTTCGCGGTGCCGTCGAGCTCCAACCGGACCGTGCCGACGTGGTCGCCGACCTGGTATCGGTCGAGGGGCACCGGCGACACCACCGGTACGCCGTCGAGCCGGGTCGTCGTCTGCACCTGCGCGATCAGCACCCCGGCGGCGACGGAGACGGTGTGGCGCTGCGTCTGCGGGCCGATGGCGCTGGCTCGCTCGTAGGACTCGTAGCCGCCGACGTAGCGCAGGTCCTCGACGAGGCCGCCGAGGCGCTGCACCACCGTGCGGACCCGGGTGCCGCCGGAGTCGTAGAGGTGGTGCACGGTGCCGCCGCCGCCGAGGTCGGCGCTGCGCAACCGGCAGCGGAAGTCCCAGCTCAGCAGGCCCATGCCGGGCAGGCGGGTGAGGTTGCCCTGATCATCGTGGGAGTAGGCGTCGCTGAAGGGCCCGGCCGCCGGGTCGCCGGGGCGGCTGCTCGTGGCGAGCTGGTTGGTCCCGGCGACGTACGCGTACCGCCGCTGCCAGGATCCGCCCTGCCAGACGTGGCGGACCTGGGTGATGTTGCCCGCGTCGTCGTAGTCGTAGTGCTCGGTGTAGCGGCGCATCGCCTGCGCGTCGTTGCTGTGCGGGATCCCCACCGCGGCCGGGTCCAGGTGGGTCCGCGCCTCGTCGGAGACCTGCCCGACGTGCTCGCGCCCCTCGGCCGTGACGAGCTGGTAGCGGGCGTCGTAGGTGTAGCGGCCGGTGGCGGTGACGAGCGCGTTGTCGAAGAAGAGCTGCGACTGGGCGTCGTCGTCGATCTGGACCACGTTGCCGACGGGGTCGCGGACGTAGCGCAGGTCCTGCACCGGATCGGCCGACTGCGGCCGGGTCGTCCGCAGCCGGGCGACCTTGAAGGTCGACGGGTCGTAGTCGACCTCGCAGACCGCGCCGTTGCCGGTCGTGATGCTGGTGCGCTGCCCCCGCGCGTTGTATGCGGCGGCGGCGACATAAGGCTGCCAGATGGTGCTGCCGGGGTGGCGCAGCAGGACCCGTTCGATGAGGTTGGCCGCGTTGTACTCCGTGCGGACCTCGCTGCCGTCGGGGTGCCGCACGGTGGTCGGCCGGTTGAGGGCGTCGAACGCGGCGGTCGTGGTGTAGGCGGTCGGGTCGAGCAGGGGACCGGCTGCGGTGAGCGCACCGGCGGGCCCCGCCGCCGCGACCGCCGCCCAGTCGGGATCCGCCGCCCACGCCGAGGTGAAGCGCCGGGTCGACTCCGTGACGTTGCCGTGCCGGTCGCACCGGTCCGTGCTGACCACCCCGGCCTGGTCGAACTGCAGGTAGGGACGGCCAAGCAGGTTGCGCTGGGCGGCGTCCGGCAGCGACTCGCCGTAGACGGTGAATTCGGCGACCGCCACCGCACCGGCGCCGTCGCGGACCTCCCGGCGCACCGGCCGCTGCAACTCGTCGTAGCCGGTGCTGACCATGGTCCGCTGGTCGTCGCCGGTCCAGGTACGCACCGGGTGGCCGACGGCGTTCTGCAGCTCCACCGTCACCCCGGAGTCGACGCCGCGCCGGACGAGGGTCCGCCCGAGCATGTCGGCGCGGACCGAGACGACCGCCGCCCCGGCACCGTCGCGCAGCGACCGCTGGACGCCCTGGACGTCGAGTTCGTAGCCGACGGCGGACCTGCCCCGGGTGCCGTTGTCGTATTCGGTGCGGATCGGGCGGCCCAGCGCGTCGAGGTGCACCACGGTGGGGGTGGCGGCGTGCTCGGTGGTGAGGTCGGCGCAGCGGCGGTCGGGGTGCGCCGGGTCGAGGAGGTGGCGGGTGGCGTACCAGTCGCTGCTCAGGACCGTGTCGTTCTCGTCCCAGATCTCGTGCCGCCAGGAGCCGAACGCGCTGCGGGTGTAGGTGCCGTCGGGCTTGTCGATCCGCACGACCCGGCCGAGGGGGTCGTAGTGCAGGACGGGCGTCACGCCCTGCTCGACGAGCTCGGGCTCGTCCTCATAGGCCGGGGTGCGGCTGAAGTAGGGCTCGTACTGCCGGATCGGACGGTTCTTCGCGTCGAAGACGGTGCGTCCGGTCCCGACCCAGCGGATCGCCGGAGCCGTGTCGGTGAGGACCGGGTTGCCGTCGTCGTCGAGGACGAGGCTGCCGTCGGTGCCGCGCTGCGGTGCCAGGCCCGGCTCGGCGGGGACCTTGGCCATGATCTCGCGCCCGGTGCCGTCGTGGTAGTGATAAGCGGTCTGCCAGTGCGGATTCGCCGAGCCGTGCTGCTCGCGGCTGTGGCTGACGGTGAAGGCCGGGCGGCCGTGGTCGGCGTACTCGTCGAGGTGGTATTCGAAGCGGGTCGTCGGGTCGGCGAGGGTGTCGCCCGGCTCGGTGGCGGTGGCGAGCACCGCGAGGGCGGTGACCCGGCCGAGGGCGTCGAAGGCGACCTCGGTGCTCTGGCCGTTGGCGTCGGTGACCCGCCGCGGCAGCATCGTGCGGTAGTCGAGCTCCGCGGTGGTGGTGTTGAGCAGCGGATCGCTGCCGGTGACGACGGCGAGCGCGTAGGGGTCGTATCCGGTGGTGTGCGCGCGGCCCCACTGGTCGACGTGGCGGACGGGCCGGAAGAAGAGGTCGGGGTCGTAGTGCGTGCGGCCGGACGCCGCCCACCACGCGCCGTCGTGCCGCACGTAGCCCGCTTCGGCGCCCATCAGCGCCGCGTCGACGCCGAGCGGTGCGAGGACCGTGTTGACCTGCGTCTCGGTGAAGACCCGGACCCGCGACTCGCAGAGCAGGGCGCGCGTGCCGATCTCACCGAGCGGCAGCGCGGCGGTGAGGTCGTCGGACCAGTAGTGGCTCTGGTCGGCGGCGATAAGGCGGCGGCGCAGCCCGGTCGCGGGCGCTGCCGCCTCGAACGGGATCTCGGCGGCGGTGTCGAGGGCGGTGCTGATCGCCGCCGCGTCGAGCAGCGCGGCGGCGGACCCGGTGAGCCCGGTGACCTCGTAGACCCGGCGGGCGACGGGCGCGCCGATCCAGAGCCGGCCGGCGTGCCCGGCCTCGGTCGTGTAGTCGTTCTCCGTGCAGGTGACCCAGGTCCGGCGCTGCTCGGCGTGGGCGGCACCGGGATCGCCGTAGGCGGCGGACGCGCTGCGGGTGACGTTGCCGTAGTCGTCCACGGCGAGGGTGAGCTGGTGGCTGACACGGGGCGTGGTCGCCTCCCGGCCGGTCTCGGCGAGCACCGTCTCGGCGAGCAGCGGCGCGAAGACACTGCGGTCGCCCGGACCGCGCTGGACCCGGCGGACCCGGTAGCCGCGCTGAGTGACCTGGTAGGGCACTCCGGCGAGGGGCGTGCCGTCGTCGGCGTAGATCTCCTGGCGCAGCAGCGACCCCTTCAGCGCGCGGCAGGCGTCGCGCTGCTCGGCGAGGGTGAGGTCGGCGGGCAGGCTGACCGGGGGGATCGGCTGGATCGTCGGCTGGTGGTAACCGGTGGTGTCCGGCCATCCCTCCTCGCCCGGCTCGGCTCCGGTGTGGTGCCAGGTCACGGTGCGTACGGGTGCGTCCGCCCCGGCTCCGGTGAGGCTGTCCCACTGGGTGACCGACCCGAAACCGCAGAACGTGCCCTCGATGTGGTCGTATCGGCCGTCGCGGGGTGCGTAGCGCGTGGACTGGACCGTGCCGGCGATCAGGTCGTGCACGTCGACCCGCTCGACGATCTGCACCGGGAAGGGCAGCCTGGTGGCCCACGGCCGGCCGGCGGCGGCATCGGCGAGGAAGAACCCGGTCGAGGTGGCGTAGGTCAGCACGGTACGCGTACCGAGGTTGTTGTCGACCTCGGTCAGCAGGTGCGGCTTGCCACCGGCGAGCAGGTCCAGGTAGCGCAGCGGTGCCCCGCTCGCGCCCGGCAGCGGCTCGGACCAGACGAGGCAGCTCGTGCCGATGCCGAGCAGGTCGACGAGGGCGACCGAGGTCAGCTCGCCGATCGGCGGGCACCCGGTCAGCTCCGTCGCCGCGCCCCACCCGTTGCCCGCCTCGTTGGACCAGTAGCGCACGCCCTGGCGGCCGAGGTAGACGATGTCGGTGGGTCCGGATCCGTCGACGTCGCCCAGGCGCAGCCGGGCCGGGTCGAACTGGTCCTCGTGGTCGAAGACCGGCGGGTTCGCCATGGTGATCTGCGGCCCGAACCGGCCGTGGCCGAGGTTGGGCCAGTAGCTCACGTCGCCGTTGCGGATCCGCACGAGGTCGGTGAGCCCGTCGCCGCTCATGTCCGCGAGGTGGATGGTCTGCGCGGCCTCCGCGAACGCCAGCGGCGACCCGGTCTCGTCGACCGGCGGCTTCGCGACCGCGACCGGAGCGGCGAAGCCGCCCGTCCCCAGCGAACGGAACCACAGGCTCTGCTCACCGGCGGTGAGCAGCAGATCCGCGCGGCCGTCGCCGGTGAGGTCCAGCAGCCGCGCCGCCGGGTCGTCCACCATGGAGTGGGGTACGCCCGGCAGCGGCGCGAAGGGCAGCCACTCCGGTTGCCCGCCGACCGGGGCGTGCCGGACGCTGTGCCCCGGCGTCGGCGCACCCATGCTGACGAGGCTGCGCCGCCCGTTCCCGTCGAGGTCGAGCAACTGCACCGGGGAGCCCGCACCGATCGTCGGGGTGCTCGCCGGCTCCTCGATCGGGCCGAACCGGGCCCCGCCGAGGTTGCGCTTGTAACGCCAGGTGGTGCCGTCGGCGGTGAGGACACCGGCGATGCCCTCGCCGTCGAGGTCGACCCACTGGCTGACCGTGCCGTCGACCCCGGCGGGCAGCCCGGCGAGGCTGCCCGGGTCCACCGTGTGCATCGTGTCGCCGACGACGAGCGGGCTGTAGGTCAGCACCACCGGCGGCGTGCTCTGCCGGTCGTAGCCGCTGCCGTCGGCCGTGCGCACGTAGCCGGTCTGCCGCACGCTCGTGAGCAGCGACATCAGCGCCCCGTCGGTGTATTCCAGGTCGGTCGACCGGACCAGGCAGGGCTGCGCGCCGAGCTCCGGCAGGTGGTGGAAGAGCAGGATCCGCCGACCGCGCCGGTAGGCGCGCACGTCGAAGCCGGTGCGGTAGCTGGAGAACGGGTCGGGTCGGCACCCCCACGGCGCGGTCTCGTCGGGCGTCGGGTTCGCCAGGTCGTGCTCGCCGTAGTCGACGACGACCTCGAAGGCCCACTCCACCGGCGCCGCCGCCGGGGTGTTGCCGTAGCGGATCCGCTTCAGGTACGCGTACGCCACGGGCTGGGTGCCGTCGAGTCGGCTGCGCTCCTGCGGCAGCCGGGCGTCCACACCGGACATGTCCTCGTGCTTGTACTCGTAGCGCAGCACCCCGCCGAGCGGATCGCGCTCCTCCTCGACGAGCCAGGAGAAGACCCGCGACGGGTCGGCCGGATCGGCGAGGCGGCAGGACGGATCGCGGCCGTAGACCGTGACCGTGCTGGCGCGGGAGACGGTGCGCCAGTGCACATCGCCGGTGAGCGCGTGCTCCCAGCGCTCGACCCGGGTGTAGGCGCCCTCGACCCGGGGCCGGAAGCAGGTGACCAGATGGTCCCCGCTCGGCCAGCCCTCCTGCACCCACCCGGCGACCGGATCCGCGACCAGCGCGGGGACGATGTCCTCGCCGCCGCTCAGCGTGATCGCGTCATCGTCGGTGTAGGCCGGGACACCCTTGTCGGTGCGGCGGCTGATCGCGGGCAGCGGCAGGGTCCAGCCCTGCCCGAACGGGCCGTTGCCCGTGCCGGATCCGTAGGAGAGCAGCAGCTCCGGCGAGGGCCCGCTCGCGGCGGTCGTGTAGACGGGCAGCGTCAGCGACGCGGTGCAGGTGGAGTTGTGCGCGGTGAGCTTCTCGCTGATGCCGCGCAGGGCGCCGCCGCCCTTGGGCAGCGCGGGCGCGGGTGTGCCCGCCCTCGTGGGCTGCATGCTCGAGACCGCCTGGTCCACGCGCCTCACCACCGTCTTCCACGCACCTGCTGCCGGCCGTGCGTACGGTAGCAAGGTCCGGCGACACGGTGATCGATCTGCAGGATCCCGGACAGTCCACATTGGCCGATGTGGATGGGTGGGAGCCCGCCGCCGGGTCACCCGGATGGCATCGGCGGCGGGCCGGCCACGGGCTCAGGCGAGCAGGGTCTCGCCGATCCAGCCGTCCGGCCCGCAGCCGGGCGGGATCGCGAAGACCGCCGACCCGACCGGGGTCGTCCACTCGTTGAGCAGGTCCACCTCGGCGAGCGCGCGCTGGACCGGGATGAACTGGCGGGCGATGTCGGCCTGGAACGACGCGAAGATCAGCCCCGCGTCCGGGGTGCCGTCCGGGTGCACGCCGTCGTCGTAGTTGTAGGGGCGGCGAAGGATCCGCAGGGTCTCGTCGGGAGTGTGCGCGCGGCGGACGTGGGCGAATTCGGAGATCACCGGCAGGCCGAGGCTGTCGGTGGCGGTGAGGTCGACCGGGTCGTGCTCGGCGGCGCCGGTGAGCGGCGCCCCGGTGTCGAGGCGGCGGCCGACCGCGAACTCCTTGCCGACACGGTCGACGGCGTCCCAGGTCTCCAGCTCGGCGCGGATGCGGCGGACGACCAGGGTGGAGCCGCCGTGCAGCCAACCGGGACCGTCGGAGATCCAGACCGCCCGGTCGTGGTACGCGGCCGCGGGCTGGACCGTGCCGTCGAGCTGACCCATGATGTTGCGCTGGGTCGCTCCGGTCCGGCCGACTCCGGCGGCTCGGCGGAATCCGCGCTGGACCCAACGGGTGGTGGCGAAGGTACGGGTGTCCTTGACGAGCATCCGCTGGGCGTGCGCGATGGTGAGCGGGTCGTCGGCGCAGACCTGGATCAGCAGGTCGCCACCGGACCAGCGGGCCTGGAGCCGGTCGATGCCGAACGCGGGCAGCGGTTCGACGGACGCGGGCCGGTCCCGGTCGCGACCCGCGGCGGCGAACAGGTCCGGTCCGAATCCGAAGGTGACGGTCAGCCGCGCCGGGTGCGTGGCGAGCTCCGGCTCGGTGTCGGCGAGGGCGGCCCGCCCGGTGGTCAGCCTGGCCGCGTCGTCGGTGAGCAGCCGCATCATCCGGCCCAGCGCCGCCCGGTCGGTGCCCGGGCGCAGGTCGAAGGCGAGCAGCACGGCGTGGGCCTGCGGTTCGGTGACGATTCCGGCCTGGTGCGGTCCGTGGAACGGCACGACGGCGGCACCGAGGTCGGCGGTGGACGGCTCGGTGCCGGCGTCGGTGCGACCGCCGAACGCGGTCCCCACGCCGATGGCGGTGCCACCGGCGGCGAGGGCGCCGCCGGTGAGCAACCAGCGGCGGCGTACCCGGCTGAGGGGGTTGGGTGTGGTCGTCACCGGTCAGCCCATGGTCATCGGGGCGTAGCTCTCGTTGCCGCCCGCGAAGGCCTTGCCGACCGCCGTGAACTCGACCGTGCCGCCGTCGGCGAGGGTGAGTGTCACGGTGACCGCGTCACCCGCCTTCACCGCCGTCGTCACCTCCATCATCATCAGGTGGTCGCCGCCGGGTGCCAGCTCATGGGTGCCGCCGGCCGGGATGACGAAGCCGCCGGTCTTGGGACGCATCACCATCGCGCCGTCGACGGTGGCGATCTCGTGCAGCTCCATCCTCGGCGAGGCGGTGGAGGTGGCCGAGACGACGGTGACGTCGGTCTTGCCGGTGTTGACGAGGGTGCCGAACGCCGCTGACATGCCCGTGTCGGCGGTCTTCACCCACGGATCCCGGATGCTCACGGCGGGGGCGGCGCTGACCGCGGTGCTCGGCGTCGCGGTCGCCGCGGTGGTGCCGTCGGTCGCGCAGCCGGTCAGCATCGCCGCGCAGGCGGCTGCCGCGAGGAGGGCGGCCCGGACGGCCGTCCTGGTCCTGGTCATCGTGTCCTCATCCCTGTCCTGGGTGGATTGGAACGGCGGCGGTGCCGACCGCAGCCGATGACGTAGTCCCCATCGGAGGCATGGCGGTTCCCGGTGTCACGGTGATGGATCTCTCGCGGTCCGGCCGGAACTATTCCCGCCGGCCGGACGACTGGAAGGAGTTGCCACCTCTTCTCGAAACGGTGATCACCCATGACTGGTATCCGGTGGCGGGCCACCGCGGCCGTTGCGGCCGTTGCGGCCGCGACGCTGTCCGTGCTGCTGCCCGCGGTCCCCGCGCAGGCGCATACCGAGCTGACGACATCGAGTCCGGCGCACCGGTCGACGATCACGCGGCAGATCGACCGGGTGACCCTGACCTTCTCCGGCCCTGTGAAAGCCAAGGTCAGCTCGGTGACCGTCATCGGACCGGACCGGGTCGCCTTTCAGACGGGCGCGCTGAGCGTCCGGGACGGGGTCGTGACGCAGCCGGTGCTGCCGCTGCGGTCGGGGGCGTACACGATCGCCTACCGGGTGGTCTCGGGGGACGGGCACCCGGTCACCGGATCGGTGACCTTCACCGCGAAGCTGCCCGCGGAGCAGAGCCCGAGCCCCAGCCCCAGCCCGGCGCCCGCCGTCGTCGTGCCGTCGGCGTCGCCGGTGCCGTCGGTCGATGCCGCGAGTGCCGCCGGGCCGGTCGGGGAGTCGTCGACCGGGTGGCTGTGGCCGGTCGGTGCGGCAGCGCTGCTCATCGCGGTCGGCGGTGTTCTGGTGTGGCGGCGGCGGGCGTCCTGACCTGCGAGTCGGCCCTGGTCAGGCGGCCCGGCGGTGCTCGGCCACGACCTCGCCCCGGGTCGCGGCCCGCACCGGGAAGGGATGCACCGTCGCCAGCGGCCCGTCCGGCTCCTCGGTCAGGCGCAACCGCCAGCCCGACCGTCCCGAACCCGCCGGCGGATCCATGCCCGCGAACCGGGGACGGCCCAGCGCGATCAGCAGCAGGTAGCCCGCGAGGATGAACCCGTGAGAGAGGATCCGGCTGAGGTCGACCCGCCCGGAGAGCGAATCGTTGATCGTCAGCAGCGCCAGCACCCCGACGAAGACCGACAGGATCGGCAGCAGCCCGGCCGGGCGGGACCGCCGCCACGCCACCCACGCGAACCCGGCGCCGATCGCCACGTTCCACGCCGCCGACTCGTGCCACAGGTGCCCCGACGCCACCCCGCCGGTCGGGTCGGTGTGGGCATGGCCGGTCAGGCCGGCGTCCAGCGCGGTGATCTGGACCACCCCGAGCAGGAACTGCACGAGCCCGACGACCCCCAGCGCCCACCGCAGTCCCAGCGCCACCCGTGCCCTGCCCGCGCCCGGTGCGGCCGCGAGCAGGGCGGCGAGCCGCTCCGGCGGCAACTCCGGCACCTCCGGCAGGCCGACCCGGGCCAGCCGGGTCACGTCGGTGGCGGCGGCCAGCCACGCCGTGCACTCGGCGCAGTCCGCGAGGTGACCGTCGACGGCGGCGCGCTCGTCCGGGTCGTCCTCGCCGTCGAGCCGGGCCGACAACGCGTCTCTGATCTGCTCACACCGCATATGACTATGGTCGCCGGGTGATGCCGGTCAGTTCCACACCCGGGTGGGTCGCCGATCACACCGTTCCGCCTATACGCTTCGGCCATGTTCGCCCAACGGCCCTCCGATGACGATGTCACCGCGTGGGCCCTGGCGGCACGCACCGGTGACCGCGATGCCGCCGCGAGCTTCATCCGGGCCACCCAGGCCGACGTGGTCCGCTTCCTGACGCACCTGGTCAGCGCCGGCGACGCCGAGGACCTGGCCCAGGAGACCTTCCTGCGGGCGATGCGCGCGCTGCCGTCGTTCCAGGGCCGCTCCTCGGCGCGGACCTGGCTGCTGGTGATCGCCCGGCGCACCGCGGCGGACCACATCCGGACCCTGACCCGCCGCCCCCGCCTCGCCGACGCCGAGGACTGGGTGGCCACCGCCGACCGGGGCCGGGTGCCCCGCGCCCGCTTCGACGAGCAGCACGCACTCTGGCAGCTGATCACGGCGCTCGCCGTCGATCGCCGGGAGGCGTTCATCCTCACCCAGGTGCTCGAGCTCAGCTATGCCGAGGCAGCCGAGGTCTGCGACTGCCCGGTCGGCACGATCCGGTCCCGGGTCGCCCGCGCCCGCGAGGACCTCGCCGAGGCGATGCGGGACCAGGACGACAATCCGGCCCGGCACCTGCGCGCCGTCTGAGCGCGACAGCGACGGCCCGGCGCGGGCCGGTTCGGAATCCGTGGGGAACCAGACGGGCGGCTTCGCCGACTACCGAGCCGGTATCCGTCCGCACCCGATAGGGGAGTCATGTCCTCCACCTCCGCGATCCCGCACCAGCTCGCCCCGCCGCTCCCCGAGCCCGAGCGGCAACCGTCCAAGCGCCGTGCGTCCGGGCTCGGCGCGCTCCTGCTGCGCCTGCACTTCTACGCCGGGATCCTGGTCGCCCCGTTCCTGATCGTCGCGGCTCTGACCGGCCTGGCCTACACGGTCACCCCGCAGCTGGACGCGATCGTCTACGGCGACCAGCTCTACGCGTCGCAGCCCGATGCGGCGGCCAAGCCGATCGCCGAGCAGATCGCGGCGGCCCGCTCCGCCCACCCGGAGGGTGCGCTGTCATCGGTGACCCCCGGCGATGGCGACCTCGCCACGAGGGTGGTCTTCTCCCTGCCCGAGCTCGGCGAGAAGCAGCACACCGTCTATGTCGAGCCCGCCACCGCGGCGGTCAAGGGCACCGTCACCACCTGGTTCGGATCCACGCCGGTCACCACGTTCCTCGACGATCTGCACCGCAACCTGCAGCTCGGGGATGTCGGCCGCTACTACTCGGAGATCGCCGCGAGCTGGCTGTGGGTCCTCGTCCTCGGCGGGGTCGCGCTGTGGTGGCGGCGCCAGCGGGACGCGAGAAACCGGGCTCGCCGCCTGCTCCTGCCCGATCTCGCCGCGAAGCAGGGGGTACGCCGTACCCGCAGCTGGCACGCCGCGACCGGTCTGTGGCTCGCCCTCGGACTGCTCGGCCTCTCGGCGACGGGGCTGACCTGGTCCCGCTACGCGGGGGCGAACTTCAGCACGGCCCTCGACGCGCTGAGTGCGCACCGCCCGGAGCTCTCCACGACGCTGGACGGCTCGCAGCCCGACGCCACCGGCGGCCACCACGGCGGCGCGGACGCCGCCACGTCCACCGCACCGGTCGACCCGGCCGCGGCGGACCTCGTCCTCAAGGTCGCCCGCGACAACGGGCTGGACGGGCCGGTCGAGCTCGCCCTCCCCGCGTCGGCGGGTTCGGCGTGGACGGTCACGCAGGTCGACAACGTGTGGCCGGTACGCAAGGACGGCATCGCCGTCGACCCGGGCTCCGGAGCCGTCACCGCGCGCAGCGACTTCGCCGACTGGCCCCTGCTCGCGCAGCTGAGCGGCCTCGGCGTCCAGGCGCACATGGGCATCCTGTTCGGACCGTCCAATCAGGTCCTGCTCGCGCTGGTCGCGGTCGGGCTGCTGCTGATGATCTTCTGGGGGTACCGGATGTGGTGGCAGCGGCGCCCCACCCGGACCGACCGGCGCGCGACGGGCTGGACCTCGCCGGTCGCCAGCGGTGCGTGGCGCAGGCTGCCGACGTGGATGATCGTGGTCGGCATCCCGGTCGTCATCGCGCTCGGCTGGTTCATCCCCCTGTTCGGCATCCCGCTCGCCGGTTTCCTGCTCATCGATGTGATCCTCGGTACCGTCCGAGCCAACAGGATCCACCGGCGGCGGCAGGCGGCCTGAGCTCCCGGGGGTCGCCCCCGGCCGGGCGACCCCCGGGCCTGCTCACGCGGTCTGCTGGCGGCGGGTGGCCAGGGCGAGCGCCGTCACCGCCACGGCGAGGGCGGCGATGCTCAGCCACAGCGGGAGGCTGCTGCCGCTGTCGTCATCGGCCGGGGCCGTCGCCGCGGCCGATGCCGCCGCCTTCGGCACGAGCTTCAGGATCGGCGCCGGGTGCTCCACCTCTGTGCCGCCCGCCGCGATGTCGATCCAGCGCACCACGTCGCCGTCGGAGTAGGTCTGCAGCGCCTTGAACGCGATCTGGTCCACGCTCGGCAGCGGCCCGGCCGAGATGTCGAACTCCTGGAACTGGCCCGGCTTGATCGCCGCGTCGGCGGTCGCCGTCCAGGTGATCTTCGAGACGGCCTCGGTGATCTCACCGCCGTCGTCGTCCTTGACCGGTGCGGGAAGCTTCGACCTCTCCGTCACGATCGTCCAGCCCGCCACCGGTTTCACCGACACCGACGCGATCGGGGTGTCCGTCGGCACCACGACCTCCACCTTCGTGGTCGAGGCGTCGGCCTTCTCGTTGGGGACCCGGAACGTCAGTTTGGTGTAGCCGCCCTGGGTCGCCGAGCCCGGATTCACTGTCACATGAGCGGATGCCGGACCGGCGACCAGCGCCACCAGCGCCGCGGCGCCGGTCACCACGGTGGCGAGCCGCCACATACTCGTCTTGCGCATCATGATCCTCTTCGTTGGTGGTGGCCGTGTCCCCTCATGGTCGTCGGGAGCCGCGGCGAAGTTCCCGCGAACGCCCGGGTGGAGGCCGGTCCGAGGCGGCCGCGTTACCCTGGCCGCATGATCACCTCTCGCGCCGATGTGGCGACCGACCGTCCCGAACGCTATGCGAAGCAGCTCGTCTCCCACCTCGGCCGGCACACGCCGCCGATCGAGGAGGGGGAGGGCCACCGGCTCGTCTTCGGCTCGGGCACCTGCCTCGTCTCGCCCGGTACGGACACGCTCGTGCTGGTGGCGACCGCCGAGGACGCCGAGGCGCTGGCTCAGGTCGAGGATGTCGTCGCCCGCCACCTCATCCGCTTCGGCGAGAAGGACGAGCTCGCCGTCACCTGGGCCGCTGCGTGACGTCTGCCGGGAACCAACCTTCGTGCTGATCGGGGTTCCACCTCGCGGTGGGGTGGCGGACGCCGCGGCTGTCGCGGACCGCAGAGGCGTTCAGGTGCCGCGCCGGGTGCCGGTGACGCTGCTGCGGGGCAGCTTCCCGGCGCGGGAGTGACCGGTCATGGTGTCGCCGCGGACCACGGTGTCGAAGTCGAGGTGGAGGCGGATGGGCCTGGTCACCGACTGCCGCCAGGTGACGCGGAGCCCGTCGGCGGTCTCCGCGCACGCGATCTCCGCGAGCGGGACCGTCTCGCCCCGGCCCTCAGCGGTGCCGGAGACCGCATCGCCGCCGCCGGTGAAGGTGTAGACGACGGAGAGGGAGCCGATCGGCGTCTTCAGGACGAGGTCCCAGACCCCGGCGACGGCGTCAGACATCGATCGGCTCCCGTCCCGCGTCGCGCCACACGGTGCCCCGGCGCTCGTACTCGAAGAGGGTCTCGACGGCGTGGGCCACCCTCGGCCCGAACTCCCGCTCCAGGATGTGCAGGCCCAGATCCAGGCCCGAGGTCACACCGGCAGCGCTGATCAGCTCACCGTCGTCGACCACCCGCGCGGACACGGTGTGTACGCCGGTGGCCGCCAGCACCTCCATCCCGAGCACGTGCGTCACCGCGTGGCGGTTCTCGATGAGCCCGGCCATCGCCAGCGCCAGGGAGCCCCCGCAGACGGTCGCCACCGTCACCGCCGGGTTCCGCAGGGCTTCCCGCACCAGCGGCACCGCGTCGGTCTCGCCGAAACGGGCGAGCAGCACCGGGATCGTCGCCACCCCCTCGTCCGGGTCGCCGACGACCGGACCCGAGACGCCCGGCACCAGCACGTATCCGGGTTTCGCGGGGTCGAGGCGGGCGGTCGCGGTCAGGGTGAGGCCCCGCGTACCGCTGACGACCGCTCGGGGACCCTCGGCCGTGACGAGCTCCACGACGAGCTCACCGCCGACCGCGTCGCTCCCGGCGGCGAGGACCTCGAAGGGCGCGATCACGTCCAGCGGATCGAAGCCGTCGAACAGGACGATCTGGGCGTGCATGGGCGGCTCCTCGGTTCGGGGTGTGCCACCCATCCTCGGGGACCCGCCGTGGCGACTCCAGTGGCCTGAATGCCATTGGGTGGCTGAATCTTGCCAGCCCTTCAGCCTCGGGAGTCTGCCGTGCACACCGTGGCGGTCCTCGCCCTGCCGGACACCATCGCCTTCGACCTGAGCACGCCCATCGAGCTCTTCGGCCGGGTACGCCTGCCGGGCTGGCGTCCCGGCTACCGCGTCCTGGTCTGCGCGGCGGAGCCGGTCGTCACCGCCGGGCCGCTGCGGCTCGCCACCGACCACGGCCTCGACGCCCTGGCACGGGCCGACACCATCGTGGTGCCCGGCCGCAACGATCCGGCGTCGCCGACTCCCGCCGCCGTCCTCGGCGCCCTTCGCGAGGCGATGGCCCGGGGGACCAGGATCGCCTCCATCTGCGTCGGCGCCTTCACCCTCGGCGCGGCCGGGCTCCTCGACGGGCGGCGGGCGACCACCCACTGGGCGGCGACCGAGCGGTTCCGGACGGCCTTCCCGGCGGTGGAGCTCGACCCCGACGTGCTCTATGTCGACAGTGGACAGATCATCACGTCGGCCGGAGCGACGGCCGGGATCGACATGTGCCTGCACCTGATCCGGCGCGACCACGGTGCGGCGGTCGCCGCCGACGCCGCGCGGCTCGCCGTGGCGCCCCTGCACCGCGACGGCGGGCAGGCGCAGTTCATCCTGCGCGCCCGGCTGGACTCCGCCGCCGCCGGGCTGGGGCAGCTGCTGGAGTGGATCGAGGAGAACGCCTACCGCGACCTCAGCCTCGACGACCTGGCGAGCCGGGCGGCGATGAGCATCCGCACGCTGAACCGGCGGTTCCGCGAGGAGACCGGGCAGACGCCGATGCAGTGGCTCAACGGGGTGCGGATCCGCCAGGCGCAGGAGCTGCTGGAGACGACCGACCACGGCGTCGACCGCATCGCGCACCAGGTGGGCTTCACCTCGCCGACGAATTTCCGCGCCCAGTTCAAGCGGATCAGCGGCGTCGCACCCCAGGCGTACCGCACCACGTTCCGCGGCTGACGGGCACCCGGGTCGCGATCATGTCCAAAGTCGCGGATCCTCGATGGCGGGTGGATTCAGGCCGCGACGGTGCCGCGCTTCATGAGGTGCTGCGCGAAGTCGTCGCGGCCGTCCATGGAGTGCGCGACGGCGTTGCGGTAGGCCACCGACGCCCACAGCTGCACCTCGCGGTCGGCGAGCTCGCCGAAGATGCCCGTCAGCCACCGCCGCATCCGCCAGGTGAGGACGGACTCCGGCTCGGCGAGCAGGCCGCCCTCCCGCCGCAGCGCCCGCGCGTAACGGTCCACCAGACTCACATATGCCGACCCGCCGAGCCGTTCCAGCAGCGCGAACTCGAACCCGTGCAGGACCGCCTGCGCTCGCCAGTAGTCCAGCGATCGGCGCGACGGCGAGTGCCGCTGCGTCCCCATCGCGTGGCGGATCTCGTAGAGCATGAGCACCCCCTTGCCCAGCGTGCTGAGCTGCTCCTGCGGCACCTGCGGCGGCAGGACGACGAGCCGGGTGAGCTGGCCGGTGCCCAGGTCGACCCCGCCCCGGAACGCGGGCAGCCACCGGCCGAGCAGCCGGTCGAGCTCCGCGCCCGGCCCGGCCTTGCGGTCCAGGCCGGTCAGCGGCACCAGCAGCGTCCGCGCCTGGTAGCCGCCGACGAGCTCGGCCCCCTCCGGCTGCTGGAACCGGTCGCGCAGCTCGGCGAGGCTCGCGGCGGAGTCGTCGGTGCCGCCGGTCGTCGCGAGCAGGTGGCCGCCGGTGCCCGGCAGCAGAAAACCGGGGACCAGGTGGGTACGCAGGAAGCGGAGCGCCTCGGCGGCGTCCAGCATCTCGCCGGCCGCCTCGCCGACCGTCTCCGCCGCCTGGATCCACTCCCGCGCCACCTGATACCGGTGGCTGAAGTCGGTCCGCAGCTCGTCGACGCCGGCATCGGGGAACATGCCGGCGAAGAACCCGGGCACGAAGGCCGGTGCTGCGAATACGCCCTCCACCATGAGCCCACGATATCGACTTCCATCGACATGTGACGCTCTTCCGCGCGGCGTGGGCCAGCTGTCATAAAAGTGACAGTTGTCGATCAACTAGACGAGGTCCCAGGTGAGCGGGGTGCCCCGGACGGCGTCGCGGCTGAAGACGCGGCCCCGCACCGTGTCGAACTCCCCGGGTGGCAGGCCACCGGCCGGGCGGATCGAGCGCACGTTGCCCGGGCCGACCGGGTCACCCGCGCGGACATCGGCGACCACGTAGAGGGACCTGCGGAAGCGCAGCCCCTCCCGTTCGCTGCCGGTCGGGCCGATCCGGGTGGAGCCGAGCGCCTGCCAGGCCCGCTCGCTCTCGGCGACCAGCGCCGACATCTCCGCCGGGCTCAGTGAGAAGGCCGCGTCCACCCCGCCGTCGGCCCGGTCCAGGGTGAGGTGCTTCTCGATGACGATGGCGCCCAGCGCGACCGCCGCCAGCGGCACGCCGATGCCCGTCGTGTGATCGGAGAGGCCGACCTGCACGCCGAACGTCTCCGCCAGCATCGGAATGCGTCGCAGGTTGCTCTCCTGCGGCGGCGACGGATAGGAGGCGGTGCACGCGAGCAGCACGATCTGCTCCGCCCCGGCATCGCGGGCGGCCTCCAGCGCGGCGGCGATCTCCCCGATGCCGGCCATGCCGGTGGAGATGATCAGCGGCTTGCCGGTCCGCGCCACGAGCCGGATCAGCGGCAGGTCCACCAGCTCCGACGAGGCGATCTTGTATGCCGGTGCGCCCAACGACTCCAGCAACTCCACGGCGGTCGGATCGAACGGTGCGGAGAAGACCGTCAGCCCGTGCTCCCGAGCCCGTTCGAAGATCGGCCCATGCCACTCGTACGGCGTATGCGCCTGCTGAAACAGCTGGTAGAGGCTCTGCCCACCCCACAGTTCGTGCCCGTCCCCGACCCGGAAGGCCGGACCGTCGCAGTCGATCGTGATCGTGTCCGGCGTGTAGGTCTGCAGCTTCAGAGCGTGCGCGCCGGTCCCCGCGACCGCGTCGACGATGGCGAGTGCGCGGTCCAGCGATCCGTTGTGGTTGCCCGACATCTCGGCGATGACGAACGGGCGGACATCCGGCCCCACCGGGTGCCCGGCGATCTCGATGCTTGTCATGCCGCCAGTCTCAGCCGGCGACCCGCGCCCGGTCCAAGACCTGTCCGGGCCGCAGTGACAGGATCAGGTTATGAATCCAGGTGACGGCATCGACCTGCGGCTCCTGCGGTATTTCCTGACGGTCGCCGAGGAGCTGCACTTCACCCGCGCGGCCGCCCGGCTCTACATCTCGCAACCGGCGCTGAGCAACCAGATCCAGCGCCTGGAACGGGAGCTGGGAACCGCGCTGTTCGCCCGCACGACCCGTGGGGTGAACCTCACCTCGGCGGGGGCGGCGTTCCTGCCTTACGCCCAGCAGACCGTCACCGCCCTGCTCACCGGGATCGCCGCGGCGAACGCCGACACCGTGGTCCGGGTGGACGTGCTCGACGCGGAGCTGCGTACCCCACGGGTGGTGTTGAGCTTCTTGCGCACCGCGCACCCGGACCTGCGGGTGCTGGTCACGGCCCAGGGCAGCGCGAGCCAGCGGCGCCGGATCCTCGCCGCGGACCTCGACGCCGGCTTCTGCGGCCTCGGCGCCGTCGCCGACGACGCGCTGGCCGGCGAGGTGATCCACCGGGAGCCGGTGGACGTGGTGCTCCCCGCGACCCACCCGCTCGCCGGCGCGGAGCAGGTCGGCCTGGCCGCGCTCGCCGAGGACGTCTTCTACCTCCCGCACGACGCGGTGGCGCCGGAGTGGAACGACTTCGTCCGCGCGGCCTGCCGGGACGCGGGTTTTCAACCGCGCCGCCACCCGACCGCGACCGACGGCGCCGCGACCGCGCTCGACCTCGTCCGCGAGGGCGCCTGCGTCACGCTGGGCCTGCGGTCGACACCCCATCCCGAGGGGACCGTGCGGCGACCGCTCGCCGGGGCGGGGCTCGCCTATCCGTGGGCGCTGATGTGGCACCGGCAGCACGGCGACCGCCCGGCGATCACGCTGGTCCGCGATGCCGCCCGCGCGGCGGCGACGGCACACGGCTGGGCTACGCGATGAGCTTGGCGAAGTCCGGCGCGTAAACCGTCATCCAGTGCGGCTGCAGCCGGTAGTAGACCACCTCGGTGTCCCAGTCGAAGGCGTCGGCTCCGTAGAACCCCTGGAAGTACTCGAGCAGATCCGGCCAGTCCGCCGCCGGCGCACCGTCGAGGGGATTGAGGATCTCCACCGTGCCGTGCGTGAACACGCCCAGGTCCTCGCCGCGCAGGTGGGCGATGCTGGCGGCGGGGCGGGCGGCGAGGTGGCGGGCCTTGGCGGCGGTGCGGGCCGTGCCGAAGCACCACCGACCGTGCAGGAAGTGCCCGTCCACGGCGCTGATCCGCGGCTCGCCCTTCGCCGTCACGGTCGACAGGGCGAGCGTGCACATCCCGGTCAGGACCTGCGTGAGCTGCTCCGCCGTGACGGTGCGCTCGGTGACGATCGACCGGAGGTGCGCGGTGGAGCGGGACAGGGAGGCATCGAGCAGGGCCTGGAGTTCGGTGAGCTCCTCGGACGTTTCGCGCATCAGGCCAGGATAGCCAGGACCGGGCCGCTACCCGCCGAGGATCTGCACGATCTCGGTGAAGCCGCGACGCCGCGCGTGCTCCAGCGCGGTGACGCCGTCGCTGTCGCCGATTCCCACATCGGCCCCGGCCGCGACGAGAATTCGAGCAATCTCCTGGTACGCCGCCGTGCCGTCACCGAGCACCACGCACTCCAGCAGCGCGGTCCACCCGAGCCGGTTGACGTGGTTGACGTCGATGCCGGTGGTGACGACCCGCCGGACGTAGTCGACGTGGCCGCGCTCGCTCGCCGGGATGACGGAGACCCCGCCGTAGCGGTTGACGATCGTCAGGTCCGGCTTGGCCGGCAGCAGCACCTCGAGCATCGCGACGCTGCCGGTGACTCCGGTGACCAGCCACGGTGTGTCGTGCTGGTCGTCGAGGGCGTTCGGGTCGGCTCCGGCCGCGACGAGCAGCTTCGCCGCGTCGACGTGGTCGCCGGTGACCGCGAGCAGCAGCGGGGTGCGGCGACGCTCGTCGCGGGCCTCCACGTCGGCGCCGCCGTCGATGGCCGCGCGGACACCGGGGGTGTCGCCGTCGCGGGCGGCGACGAGCAGGTCCTGGTCGGCCGATCCGGTCACGGCTGTCTCCTCACGGTTCACGGCGAAACGGTGCACGGCGACCGCGACGGCGACTCCGGCCAGGGCCAGCAGCCCGACCAGCGCCACGACCCGGAGCATCCGCACACCACCGATTCAACACCGTCGGAGCGGTGAGTCGTAGATCTTGTGCGTTTTCCGTCGCTCTGGGCGACGGAAAACGCACAAGATCTACGAGCCGCCGATCAGCCGTCGGTGCGGGCGGTCAGCGGCGGAGCGCCGACGGTGGTGTGGCGCCGCAGCCGGATCCACCGGTATCCGTAGCCGGACAGGGCGAGGCTCGCCAGCTTCACGGCACCGTAGTCGCGGTCGGCGAGCACGTCGTTGGGGAACTCCGCCAGCTCCGACAGGGACCCGAGGTCCACTGTGGCCTCCTCGTCGGAGAGGTTGTGCAGGAAGACCATGACGCCGGTGCTGTGGTCGGCCCGGTGCACCAGTACGCCGGCCGGCGCCGGGACGTCGACGTGCTTGCAGGTGCCCGAACCGATCTCCGGCGCTTCGCGCAGGGTCCGGATCATCCGCTCGAACCAGCCCAGCAGCGAGGTCGGGTCCTGGCGCTGCGCGGTGACGTTGACGTGCTGGTACCCGAACTCGCCGCTGTCGATGACGGGCCGGCACAGCGACTGCGCCGGTGCGCTGGAGAAGCCGGCGTTGGGCAGGTGGGACCACTGCATGGGGGTCCGGATCGCCTGCCGGTCGGGGAGTGACAGGTCCTCGCCCATGCCGATCTCCTCGCCGTACCGGATCACCGGGGTGCCGCGCAGCGCGAACTGCAGGGCGTAGGCGAGTTCGAGGCGCCGCCGGTCGTTGCCGAGCATCGGTGCCAGCCGGCGCCGGATCCCCCGGCCGTAGAGCTGGTGCAGCTCCGGGTCCGGCCCGAACTCGGCGAAGACCTCCGCGCGCTGCTCGGCGGTGAGGCGGGACAGGTCGACCTCGTCGTGGTTGCGCAGGAACGTGGCCCACTGGGCGCCCGGCGGCAGCTCCGGGGTGTCGCGCAGGGCTTCGATGACCGACTCGGGGTTGCGTCTCGCCAGGGCCAGCATGATCCGGCCGTTGAGCATGAAGTCGAAGAGCATGTGCAGCCGGTTGCCGGACCCGCCCCGGTCGCCGAAGTAGACCTTGAGCTGGTCGGGCTCGACGTTCGCCTCGGCGAGCAGCACCGCGTCGGCGCGCAGCCACTGCACGTGGTCGCGCAGCTCGGTGAGGAACTCCAGGTCCTTGGGGGAATCGGCGTTGCCGGGCTCGGTCAGTTCCAGGATGAACGGGGCCGCGTCGATCCGGAACCCGGCCACCCCGAGCTTGATCCAGAACGTCAGGATCTTCTTGATCTCCGCGCGGACCATCGGGTTGGCGAAGTTGAGATCGGGCTGGAAGTCGTAGAAGCGGTGGTAATACCACTGCTTGGCCCGCCGGTCATAGGTCCAGGTCTCCTTCTGCTCGCCGGGGAAGACCATGCCCTGCCTGCGGTCCGACGGCTCGCTCTCGCTCCAGACAAACCAGTCACGGTACGCCGAATCGGGCGACGACCGAGCCGCGACGAACCACGGGTGCTCATCGGAGGTGTGGTTCACGACGAGGTCGATGATGACTTTGATGCCGAGCTGCTCCGCGTCGTGCAGCAGCTGCGCGAAGTCGCCCAGCGAGCCGAGCCGGGGATCGATGCCGTAGAAGTCCGTCACGTCGTAGCCGTCGTCGCGGCCGGGTGTCGGGTGGATCGGGTGCAGCCAGATGCAGGTGACGCCCAGCCGGGCCAGGTAGTCCAGCCTTCCGATCAGGCCCGGGATGTCACCCACCCCGTCGCCGTTGGAGTCCTGGAACGTCTCGACGTCCAAGCAGTAGATCACGGCCTTCGAGTACCAGCGGTCGCTCATCCCAGACTCATCACCACTCGGCGCCGCCCGTAAACACCGGGCATCTTGACCTCGCCCCAGGGGCGGGCCGCAGACTGGGCGGCGTGGAGAAGGATCACCTGCTGGCGGGGGAGTTCGGCGCGGCCGCCCGCCTGTCGCCGAAGGCCCTGCGGCTCTATGCCGAGCAGGGCATCCTCGTGCCCGCCAGTGTCGATCCGGTGACCGGCTACCGCTACTACGCCCCTGGCCAGCTGCCCCGTGCCCGCCTGATCGGCCGGCTTCGCGCGCTCGGGCTGCCGCTGGCCCGGATCGGCTCGCTCGCCGATCTCGACCCCGGCGACCGGGAACTGGAGCTGCGGGGCTGGTTGCGCAGGGAGCGGGAGCTGCTCGACGAGCGCGCTGCCGTGATCGAAGCGGTACGCGGGTCCGCCGAGGACGCCGCGCTCGTCGCGGCCGTCGCCGTCCGGGATGTGCCCGCGACGAAGGTTCTGTGCCGCAGTCGCCGGATCGGCTCGGCGGCGCTGCCGGACCTGATCGGGGCTGCGGAACGGGACATCCGTGAGCAGCTCCGAGCCTCCGGGCTCCCCGGTGACGGTGCCCGACTCGTGTTCTTCCAGGAGCTCGTGACACCGGACAGCGACGGGATCGTGGAGGTGGCGGTCGCCTACGACGGGAGCGTCGAGCCGATCGGCGATCTGCACATCCGGCTGGTGCCGGCGCACACCGAGGCGTACCTTCCCGTACCCCCGGGGTTTGAAGATCTTCCGCTGGTCCTGCGGGTGTATGACGCCGTGGAGGCCTGGACCGACGCCCGGCCCGGCGTCACCTGCACCGGCCACCCCTACGAGATTTATCCGGGCACCCGTGCGCGGTTCGACGTGGCGTACCCGATCAGCAACTGACGAGAGGCTTTCCGTGCGACACCTTCCCTATGTGGGCAACGGCCCCTACTGCTACGCCAACTCCTTCGCCATGCTCCTGGGCGAGCAGTCCCCGTCGACCGCAGTCATCGAGGTCGCCACCGGCGGACCGTTCGGCATGCAGCTCATCGGCGGCACCCTGGTGTTCTTCGACGCCTACGGCTGGAACCCGGAGCTGGGATTCGACCAGGCGCTCGCTGCGATCGGCTGGACCTCCACCACCACGTCCGGCGGCGAGCCCGCCGAGGCTCTCGCCCGCCTCGCCGCGGCGACCGCCGAGGGTCCGGTCTGGGTCGGGCCGCTGGAGATGGGCCATCTGCGCCACCACCCCGAGATGAACGGGCCGATCGGCGCCGACCACTTCGTCGTGGCGCTCGACGTCGACGACGACCGGGTGCTCATCCACGACCCGCACGGCTACCCCTATGCCGAGGTGCCGATCGACGACTTCGTCCTGGCCTGGCGGGCGGAGACGGTGAGCTACGGCGAGCCCTTCACGATGCGCACCGGCTTCACCAAGAAGGCCGACATTCCCGACGCCGACGCGATCCGGTCGATCATCCCGACCGCGATCGAACGGCTCTCCATGCACGCGGACCTGGAGATGCCGCCCGGCAGCCTCGGCAACGGCGAGGCCGCCGAACGGGTCGCCCAGCTGATCGAGGCCGGTGCTCGGGACGGGCTCCGGGAGCACCTCGTCTACTTCGCGATCCGGGTCGGGGCGCGGCGGCTGAGCGACACCGCCGACTGCCTGCTCCTGGCCGGCTACGACGAGGCGGCGTCGATCGCGGCGACACAGGCCCGGCTCGTCGGCTCGATGCAGCGCCCGATGGTGCTGGGCGACCTGGCGGCGGCTGCGGCGGCGCTCCGCGAGCTGGCCCCGACCTATGACCGGCTCCGCGCCGCCCTCGTCTAGGACGGCGGAGCCCGGGTGCGGAAGGGCGCCCGCCCGTGCGGCTGGGCTGGTAACGCTGTGTGATCGCTCGCCGCGGTGAGCCGATAAGTGTGCGCGACGCTTTGCTCTGCTTACACGGACGCATCACCAGAATTATCTGGATTTTCCCGGCGATGCGTAGATGTAAGCAGAGCAAAGCATCGCGCACATCATGTCGACTCCCCGAGGTTCCGAGCCGGGTTCGCTGACGGGGAGTGACGGCCGCCGGGGCTGCGAAACCCATCAGAATCCGGGTATGCCGGGCGCGGCGCGCGGAGAGCGGTCGCGGTCCGCCGAGCGGATAGCCGACAGCGCGTCCTGTCAGGAGAGTGGAGACTCGTCCGGTCACCGGCACGGCGCCGGTGCGCTGGCCGGAGGGAATCGACATGCGAGATCTCATCCATCGAGCGGCGAGGAGCACACTGGCCGCCGCCGCCGCCGCCGCCGCCGTGGTGGTGGCCGTGGGCGCGGTGGTCTGCGCCCCGGCGACGGCGGCACCGACGGTCGTCTTCCCGGACGGGGTGGGCGGGCTGGCCTGGGGCGGCAACGCGTCGGCGCAGGTCGGTGACGGCACCACCGTCAACCGCTCGGTGCCGACGCAGATCCTCCGGCTGTTCGACGGTGTCCGCCAGGTCGCCGGAGGCACCTCGCACAGCCTCGCCGTCCTCGCCGACGGCACCGTCTGGAGCTGGGGCGAGTCCGACCACGGCGCGCTCGGTGACGGCAGCGGTCTCGACCAGCCGACCCCGGTGCGGATCACCGCCCTCACCAGCGTGAAGCAGGTCGCCGCCGGTGGCCGGCACAGCCTCGCCCTGAAGACCGATGGCACGGTCTGGGCGTGGGGCCACAACAACGTCGGGCAGGTCGGCGACGGCACCACGATCAGCCGGACCACGCCGGTGCAGGTGCCCGGGATCACCAACGCCACCCAGGTGGTCGCGAGCTCCGACGCGAGCTTCGCGCTGCGCGCCGACGGCACCGTGCTCGCCTGGGGCGGCAACTTCTACGGCCAGCTCGGCGACGGGACCACCGTCGCGCACAGCTCGCCCGCTGCCGTACCCGGACTGGCCGGCGTGACCCAGGTCGCGGCCGGGCGCTTCCACGCGCTGGCGCTCAGGGCACCCGGCGGACTCGTCGTCGGCTGGGGCTTCAACCAGCACGGCGAGCTCGGCGACCACACCAACACGGGCCGGCTGAGCCCGGTGCCGGTGCCGGACATCGGCAGCATCATCCACATCGGAGCGGGGGACTTCTTCAGCCTCGCCGTCCGCAAGGACCGGACCCTGTTCAGCTGGGGCAACAACGGGTACGGGGAGCTGGGGGACGACAACGGGTTCAGCCGTTCCCACGCGCTGCCGGTCGCGGGCATCACGAACGTCTCGCAGGTGGCGGCCGGGCACTCCTTCGCCCTCGCGCTGCGCACCGACGGGACCCTGTGGTCCTGGGGGCTCAACAGCGTCGGGCAGCTCGGCGACGGCACGCTCGCCAACCACACCGCGCCGGCGAAGATCCCCGGCCTCGCCGGGGTGCGCTCCGTCGACGCGGGCCTGCAGCACGCGCTCGTCGTCCAGAAGGACCCCGACATCGTGCTCCCGTGAGCAGCGGTCGGTGCGCCGCACGCGGCGCACCGACCGCCCTATCCGTTAGCCGGGTGGTGGCGGGCGACGAAGGCGAGTGCCGTCTCGGCGACGTCGCGCCACCCGCGGTCCAGGACGAGCGAGTGGCCCCGGTCGGGGATCTCGACGATCTCGGTGACGGCGGCGTTGCGCTGCTGCTTCTTGAACGACGCGTTCGCGATGGCCCATGGTGCGATGTGGTCCCGGGCACCGCTGATGATCAGCATCGGCCCGCGCTCGGGGTTGCGCGTATCCACCTTGATCTGGGTCCAGGGGTTGATGTTCGCCGTCGCGGCCTGGAAGAGCGGCTTGCCGGACCCGGCCACCGGGTAGGCGTCGTAGAGCTGCCGAGCCTCGTTCTCGTCGACGGCGTTGGCGAAGGCGAACCGGAACTGCTCATAGGTGAGTGTCACCGACCTGCCGTAATTGAGCGGGTTGCCGATGACCGGCCAGGCCCCGCGCAGCGCCGACACCGGCAGCGGCAGGACGCCGCGGAAAGGCGCCGAGTCGATCGGTACGGAGACGGCGGCGAGCCCTCGCCCGGCGAGCTGCTGCGTGATCAGGCCGCCGAACGAGTGCCCGACGACCGCCGGGCGCACCGCCAGCCCGGCGATGACCTCGGCCATGTGGTCGGTGACGTCCCGCACCTTCGTGCCCGCGAAGACCTCGGGGCGGCGGCGGGCCTCCCCGACCGTCTCCGGGTCTTCCGGCCAGCCCGGCGCCACCGTGGTGTAGCCGTTCGCCTCGAAGAACTCCCGCCACGGCTGCCAGCTTCCGGCCAGCATCCACAGCCCGTGGACGAAGACGACCGGCGTGCGCCCGGAGGCGTTCGCCCGGTCGATCTCTTGCCGTTCCCGCGGTGTCACCGTCATGATCCCCACCCATTCCCGAACTGCCGACGGGCTCATCATCCCGCGCCGCGGTGGTCCCGGTCACTGTCGGCGGGGACAGCGTCCGACCCGGCCGATTGTCGCCGGGAACAAAGCTCGACGGAACCGCCGCAGGTCGCCCGGCGCGATGCGGCGCTATGGTTGTCGGATGGGACAGTCACCGCCCGATCCGGTCGGGGAGCAGGTCGCGGCGCTGGGCGCGCGGATGCTGGATCGGGCCGACGAGCTCGCCGACGGCATGACCGCACGGATCAGGGCGGCGGTCCCGATCTACACCACCGGCATCGTCACCCACGAGCAGCTGCGGGCCACGAGCCTGGCGAACGTGGAGTTCATCTTCCGGCCGATCGGGCGTACGTCGGCGGTCTCGTCACCACAGTCCCGTGACAACGGCCGTGAGCGGGCCAGGGCTGGCATCCCGCTGACGGCGGTGATGGCCGCCTACCGGGTCGGCGCGCGGTATCTGTGGGACCACCTCGCCGCCACGGCCACGGAGGCGGCGGCGCCCGCAGAGGTGGTGGTACGCGCAGCCGGGGAGATGTGGCTGGTGCTCGACACCTTCACCCACGAGATGGCCGAAGGCTACCGGGAGGAGGTCACGGCACAGGCGCTCGACCGCCAGCAGCAGCGGTCCGCCCTGGTGCAGGCGATCGTCGAGGGGCACCTCGCCGACACCAGCCTCTGGGAGGCAGCCGAGATCCTGCGCCTGCCGGCCCGCGGGCCCTACGCCGTCCTCACGGCGGCCGTCGCCGAGCCGGGCCGCTCGGCGGTTCCCGACGCCGCCCAACGGCTGAGCAGGGCGGGCATCGCCTCGGCCTGGGGGATGACCCACGACGCGGAGATCGGCATCGCCGCCCTGCCCCGCCCGGGCGACCTCGACGCCGTCGCGGCCGCCTTCGCCGACGGGCCGGGGCGGGTGGGGGTGTCGCCGCGCTACGAGACCCTGCCGGAGAGCGCCGACGCGCTCCGCCTGGCCCGTGTCGCACTGCGGGCCTGCACCGCCGCGCGTCTCGTGACCGTCTTCGAGCGCCAGCCGCTCGCCGTCGCCGCGGCCGGCACGCCCGACGTGATGCGCCGGGTCGCGCGTACCACCCTGGAAGGCCTCGCGGGCCTGCCGGCGGCCGACCGGGCCCTGCTGCTGCGGACCTTCGGTGCCTGGCTGGACCACCGGGGCTCGGCCGACGCCACCGCGACGGTGCTGCACTGCCACCCGAACACCGTCCGCTACCGGCTGCGGCGCCTGGAGGAGTACACCGGGCGATCGCTCGCCGACCCGCGGTGGGTGGCCGAGCTGAGCCTCGCCTACCACGTGGCGGAAGGTTGACGAATTCGCCGTGCGGAACCCTAGGTGCTGTGAGGCTGTGTTGATACCTTGGCGACGTACTTTCACGTTGTGGTACCGGTCCGCACAGGGGGACGCTCATGGCACGGCCGACCTCGACTGATGTGGGGGCTCGGGGCTCCGGACTGCTGCCGACGATCTTCCTGCTGGGCGGGTTGCTGGCCGCCACCGTCTACGTGACCGCCGGTTCCCCGACGATCAGCGCGATCGCCTTCTGCACCGTCGGCCTCGGCAGCGCGGGCGCCCTCGCCGTGGGGATCCGCCGCTACCGCCCGGCACCCCGGTGGCCGTGGGGCTGCCTCGCCGCCGCCTGCCTCACCTTCCTGCTCGGCGCGCTGCTGCGGAACTGGGCAGCGGATCAGGAGGGCATCGCGCAGCTGGCGTCGGACGGCTTCACGATCCCCGGCTACGCCCTGATGTTCGTCGGCCTGGGCGGCTTCCTGCTCGCCCGCAAGGGGATCAAGCGGCACGCCGTCATCGACGGGCTGCTCGTCGGCGTCGGCGCGGTCCTGATCTTCGCCGTGCTCTTCGCGATCCCGGCCGCCACGATCGAGGGCCGCTCCGCCGCGGTGTCGACGCTCGCCGGGATCTACCCCCTGCTCGACGGCATCCTGGTCCTGCTCGTGCTCAACCTCGCCTTCACCACCGCCCGGCAGGGCCCCAGCTACTTCATGCTGATCGGCTGCATGGCGCTGCTCCTCGTCGGGGACATCGCCTACGCCGTCATCGGCACCGACGGGAAGCTCAGCGGGTATCCGCTGCTCGACCTGCCGTTCCTGCTCGGCTTCACGCTGATCGGCGCCTCCGCGCTGCACCCGTCGATGACCCGGATCGGCAACTCCGCCAGCCTGCCGGTCCAGGCCTGGTCGGTGCGGCGGCTGCTGCTCATCACCCCGGCGCTCGCCGTACCCTTCGTCCTGATCGTCATGATCGACCGGTTCTCGCTGATCGACCGCGTGATCGTCGCGATCGGCGGAGCGCTCGCCGTCGCGCTGCTGATGGTCCGGGCGGTCTCGGCGGTCCACGACTACGCCGCGGCCCAGCGCCGCTACGAGTACCAGGCCACCCACGACCCGCTGACCGGGCTCGCCAACCGGGCCCTCTTCTTCGCCCAGGTGCGCACGATGCTGGCGCAGCGCTCCCCGCCGGACCAGCCGCTCTGGGTCTACTTCCTCGACCTCGACGGCTTCAAACTCGTCAACGACTCGCGCGGCCACACCGCCGGTGACCAGGTGATCGTCGAGGTCGCCCGCAGGCTGCGGCTCTCCGCGCCGGACGCGCAGATCGCCCGGGTCGGCGGCGACGAGTTCGTCATCGCCTACCGCGCCGCCCGGCCCGAGGCGATCCTCCTCGCCGAGGCGATCCTGCAGGCGATGCGCCAGACGCTGCGGATGCCCGCCGCCGACGTGGTGGTCACCGTCTCCATCGGCATCGCCCACTCCTCGACCCCGGAGTCCGACGCCACCGCCGAGAGCCTGCTGCGCGACGCCGACACCGCGATGTACCAGGCCAAGGCGACCGGCCGCGACACCTGGGTCGTCTTCGACCCGATCATGCGCGCCCGGGTGCAGGAGCGCATCGACATGCACCTGGCGCTGCGCGAGGCGCTGGCGCAGGAGCAGTTCCGGCTCGCCTTCCAGCCGATCGTGCACCTCGCCAGCGGCCGGATCCGGGGCGCCGAGGCCCTCATCCGGTGGGACCACCCGGTGCGGGGGGCGATCCCGCCGGACGCCTTCATCCCGGTGGCGGAGGAGTCCGGGGTGATCATCGAGATCGGCCGCTGGGTCATCCACGGTGCGCTGCGCCAGCTCGCCGTCTGGCGTGAGCGCGGGGTGGTGAGCGACGATTTCTGGCTCTCGATCAACGTCTCGCCCCGGCAGCTGCGCGACCCCCAGCTCTGCGTCGAGGTCGCCGCGGCGCTGGAGCAGTACGGCGTATCGGGCTCCGCCGTCATGATCGAGCTCACCGAGTCGGTCATGATCGACCCGACCAGCGGCGCCGACCAGGCCCTCAGCACCCTGCGGGAGCTCGGCGTGCAGCTCGTCGTCGACGATTTCGGCACGGGCTTCTCAGCCCTGGGCTACCTGCGCAAATACCCGGTCACCGGGGTGAAGATCGACCGGTCGTTCGTCGCCGGGCTCGGCGTCAACCCGGAGGACGAGGAGATCGTCCGTGCCGTGGTGGCGATGAGCGCGGCCCTCAAGCTCAGCGTCGTCGCCGAGGGCGTCCAGGACCGCAGCCAGCAGAGCGTGCTCAGCGGGCTCGGCGTGATCTACGGCCAGGGCTGGCTCTGGGGCCGCCCGGTCGACGCGGCGAGCTTCGAGCTCGCCTGGTCGATGACCTCGGCTAATCGGTAGCCTCCAGCTCGAACGACCAGTAGGTCTGCACGTCCATCTGCTCCGTCTTCACCTGCGGCGTCAGCGCCTCCAGCGTCCGCTGGATGGCCCGGGGCAGGCCCAGCGCCGCGTTCTGCCCGCAGATGTCGAGCGCGGCGAGCCCGCCGGCCACCCTGATCTCCGCCCACATCTCGGCGATGACCTCCTCGAACGTCCCGGAGCTGCGATAGGCGGGCTCGACGGCGAAGAAGCCGAGGTACCACACCTTCCGCTGGGCGAAGAGGTCCGGCCACCGGCGGGCGAAGAAGTCCGGCGAGATCAGGGGCATGGCGTCGAGGTCGTTGGTGAAGGTGGCGAGGCCCGCCAGGCGGCCCGTGGCCGCGTCGATCGCCAGGTACTTCGCGACGCGCTCGTCGGTCATCACCTCGTCGAACTCGCGGCGGTTCATCACATGCCGCTGAGCCGCCGCCGCGCGGAGCTCGGCGAAGGCCGACACATACATCTCCCACGCCTGGACGAGCTGTGCGTCGTCCAGGACCTTCGCCACCTGAAGCGGCATGGCTACACCTCCGGCCTTGATCCCGAGGGGTACGTGCCTCGACTGTCCGGAACGGTACCGGGGCGCAGGGAAAGGTCAAGTGGCCGAAGGTCGGATAACTGGTGCCCGGTACTCTTCGACACGGTGAAGCCGTAGCGCAGAGGTCGTCGCGCCCGCCCTCCAATTGCGGGAGGACATCGGTTCGAATCCGGTCGGCTTCACCCTACCTCCATTGACAGTATTCGACATGCGCAGAGATAGTTGGGTCGTGTCGACTAACTCCACGCGTACCCGAGTTCGGGCGGCGATCGCCCTCGCCGCCCTCGCGTCGGCGGTCCTCGTGCCCGCGCCTGCGGCGGCTGCCACGGTGCCACCCACCATCACCTGTACCTATCGGCTGAACACCTGGCCGGGAGGCTTCTCGGCCGACCTCGTCATCGCCAACAGCGGTCCGGCGATCGACGGCTGGACGGCGCGCTGGACGTTCGCGACCCCGACACGGGTGATGATCACCTGGGCGGCCTCGTTGACGCAGCCCAGCCCCTATGAAAACGTCGCCACCCCGGTGCCCTGGAACCGGGTGATCGGCACCGGCAAGTCGTTCACCTTCGGCTGGACCGCCGCCGCACCGGCGACCGAGGTGCCGACCGACATCACGATCAACGGGGTGCCCTGCTGAGGCCGGCCCGCACGGCGTCGGCCTCCGGCGCACCGAGTCTCTCGTAGATCGCCAGTGCCTGCCGCCGGTGCTCGTCGGCGAAACCCTCGTCGGGGTGCGCGCGGCCGATGCCGTCCAGGGCCCGGGCCTGCTCGAACTGGTCGCCGGTGCGCCGGGCGAGGGCCAGCGCGGCGTGGTGCCGGTCCAGCGCGGCGGCTGCCTCGCCCATCGCGCGCAGCGTCTCGCCGAGGTGGTTGAGCACCTCGGTCTCCAGGGCCCGGTCGCCGATGTCGCGGCTGATCGCGAGCGCCGCCTGCAACCGCTGCAGCGCTGCGGCAGGGTCGCCCATCGCGAGCAGCACCGCGCCGATGGCGGCGTGCGCGCTCCCGGTGCCGCCGGGGTCACCGGTCTCCCGGCAGAGTTCGAGCGCCCGCTCCAGGTGCGCGAGCGCGTCGGCGTGCCGCCCGAGCAGCCGGCAGTCCGCGCCGAGGTTGCCCAGCGCGTAGCCGAGCAACCGCCGATCACCCAGGTGGGCGAAGAGCTCCGCGGCCGCCTCGTGCAGTTCGGCGGCGACAATCCATTCGCCGGTACGCCGATGCAGCGCCCCCAGGTTGACCAGCTGGACACCCTCCCCGTGCCGGTCGCCGCCGCGGCGGTAGAGGGCGAGCGCCGCCGCCAGCCGCTCCCGTGCGAGCGCGGTGTGGCCGAGCCGCTCGTGCACGACACCGAGCCGGGCGAGTGCGCGGGCCTCCCCGTCGAGGTCTCCTTCCCGGCGGTGCCCGTCCAGCGCCTCCTCGAAGTGCGCCTGCGCCCGCCGGTGGTCGCCGAGCCACCAGTACACGTTGCCGAGGTTGATCAGCACCCCGGCCAGGCCCGCTGCCGTCTCGCGGGCGGCCTGCGCGGCGGCGGTGTGCACCGCGAGCGCATCCTCGTGGTGGCCGCCGACCTCGTAGTAGCGCCACAGGGCCCGGGACAGGCCGACGCTGTGCCGAGCGGTGGTGGTGGCGACCGCGACCAGGTTGGGCCGGTGGCGGTCGAGCCAGGTCAGCGCGGCGACGGGATCGTCGAGGTTCGGCTCGTCCGGCACCGGATCCGGCGTCACGGTCCGGCCGTGCGGTGCGTTCCGGCCGTGCGGTGTGTTGCGGTCGATCTGTGGGGTTCGATCGTGCGGGTAGAGGGCGGCCGTCGCCGCCGTGGCCCGGCTCAGGTAGTGGTCGAAGAGGCGGGTCAGGGGCGCGTCCTCCTCGGGCGCGCACTCGGCGGCGTACGCCCGCAGCAGGTCGTGCATCGCGAAACCGGTGCCGTGCGCCGCCACGAGGTGGGCCCGGGCCAGCTCGTCGAGTGCCGCCTGCGCACCGGCGAGCCCGGCGCCGGTGAGGGCGGCCACATCATGCGCGTCGTAATCCCTGCCCGGGTGCAGCCCCAGCAGCCCGAACGCTCGCGCCGCAGTCGGGCTGAGCCGCCGGTGCGACCAGGAGAAGACGCTGCGCACGGCGGTCCGCGGGTCGCCCGGTACGTGCAGCCGGTCGAGCCGGTGGGCCTCGTCGCGCAGGTCGGCGGCGAGCTGCCCGAGTGCCGATGCCGGGCGGGCGACGGCGAGTTCGGCGGCGATGCGCAGCGCCAGCGGGAGCCGGGCGCAGCGGCGGGCGATCTCGGCGGCGGCGTCGGGTTCGGCGTCGACACGGTCACCGATGACCGTCCGAAGGAGAGCGATCGCCTCGGCGTCGGCGAGCACGTCGAGGGTCACCCGGTGCGCGCCCTCCCGGGCCGCCAGCCCGGCGAGGCTGCTGCGGCTGGTCACCAGGACGAGGCAGGTCGGCGTACCGGGCAGGAGGGGGCGGACCTGGTCGACGTCGGCGGCGTTGTCCAGCACCAGCAGCATCCGGCGGCCGGAGATCAGGGTGCGGTAACCGGCGGCGCGCTCGTCGAGGTCGGTGGGGATCTCGGTGGCGGTGGCGCCCAGCGCCCGCATGAACCGGGCCAGCGTGTCGCCGGGGAGCAGCGGGGCACCGTCGTCATAGCCGCGAAGGTCGGCGTAGAGCTGGCCGTCGGGGAAGCGGTCGGCGGTGCGGTGCGCCCAGCGTACCGCCAAGGTGGTCTTGCCGACCCCGGCCGTGCCGCAGACCGTGCCGATCGTGTGCGCGCCACGATCCAGTAGCGCGTCGAGCTCGGCGAGCTGGGATTCGCGCCCGGTGAAGCCGAAGGCTTCGCCCGGCAGCTGGCGGGGGACCGCGAGGGGAGCGGCGGCGGGCCGCCGGGCCTCCTCGACCCGGTCCCGCGCGGTGGCGAGCGCGCCCTGCTCGGCGGGGCCCGCGCCGAGCAGCCGGATCAGCACGTCGAACCGCTCGGTGGGCGGCAGGACCCGCCCGGCGAGGTACTCCCCGATGATCCCGTGCGACCAGCCCGTCAGCGCGGCGAGCTCGCGGTAGGTCAGCTCCGCGCCGCCCCGGCGCCGGGCGTGCCGCCGCCGCAGGTCCCGCAGCAGCCGGGCGAGTTCGTCCAGCGAGGTCACGAGGTCCACTCGCGCACCGTCCCCACCCACCCCCTGAATTTTAATGCTGGACACGCCGGTGATTCTGCAACAAGAGTCAGTACCGGATCGATCCTGACTTTTGTTGCGGATTTCGCGGCGTGTCCAGCATTAAAATTCAGGGGGTCCACAGTGGCTATACGAGCTGGCAGGGGGTTCCTGCCGCCGTGAAGCTGCTCGGCAGGGTGAAGACCGGGGCCGTCGAGGTGCCGTTGAAACCGATTCCGGCCTGTGAGCCCGGCGCCAGCGTCGTGTAGTAGACCGCCGGGGTCTGGGTGAGCGCCGTGCCGTTGCGGGTGACCGATCCGCCGAAGCTGCCCGTGATGGTCGTGGTGGGCGCCGCGGTGAACTGGAGGGTCCAGCCGGAGACCGGCGCGGGCGTGGTGTTGATGATCGTGGTGCTGACCAGGAAACTCGGGCTGTAGGAGATGATCTGCACCCGGCAGGTGAGCCCCGCCGTGTGGGCGAGCGTGGTCACCGTGCCCGGCTCGGACCGCGCCGACGTGTTGCCCCGGGCGTCGAAGGCGATCACCCCGAAGGTGTACGCCGTCCCGGCCGCGAGCCCGGTGACGGTCTGGAACGCCTCGGTCGGTCCGACGGTCCGGATCGTCGACCAGGCCCCGCCGATCAACTGCTGGAGGTGGTAACCGGTGACCTGGACGTTGTCGGTCGTCTGCGCCCAGGACACGGTCGCCCGGGTCGTGGTGATGCTGCTGAACACGGGTGCGGCAGGCTTCACCGGCGGTACGGTGTCGGGCCCGCTGAGCGTGGTGAACGTGATCGGCGCGGAGCGGGCGCTGTTGCTGTAACCCAGCCCCGCGACCGGGATCGAGTAGATCCGGAACGTGTAGACCGTGCCGCGGGTGAGGCCGGTCAGGGGCAGGAAACCCGTCTCGGTACGGGTGAACTCCTGCCACGCGCCGTTGACCTTGCGCTCGACGACCTCCTGGGCGGAGAAGCCGTCGCGCAGCCAGTCCAGGTCGGCACTGGTGTCGGCGACGTGCAGCGCCTGCAGGTTGTAGGGGGCCGTGAGCGGTGTGTCGGCGTGGGCGGGTGCGGCGGAGACGGTGAGCGCAGCGGCGGCTGTGACGAGCAGGACGGACAGCTTCTTCATCAGATCTCGACAATCCGTGGGGGACGGGGCTGCCGTCATGATCTCGGCCCGTACCCGCGCCGGCCGCCGATCCTGGATCCGGCTGGACACCGTTGGACAGCACCCGATCCGCCGCTTGATCGTTTTTCTTTCGCAGGTCATGCCGATGGTTGCGAGGTTGAACATGGCGGACGGGCCGGTGCCGGGCTCCGCGGTCTTCGTCGGGGAGAGCGCCCTGACGATCGAGTGCGCGCAGCTGTGGCTGGCGCGCGGCGGCGTGCTGACCGGCGTCGCGAGCGAGTCGGCCGCGGTGCGGGCGTGGGCCGCCGAGCAGCGGGTGCCCACCGCCGTCACCGTCACCGGCCTCGCGCCGGAGCGGGCGGGCGAGCCGTTCGACTTCCTCTTCAGCGTGGTGCACCTGCGGATGCTGCCGGATGCGGTGCTGGCGCTGCCGCGCCGCCTGCCGGTCAACTTCCACGACGGGCTGCTCCCCGCCGACGCGGGTGTCCACGCGACCGCCTGGGCGCTGCTGCGCGAGTCGGCGGGCCACGGCATCACCTGGCACGTCATGACGGCGCAGGCCGACGCCGGGGACATCCTGGTGCGGCGAGCGTTCGCGATCGGCCCCGACGAGACCAGCGCGATCCTCAACCACCGCTGCTACGAGGCCGGACTGGACGCCTTCGCCGAGCTGGTCGGGCAGATCGCCGCCGGGACGCTCACCCGCACGGTCCAGGACCTGGGTCGGCGGACCTACCACGCCGCAGGCGACCGGCCTGACGGTGCGCTGGCGATCCGCTGGACCGATCCGGCGCATCGCATCGCCGCCCTGGTCCGGGCCTGCGACTTCGGGGTGCACGCCAACGGGTTCGGCACGGCGAAGCTGCTCGCCGGGGACCGGCTCCTCGCCGTCGGTGCCGCCGAACCCTCCGGTGCCTGGTCGGCGGAGCCGCCGGGAACGGTGCTCTCCTGCGCCGACGGCAGGCTGACCGTGGCGACCGTCGACCGCGACCTGGTGCTCGGCCGGATCACCACGCTCAGCGGCCGTCCGATCGAGGTCGGGCGCGACCCGGACCTGCGCCGGGGCAGCGTCCTCGCCGACCCGACCGCGCCACAGCGGGCGGCGCTGACCTCGGCGGCCCGAACCGCGCTGCGCCACGAGGCCCGGTGGGTGGCCCGGCTCGCCGCGTCGTCCCCCATGGACCTGCCGTTCCGCGCCGGCGCCGCCGAGGCCGTGGCCTGGCACGTCATCGAGGTGCCCGCCCCCGGCAACCGCGCCGGATCGGCCGCGACGACCGCCGCCGCGGTCTGCGCCTACCTCGCCCGCATCGGCCGCGGCGACCCGGGCGCCGTCGGGCTCCGGCTCACCCCCGGCCCGGGTGACGGCCTGGTCGCGGCGGTCGTGCCCCTCCCGGTCCCCGCGCTGACGGAAACCTTCGCCGGGTACGCCGAAGAGCTCACCGCCGACCTGGAGCTGATCGGCGGCTGGGGCGGTTACCTGCGCGACGTGTTCCTGCGCTATCCCCAGCTGCACGGCGTCCGGAGCTTCGACGATCCGCTGCCGATCGAGCTCGACCTCTCCGGCACCGCCACCCCCACCACGCCGGGCACGGCGCTGCGGATCGAGATCGACCCGGCGGGCGGCTGCCGCTGGTCGATCTCGACGGCGGCGCTCGCGGAACCGGAGGCCCGGTCGCTGGCCGAGGCGTTCTCGGTGTTCTGGCACGGCGTGGACGACGCGCCCCTGGACCGGGTACCGCTGCTCGCCCCGGCCGCCCGGGACCGGCCGGCGCTCGCCGCGGCCGCCGCCGACCAGCCACGGCAGGGCTGCGTGCAGCACCTCATCGCGGCGCAGTCGGAGCGGACCCCGCTCGCGATCGCGGTCCAGGACGCCGAGCGGGCGCTCACCTACCGGCAGCTGCGGGACCGGGTGGCGGCGATCGCGGCCGAGCTGGCCGACCGGGGTGCGGGGCCGGGCGATCTCGTCGGGGTCTACCTGGACCGCTCCGCCGACCTGGTGGCCGCGCTGCTGGCGGTGCTGACCGTGGGCGCCGCCTACGTGCCGCTCGACCCGGTCTACCCGCCGGAACGCATCGCGGCGATGCTCGACGACGCCCGGGTCCGACTGCTGATCGTCGACCGCGCACCGGACCCGGTGCTCGCGGCGGCCGCACCCGGGCTGCTGCACCTGGCGCTGGTCGGCACGCACACCACTGCGGTGGACCGTGGCGACCCGGACGCCCGGGCATACGTCATCTACACCTCCGGTACGACGGGGCGGCCGAAGGGCGTGCAGGTGGGGCACCGGGCCCTGACCAACCTCCTGTGCTCCATGGTCGGCGAACCCGGCCTCGCCGAAGGCGACCGGATGCTCGCGGTCACCACGGTCTGCTTCGACATCGCCGCGCTGGAACTCTTCGGCCCGCTGCTCGTCGGCGCGACTGTCCACATCGCACCGTCGGCCACGGCCCGGGACGGGCACGCGCTGCTGGAGCTGGTCGAGAGCGTCAAGCCGACCGTGCTGCAGGCGACGCCGGTGACCTGGAAGATGCTCATCGCCGCGGGCTGGGCGGGGGAGCCGGGCCTCAGCGCCCTCTGCGGCGGCGAGGCGCTCAGCCGCGACCTCGCCGACAGCCTGCTCAACCGGGTCGGCGCGGTCTGGAACCTCTACGGACCCACCGAGACCACGATCTGGTCCACGGTGGGCCACGTGATGCCGGGTACCTCGATCACCCTCGGCGAACCGGTCGCCAACACCCGGCTCTACATCCTGGACCAGCACCTGCAGCCGCTGCCGGAGGGCGTGCCGGGCGAGCTCTGCATCGGTGGCGACGGCGTCGCCGACGGCTACCTGCACCGGCCGGAGCTGACGGCGCAGCGGTTCCGCCCGGATCCCTTCCGCCCCGGCGGGCGGCTCTACCGCACCGGCGACCTGGTCCGCCGCAACGCCCTCGGCGAGCTGGAGTTCCTCGGCCGCACCGACCACCAGGTCAAGATCCGGGGCTTCCGCATCGAGCTCGGCGAGATCGAGGCGCTGCTGACCGCGCAGCCCGGCGTCCGGCAGGCGGTCGTGATGGCGCGCCGCGACGGCGGGGAGGCCGAGCTCGCCGCCTACGTCACCGCCGACGGCGGGATCGACGCCGCCGTGGTCCGCGGCGAACTCGCCCGGCACCTGCCGGACTACATGGTCCCGGCGACGGTGACGGTGCTCGACCGGATGCCGCAGACCGCCAACGGCAAGATCGACCGTGGTGCGCTGCCCGCGCCGGTCCGGCGCTCCGGCCCACCGCCGGTCGCACCGCGTACCGACCTGGAACGGCGGATCTGCCTGCTCTTCGACCGCAGCCTCGGCCACGACACCGGCGCCGACAGCGATTACTTCGCCCTCGGCGGCGACAGCCTGCGTGCCGTCGGTCTCGTCGCCGCCGCCCGCACGGAGGGCATCGCCTTCACGATCGCCGAACTCTTCAGCCATCCGACGCCGGGGCGGCTCGCGGCGTACCTGGCCGGGTCGCAGTCGCCCCCGGCGCGGCTGGACCTCACCGCGGAGGTCAGCCTGCCCGCGCAGTTCACGGCCCGGCGGCCGAAGGCGGGCGGCGGGCGGGTGCTGCTCACCGGCGCCACCGGGTTCCTCGGCGCCTTCCTGCTCAGCGAGCTCGCCGCCGACCCGGAGGCGAGGATCACCTGCCTCGTCCGGGCCGAGCGGGCGGCCGACGGGGTGGCGCGGCTGCACGCCAACCTCAAGCGCTACGGCCTCGCCTACCCGGCGGGCCAGGTGGAGGTGGTCTGCGGCGATCTCGCCGCGCCCACCCTCGGGCTGACGCTCACGGCGTGGCAGCGGCTCGCGGCGAGCACCGGCACCGTCGTGCACGCCGGTGCGGGCGTGCACTGGCTGCAGACATACGCCCAGCTCGCCCCGGCGAACGTCGCGGGCACCCGGCGGATCCTGCGCCTCGCCGCCGACGCGGGCGTGCCGGTGCACCACCTCTCGTCCATGGGGGTCTTCGGGCACGCGCCCCGGGGCACCGCCCGGCAGCCCGCCACCGCCGCGCCGGGACCGGTCGATCGGCTCGTCACCGGCTACCAGCAGACGAAATGGGTGGTCGAGGGCATCGCCGGGCTCGCCGCCGAGCGGGGGCTGCGGGTCGCCGTCCACCGGATCGCCCGCATCAGCGGGGCCACCGGCACCGGGGCCTGCCAGACCGACGACTTCCTGTGGCGCGTCCTCAAAGGATGCGTGCAGGTCAACGGCGTACCCGCCGATGTGGATCTCGCTTTTGACCTGGTGCCGGTCGACCATGCGGCGCGGGCGGTGGCCGGGGCGGTGCGGCGGGGCGCCGAGGGCGTCCTGCACCACGCCAACCCGGTGCTCGTCACCTTCGCGCAGCTCGTCGACCAGCTGCGCGCGGCCGGGCACGACCTCGCCGAGATCGATCCGCAGAAGTGGGCCGACCTGGTCGCCGCCGATCCCGGGAACGCCGCGCATCCGCTGGTCGACGCCTTCCTCGCGGCGGCGCGCAGCGACGACCACGAGGTCTTCCTGCACCCCGACGACACCGACTGCCCGCCCGCCGACGCGGCTCTCATCACGACCTATCTCGACTTCTTCCAGCGCACCGGGTTCCTGCCCGATCCGTCGGGGTCGGGGCTCTTCTAGACGGTGACGACGACGGCGCCCCGCTTGCGGCCGGTGTCCACATAGCGGTGGGCGTCGGCGACCTGCTCCAGCGGGTAGCTGCGGTCGATCACCGCGCGCAGGCGGCCCGCCGCGGCGAGGCCGGTGAGGACGGCGAGGTCCTCGGCCATCACGGCGGGTGAGCGCAGCCCGGTGAAGGCGAGCACGACCCGCTTGCGGCCGAACCTCGGGGTCCAGAGCGTCTGGAGGAGCGCCGCGGGGGACGGAACGGTGGTGAGGTAGGCCCCGCCCGGCTTCAGCAGACCCCGGCACCTGGCGAAGGAACTCTTGCCGACCGCGTCGAAGACGACGTCGAAGCCGCCGCCGAGCCGGGTGAAGTCCTCCCGGGTGTGGTCGATCACCTCGTCGGCGCCGAGCGACCGGACCAGGTCGAGGTTGGTGGTGCTGCACACCGCGGTGACGCTCGCGCCGAAGTGCTTCGCGAGCTGCACCGCGGCGGTGCCGACCGCGCCGGAGGCACCGTTGATCAGGATGCGCTGGCCGTCGCGGAGGCGGCCGTGGTCGCGCAGGAAGGGCAGCGCCGTCAGGCCGCCGCCGATGAGCGCGGCGGCGTCGGCGTCACCGAGCCCATCGGGGGTCGGCACGACCGCGACCTGCGGCAGGAGGGCGTATTCGGCGTGCGTGCCGAACGCGGCACCGGTCGCGGCGAGGACCCGGTCGCCGACGGCGAAGCCGGTGACACCGGCGCCGAGCGCCGCGACCTCGCCCGCCAGGTCGCTGCCGAGGATCGGCTTGCGGGGTGAGAAAAGGCCGAAGACCATCCGGGAGTACGCCGGGTCGGCCTGCCGGGCAGCGCAGTCGGCGGGTCCGACCGTGCTGGCGCGGACCCGGATCAGCACCTCACCCGCGGCGGGCACCGGCGTCGGCACCTCGGCGAGGCGCAGGACGCCGGGTGTCCCGTAGGTGTCGTAGACGATCGCCCTCATGTTGCCGCCCTTACTGCCAGGAACCGGTGTCTAGAAAACTTGACATGGACCACGGTAAAGTAAAACTGACACCGTGTCAAAAATATCTAACATCAGCGCGGGGCGGCGCGGGAGGTGTCGACCTTCTACAGTCGGCGGCATGACGCTGAGCGAACGACCTCGGGCTGTCCGCGTCCTCGGCTGGTTGCTGATCGCGACGGGCGCCGTCGCGGCCGTGCAGCTCCTCGCCGGTGTCCTGGAGCTTCGCTACGTGCGGGCCAACGCGGCCCACGCGATCAGCCTCGCCTCGATCACCTCCGACGCCGAGCGGGCGGTCTCCAATCTCGACGCCGCCGCCCAGATCGCGATCTGGGTCGGCGCCCTCGGCGCCATCGCCTCCCTGGCGGCCTGGCTGCTCGTCCGCCGGGTCGACCCCTGGGCCCGCGTCGCCGCCTGGATCACGGCAGGGTCGGTCTTCTTCGGCCAGTTCGCCCTGATGGGGCAGGACTCCTCCATCGGGATCAGCCCGTTCGTCGATTCCACCCAGAACCAGGTGATCGAGGACCTCGTCAACTCGCTGATCGTGGCACCGGGCTACTTCCTGCTGATCTACCCCGCCGAGGTGGCCGGGCTGGTCCTCGGCGTCTGGATCGCCGTCCTCCTGCGCGGCGAGGACACCGTCGAATACCTGCGTTCCCGCACCGAGGCGGCGGCCGACCCCGACTGGGACGCGGTCCTCGCCGCGAGGCGTGCCGGCTCCGGGCGGAACGGCACCCGGTGACCACGATCTACAGGTGGCGGTGCCTCCGCGGGGTCGCCGCGGAGGCACCGTTTTTCCGGGGAGGGGTGGGTCAGGAGACCGTCAGCGACGTGTCGTCGATGACGAAGGAGGTCTGCAGGTAGGGGTCCTCCACGCCGGTGAAGAGCAGCGTGACGGTCTGGCCGGCGAAGGCCGACACGTTGAAGGTCCGCTGGACGTAGCCGGCGGCCTTGTCGAGGTTGGAGTAGGTCGCCAGGGTGGTTGAGCCGATCTTGACGGTCAGCTTGTCGTACTGGACGGTGGTGGTCGTCTCGGCGGTGTCGATGTGCAGCCAGAACGACAGGACGTAGCTGGAGCAGCCCGCCGGGATCGTCACCGTCTGCGACAGCGTGTCGGTGTGCGTGGTGCCGTAGCCGTCGAGCCAGGCGTTCCAGGTGCCGCCGTGGGTCGGCTCGCCGCTGGCGGCCCACTGGCCGATGACGCCCGTCGAGGCGGTCCAGACCGTGTTGCCCGATTCGAAGCCGGGGTTGCCGAGCTTCTGGCCGGGGCTGGAGCAGGTGCCGGTGCCGTTGACCACGAGGGTGTACGGCGTGGTGTGGGTGGCCGACGTACCGGTGCCGGTGACGGTCACCACGTAGCTGCCCGGCGGTGTCGAGGCGCTGGTGGCGATGGCGAGCGAGGAGCTGCCGCCGGTGGTGACGGAGGCCGGGCTGAAGGCGGCCGTGGCGCCGCTGGGCAGACCGGACGCCGTGAGGGCGATGGTCTGGGCGGAGCCGCTGGTCAGCGCGGTGCTGACGGTGGTCGTGACGGAGCCGCCCGGGTTGACCGAGCCGGACGTCGGCGAGACCGCGATGGAGAAGTCGTTGCCGGTGCCGGTGCAGGGGGCGTCAGAACCGGCGACGTTGACGGCGGTCCACGCGGCCTGGACGGCCTTGTACTCCGTGGTGCAGGTGCCGTGGAGGTCGGTCGCGGCACGCAGCGTGTAGGCGCGGGCGGTGTTGGCCGGCGTCGTGGTGTTGACATAGCTGGTGTTGGTGGTGAAGTAGAGGTCCAGGGCGCGGTACCAGATCTTCTCGGCCTTGGCGCGACCGATGCCGACCACGGCCGGAGCCGAGCCGCAGACCGGGCTGGTGCCGTAAGCGGTCGAGCCGGTGCCCTCGGCGAGGTCGAAGAAGAAGTGGTTGGCGACGCCCGAGGAGTAGTGCACGTCGACGTTCTTGGTCGAGGTCGACCAGCAGCCGTGCGACGAGCCGTCCAGCGGGGGGTTGTACATGTAGCGCAGCGGGGTGCCGTTGCCGTTGATGTTGATCTTCTCGCCGACGTCGTAGTCACCGGGGTCGCCGGGCGAGTTGGCGTAGAACTCGACCATGTTGCCGAAGATGTCCGAGGTCGCCTCGTTGAGGCCGCCCGACTCGCCGGAGTAGACCAGGCCCGCCAGGGCCTCGGTGACACCGTGGCTCATCTCGTGGCCGGCCACGTCGATGGAGGTCAGGGGCCGGTTGTTGCCGGCGCCGTCGCCGTAGGTCATCTGCGAGCCGTCCCAGAACGCGTTGATGTACGCGTTGCCGTAGTGCACCCGGCTCGGCACACCAGCGCCGTTGCCGAAGATGCCGTTGCGGCCGTGGACGTTCTTGAAGTAGTCGAACGTCTTCGCGGCACCGAAGTGCGCGTCGACACCGGCCGACTGGCGGTTGGACGCCAGGCCGTTGCCCCACACGTTGTCGGCGTCGGTGAAGGTGGTGCAGGTGGAGGTGCCGCCGTTGAGGTCGCAGGTGCGGCCGTTGCCGTGCGACGGGTCGACCATCGAGTAGGTGCTGCCCGACAGGGTCGTGTCGATGGTGACGGTGCCGGTGTAGACGCCCTGGCCGGTGCCGTTGACGTGCTTGACGTCGTTGAAGGAGCCGATCACGTTGCCGTTGACGGCGTCGGTGATGACGTGCAGGACAGAGGGGGTCTGTCCGTCGGCGGCCCAGCCGGAGACGACGGTCTCGTAGGCGAGCTTGCCGTAGCCCGACGTGGCGTCCACGAAGAGCTCGGGGCTGCCGGCGCCGGTGATCTTGCCGGTGAAGGCGGACTTGGCTGCCTTGACGGCGGCCGAGGGGGTGACCTTCGCGGCGGTGGAGATCGTCAGCGGTGCGGCGAGGCCGACCGACGTGCCGGCGTAGGCGCCGCCGGGCGCGGTGTGGATGCTGAAGTCGCCACCGAGGACGCGCAGACCGTTGTAGGTCCGGTCGTAACGGACGTGCCCGGCACCATTGGCGTCGGTCTTCGAACGGTTGACCACATAGGCCTCACCACTGGCGGCGGCCTGTAGATCGGCCCGGTGCTGCTGGAGCAACTGGTCGGCCGCCGCGACCACCGCGTCCGGACCGGCGGTCCCGGCGGCGGCGCTCGGCGCGGTCCCCGCCAGCAGGCCGGCCGCGAGCAGCGCGGCACCGGCGATTCCGAGGGTTCTTCTCATACGTCCTCCCCTGATCGATTCAGCGAGGTAGTCGCTGAGGTATCAGTTATATCGAGCAGTGACGATGTATGAAAGAATTTGACAGTGCCAAGCCGAATCGTGGAGTCGGCGCGCGGCGGTCAGCTCCGGGCGGGACGGAATCCGGTGATGACGACCTGGAGCTCGTCCGCCTGGTCGTTCCACAGCCCGGCCGCGGTGCTCCAGTAGATCGAGTAGGCCTGGTCCGGCGCGGTGACGAACCCCCGGTTGAGCACGTGCAGGGCGGCGCCCCCGCTGCTGGTGTAGGTGAACTCCCAGTCGGCGGCCTTGTCCCAGTAGTCGACGGCCTCCAGCCGCACCCGGGCGTAGTCGCGGTAGCCGCTGCGCCGGGCCGCCTCGTTGTTGCGCCAGTCCTTCACCGGATCCGACTTCGGGTGGCGGGTCTGGTCGATGAGCAGGAGCGTGCCGTTGCTCGGATGCCGCCAATAGGCGCGGCCGTCGGAGTCCCGGCCGAACCGCCACCCATTCGGTACGGGCACCGCGAACCCGGTCCCGTCATCGCGCATCTGCCACCCGGCGGGCAGCTGGAACCCGGACGGGGCCGGTGACGGAGACGCCGAGATCCGCGGCGTCGGCGTCGGTGACGGCGACACCTTCGGGGAGACGGGCGCCTTGCTGATCGTGGCGGGGCTGGTGGAGGGCTGGGCGACGGGGGAGGACGGCCGGTCCGGCTCCCGGGTCAGCAGCACCCCGGCCAGCACCGCCACGATCAGCAGGACCGCCGCGCCACCGAGCAGGGCCGCCCGGGGAATCCGTCGGGACGACCGTCCGGTGGCCACGAGGGCGGGCACGGCTCGCGGTGGGCTGACCGGCGGCGCGGCCTCGATGGCGGGCGGGGCGGCGATAGCGAGCGGAGCCCGGGCCAGGGGAGCAGCGACGGCGGCCCGGAGCAGCTGCTCCGCCCGCTCCGCGCTGATCCGGTCCGCCGGGTCCTTCTGCAGCAGCCCGTCCAGCGCCGGTCGCAGCACACCGGCGTGCTGGGGCGGCGGCAGGGGCTCGGTCACCAGCGCGGTGAGGGTCGCCAGCGGTGACGACCGCTCGAAGGGGGAGTGCCCCTCGACCGCCGTGTAGAGCGTCGCGCCCAGCGACCAGAGATCCGAGGACGGCCCGGTACGGCTGTCGTGCACCCGCTCGGGCGCCATGAAGGCCGGGGAACCGAACATGATGCCGGTCCGGGTGATGCTCGAATCGCCGGGCGCGGTGGCGATGCCGAAGTCGGTGAGCAGCACCCGGCCCTCGTCGGAGAGCATCACGTTGCCCGGTTTCACGTCCCGGTGCACCACTCCGGCCCGGTGCGCCGCCTGCAGCGCAGCCAGGACGCCCAGCCCGATCTCGGCAGCCCGGCGCGGCGGCACCGGGATGGCGTCGTGCAGCGAGACACCCCGCACGTACTCCATGACGATCCACGGATCGCCGCCCTCCCCGGTGAAGACGTCGAAGACGCGGACCACATTGGGGTGGCTCAGGCGGGCGATGGCCCGTGCCTCGCGGGCGGAGCGTTCGCGCAGCTCCTGGCGTTCCTCTTCGGAGAGTCCCGGCGGCACGACCAGCTCCTTGAGCGCCACGTCGCGGCCCAGCACCTCGTCGAGCCCTTGCCAGACCCGGCCCATGCCGCCCTGGCCGAGCTGGCGGATCAGACGGTAGCGGTCGCCGACGAGAGTCTCGGAGCTGATGGGCATCCCCCACTCCTACCCGATCCGGTCACGTCCTATGCACCGCGATCGTGCGGTCCTGCGGCAGGGTGCCCGCGATGCCGTTCCCCGTGCCGCCGTCGGTGCTCATCGTTTCGAGGTCCTCTCTACGGGATGGGTGCAGGCACCCGCTGCTGGGAGCGGGTGCCTGCGGTGCGGGTGGATCAGCGTCCGGCTGGCCGTCCCGGTGTCGGGGTGAGGCGTGGCTGGCGGGCGTACTGCTCGCAGTTCACATAGGAGCCCTTGACGTGCGCGGGGATGTGGTCGACGTGCTCGGCGGCGGCATCGCTGGTCGGTGCCGGGGTGACGGACTGCACGGGTTCTCCGATCGGGTCGGCCGCAGGTCGCGGCAGGTGCGGCGGGTGCCGCAGGGAGAGCCTCGCGCCGGTGGCGGCCCGCCGGCCAGTGACAGCTGACCCGTCCCGTCGGGACACCCCGGACCAGCCGTCCGGCCCTCCTGCCTGGCCCGTTCGGCGCGGTGCCGGTCCGGCAGAATGATCGTCGTGACAACAGCACTGCCTGCCGGCCCGGTACGCCGCCGGGTGGCGGCGTGGACCGTGGCGAGCGTGACCGGGCTGCTGACCGCAGCGGCGTTCGCGGCCTGGATCGCGGTTCAGCCGTCGGCCACCGCCACCCAGCTCTACGCGCTGGTCGACCTCGCGGACGGGATCGTCTACGGTGCCGTGGCGTGGCTGATCCTGGGCCGCCGGACCCATCTGACCGGCTGGATCGTCGCCGCGGCGGCCATCGGCGGGGCCTTCTCCGCCTTCTCCTCGCAGTGGGAGCTGCTGGCGGTCCGCCACCCGCAGCTGTGGGCGCCGGACCTGCTGATCGGCGCGCACACCTGGGCCTGGCTGCCCGGCCTCTACGGCCTGGTGGTCCTGCTGCCGTGGCTGCTGCCGGCAGACGCGCCCGGGCGAGGCCTGCGGGTGGTCCGGGCGGCCGCGGTGAGCCTGGGGATCGGCTACGTGATCGCCGCGGTCCTCGTCGCCCTCACCAATCCGGCGCCCTACGGGCTCTTCCACGTCACCGATCCGGAGCTGCGCCGACTGCGCGTGGAGATCCTCGGCCCGGCCATGTACGCGGTGATCCCGCTCGGGCTGCTCGCCACCGCCGGGGTGCTCCGCCGCCGCCACACCGAGCCCCGGGCACAGCGGCACGGACTGGGCTGGCTCGCCGTCGGCAGCACCCTGCTCAGCTTCGCCTTCGCCATCGCCTCCCTGCCGCCGTCGTTCGCCGAGCGGCTGCCCGCGCAGGCTCCCGCGCTGCTCATGCTCGCCTCGCAGCTCTTCTTCCCGGCCGCCGTCCTCGTCGTCGTGCTGCGCCAGCAGCTGTGGGGCATCGACCTCGCCGTCCAGCGGACCCTGGTCTGGCTGCTCATGACCGCGGTCGTCATCGCCGGCTACACCGGTGGGGTGCTGCTGCTGGACCGGGTGCTGCCGGCCGACTCGTTCGTCCCGAAGGTGCTGGTCACCGCCGTTCTCGCCGCCGCCTTCCAGCCGTTGCGCCAATGGGTGCAGCGACGGGTGGACCGGCTGGTGCACGGGGAGGGGCGCGAACCGCTGATGCGGCAGGTGGTGCAGCGCCTCGGCAGCGCCGGCCACGACGAGCCCATGATCGACACGGTGGCTTCCGCCATCGCCTCGTCGCTGCGGCTGGACCGGGTCACGATCACCGTCTATCCGCTGGGCTCCGCGCCCGGCGCCGCCGCCGGTGCGGTGCCGGGGAGCGGCGGGCCGCCGGTGCGCGTACCCCTCGTCAGTGGTGAGCGGACGGTCGGTGAGCTGGTCGCCTGGCCGCGCCCCGGCGAGCGGCTGGGGGGCCGGGCGGCTGCGGCGCTGGCGGACCTCGCGCCGGTCGCGGGCGCGGTCGTCGACCTCGCCGTCACCAACGAGGCCCTGGCCGGGTCGCGGCGGCGCCTCGCGGAGGCCCGCGACGAGGAGCGGCGCACGCTGCGCCGGGACCTGCACGACGGGCTCGGCCCGGCGCTGAGCGGCATCGGTCTCGGGCTCGCCGCGACCCGCAACCTGCTGCACCGCGACCTCGCCGCCGCCGAGCAGCTGCTCGAACGGCTCACCGAGGAGATGAACCAGCGGGCGGAGTCGGTCCGGCACCTGGCCCGGGCGCTGCTCCCGGCCGACCTCGCCGACGGCGACCTGCTGCCGGCTCTGCACACCCTCGCCGAGCGCTACGCCCTGGCCGGGTTCGCGGTGACGGTGAGCGTCGATCCGTCGCAGCGGCAGCTGTCCGGCGAGGTGGCGACCGCCGTCTACGGGGTGGTCGCCGAAGCCGTCCGCAACGTGCACCGGCACGCCCGCGTCGAGCGGTGCGACGTGCTGGTCGAGACGCAGGACGGAGAGCTTCAGGTGACGGTCGTGGACCACGGGACCGGCCCGACGGCCGGCCGATCAGCGGGGATGGGGCTGCAGTCGATGCGGGAACGGGCCGATGCGGTCGGCGGATCATTGACGGTCGAACCGACCCGGCCCACCGGCACCACGGTGCGGCTGCGGGTGCCCCGGCAGCGGGTCGCGGCGTGACGGCGCCGATCCGGGTCGTGGTCGTCGACGACCATCCCGTCTTCCGGCTGGGGATGACCGCCCTGGTGTCGACCTTCGACGGTGTCGAGTGCGCGGGCGAGGCCGCCGACATCGACGAGGCGCTGCGGGTCATCGAGGAGCTCCGCCCCGACGTGGTCCTGATGGACCTGCATTTCCAGCACCGCTCCGGCATCGAGGCGACCCGGATCGTCACCGCCCGGCAGCCGGAGGTCGGGGTGCTGGTGGTGACGACCCTCGACGACGACGACTCGCTCTTCGCGGCACTGCGGGCCGGTGCTCGCGGCTACCTGCTCAAGGAGGCCGGACCGGCCGAGGTCGAGCGCGCCATCCGCTCGGTGGCGCACGGCGGCCTGATGTTCGGTGCGGCGATCGCCGCGCAGGCCGCCGGGCTGCTCACCGGCGCCCACGGCGGTCCGGCGGCCCCGTTTCCGCAGCTCACCGACCGGGAACGCGAGGTGCTGCACCTCGTCGCACTCGGGTTGGAGAACGCCGCCGTCGCGCACCGCCTCGGGCTCAGCCCCAAGACGGTGCGCAACAACCTCTCCAACATCCTGGTGAAGATCCAGGCGAACAGCCGCGGCGAGGCGATCGCCCGCGCCCGAGCCGAGGGCCTGGGCAAACCGTGAGCGCGCCGCCTCCCCGCTCCCTCCCCGTGATGATCGCGTTGTTTCCCGGAAACTGGGCCTTCCGCCTGCTGTTGAGGGGACTGTTTCCGGAAAACGACGCGATCAAGGCGTTAGTCGGCGGCACCAGCAGCCGGCGGGGTGGCGATCTTGTGGTTGGCGCCGGGGACCTGGAAGTGGTGGAAGGTGACCGTCGCGCTGACGTCCAGCGCGTGCACCCAGTGCCACCAGCCGACCGGAATGAAGACGGCCTGGCCCGGTTCGAGCACCACGTCGAGCACCGTCGCCTCGGCGAAGAGCGGGTGGCGGTCCAGGTCCGGCCGGGCCGCGTCCACCGAGCTGAAGGTGCCGCCGCGCGGATAGACCAGGTGCCGCTCGAACGACGGCACCAGCTTGACGTGCTTGCGCCCCAGCACCTGGCAGAGCAGCACGCTGCTGTTGTCGAAGTGCAGCGGCGTCACGGTCCCGGCCGGGCCGAGCAGCAGGTGCCGTGCTCGGTCCCGTCGACCGCGTCGATGATCCCGGCCGGTGCCCGCACGTCGCCGACGAGCGGGCGCAGCGCCCCGGGCCAGTTGCTGTTGCGGGGCACCATGTAGAAGTCGTTGGTACGCGAGCCCGCCCCGACCAGCCGCAGATAGTCGCCGAACGGCATCGTGGTGCGGTGCCGGTCGTACTGCCAGGCGTGCTCGGGGTTCGCCTCCCGGCCGGTCATCACCTCCACCTGGGCGTCACCGCAGCGCCGGGCCATCTCGTCGAGGGTCCACTCGCGGGCGGGCCAGTCGTCGAGCAGCCCGTCGAGCACCACCGGCCGGTGGCCGAAGTAGTAGCGGGCGAAGAACTCGGCCGGGTCGATCGCCGTGCGGCGGTCCAGTTCCCGCCCGCCGTCGCCGTTGCGCAGCAGCCGGTAGACATCCATGATGGACTCCAGCCAGTCGTAGCGCAGCGCCATCCGCCGGCTGACCGCGAAATACGGGTGCCCGGTGAGCTGCTCCAGCTCGGCATCGAGGTCGGCGGGGTCGATCGACTGGGCCAGGGCCGCCGCGCGTACCTCCTCGACCGGCGCGCCCATCGCGAGGTTCTCGGCGAGCCAGATCCGCCAGCCGTGGTCGAGCCGGGTCGCTTCCGTGGTGGTCATCGCTGCTTCCTCACCGGGTGACGGTCGGGGCGGGGGAGAGCCGGGAACCCCGGCTGAGGTCCGTGCAGTTGACGTAGCTGTTCTTGACGTGCGCCGGGATGTGGTCGACGTGCTCGGCCGCCGGGCGAATGCTCGGCGGAGGCGTGAGCCGCCTGCTGCGGGCCTCGTTGCACGTGGGGTAGGTCGTCTTGACGTGGCTGGGGATGTGCTCGACCTGCTCAGCCGCGAGCGTCGTCAGGGGCATGGAATTCTCCTGTCAGCGATGGGTCGTGTTCGACCCCTGCAGGTAACCGGGTCGCCGTCCCGTCCGGCCAGGGCGGTGCGTCCCGACCACCCGGGACAGCAGTTGCCCTGCCGAGAAGGTGCGGTCGGCGTAGCCTGAGGGCACCACTACCCAGGAGAAGCGGACCGATGCGCGCGCTGACCGTCGTACCCGAGCAGCCGAACTCCCTCGCCGTCACCGACGTGCCCGACCCGGAGCCGGGCGACGGCGAGCTGCTCGTCGACGGCCTCGCCGTCGGCGTCTGCGGCACCGACCGGGAGATCGCCGCAGGTGACTACGGCTGGGCGCCCCCCGGCCGCGAGCGCCTCGTCATCGGCCACGAATCCCTCGGCCGGGTCCGGCACGCGCCCTCCGGCAGCGGCTTCGCCGCCGGAGACCTCGTCGTGGGAGTGGTCCGCCGCCCGGATCCGGCGCCGTGCGGCGCCTGCGCGCACGGTCAGTTCGACATGTGCCGCAACGGCGACTACACCGAGCGGGGCATCAAACAACTCGACGGGTACGCCAGCCAGGCCTGGAACGTCGAGCCCGGCTATGCCGTCAAGCTCGACCCCGGCCTCGCCGAGGTCGGCGTGCTGATGGAGCCGACGAGCGTGGTGGCGAAGGCATGGGACGAGGTCGACAAGGTCGGTGCCCGGGCGTGGTTCCAGCCCCGGACCGCGCTCATCACCGGTGCCGGGCCGATCGGGCTGCTCGCGGCGCTGCTCGCCGTCCAGCGAGGTCTCGACGTGCACGTCCTGGATGTCGTGACCGACGGCCCCAAGCCGGCCCTGGTCCGGGACCTGGGCGCGACCTTCCATAGTGGATCCATCGACGAGGTGGCTCGGGCGCTGCGGCCGGACGTGGTCATCGAGGCGACCGGGGTGGGTCCCGTCGTCTTCGGTGCGCTGGCCAACACCGCGCCGTTCGGGATCGTGTGCTTGACCGGAGTCTCGTCGGCGGGGCACAGCCTGACCGTCGACGCCGGTGAGCTCAACCGCAGCATCGTCCTGGAGAACGACGTGATCATCGGTTCGGTCAACGCCAACCTGTCGCACTACGCGGCGGCTGCGGACGCGCTGGCGCGGGCGGACATCGGGTGGCTGGGGCGGCTCATCACGCGCCGGGTGCCACTGGAGCGCTTCGCCGAGGCGTTCGCTCCGCGGCCCGGCGATGTCAAGGTCGTCCTCACCCTGGACGGGTCCGCTAGCTGACCGGGTGCGTTCTTCTGCAAGATCGCGTTCATTCCCGGAAGTAGTCCCCTCAGGGCATGTCGGTAGGCCTTACTTCCGGGAAGAAGCGCGATCTTGCGTTGCCCGGAGTCCCCGCGAGTCCGGAAATCGGTTGCCAGCCGGGTTACGGTCAGCCTGTGCTGATCCGAGAAACCAAGCTCGCCGATGTCGCCGGGATGGACCGCATCCGGCGGTCGATCGAGCCGTGGCATGTCGCCACCGTCGAGACGCAGGAGCTCTGGTTCGAGGGCAACCCGCCCGAGGCGCAGGTGTTCCGCGTGTGCGTGCCGTCCGACGAGGGCCTCGACGCCTACGTCTGGGGCAAGCGCGACCTCTACGCGGACAAGCCCGGCGCCACGATCGCGAGCCTCGGCGTCTACCCCACCGCCAGGGGCAGAGGCCTGGGCACCGCGCTGTACGACCAGGCCGAGGCCTACCTGCGCTCGATCGGCGCCACCCAGGTCCAGATCACCGTGATGGACGACCCGGCGTCGCTGGCCTTCGCCACGGCGCGCGGGTTCGAGCTCGGTGCCACGAACCGCTTCATCTCGGTCGACCCGCGGGTGCTGCCGCCGCTGCCGCCGACCCCGCCCGGCGTGACGCTGATGACGGCCCGCGAATGCGGTCCGGAGGCCTGGCACGCCGTGGTCGACCTCGCCGCCCGCGACGAGCCCGGCGACGTGCCCTTCGGGGGCATGCCCTACGCCGACTGGCTGATCATGGACTGGCCGACCATCGACCGCGACCTCAGCATCATCGCCTTCGTCGACGGCGCCCCGGCCGCCACCACCGCGCTGAACGCCAACTACGCCACCGGCAAGGCGATGTCGGCGGGTTCGGACTGCCTGCGCGAGTTCCGCGGGCGGGGACTGGTGAAGCTCATCAAGTCGGTCTCGCTGCGGGCCGCCGCCGAGGCCGGGATCACGACCGCCTTCACCGGTAACGACCTGGTCAACGCGCCGATGCGGGCCATCAACGCCTGGCTCGGCTATGAGTTCGTCGGCGCCAACCGGTCCGCCGTCAAGCTGCTGGCCTAACCGGTCCAGGGCGGGGTCTGGTTCCAGCCCCATCGGGGCACGTCGGCCGCCTGCACCGGCGGCGGGTCGTCGCCGGAGTAGACGAGCGCCATCCGCGTACCCCACTCGATGTAATAGGCGAAGACGGCCCGGAACTCGGGGTCGGCCGGGAGGCCGGCTTCGTCGGCCGCGTCCATCAGCAGGGTGACCCAGCGGCGGCGCTGCGCTTCGGTGATGCCGCGACCGAGGTGCTTGGTGGCCATGTGCGCATGGCCACCAAGCTCTTGCGTGTATCTCGCCGGACCGCCGAAGACCTCGGCGAGCCAGACGGCGACGTGCTCGGCGTGCTGCTCGTCCATCTCGGCGAAGACCGGCGCGAGCAGCGGATCCTGCCTGACCCGGGTGTAGAAGACGGTGGTCAGCCGGCCGAAGGCGGCGTCACCGCCGGCCCAGTCGAAGATGGACGGTGTCGGCATCAGCTCTCCTGTGGCGGTGCGTCCGGACCCTGCGCCCGGACCCGCTTGACCTGCTCCAACGAGTCTCGCAGGTCACCGAGCCAGGTGTCGGCGTTCGACTGCACGAGCCGGACGCACCAGACGAGCGCGTCGCTGCGGCTGCGGGCGACTCCGGCCTCGACCAGCGTGTCGAGAACCTTGCGCTCCTGCTGGCGCAGGCGGGTCATGACCGGCGCGGAGACGTTGGTGAAGATCGCCGTCCGCTCGCCGCAGGTGACACCCCAGGAGACCTTGCGGCCGAAACGCTGCTCGGCCTCCTGCGCGACGGCCATGCGCTGCCCTCGGGTCCGCTCCCGGAACTCGCCGATCCGGCCCTCGGCCGCCGCCGTGCGCTCGACCTCGGACGTGCCGTCGGCGAGCGCGGGCTCGGCGATGCGGCCGATGACGGTGATCTCCTCGCGGTCGACGGTGACCTCGGTCAACTCGGTGTAGACGTCGTCGGGCAGGCGGCCGGCGAACCAGCCGCGCAGCTCCTCGATAACCTCGGGTGTAATCATGTAATCATGATTACACCGGGGGAGTGCTGTCGCCAACGGTGTTCGCTGAGGGAGGAAGCGAGCGGAGAAAGATGATCAATAATGTGGCACCATGCCCACATGACCTGGACTGCACCTCACGTCACTCGACCCGGCGGCTCGCTGAACGCTCCCGAGCCGGAGATGCTGCGCGGCATGCTCGACTACTACCGGGCGACGCTCCTGTTCAAGTGCGCCGGGCTCACCGGCGAGCAGCTCGCCCTGCGCTCGGTCCCCGGTTCGTCGCTGTCGCTGCTGGGCCTGCTCCGCCACCTGGCGAAGGTCGAGCGCATCTGGTTCCGGCGCCGGTTCCGCAGCGAGTGGGTCCCGATGCTCTACTCGACCCCCGAGCACCGCGACGCCGACTTCGACGACCTCGACCCGGCCCAGGCGCAGGCCGCCTATGAGCTGCTGGTCGAGGAGTCGGAGCTGGCCCGCAAGGCCGTCGAGGGCGAGTCGCTCGACAGCGTCTTCATCGACGACGACGGCGACGAGATCTCCCTGCGCTTCGTCTTCACGCACATGATCGCCGAGTACGCCCGCCACGACGGCCACGCTGACCTGCTGCGCCAGGGCATCGACGGGGTGACCGGGGCATAGTGCCGATGTAACAATCGTCGATATGAAGCTCATGGATGCAACGAAGCGTCTGCTGCTCGTGATCGGCCTCGCGGCCGCCACCGTGGTCGCCGTGCCGGTCGCGGCGTCGGCTGCGGTGATCTGCGGCGGGAGCGCGGTTCCGGCCGGATATGTGATCATCGCGAACATCCACTCGTCGGGCTGTGCCGGATCGGGGATCAACGCGGTCCAGGCCGAGCTGCCCTACGAGGGTGCGCTGATCTGCGGCAACTCGATCCTGCCGACGGGCTGGGTGGTGACCGGCAACGTCTACTCGTCGCCGTGCACCGGGTCCAGCCCCAACGCGCGCCGGCTGCAGCAGCCGTTCAACGGCGTACTGGTCTGCGGGAACTCGACCGTGCCGACCGGCTGGGTGGTCACGGCCAACACCTACTCCGGACCGTGTACGGGGGTCAGCCCCAATGCCCGCCAGCTGCAGCTGCCCTACAACGGGGTGCTCGTCTGCGCGAACTCGCCGATCCCCGTGGGGTGGACGGTGACCGGATCGGGTTACACCTCGGGCTGCGGGAGCAGCAACCCCAACGCCAAGGTGCTATGGCACTGATCGGCTGAGACCGGTGCCGGTGTGTGCTGCCACCGGTGCCGGTCCTGGCACCATTGCCTGGTGAACCACACCTCGATCGGTCGGAGGGCGGTGCTCGGCATGGCGCTCGGAGCGCTCGGCGGCTGCGCGGCCCTGTCACCCGGCGAGCCGACCCCGCCCACCGACCCGGCGCCGAGTCCGACGCCCACGCCCGACCGCTTCCAGCAGCAGCTCGCCGCCGCGACCCGCCTGGTCGCCACCGCGCCGGGAGTGCTCGGCATCGTCGTCCGGGACCGGGTCGAGGGCACCTCCTGGCGAGCGGGGCGGACCGACCACCCGACCTGGACCGCTTCGACGATCAAGCTGGCGATCGCGACCGGGCTGCTCGAACGCGCCCGCGCCGGGGAGATCACCCTGGACGCGAAGGCCCGGGGGCAGATCGCCGACATGCTCGACTTCTCGTCCGACCCCGCCGCCACGGCGCTGTGGAACCGCTACGGCCGCGACAGCCAGGTCCCCCGGTTCCGGCGCTACTACGGCATGACCGGGCTGACCTTCGTCGACGGCTTCGCCCGCAGCTGGGGCCACATGAAGTGCACCACCGAGGACCTGCTGAAACTAATCATCCACGTCCTGACCGAGCTGCACCCGCAGGACCGCGCGGTCCTCGTGGACGGCATGCGGACAGTCGGGCCGATCCAGCGCTGGGGCGTCTGGGCGGCGGGCAGCGACCTGCGGCCGGGGACGAAGAACGGCTGGTCCATCGAGCCCGACGGCGGCAGGAAACACTGGGTCACCAACACGGTCGGCTTCGCCGGACCCGACGAGCGCTACGCCGTCGCCGCCATGCTCGATCTGCCCGCCGGGCGGACGATCGGCGACGGCGTGCACGCGGTCAGCGACGTGATCGCCACGGTCTTCGGCGCCCCGGTCCCGGCCCCCGGTCGTCGTACCCGATCCCAGCACCGGTCTCTGACGCTCAGGCATCAGGCGGTCGGGCGGGGGAGGGCCCCTTCGATGAGGGCCACCGCGGCCCGTGGGTCGTCGACCTGCACGATGAGCCGTGCGTAGCGTTCGTCGTGCAACTCGATGACGATGGCCTTGGCAGCGTCGCGGACGTCCCAGAAGATGCGCTCCCCGTCGAGGTGGAACGTTCCGGCGGTGATGACGCCGGGCACGTGGGCGCCGGGCGCGCGGATGCCCTTCGGCTCGTGGATCACGCCGGGGTCGGCGGTGGCGCCGCGGACGTTGGCCAGCGGGATCTCCAGGCGGCTCTTGAGCGCCCAGAGCTTGTCCAGCCCTGCTATCTCGACGACCAGGGTCTCGTTGTCGATGTGGATCTGTGCCATGGATGCTCCTCGGTGTTCAGGTGCGGTGGATCCGGTCGAGCAGGGAGGTGCCGGCCCCGGCGGTCCCGGCGCCGGCCCGGGCCCGCATGCGCAGGCCGAGCAGGGTCGCGACGAGTGTGTAGGCCGACCCTGCGGGTGTGTCGCCGCCGATCGCGACGGCTGCGGCGGCGTCGAGGTCGCGCATGCCGCGGTCGACCTCCGCGGCGACCTCGGCGTCGACCGGAGCACGCTCGACCAGGGCGAGCAGCAGCAGGTCCAGGTCCGGGTCGCCGTCGATCGCGGAGAAGGCGTCCCGCAGTGCCCGCGCCGGGTCGGGGGCTGCGGCGATCGTCGCCGCCACTGGGCGGACCTGATGCTCCAGGTGCCACCGCAGGGCGGCCAGGTAGAGGCCCCGCTTGCTGCCGAAGACCTTGTAGAGGCTGTTGCGGTGCACCCCGAGGTGCACCACCAGGTCGTCGACGGAGACTCCGTCGTAGGCCCGGTCGGCGAACAGGCTCGCCGCCGCTCGGATCGCCTCGCCCTCGTCGAATGCTCTCGGACGGCCCATGGAAGGACCCTAACCCTTTCGGGAACGATCAGTCAAGAACGATCGTTCCTTAATTGGGCGGCGTTTCCGACGACACAGTGTCCGGAAGGTTACTCGCAGGTCGCGAGCGCGCGATTATCGTTGCGCACCAAGACATGTGGCATCGGACCAGGGGAGCAGTCGTGTCCGCACCAGACCGACCGGGCACGGCGCACGCCGTCGTCATCGGGGCCAGCATCGCCGGGCTGCTCGCCGCGCGGGTGCTCAGCGAGCGGTTCGAGCAGGTCACCGTCGTCGAGCGCGACGAGCTGCCGGCCGAGCCGCAGGGCCGGGGCGGCGTACCCCAGGCGAAGCATTTCCACCAGCTGCTGTCCCGGGGCCAGCAGGTGATGGAGGAGCTGCTGCCCGGCCTGGGCGCGGACGTGGTGTCGCGGGGCGGCCAGCTCGTCGACACCACCGAGGCGCTGCGCTGGCTGACCCCGGCCGGCTGGGCGCCGCGCTACCGCTCCGGGATCAACGTCCTCGGTGTGAGCCGGGACCTGCTGGAATGGGCGATCCGGCAGCGGGTCGCGGCGCTCGACCGGGTCCGGGTGCTCGATCGCACCGAGACCGTCGGGCTCGTCCTCGACGACACCCGGGAGGTACGCGGGGTCACGCTCCGCCGCCGCGGTTCCGGTGCCGAGCCGGAGGAGCTGCGCGCGGACCTCGTCGTCGACGCGAGCGGCCGCGGCTCGAAGGTGATCGGCTGGCTGGGCGAGGCGGGCTACGACGCGCCCGACGAGACCATCGTGGACGTCGGCATGGGCTACGCCAGCCGGTTCTACCGCATCCCGGACGGGTTCGCCGAGGACTGGAAGGCGATCTACGTGCAGGCGGCGCCGCCGACCCACCCCCGGTCCGGGATCATGATCGAGGTGGAGGGCGGCCGCTGGCTCGTCAGCGTCAACGGAGTCGGTGCCGACGCCCCGCCGACGGACGACGCGGGCTTCCTGGCGTACCTCCGAGGGTTGCGCGACCCCGCGCTCTATGAAGCGCTGCGCGACGCGGAACCGGCGTCGCCGGTCGCGGGGTTCCGCCACACCGGCAACCGGCTGCGCAAGGTGCACCAGGTGGACCGCTGGCCGACGCGCCTGATCGTCCTGGGTGACGCGCTGTGCTCGTTCAACCCGGTCTACGGCCAGGGGATGACCGTGGCGTCGCTGCAGAGCCTCATCCTGCGGCGACTGCTCGCCGACGGGTTCCCGGCGGACCTCGCGAAGCGCTTCCAGCGCGAGACGGCACGGCTGGTCGCGGGCGCGTTCACGATGGCGACGGGGGAGGACTACCGCTTCGGCGCGATCGACGGCGTGACTCCGGGCGCGGGCACCCGGTTCATGCACTGGTATTTCGACCGGATCACCGCGCTGAAGGTCCACGACCGGGCGGTCAACGACCGGTTCGTGCGGGTGCTGCACATGCTCGACGGGCCGCAGGTGCTCTTCCACCCCGGTGTCGTCGCGAAGGCGATCACGCGCCGCTGACGGCGGGCGGCTTCTCGGCCGCCCGCCGCTGGTCAGCTAGGCCTTGGCCAGGCTGGCACGACGATTCTCACGGTCGATCTCCAGGATGCGCACCGTGACACTGGCACCGGTCTGCGGCTCGGATTCACCGTGCAGCAGCCCGTCGGCGTCCTCGGCGATGCGGACGAAGACCCCGAAGGGCACGACCGCCGACACCTGGCCGACGAGGACATCGCCGACGTTGAGTTCATCGAAGCGGGACATGCGATCACCTCCTTCCTCGGCAGGCTCCGCTCATGCGGGCATTGCCTAGGAGCGGGCGGGCCACGGGCCCGCCGGGTGATCACGGCACAGCCGGACGCCTCATCTGTGCACGGCGCATGGCCGACCCGGCAGTCACGACGACGACACTATGGTCAGGACACGCTGGTTGGCAAGAGGCTGCCCGCCGGGCGTGTCGGGCAGGTGTGACAGGCTGAGCGGGTGACACTGGAGCCGACCGCCGAAGTCCGCCTGCACCGTGCCGCCCGCCTGGAGGACGCCGCACACATGGCGTTCGAGCGGCGGCTCAAGAAGCGCGGCTGGGAGCCGACCATCGTCGCCTTCCCGGGTTACGGGTTGGCCGGGAAGGACGGTCCCGGCTGGGTCCGCGTCCTCGGCCGGGTGCTGCTCGCCCGGCCGGGCAAGGGCAAGCCTCGCAAGCGGGCGAAGAAGATCCGCGGCTGGCGCAGCTTCGCGACCCTGTCGGTGATGGATGCGCCGGTCGTCGTCGAGGTCAACGGCGTCCGCCACGAAGCCACCGCCGACCGGGGCGGGTTCATCGACATGACCTGCCCGTCCGACCTGCCCGCGGGCCTGTGCAGCGTGCGCATCGGCGTCGAGGGCGCCGAGCCGGTCGAGGCGCCCGTCCACATCGTCGACCCCGCGGTCACCTTCGGCATCCTCTCCGACATCGACGACACCGTGATGGTCACCTCGCTGCCGCGCCCGCTGCGCGCGGGCTGGAACACCTTCATGCTCGACGAGTTCGCCCGCGCCTCGGTCCCGGGCATGTCGGTGCTCTACGAGCGGCTCACCAACGCGCACCCCGGTGCCCCGGTGATCTACCTGTCCACGGGTTCGTGGAACGTCGCGCCGACCCTGACCCGGTTCATGTCGCGCCACCTCTACCCGGCCGGGCCGATGCTGCTCACCGACTGGGGGCCGACGAAGGACAGCTGGTTCCGCAGCGGCCGCGCGCACAAGCGGGCGACCCTCAACCGGCTGGCGGAGGAGTTCCCTAACGTCAAGTGGCTGCTCATCGGCGACGACGGCCAGCACGATCCGGCGATCTACGCCGAGTTCGCCACCAGCCACCCGGCGAACGTGGCGGCGATCGCCATCCGGCGCCTCTCGCCCACCCAGTCCGTGCTGGCGGGCGCGCTGCCGTCGCTCTCGGAGCTGCCGCAGGCCTCCGGCCCGGCCGACCGCCGCCTGCTCTCCGCACCCGACGGAGCGGGGCTCGCCGGGCTGATGCGCGAGGCCGGACTGCTGTAGGGGCGCCCGCCGTGCGGGCGCCCCGCTCCGGTCAGCTCAGCAGCTGCCGCACCCGCTCGGCCGCGCGCTGCACGGCCTCGCGGGACTCGTCGGTGTCGTCGAGGATGTCGAAGCTGTGGTGCCCGTTCGGCACATCGATGATCTCGACCTTCACTCCGGCACCGTCGGCAGCGGTCAGGAAGTCCGCGACGGTCGTGGCGATGTCGGGGCCCTCCAGCCCGACCCGGGTCAGCAGGATCGGCGCCAGGCTCGCGCCCCTCTCGGCGACCGCCTCGACGGGCCGGAAGCGCGGGTCGACCGGCCAGCCGGGCAGCGGTGCCAGCGCGGGATAGGTGAGCGCGACTCCGCGCAGCCAGGCGGGCTGATCACGCAGCCAGTCGGCGCTGAGCAGGCTGCCGCCGGAGAAGAACCAGACGACGACCCGGTCGTCGTCCACGCGCGGATCGGCCCGGACCGCCTCGACCGCGACGGCGATGTCGTCCGCGGCGGTGGGGTAGTCCAGGACCACGCCGTCGGCCGTCTGCAGGACATGGAGCCGGTGGTCGATGACGGCGGCGGCGAGCCCGAGCGACGCGAGCAGGCTGCCGTAGCCGCGGAACACCGGCCAGTCCCGGGGTGTCGGGGTCATGCCGGGCGGCAGCGGTCCGCCGTGGACGATCACCGCGGCGGGGAAGGGGCCGCCGCCTTCGGGCAGGTAGAGGTCGATCGGGCCGGTGCGCTCGGGAGCCACCTCGGCCGTTGTCAGGACGAAAGGCCGCAGATGCGCTGGGGTCTCGGTCATGAACCCCATTCTGGTGTACGCCGTGAGCGCCGGCGCGGGCATTACGGGCGATAACCGAACGTTCACGCGGCGATCCTTGCCTTTACCTTGCTGAATTCGCTAGCGTCGATGTATAGGCCCGCGGATGAGGGTTCGATGGGGGTGATCATGCCTGCGACCCGGTCACCATCAGGCGATCGGATCATGCGGCGACGGCAGCAGCAGGGCATGTCGCGTCGCGTCCTCGCCGCTCTGGTGGGGCGCAGCGAGGAGTGGCTGCGCCAGGTGGAGCTCGGGACCCGCCGCCTGGACAGCATCTCGGTCGCCATGCAGCTCGTCGAGGCCCTGCGCTTCGACCAGCTCGACGACCTCGTCGACCCGCGCGAGTCGGCGGGGCCGGACGATCGGCGGTCGACGGCGCTCACCGATGAGGCGAGGGCCGGCTATGCGCTGCCCGCGTCGCTGCGCTCTCCGTACGCGGGCGCGGCGACCACCGCCGAATCGCTGGCCCGTGACGTCGCCGAGCTGCGCGACACCTGGTGGCACGCATCGGACCGGGTCGCCGTCTGCCAGCACCGGCTGCCGCAGGTGATAGCGGCGGCTCAGGCCGGCGTACGCGACGATCCCGGTGACGAGCCGACCGCCGCCGCGACGGTGGATGCGCTCTGCCTCGCCAGGTCCTACCTGGTCTACGTGGGTGATCGCCGTCAGGCCCTGGTCCTCGCCGAACGGGCGGTCACGCTCGCGGAGACCGCCTCGCCCGCCTCCACCGTGGTCGCCGCCCGCGCACTGGCCATGTCCTATCTGCAGAATCGCGAGTTCCACCTCGCCCTGTCGATCGCGACGGCCGCCGCGGACCGGGCCGGCGATCGGCTGCCGGTGCTGCGGGGCTCGCTGCTCTCGGTCGCGGCGAAGGCGGCCTCGTCGCTGGGGGAGGACGAGCGGGCGGATGTCCTGATCAAGCAGGTCCGGCAGGCGGCCGCGGCGCTCGGTTCCGCCCGGCAGCAGCGGGGTGTGTGGTTCGGGCCCAGCGACGTGACGCTGACGGAGATGACCGTCGCGTGGACCGGCGGCCGGCGCGAGGAGCTGCCCGAGCTCGCGCTCGCGGCACCACCCGACTCGGAGATGCCGCAGAACCTGCGGATCCCCTATTACGCCATGATCGCCGCCCTCTGCGCGCGGCGCCGGGACGAGGGGACAGCGGTGCTGCAGCTGCTGGCGATCCAGCGGCTGTCGGCGGAGGCGCTGCGCTACGACAGGATGGTCCACACGGCCCTGCGGGACCTGCTGCGGACGCGGCACCCCGTGCTCTACCGCGAGATCGAGCAGTTGGGCAGGCTCGCCGGGCTACTCTGAGGGACCTACGGCTCGCACCCTGCAGGAGCCACACTCCGCGGGGAGGCCCAGCGAATGACCGAGCTCTTCCTGCTCTCCTTCGCCGACCACCTGGCCGACCCGGTCGCGGGCGGTCGCGTCACCCAGGCCCAGCGGTTGGGCCTCGTGCTCGACCAGGCGGTTCTCGCCGAGGAGGTCGGGTTCTCCGGCTTCGCCGTCGGCGAGCACCACTTCAGCGACTACCTCGTCTCGGCGCCTGAGATCGTGCTGGCCATGATCGCCGCGCGCACGTCCCGGCTGACGCTCTCGACCGCGGTCACGCTGCTCGGGCTCGACGATCCGGTCCGGGTCGCGGAGCGGTTCGGCCTGCTCGACCAGCTCTCGGCGGGCCGGGCCGAGCTCGTCATCGCCCGGGGTGTGCCGAGCACGCGTACCTGGTCGGCGTTCGGCGTGGACGAGCACACCGTCCGGCAGCGGACCGCCGAGCACCTCGAACTGCTGCTGAGCCTGCTCACCGAGGAGAAGGTCAGCTGGACCGGGCCGAGCAGGGCACCGCTCGACGGCGTCACGGTCCAGCCGCGCCCCTACCGGCCGGTGGCATCTCGGGTCTGGATGGGCGGCGGGCTGTCGCCGATCAGCGCCGACCTCGCCGCGTACCACGCCCTGCCGTTCATGCTGCCCAGCAGCCTGCGGTCACCGCAGGACCATCTGTCCATCATGGAGCGCTATCGGCTCGGCATGGCCGACCGAGGGGCCCCGGCCCGGGTGGGCCTGCCGATCCACGCGTGGGTCGACGAGGACGGCGCGGTCGCCTGGCGGCGGTGGCGGCCGTACCTCCAGGCTTATGCGACCTTCGCGGCGTCGCTGCGCGGCACCGGGCCGGTGCCCGACGCGGCCGCGCTGCTGGCCGGTCCGGCGGTCTGCGGCGATCCGGACCACGTCGCCCGGCGCCTCGCCGACCTGGTCCGGGCCATGGGTCTCGATCGCCTGATGGTCGTCATGGACATCGGCGGCGCGCCCGCGGACCGGGTCCTGGCGGCCGTGGAGCTCTTCGGCCGGCGGGTGCTGCCGATCCTGTCCGACCTGCTCGCCACGGACTAGGGGATGGGGCGGATCCGGCGCAGTGCCATTCGGGCCGGTCGGCGTTGACAAGCATCACGGCGGGGGAGAGCATCGGGAATAGATATCAATTATTGTCGATCAATTCTCCGAGTGCCGAGAATGGGAGTCGCCATGAGTCGATCGATTGCCTCGCGCATGCGTATCGTCGCCCTCGCCGCGGTGCTGGCGGCGGGCGGGCTGACCGTCGGCGCCACCCCGGCGCAGGCTGCGCCTCCGGGCTGCTCGATGGGGGCCGGGCACTACGAGTCCGCGGGCGGTTTCATCAACGCTTACCGCTATTGGTTCTGCGACGACGGCAATGACATCCCGCTGAGCGTGTCCATCCAGCGCTATCAGTCGCCGGGTGTCTATTCGACCGTCGCCAGCGGCAGCGGCGATGTCACCTACTACTGCGGCGGCACCCTTTACAACGTCTATCGGACGACCGGCACGTCGGATTTCGCCATCCTCTGCAGCTGATCAGGGTCGACCCCACACCCCGGCCGGTACGCCATCATGGCGCACCGGGACCGCCACTAAACTGGCGTGCGCCCCATCTAAGTTCTACTATGCAGGTAGGATTTATGGGCTTTAGGGAGTGTGCGTCGATGAACGGCACCAGGGTGGTCGTGGTGGGCGGCGGCTGTAGCGGCGTGCTCGCCACGCGGGAGTTGCTCGACGCCGGTTTCCACGTGACGCTGATCGACCCGGCCGCCCAGCCCGGCCGGGGCATCGCCTACGGCGCGGCGGCGCCCTGGCACCTGCTCAACTCGCCCGTCGGCGCGATGAGCGCCGACCCCGACCAGCCGGACGACTTCCTGCAGTGGTGCCGCGTCCGCAACCGGGCCACCGCCCCCACGGATTTCGTCCCCCGCACCTGGTACGGGGACTACCTCGCCCACGTGCTACGCAAGGCCGACTCCGACCGGCTCGCCGTCTACCGGGGCCGGGTGGCCCGCATCGGTGTCACCAGCGGCGACACCCTGGCCCTGGTGCTCTCCGACGGCGTCGTCATGCCCGCCGACCAGATCGTGCTCGCGCTCGGCCACCCGCAGCCCGCGACCCCCGCCTACGTCGATCTCGACGCCCGCGACTCCGGCCGCTACATCGCCGACCCGTGGCAGCCCGACGCGCTGTCCGGGCTGGGTGACGGACCGCTGCTGCTGATCGGCACCGGACTCACCGCCGTCGACGTCGCCACCACCCTCGTCAACAACGGCACCACCGCGCCGGTCACGATGCTCTCCCGGCACGGGCTGCTGCCGCAGTCGCACCGCCGCCCCGGGGAGGGCCCGATGCCGGTGCAGATCTCGCCGGCCGAGCTCGCCGCCGCCGGGTCCGCCGGGCGGATGCTGCGCATCCTGCGGGACCGGGCCGAGACGACCGGCGACTGGCGCGCGGTGATGGACGCGCTGCGCCACCACTGGGACGAGCTGTGGGCGGCGCTCGACGACACCGAGCGCTCCCGGTTCCTGCGCCACCTCGCCCGCTACTGGGAGGTGCACCGCCACCGCATGCCGGCCCCGGTCGCCGACGAGATCGACCGACTCCGCCTCGCCGGGCGGCTGCAGATCTGCGCAGGCGAGCTGCGCCGCGTCGGTGCCCCGTCGGCCGAGGGCCTGCAGGTCACCGCCCGCTACCGCGACGGCGGGGTGCACGTGCGCGATTACGCCGCCGTCGTCAACTGCACCGGTCCCGGCAGCCTGCTCACCGCCGACCCGCTCGTCGGCTCGCTGCTCGACGCCGGGCTCGCCCGGCCGGGATCGCAGCGGCTCGGCCTCGATGTCGACAGCAGCGGCGCCCTGATCCGGCAGGACGGCACGGTGAACCCGGCGATCTGGACGCTGGGCCCGCCCCGCCGGGGCACGCTGTGGGAGACGACGGCCGCACCGGAGATCCGCACCCAGGCCCGCGCCCTCGCCCAGCGCCTCACCGCGGCTCAGGCATAGCGCAGCTCGGTCATCGCCGGCGGTGGCGCCGCACGGGCGCCACCGCTGACCACGGCTAGCGGCGGTGCAGGGTCTCCAGCGCCTCGATGAGGACCTTCGGGTTGTGCTGTCCCTTGTAGACCGACGGCGGCTTCCTGTCGAGCTTGAGCAGCTCGGCGACGGCGGTCCACGCCGTCCGCACGGAGTACTCGACGGTGAAGACGACGTCGTCGGGGACCTCGGCGTACTGGCCGATGAACGCCAGGTTGGTCGAGCCCTTCGGGACGACGTCCGGCCGGTCGCCCTTGCGGCGGACGAGGAACTGGCTGGTGATGTAGGGCATCAGCGCCGGGATCACGACGGCGCTGTCCAGGATCCGCTCGTGCTGCTCCATCTGCAGGTGCTGCAGGACCTCGTCGAGGATCTCCCGGCCGGTGCACTCCGACATCGGCTTACCGGTGAAGTCGCCCTTCTTGCCCGGGAAGAGGGCGTAGCCCCACCAGACGAAGGTGTCGGCGGGCTGGCCGCGGAAGTGCGGCTGGTGGTTGAGCACGATCGTGAGCAGCCAGTTGGAGTCCTTGAAGGTGATCAGGCCGCCCTTGCCCGCCTCGCTGCCGCTGAACTCCTGCATCTGGGTGAAGAAGGTCGGGTCCTTCGTCGTCACGGTGAACGACTCCCAGGTCGAGTCCTCGATGGAGGAGTCGAAGACCGCCGGGTTGCCGAGGCCGGGCCGCTTCGCGGCGAGGTCCCGCCACAGCTGCCACGCCCCGCTCGATCCGGAGGTGTCCAGGACCGGCGCGGTGTCGGTGGAGCCGAGCGTGGAGTCGGCCGTCATCGAGCCGTTGGTGACCATGACGAGGTCGCCGGGCCCGATCGGGATCTCCCGCGGCTCGCCCGCTCGCGTACACACGATGGATTCGACCGTGAGGGCGTCGCCTGCCGCGAGCCGCAGGTCGGTGACGCGGGTGCCGAGCTCGATCGTGACGCCCTGTTCGCCGAGCCACGCCAGCATCGGCGCGACGATCGAGTCGAACTGGTTGAACCTGGTCCGATAGATGCCCGACATGGTGTCGAAGGTCTTGAAGAGGTGAACGAACCGGTTGAGGTACCGGCGGAATTCGATCGCGCTGTGCCACGGCTCGAACGCGAAGGTGGTGCACCACATCCACCAGAAGTTGGTGGTGAAGAACTCCTCGCTGAAGCAGTCGGTGATGCGCTTGCCGTCGAGGAGGTGCTCCGGCGTGCCGACGCACTTGATCAGTTCGAGCCGGTCGCGCTCGGAGAAGCCCATGGAGTGGGCGTCGATCGTCTTGCCGTCGGCGTCGACGAGCCGGGCGTGGTCGTCCCAGGCGAACTCGTCGTGGAAGGCGAAGGTGTCGTCGGTCACCGACTTCGAGATGTCGTCCAGCGACGGGATCGACCGGAGCAGGTCGTAGGTGCAGTCGAAGTGGATCTCGAACATGCGGCCGCCGCGCATCGTGTAGCCGGTCTCGGGGGACCCGGCCGCGTCGAGGCTGCCGCCCTCGCGGTCCTGCTCCTCCAGGATGACGATGTCGCTGCCGGCGAACCCGCCGTCGCGGATGAGGAACGCCGCCGCCGAGAGCGACGCGATGCCGCTGCCCACCAGATATGCCTTCGCCATAGTCCCCGTACTCCCTACTAAAGATGGGCAAACCGACCTCAGTATGTCGGCCCAGGCTGGGGCGGGTGACGGGTTCGCGGGCAAGCTGCTCGATGTTACCTACCAGTATCGCGAGCTATTCTCGCTTATCGGATCACTGCAGGTGATTGGCCAAGTACAGATGGTGAGGTGGGTAACAGTTGATGGGTACGGCGGTCAGGTGGTTCTCCGCCGGCTTCCTCGCGGGGCTGGTCGGCGTCTTCGTGCTGCCCGACCCGTGGGCGGACCTGCTCTGGGGCGCCATCGGCCTCGGCAGCGCGGCGGCGATCGCCGTGGGCGTGCGACGGCACCGGCCCCGGCCGGCGTGGCCGTGGTGGCTGCTCTTCGCCTCGCTGCTGCTCTCCATCACCGGCGACACCGTCTACGAGTACCTCACCGACGTGCGGGGGCTGGTCAGCCCGCTGCCGTCCTGGGCCGACCTCTTCTACCTCGCGATGTACCCGGCCCTCATCGTCGCGATCCTGAGCCTCGCGCGACCCGGGGCCGCGGTCCGCGACCGGGCGCTCCCGCTCGACGTGCTCATCCTGGGTACGGGACTCGGCCTGCTCTCCTGGGTCTTCCTCATCAACCCGCACCTCCTCGACGCCGACCTCACCGTCGGCCAGCGGATCGTCTCCGTCGCCTACCCGGTCGCCGACGTGCTCGTCCTCGCCGCCGTCGGCCGGCTGATCGTGGTGCACCGGTTCACGGTCGCGGTGATGCTGCTGACCATCGGCGCCACCGGCCTGCTCGTCGCCGACGTGCTCAACGGGATGTCGGAGCTGCGCGGCCACGGCTCCGTCGGCGGCGCCGCCGATGTCGGCTGGATGCTCCTCTACGGCGGCTGGGGCGCGGCGGCACTGCACCCGTCGATGGCCGAACTGACCCGGCCGCTCTCCACCGGCGTACGCGAGATCGGCGCCGCCCGCCAGGTCTGGCTCCTGCTCGCCTCGCTGCTGCCCATGGTCGTGCTGCTCGTCGAGGCGAGCCGCGGCCGCGTGCACGACACGACCGCCGTCTCGGTCTTCGCCGCCGTCAGCGTCGGCCTCGTCCTCACCCGGCTGATCGGGGTCCTCGGCAGCCACCGGCGGGAGCTGATCCGTGCCGACGCCGTCCGCATCGCCGGGACCGCCCTGGTCGCCGCACACGACCCCGTCGCCGTGCACTCCGCGATCGCGGCGGCGGTCGCCCGGCTGCTGCCGTCCGGCTCGGCGCACTCGGTGGCGATGCCGCGCGCCGGCAGCGGTCTCGTCCCGGCGATCACCGAGCCGGGTGCCCGGGTGATCCCCGTCGCCGACCTGCCGCCGGGCCTGCGGGCGGGAGTGGCCGGCTGGCAGTCGGCGCTGGTCTGCCCGCTCACCCTCGACGAGGAGGCGACCGGCGACGGACTCCTCGGCGCGATCGTCGTCGCCGCCGAGCAGCGGCACCTGATCACCCTGCCGTCGGCGGTGGAGACGGTCGCCGCCCAGGCCGCGCTCGCCCTCGAACGGATCAACCTCAGCCGCGAGATCGTCCGCCGCGACAGTGAGCAGTATTTCCGCGCGCTGGTGCAGAACACCGCCGACGTCATCCTCATCGTCGACCCCGGCGACCAGCGGGTCCGCTACGCCAGCCCGTCCGCGACCGGGCTGTTCGGCCGGACCGGGCTGGTCGGACACGACCTGCTCTCCCTGGTGGGGCCCGCCAGCCGGGCCGCCGCACACGAGCAGCTCGGCGGTGTCCGGGCCGACGAGCCGAGCATCCGCGACTGGGAGATCGCCCGGCCCGGCGACGGCACGGTGATCGCCGAGGTCCTCTGCCAGGATCTCCAGGCCGAGCCGTCCGTCGCCGGAATCGTGGTGACCCTGCGCGACGCGACCCAGCAGCGGCGGCTCCAGGCGGAGCTCGCCTACCGGGCGCACCACGACTCCCTGACCGGGCTGCCGAACCGGGCGGCCCTGCAGGAGCAGCTCCACGCCGCCCAGGGCCTCACCGGAGCGGGCGGCGACGAGGTCGCGGTGCTCTTCCTCGACCTCGACGATTTCAAGATCGTCAACGACACGCTCGGGCACGACTACGGCGACCAGCTCCTCCAGCAGGTCGCCGCCCGGCTCACCAGCATCGCCGTCACCGGCGGCACGGTCGCCCGGATCGGCGGCGACGAGTTCGCGGTCCTGCTGCGCGGCGTACGCAGCCCGCAGGAGGCCGAACGCACCGCCGAGCAGATCATCGCCGCGCTCGCCGAGCCCTTCCACATCCAGGACCGCTTCGTCTCCGGGCGGGTCAGCATCGGCGTGGCCACCACGGGCGACCCGGCGACCGTCCCGGACCTGCTGCGCCGGGCCGACCTCGCGCTCTACGTCGCCAAGAGCGACGGCAAGGCCCGGTGGCGCCGCCACGACCCGGCCCTGTCGGCGGCGATCATCGAACGCCTGGAGCTGCGCGCCGCCATGGAGACCGCGCTCGCGCGCGACGAGTTCCAGCTCGCCTACCAGCCCATCGTCTGCCTCGACGACCACACGCCGGTCGGCTTCGAGGCCCTCGTCCGCTGGCTGCACCCCACCCGGGGGCTGCTGATGCCGGGGGACTTCATCGACCTCGCCGAGGAGTCCGACACGATCGTCGCCCTGGGCACCTGGGTGCTGCGCGAGGCGGCCGCCACGGCGGTCGCCTGGCCCGGCACGCCCTATGTCAGCGTCAACGTCTCGGCCCGGCAGTTCCACGCCAAGGGCTTCGCCGACACCGTGCTCACGGCCCTCGCCGACACCGGGCTGCCCCCGGACCGGCTCATGCTCGAACTCACCGAGAGCCTGCTGCTGCGCGACGACGACCACCAGGTCTGGAACGACCTCGCCATCCTGCGCGACCACGGCGTGCAGATCGCCATCGACGACTTCGGCACCGGTTACTCCGCGCTGAGCTACCTGCGCCACGCCCCCATCGACGTGCTCAAACTCGACAAGGTCTTCACCCGCGCCATCACCTCGTCGGCCCAGGAGACCGACCTCGTCGACGGCATCGTCCAGCTGGCGAAGACGATGCGCCTCAAGGTCATCGCCGAGGGCATCGAGAACCCGGTCGAGCGCACGCTCCTGCACGGGTTCGGCTGCCACTTCGGTCAGGGCTACCTTTTCGCCCGCCCGCTCGACCCCGCCGCGGTGCCGGCCTGGCTCGCCGGTCACTCGATCTGACCACAAAGGACAAAAATCCGACTGGTACGCGCACCGCGCATGAAATTCCGGCAATGACGATGGTGACGACTTCTCGGTATTGTGGTCGCGGCGCTGTGAGGTCGGCAACAACGGGGACGTGCCCTGCGGCTGTGGCTGATGGACGGCTCTGTTCGCCGGGAGGATCGGGATGGCGTCTCGCACAATCATGGTGTGGTACGCGGCGTGGATGGCGGCGCTGTCCACCCTCTTCTACGCCGTCCCCGCCTGGCACGCGTTCGTCTGGCCCGTGGTCGGGATCGGCAGCGTCGCCGCGATCCTCGTCGGTGTCCGCCGCCACCGGCCCCGGGTCCGGCTGCCCTGGATCCTCTTCGGTTCGGCCATCGTGCTGTTCGCGGCCGGCGACACGACCTACAACATCCTCACCGACGTGGTCGGACTGGCCAGCCCGTTCCCCTCCATCGCGGACCTGTTCTACCTGGCCATGTACCCGGTGATCGTGGCGGGACTCGTGATGCTGACCCGGACGGGGACGCTGCGCCGGGGACCCCGGGTGTCGATCGACGCGCTGATCCTCATGACCGGGCTCGTCCTGCTCTCCTGGATCTTCCTGATCAGCCCGCACGTCCTGAACCCGGCGCTGACCCTGACCGAGCGGCTCGTCTGCGTGGCGTACCCGATCGGGGACCTGCTGATACTGCTCGCCGCCGCGAAGCTGGTGAGCGTCGACCGGTCGAGCGCGACCCTGCTCCTGCTGACCGTCGGCGGGCTCGGGCTGCTCGCGGCCGACCTCCTCTACGGCTTCGTCCGGATGCAGGGCGACTGGGCGGTCGGCGGCCCGGTCGACCTGGGCTGGCTGATCTTCTACGCCTGCTGGGGCGCGGCGGCCCTGCACCCGTCCATGACCAGGCTCACCGAGCCCAGGGTGCTGCGTCCGCGCCGGGACGGCGTCGCGCGTCAGGTGGCGCTGCTCCTGACCTGCCTGCTGCCGCAGATCATCCTGCTCGTCGAGGTCCTCGCCGGCGGCGTCCGGCACGGCATCGTGATCGCCCTCAGCACGATGTGCCTCGCCGTCCTCGCCTTCATCCGCATGCGCCAGGTCCTCGCGAGCCACCGCCGCGCCACCGCCCGCTCCGATGTCCTCCGGCTGACCAGCGCGGCGCTGATGTCGGCCGCCGATCTCGCGACGGTGACCCAGGCCCTGCGCGAGATGGTGCAGCGGCTGCTCGGTCCCGACGTCGACCACCGGTTCCGCGTCGTGATGAACGACGGCAGCCGGACCGACCTCTTCGGCGAGCCGATGCCGCGCGGCGCCCAGCTGCGCTACACCCGATCGCTGCCCGAACCGGAGCGGGCCATCCTCGGCGGCGGCGAGCTGGCCCTGGTCTGCCCGCTGCTGCTCGACGACCGGCCGCACGGCGAACCGACCCTGGGCGTGGTGCTCATCGCGGCCGGTGAGGCAAGCCTCGGCGTCCTGCTCAGCCCGACCGAGGTGGCCGTCTCGCAGGCCGCGCTGGCGATCGAGCGGATCATGCTCAACCGGGAGGTGAGCCGGCACGACAACGAGCAGTATTTCCGCACCCTGGTGCAGAACACCGCCGATGTCATCCTCATCGTCGCGCCCGGCACCCACCGCATCCGCTACGCCAGCCCTTCCGCCAGCAGTGTCTTCGGCACCACGGACCTGGACGACGCGCCGCTGCTGGACCTGGTCGACGCCGCGTCGCGCGGAGGCGTCCGCAGCCAGATCACCGCGTCCACCACCGTGGACGCGGCCACCGCCCACGAGGACTGGGTCGTGGTGCGGCCGGACCGGTCGCAGATCCTCATCGAGGCGGCCTGCCGCGACCTCAGCGGCGATCCCACCGTCGCCGGAATCGTCGTCACCCTCCGCGATGTCACCGCGCAGCGGCGCATGGAGAAGCAGCTCACCATGCTCGCCTTCCACGACCCGCTCACGATGCTCGCCAACCGCACCCTGTTCCAGAACCGGCTCGCCGAGGCCGTCGGGTCCGCCAACGGCGCGGCCGGCACCGTCACCGGCGTACTCTTCATCGATCTTGATGATTTCAAGGTGGTCAATGACACCCTCGGCCACGCCAGCGGCGACGAACTGCTCCGCGCCGTCGCGGAGCGCCTGACCGGGGTGCTGCGCCGCGAGGACCTCGCCGCGCGGCTGGGCGGCGACGAGTTCGCGGCGCTGATCACGCAGGCACCCGGTGCCGCCGCGATCGAAGAGGTCGCCACCCGGGTGGTCGCCGCGCTCGGTGAGCCCTTCATCGTCGACGGCCAGGTCGTCTCCGGCATGGCGAGCGTCGGCATCGCCACCAGCGTCGACGCCGTCGGCGGCCCGGAACTGCTCCGCCAGGCCGACCTCGCGCTCTATGTCGCCAAGGACGCGGGCAAGGGCCAGTGGCGCCGCTACCAGCCCGAGCTCCACGCGGTCATCGTCGAGCGGCTGCAGCTGCGTACGGAGTTGGAGCGCTCGCTCGTCGCGGGCGGCTTCGAGCTGGAGTTCCAGCCCATCCTCACCCTCGCCGACTCCACCGTGGCCGGGTTCGAGGCGCTCGTGCGGTGGAACCATCCGACTCGCGGACGGCTGCTGCCCGGGCAGTTCATCGACGTCGCCGAGGAGTCCGGCCACATCGTCGCCCTCGGCCGGTGGATCCTGATCCAGGCCATCACCGAGGCCTGTCGCTGGCACGCGACGGCAGGCGGCGCCGCGCCCTACGTGAGCGTCAACGTGTCGCTGCGCCAGTTCCGCTCGGCTGGATTCCTCGCCAGCGTCCACGCCGCGCTGAGCCACGCCGGCCTGCCCCCGCACCGTCTCATGATCGAGATCACCGAGAGCATGCTCATGCGCGACGACGACCGGATCCTGGCCGACCTGGCGGCGCTGCGGCGCGAGGGCGTCCGCATCGCGATCGACGACTTCGGCACCGGCTACTCCTCGCTCAGCTACCTGCACCAGGTGCCGCTCGACGCGGTCAAGCTGGACAAGCTCTTCACCGCCTCGATCACCACGGACCCCAAGCAGGCGGCTCTCGTCGACGGGATCATCCGCCTCGCCCGTACGCTCGGCCTCGACGTGATCGCCGAAGGCATCGAGACCGCCGCCGAGCACGTCCTGCTCGCGAGCCTCGGTTGTCCTTACGGCCAGGGCTTCCGGTTCGCCCGCCCATTGACACCGCAGGCAACCCTGTCAATGATCATCGAGGAATTTGACACCATAGCTGCACCGATCTAGGAGCCGCCCGATGTCCATGGGCCACCAGGCACCGTCCACGGACGAGCTCAAGCGGTTGCTGGACCAGACGGCGATGTACGACGCGGTCATCGAGGAGATCGACGGGCGGCGGATCCGGATCGGCGATCGCTGGCTGACCGACTACGCGTCCTGCAACTACCTGGGGTTCGATCTCGATCCGGAGATCATCGACGCGATCGTCGGGGCACTGGGCCGGTGGGGGACCCATCCGAGCTGGTCGCGGCTGCTCGGCAACCCGCGGCTGTATCCGGAGATCGAGGAGCGGCTGACCGAGTTGCTCGGCGCACCGGACACGCTGGTGCTGCCGACGATCACGCACATCCACTTCTCCGTGCTGCCGGTGCTGGTCGGTGCGGGGACGGTCTTCGTCGAGGCGCAGGCACACAAGACGATCTTCGATGGCGCGAACCACGCCCGGGTCAACGGGGCCGCCATGCGCCGCTTCGACGCCGCCGACCCCGGTGGCCTCGCCGATCTGCTGCGCGCTGCTCCGACGGACCATCCCCGGGTGGTCTGCCTCGACGGGGTCAACAGCATGACGGGCAACGTGCCGGACCTGTCCGCGCTGGCTGCGGTCACGCGTGCGCACGGTGCGCTGCTCTACGTCGACGACGCGCACGGATTCGGGATCCTCGGGGAGCGTTGCGCCGACGAACCCAGCCCCTATGGCGTGCGGGGCAACGCGATCGTGCGGCACCTGGGGGAGAGCTACGACGGGATCGTGCTGGTCGGGGGGTTCTCCAAGGCGTACTCGTCGATGCTGGCATTCCTGGCGGTCACTCCGGCGGTGAAGCAGCACCTCAAGGTGACGGCGGCGCCCTACCTGTATTCGGGCCCGTCACCGGTGGCGTCCCTGGCGGGGGTGCTGGCCGGGTTCGACGTCAACGAGCGGCGCGGTGACGCGCTGCGTACGCATCTGCATGCACTCTCGGTGCGGGTGCTGGAGCACGTGCGGTCGCTCGGGGCGGTGACGCCTAATGCGGGGTCGACGCCGGTGGTGGAGCTGCTGGTGGCGCCGGGGCGGGATCTGGCGGAGGTGTCGGAGCTGTTGTGGGAGCGGGGTGTCTACGCCACGCTGGCGGCCTATCCGCTGGTGCCGAGGAGTCAGACCGGGTTCCGGCTGCAGTTGACCGCAGCGCATACGCACGAGCAGGTCGACGAGCTGTGCCGGGTGCTCACCGAACTCGCCGACCGCGGCGTGCTGCGGTCCAATGTCCAAGATCGTCACAACTCTTGAAGAGTTGGTCCCACTTTTAGCACCAACTCTTCAAGAGTTGTTGCTAAAGGAAGAGCTTGATGACGCGGAACTGGATGCCGCTCGGTCTGGGTTCCTGGGGCGCCGCGCTTGATGATCACGTCAAGTTCGGGGAACCAGACGTGATCACTGTCCATGATCACGTCTGGTTCCGGGAAAGCGACGTGATCTCCCTCGCGGCAGCCCGGCGCCGTCGCCAGGAGTGATCGCACCGTTTTCCCCGAAGATGGTGCGATCAAGGACCATGATCAGCCCACCTTCGGGGAAAACGGTGTGATCACCGAGCGCCGGACGCGCTGGTCTCGGCGGTCTCGGCGGTCAGGGGCTGCCCTGCCGGGGTGCGCGCGAACCTCGACGCCACCAGGGCGAAGAGGACCACGGCGGGCACCACGAACAGGCCGGATGTCGCGATGCCGGCGCCCATCGAGCGGCGCTGGCCGGCGTACCCGGCTGGTGGTCCGCCCGCGATCTGGCCGAGCGCGTCGACCTGCGACTGGATGGAGAAGACCGTGGCGCGCGACCGGGAGGTCGTCGCCGCGACCATGAGCAGGTTGAGCACCGGCCGCGTCGCGTCGCGCATCAGCGTCACGACCAGGTAGGCCCCGACCGCCGGCCAGAAGCTGCCCGCGAGCCCGAACCAGATCATGCCCGCCGCCGCGACCGCCTGCGTGACCGTCAGCACCACGCCGACCTGGCGCGGTGCCAGCGTGTCGATACGGCGGCCGAGCAGGCCGGTCACGACGATCGACCCGAACGCGGCCACCACCGCGAACACCCCGAACCACACCTGCGGCGAGAGCCCGGCCGGGAGCGACAGGTCCGCCAGGAAATGCGGCTGCGACAGCCGGTCGAAGCCCTCGCTGCCCATGCCGATGAAGAGGGTGCCCGCGACGAGGCCGAGCAGCATCGCCGAGCGGCGGACGGTACGCCCGCCGAGCACGACCTGCGCCCGCATCGAGTGCAGCGTGGTGCGCTGCGGGGCCGGCGTCGGCGCCCAACCGCGTTCCGGCATGACCGCCGCGAGCAACCCGACCAGCCCCAGCGTGACCACGGCACCCACGACGATCGGCAGCGCCAGGTCGAGGCTGCCCAGCCCGACCGCGGCCACGATCCCCAGCAGGGTGCCGACCTGGCCGATCTGGCCGCCGCGGACGAAGGCGCGGCCGATGCGCTCCTCGCCGATCTCGTCGGCGGCCCACGCCTCCTCGGCGCCGTCGACGCAGACCGCGCCGACCGCCCAGACGGCGTTGGCGACGAGGATCGCCGTGAAGGACGGCAGCAGGCCCCACAGCAGCAGACCCGCTCCCATCAGCGCGTACCCGACGATGATCGAGAGCCGGCGGCTGTAGAGGTCGGCGATGACACCGGTCGGCACCTGGGCGACGAAGCAGACGACCTCCATCAGGGTGCCGACGAGGACGAGCTGCAGCGGGCCGAGGCCGACGACCTGGCTCTGATAGACGAGGTTGAGGGTGAAGGCGGTGTTGGCGGCGAAGGCACCGACACCGTAGATGACAAGGTACAGCCGATATGCAGACAAGGAGACGCTCTCCGGGCTCAGAAAGAGACCGGTGCCGGAAGCGGCGCCCTGCTCCTAAAAGGTCAGCAGTCCACTCAGAACGCGCGGCACCGGGGATTCGCCGAAGCTGCGCGAGGTTGTCATGCGGCCAGTCTCCGTCCCCGGCCGAGCACTGTCAACCAGATTGCGACCGCCACCAGGGCAAAGCAGACCCAGGCAAACCAATCACCCATCAGGGTGTACGCGGTGCGCCCCGAACCCGCCCGAACGGTGACCGTCGTGACGGTGGCACCGGCGTCGACAGCGGTGTCGGAGAGCAGCCTCCCGTGCGGGTCCGATGCCGTGAGCCGCCCCCGCCCGGCACTGCGGACGACGGTGATCCCGTTCTCCACCCCGCGTACCACGGCGATCCGGCTGTGCAGCCACCCGTCGCGGTCGAAGTCGAGCGCCGGCACGAGCAGCATCCCGGCCTGCTGCCGTGCGTAGGCGCGGGGCAGCTGCGGGTGGTCGAGGTCCTTGCAGATCGCCAGCCCGATCGTGGTGCCGGGCAGGAAGGAGAGCCGATCCCCGGCCGTCATGTGGTCCTCCCACCCGGTGACGAGGAAGTGCTTGTCGTAGCGTGTGGCACCGTCGGCGGCGTAGGCCATCGCCACATTGTGGACACCCGTCGCGTCCTTGAGGGTCAGCCCGACGACGATGGTGATCCGGTGCTCGGCGGCGACGGCGGTGAGCTGCCCCCCGAGTACGTCCAGCTCGGCAGCGGTCACCTTGAACACCTTCTCCGGCAGCACCAGCACCGTCGCGCCGGCCGCCGCCACGGCGGGCACCTCGCGCAGGTAGTCGGCGAGGACCCGCTGGGCCTCCGGCGACGCCAGCGGCAGCGAGTCCTCCGTCGTCTCGATGCTCGCCATCGCGACCGTCAGCGCAACGCCGGTGGCGGGCGCCCGGAGCTGCCAGAATCCGACGCCCAGCGTGATGGTCGCGAGAACGGCGCCGGTCGCGATCAGCCGCCGCCACCCCGTACGTCCGGCGAGTGCCGCCGCCAGCGCGGGCACCGCCATCAGCAGGAAGCTCACGCCCCAGACGCCGGTCACGGCGCTGACCTGGATCACCGGCAGCACCTCCGCCTGCGTGTAGCCGAGGCTGGTGAAAGCGCCGCCGGGGGAGACGAGGGAGAGGAGGTACTCCGAGCCCGCCCACACCGCCGGTGCGGCGAGCGCCGCCAGCACGACCCGGCCCCGCTGGACCAGTGCCCGGAACAGGGCCACGGCACCGGCGAACGCCAGCCCCTGCGCGAGCAGGAAGCCGGCCACCACGGGGACCGGCACCTCCAGCGTGCCGGTGTAGTAGGTCCAGACGGTGAGGCTGCCGCCGAACCACGCGACGAACCCCGCCGCCGCCGCGACACGGCCGGGGACCCTGGTGGCGAGCACGAGGATCGGGATCGGCGCCAGCCAGGTCAGCCACGGCACCGGGCTGAGCCCGGTGCCGAACCACACCAGCACCGCCGACGCGACCACCGCCGACACGGTGGCGGTGGCGCGCCGTCGCCGCTCGGGTGGGGCGGCGGGTGGTGCCTGCGGCAGCTCAAGCGCGGTAACCATGGATGACTCCTCCGACGAGTTGGTGGCAGAGCGAACGCATCTCGGCCTCGGTCAGATCGATGCGCCCGCCCCGGTGCATCGCGACGAGGCCGTGGATCAGCGCGGCGAGGGTCAGGGCCCAGTCCCAGATGTCCTCGTCGCGCAGCACGCCCTGGCGCACGCCGTCGGCGAGCGCGTCGGCGACGAGGTTCAGCGACGGCGAACCGCCCGCGCGGAAGTCGTCGGGCCAGCGCCGAGCGCCCTCGCGGCGCTCGGTGAAGACGAAGTCATAGAGGCGGGGCTCGCCGAGGGCGAAGTCGAGGTGGTCGTCGAGGAGCTCGGACCACCTGGTGTCGAAGTCGGCGGCGCGGGGGCGGGCGGCCCAGCGCTGGGCGATCTCGGCGAAGCTCGCGTCCGCGACGGCGGCGAGCAGGGCATCTCTGTTGGCGAAGTGCCGGTAGATCGTCATCGCCGTGACCCCGGCCGCCGTCGCCACCCGGCGCATGCTGACCGCCGCCGCGCCCTCGACCAGCAGAATCTCGCGTGCGGCCGCCAGCAGGCGCTCCACCGTCGTTTCCATGTCTACACCGTAGACCTAGGTCTACGGTGTAGACAAGGGCTATCATCGCCACGGAGGAAAGGGGGACCGGATGGACCGCGACATCCGCACGATGGACGACGTGATGCGGCTGCTGGACGACCTGTTCGAGCCCGGGGCCGACCGCTGGACCGCCGACGCGGCGCCCTGGTGGGACGACTTCTACGCCGACCGCTCCCGACCGGTGCCGTTCTTCGCCGCCAAGCCCGACGAGAGCCTCGCGTCCTATCTCGACCGTGGACTGATCGCCCCCGGCCGCGCCCTCGACCTGGGCTGCGGTCCCGGCCGCAACGCCATCCACCTCGCCGGCCGCGGCTTCCGGGTGGACGCCGTCGACCTCTCCCCGGCGGCGATCGCCTGGGGGCGGGACCGGGCGCGCGAGGCGGGCGCGGACGTCCGGTTCCACTGCGGCGACGCGTTCGCCCTCGCCGAGCTGACCGGCCCCTATGACCTGATCTTCGACTCCGGCTGCTTCCACCACCTGCCACCGCACCGGCGGGTCGGTTATCGCGAGTTCCTCGACCGCACGCTCTCGCCCGGCGGGCACTTCGGGCTCACCTGCTTCGCCGCCGGTGCGATGGGTTCGGAGCTCTCCGACATCGACCTCTACCGCCAGGCCAGGCTCCAGGGCGGCGTCGCGTACACCGCGGAGTCACTGCGCTGGATCTTCGCCGACCTCACCGAGATCGAGCTCCGCCGCATGCACGACGAGGCTCCCGACTCCGCCGCCTTCGGCGAGCCCTTCCTCTGGACGGCGCTGTTCCGCCGCGAGCCGGCGGTCGGCGTACCCCCGGATGGTTTGGTGTGATCTAGCCGAGCTCCCAGCCGGTGATCAGCTTCTCCAGCTTGACCGCGCGGGTCCTGGGTGTCCTCGCCTTGAGCAGTTGGAGGATCGCCAGGTATCGGTCGGTCTTGCCGAGCGACTCGAAGGCGCTGCGCGCCGCCGGGTGCGCGGCGAGCGCCGTTTCGAGATCGGGCGGGACGGTGGCGTCGCGCTGCGCGACATAGGCCGCCTCCCACCGCCCGTCGGCCTTGGCGGCCGCGACCTCCGCCAGGCCGGGCGCGCGCATCCGCCCGGCCGCCGTCAGCGCCTCGACCTTGGCGATGTTGACCTTCGACCAGGAGCCCTTGGGCCGCCGGGGCGAGTATCGCTGCAGGTAGAAGTCCTCGTCGTGAGCTTTGCGCTGGCTGTCGATCCAGCCGTAGCACAGCGCCACGTCCAGCGCCTCGCCGATCGTCAGGGTGGTCCGGCCCGATCCCTTCTTGGCGATCAGCATCCACACCTCGGCCTGGCTGTCGTGGTTCGCCGCCATCCAGTCCTCGAACTGCCGCACGGTGTCGAAGGTGTCCACGGTGTTCACCTCGACCCGAGGATTTCCAGGTAGTGCTTGTTGTACATCAACCCGAGCACGTTGCCGAACGGGTCGATCACGGTCGCGGTGACGAAGCCCGGGCCGCGCTCGCGGGCGGCCTCGTGCAGCGTCGCGCCGAGGGAGATCGCCTTCGCCACCGTCGCGTCGAGGTCGTCGACGTGCCAGTAGGCGACGTGCCCGCCCGACCCGCGGACCGAACCCGGCGGCGCCCACTTGGCGTCGATGATGCCGAGTTCGTGCTGGTAGTCGCCGAGCCGGAACTCGTAGTAGCCGCCCGGCACCTGGAAGTAGGGCGCAAGTCCCAGGAACTCGGAGTACCAGTCCTTCGCCGCCTCCAGGTCGTCGGCCCAGTAGGTCACGGTCGCCAACCCTCGCAGGGTCTGTGTCTCGCTCATGTCGGCAACGCTATCGGCCATTGCGGAAGCTCCGGTTCCGCAATGGGTGCGAGACTGGAAAAATGTTGGATACCTCGGTCCGCCTGCTGCGGTTGCTGTCGCTCCTGCTGACCCGACGCGACTGGGCCGGGCCGGACCTCGCCGACCAGCTCGGCGTCACCACCCGCACCGTGCGCAACGACATCGAGCGGCTGCGGATCCTCGGCTACCAGGTGCACTCCAGCACCGGCGTCACCGGCGGATACCGGCTCGGTGCGGGCAAGGCGATGCCGCCGCTGCTGCTCGACGACGACGAGGCCGTCGCGGTCGCGGTGGGCCTGCGGGTCGCCGCCTCCGGAAGCGTCACCGGGATCGAGGAGACGTCGCTGCGGGCCCTGGCGAAGCTGGAGCAGACCCTGCCGTCGCGCCTGCGGCACCGCGTCGACGCGCTGCGGTCGGTGACGCTCTCGGCCGCCGGACCCGGGCCGACCGTCGACGCGGCGGTGCTGACCACGATCGCCGCCGCCACGCGGGACCGCGACGGGCTGCGCTTCGACTACACCGGCCGGGACGGAGGGGTGACATCGCGCCGGGTGGAGCCGCACCGGCTCGTCTTCACCGGGCGCCGGTGGTACCTGCTCGCCTGGGACCTCGACCGCAAGGACTGGCGCAACTTCCGGGCCGACCGGATCCAACCCCGCCTGCCGCACGGTCCGCGGTTCGCCGCCCGGGAGATGCCCGCCGAAGACGCCTGGAAGCAGGTGGTACGCGGAACCGGGTCGCTCGCCTACCGCCACCCCGCCCGGGTACGCCTGCACGCGCCTATCGAGGCGATGGGGGAGCTGCTGCCGCCGAGCGCGGGACTGCTGACCTCGGTGGACGGCGACTCCTGCGAGCTGCAGACCGGGGGCGACTCGCTGGGTGAGCTCGCCGCGTTCCTGGGCAGCCTCGGCGTCGGCTTCACCGTCCTGGACCCGCCCGAGCTGCGCGACTTCCTGCATGAACTCGCCACCCGCTACGCCGCTGCCTGACGGTGCCGCGGCTCCATGAGTGTAGATCCCGCACGACGGGCGGTTGTCCTTGATCTGACGGATTCGTACGGTGAAGGTCGATGCCCATAGCAGACGTGCTGTGCCAGAGTGTGGTCTCGATGAGCAACCAACGTCTGGAGTGCCGCGTGCTGATAAAGGTCCAGACGCATGACGACTTCGCGGGCCTGATGGACCTCTACCGTTGGCTTCGCGACGACCAAGAGGTGGCGGCGTCGGCAAAGGTCCTACGGAACTCGCACACTCCACCAGGGCACATGGGCGCGGTCGAGACTATTGACCTGGTGATTACGCACGTGACGGCGATCGCCAGTCTTCTCATCTCCTATGCGTCCTGGCTGAAGTCTCGCTCACGTCCGCCGCAGTGCACCTTCTCCATTGGAGGGCTGGATGTGACCCCTCGGGACGCGTCGCCAGCTACCACGGAGCAGCTAATCACAGTGCTCACCGCTCTTGCCGCTGCTGAACGGAAATCTGATGAGGCTGGCTGATCCCCAGAAATCCCGCGCGGTGCTCATCGGCACATCCGCCTATCGACACATGCCTGCGATTCCGGCGGTGGCCAAGAATCTTGATACGCTGCAACGCCTGCTGATCGACTCGGAGATATGGGGCCTTCCGTCGGAGAACTGTCGTGTCGTCATGAATCCGGCGACGGTCGCGGACGTCATCGACCCCATCCATGAGGCGATGGAAGCCGCCAGCGAGGCCTTGATCGTCTACTATGCGGGACACGGTATTCGTGACCCTGAAGTGTTCGACGACCTTTACCTCGGCCTGCCGGACTCGGACAGTGAGCACCTCTACCGATCGGTGCCGTTCAACCAGATACGGCGAGCATTGAGTCCGAACCGCGGCCCGGCGGCGAAGGTGGTCATACTTGACTGCTGCTACAGCGGCATTGCGATCGGCGCCATGGGACCTGCCACCGACATGGCCGACCAGGCAATGATCAAAGGCACCTACCTGATGACGGCGACCTCTCAGCATCTGGAGGCGCTGGCGCCGGTAGGAGCCGACTACACGGTCTTCACCGGGGAACTCATCCGGGCTCTCGAGGAGGGCATCCCTGGCAAGCCCGATCTACTCGACCTGGACACCCTCTACTTCCACCTTCGAGGTGAGCTCAGGGCTCAGAACCATCCGATCCCCCAGCAGCGCAATCGCGACGAGGGAAGCCGGGTCACCATCGCTCGCAACCGCCTCCATACCGCACCTGGCAGGATGAGTCCGCCCGCTGCCGACCCGTTGGCGAGTCCACCGCCCTCTACCGACCCGTTGGTGAAGTGGTCGGCTTTGCGGCGCCTTCCTCCCCGGGAAATCATGGCCCAAGCGCAGCGACTGGACGCCGTTGAGGCGGCTGACCTATTCCGCGCCGCTGGCATGATCTGCGCTGATCAGATCGTCGCTTCGTTGCTAGCGCTGCTGAACTCCGTCGCGAACTACAACTTCGCGACCCAGGTGCATGCGGGCGTGATGGTACGTCCGCCTCGCGAAATTCTGGCGGTGGTCGCCGCGCTCAATGCAACCGGTCAGGAGCAGCAGATCACCTTGCTGCTGGAGAGTTCCCGCTCGCAGTCACGAGACGAAGTCATTGCGTTGGCCTCCGCCTTGCATGCCGAAGGAATGCAGGCATACCTGACGAAAGTCCTTGATGGCGCGCTGACTCTCGCAGCGGCCAACGCCACGCTCGTCGAGCTCACCACCGCTATGCGCGCGTCCACGCTCGCTGACGACATAGAAGGCATGTTCACGCGCGCGGCGGACCGAGTTCCGCCGGCGGAACTCGCCCAATGGGCGGACGGATTGCACGACGCGGGCTACGAGGACCTGGCGAGTCGGCTGTACCAGCGTTCGGCTGCGGTTATAGCGCTGCGGTCGGCGTCCAAAGTTGCGCAGGTGGCGTCGATCATCCACAAGGACGGTCAGCCCAACCAGGCGATCCATCTCATTGACCTGGCTTACGAGGCGAGCGTCGGCGTCGTCGGGATGGCCGAGCTCATCGCGGCGATGTTCCAGCACGGTCCTGACACTCATGCCGATCACGTCGTAACGCGGTGCGCACGAAGCATGGGTGTCCTCGACCTTATCGAGATCGCCGCCGAGCTTCGAGAGCACAACCATGACGCCTCGGCCCGGGCGCTGCTGCTGTGCGGAGCCAGGCTGGGCCAATTCGGCGGCACAGCGGTGCTCGCCGAGCGGATGCGGGATGGTGGTCGGCCCATAGACGCGCGCAATGTCATTGAAGTCGGCGTCAAGTATCGACCGGCCGAAGAGATCATAGTGGCGCTGGTCGAGCTCTCAGGATTGCGTGCCTTGGATGAGGTGGAAGTCATCCAGGAGGTAGTGGTCGCGAGCGACGTCGCCGTGCTGGGAGCTGTTCTTGAAGCCGGAGGCAGAGCGGGCGCACTTCACATTCTTCGCCCCATGGCGGCGGCGGTTGTACGGCAACGCTCCGAAGCGGATCTAGCCGTATTGATGCCGTCGCTGCTTGGTATCGGGCACAGTGAGTTGATCAAGTACATGTTCGACGATCCGTCGATTGGGCGCAAGCTCGAAGGCGTACTCATCAACAGCACGGTGCCTTTCCGGCGTCATATACTCGTGACGATCGCAAACCGGTCGCCGGGAAGCCTCGGCTCCCTCCTACGAGTGACTCGTGTGACCGCCCCAGATGTCGCTCGAATGCTGGTGAGCGCTTCATCCGATCTACCGCCCGAAGACTGCGTCGCGGTGATACACGCGCTTCAGGGGGAGTCCGACAGACCGGAACTGCACAAGGTGCTGGTGGAGGTCGGCCGCAGGCCCATCGCCACGCTCGTTCACATCATTCAAGTTCTGGTCGCCAAGGAAGATACCGAGGCTGCAAACCTGATCGTCAGCGCGTACGCCCAGTCGAGCATGCGGCTCGCCGTCGAACTGCTGGAGAGCAGACTGCGCAGAGTCGGCGCGATCGACCAGGCAGATTTGCTGGTGTCCGATCGCGTGGCCGTGTTCCACCACGGGCCTGCCCATCCGCTGTCGTCGGCGGTCCGACTGATTATCCGCGATAGTCCGCTTCGATCGTCACGGTGCCATCGCCCCCCGATTCCCGAAAGCAAAGCCAACCACGCATATCGGGTGCTGCCGGGCCTGGACGAGATCCTGCTCTTTGTCGACCTCAGTCTGTTCGGCGGAGGGCGTGGATTCCTGCTCTTCACGGGCTACGAGGTATGCCATCGCAACGGCACGGATGACAAAGTCGTCACCAGGGTCCCGTACGCTGACTTTCCCGACCTCAAATTCACCGCTTCGGGGGAGTTCGCGATCGTTCTGGGTGGCGGCAAGCCGAGGTCGATCGCCAGCGGGGACGTCAAGGTCGCTGACGTCATCGGACTTCTGCGGACGCTTCAGCGGGCGATGAAGGCATGGATTGACTCGAATTCAATCGAACCGGTTGGCGCTGATGAAATCTGATTCCCGCTCATACCGCGGTATTAACGTGGTTGACGGGTTGTTCCGATCGGATGGGCGTAAATGCAGTGACCGGAACCATCCGCCCGGTTATGCTCGCCCGATGATCACGACGCATGCCCTCCTCGGCCGGGCCTCGACGCCCGTCGCGCGGGGACCGCTGCACTCGTCCCGCCTGCGCTTCCAGCGTCGCGCCCTGGGCCGCGCCGCCTCGTAACCCGTAGCCACCGCGCCGCCAGGGCCCTCCGCGTCCTCTTCCCACCGGACGGGCCACGATGACGCCTGTCCGCGTTCGCCGCCACATCGGCGGCAGACAGGACCACGGTTATGGCGCTGCCGAAGCACGAGCATGCCCGCACCCGCCGGGCGTTCAGCCAGAACTTCCTCACCGACCCCGTCGCGGCCCGGCGTCTGGTCGCCGCCGCGCAGATCACACCCACCGATCTGGTGTACGAGGTGGGCGCCGGTCAGGGCAGCCTCACCACCGAGCTGTCCCGCAAGTGCCGGCGGCTGATCGCGTACGAGGTGGACCCGGCGATCGCCGCCGACCTGCCCCGGCTGCCGGGGCTGACCGTCCGCGTGGAGGACTTCCTGCGCGCGGCACCCCCGGCGGAGCCGTTCGGGGTCGTCGGCAACATCCCCTACGCGTTGACCGCCGCCGTCGTCGACTGGTGCCTGCGGGCCCAGACGATGACATCGGCGACCCTGCTCACCCAGCTCGAATACGCCCGCAAACGGACCGGGGACTACGGCAGGTGGAGCAGGCTGACGATCAGCACCTGGCCGGAGGTGAGCTGGGAACTCGCCGGACGGGTTCCCCGGACGGCGTTCCGGCCGGTGCCGGGGGTGGACGGGGGCATCCTGCGGATCGTCCGGCGACCGGTGCCGCTGGTGCAGCGGGATGCGCTCGTCGCCTACCGGAGCTTCGTGGAGCTGGGGTTCACCGGGGTCGGCGGCACATTGCAGGCGACGCTGGCCCGGCGGTACGGCGGGCGGCGCGTCACCGCAGCGTTGCGGGCGGCGCGGCTGGCGGTCGGCTCCCCCGTCGGATTGGTCTGGCCGGAGCAGTGGCTGGCGCTGTTCCGCCTGCTGGACGCACCGCGCTGAGGGGTTGTGGTCGCGGGCCCGGCGGTCGCCGGGCCCGCGACGAGGGTCACTTCGTGGCGAGGCCGCCCCAGAAGGCGTCGGGGACCTCCTCGGGCGTGCCGTCGGGGCGCCAGCGTGCGACGGGCACGATGCCGTCCGCGGTCGGGGTCCACCGGCCGAGCAGGGCGCCGAACGACTCCGGCTCGCGCATGTGGAAGCCGGGACCCATCATCGCCAGCGCCTCGGGATGATCGGCGAGCTCCATCGCGTCGAAGTCGAAGGCGAGCACGCTGCCGGGCGGGACGGCGTCGAACATGGCGTCGAAGGCGCTCGCCAGTGCCGCGTCGTCGAGGAACGCGGCCAGGCCGAGAAAGACCAGGCCGACGGGGCGGTCGTCGCGATCGGGCAGCACCCGGTCGAGCGTCGCCCGATCGATCCCGGCCGGGTTGGCGGCGTCGCCCAGCACATAGTCCACATCGGAGACACCGGCGAGGGTCTGCTTGCCGAGCGCGACGATCTGCGGGTCGATGTCGGTGTAGAGCACGCGCGCGCCGGGGACCGCCTCATGCACGTTGCCCTGGGCCGGGATGCCGGCGCCGAAGACGAGGAACTGGTCGACGCCGCTCGCGGCGATGTGCCGGGCGGCGCGGCCGGAGAAGGCTCGCAGCGACCGGAAGATCTCCGCGCACGGGCCGTAGGCGCCCTCGAACGCGGTCGCCGCCGCGACATCGATCGGGTAGTGGCGGTCACCGCCGAGCCAATAGTCGATCATGCGGGCGGTACTGGGGGCCTCGGGCTCCGTCATGTGTGCTCCGTTCAGCTCGGCTTCGAGCGAGACTACGACAGACCGCGATCGCCATCCAGGTGGTCCCGCCGCATGTCGGCTGATGCCGGTACTCTCGTGACTCGCGCAACCCGTCGGCCTGGCCGGGGTGGACGCGCAGGCGGAGGGACCGAGGATGGAAGAGCTCGTGGAGCAGGCACGCGTCGCGTGGGAAGCGCAGGACTGGATGCGCAGCGCGGCGCTCTATCAGCGGCTCGCCATCGAGGCCCCGAACGACCGGCGCGTCGGCGACTGGTGGTACGACGCCGCGCTCGCGCAGAAGTTCCTCCGCAACTGGGCCGAGGCGTACCGGCTGGGGATTCTCGCCGCGGCGAACGCACCCCGCGGCCGGCAGGATCCGGCGTTCTGGAACCTGGGCATCGCGGCGACGATCCAGCGCGACTGGGCGACGGCCCGCGACGCCTGGGCCGGATTCGGCATCACGATGCCGCCGGGCGAGGGCCCGATCGAGGGCCGTTTCGGCCGCGCCTGCGTGCGGATCACCGGCACCGACGGCCAGGAGGTCGTCTGGGTCGAGCGGCTCTGCCCCACCCGCGCGCGGGTGGTCAATGTCCCTTTCGACACCTCCCGGCGGTACGGCGAGATCGTGGTCCATGACGGCGAGCCCAAGGGTGATCGGGTGATCGACGGGCAGACCTACCGGGTCTTCGACGAACTGGTCCTCTTCGAGGCGTCCGACCTGGCCACGCTGGCGGTGACCGTCACCGTGACCGGGCAGGGCGACCTCGACGAGCTCGCCGACCGGCTCGGCGCGCTGGGGTTCGGTTTCGAGCCGATGGGCAACGGCGAGATCCTCTGCAAGTGCTGCAGCGAGGGCACCGTCAACCACCGGCGGGCCGAGCTCAGCGGCGAGCAGCGCTGCCTGGTCGCCGCCCCGCTGGAGCAGGCGCGCGAGATCCTCGACGCCTGGCGTGGTCCCACCCGCACCTGGACAGATCTGCACCCGGCGCCGTAAGCACTGCCGCACGTGCCGAGCACCGCCCGCTGTTCGCGAACGTTCCCCGGCGTGCACGATCAAGGTCTCGGCGAGACGGGCTCGGGCGGTCAGCCTATGCCGACAGCCGGTGTCTCGGTGCCCACCTCGGGCAGGACATCTTCGCCGGCGTTGTCGCGGATGATGGCGTCGCCCTTCGCCAGCCACGCGGTGCCGAAGGCCCAGATCGCGATGGACTCGCCCCAGAAGAGGGGCTGGACGGCGACCTCGATGTCGTGGGGCAGGATCGCGCTCAGCCCGGCGCCGAGCCCGAGGCCGCCGATGATGGCCCAGCCGCAGACGATGTAGATGGCGTTGCGCTTGCGCTTCGGCCCGGGTGCCTCCTGCTTGGGTATCCCCCGGTAGGTGCGGGTGAAGACGAAGAAGCAGAACACCGCCAGCGTGGCGAACATGATCACCGAGGCGGCGAGGTGGATCCACCAGATCCAGAGGTCGGCGGTGGAGGCCTCGCCGCGAGCCTTCGTGGGGAAGAGCGCGACCAGGATGGCCGCCGTGCCCGCGATGGTGCTCAGCCAGTCGTCGAGCTTGGCGTACCGATAGCAGATGAGGAACACGCCCATGGCGCACAGGCTGCCGACGAACCAGTCGCGCATGCCGCTGTGGTAGGCGCCGCTCACCGAGCCCAGCAGGGTGAACTTCCCCTGGATCACGGAGTTGCCGATGGTGACGGCGATCGGGAGGATGATCGCGATGGTGCCCACGCCGCGGCGCAGACGTCGGACGGTCAGTGCATCCAGGTGCGTTCGTGTCGCCATGGGAGACGTCCTTGCTCCTCGAGCCGGCAGAAGAACCCGCAACACCCAGTGAACTCGCACCTGCGGTGCTTGGCATTCTTCCGCATTGCGGAGCTGTCGGTCCATCCCATGTGTGCCCGGCCGAGGGCAGTCGTCCGGGCACACATGGGAATCCGTCAGGACGGGTTGTCGCCGTGGGTCAGGGTCTCCCACGCGACGAAGAGGTTGTTGGTGCCCGCCGGACGCTGCTGGTTGGTGAGGGTCTGGGTGTTCGCCATGGCGTACCCGAGGCGGTTGTGCATGGCGTTGTAACCGACCTCGGTGACCGGGCCGAGGCCCCGGTTGACCGACCCGCCGCAGAGCCACGACGGCACCGCGGTGCCGAGCTCGTAGGTCGACTGGAAGCCCAGCGCCTGGCGCAGCCGCTCGCCGACCTGCGGGTAGAGGTCCTGGCCCTGGATCCGGGCGGTCTCCGCGACGTGCGAGATCGCCGAGATGCCGTAGCCGGTGTGGACGAAGTCGCGGCACGTCTCCTGGGCGAGGCCGTTGACGAAAGTGGACTGGCCCTGCCAGTAGCCGATGATCTGGCTGCTGGTGGTGAGCCCGCTGCCGGGCACGGTGTAGGGCAGGGCGCCGTCGGTGGTGAGGTAGACGAAGGCGTGGACCCGGTTGAGGTAGCGCGCGATGGCGGAGTTGTAGGCCGCCCGGTCCTCCAGGAAGACCGAGATGCCGACGGCCGCCTCCATCATGGACAGTTCCCAGTTGCCGTTGCTGTTGGACCCGTTGCGCACCACCGGCAGGTAGACGTTGCGCAGCATGGTGGCGAAGCGGCCGGAGTTGGGCCAGGAGCCGTAGGTGTACTTGATGATCTCGGCGGCACGCGGCCAGACGGAGCCCGCCCAGCCGGTCTGCAGCGGCGCGTTGGAGTTGGTGTGCGAGGTGATCACCGCCGACCAGGCGTCCATCAGCTGGATCGCCTTCTGCGCGTAGGCCGCGTTGCCGGTGATGTACCAGGCCAGCGCGTCGGTGTAGGCGGCGATCGCGTCCTCGCGCTCGTCGGTGCAGCCGTAGTTGGGGTTCGAGTAGGACCCGCACTCGACCACCGAGCGGGGCAGCGGCGTCCGCGACAGCGACGCGTACCGGCTGCCGATCATCGCGTTGTACGCGCTCGTCCAGGGCTGGGCACCGGCCTGGACGCGTCCCTTGACGAAGTCGAGCTGCGGGCGGCTGACGAGCACGCCCGGGTGGGTGAAGCCGCTCGCCGGTGGGGGACTGGTCGACGCCGACGGGCTGGGCGCGGGGCCGGTGGGCAGCGTCCACTGCTGGTTGGCGCCGGTGCCGCAGGTCCAGATCTGGAGCAGGGTGCCGTCGGCCGAGCTCGGGCCGGTCGCGTCGAGGCACTTGCCGGAGCCGGTGTTGACGAGGGTCGCCCCGGAAGCGGTCCACTTCTGGGCGTTGGTGCCGTTGCAGTCGTAGATCTGCACCTTCGTGCCGTTGGCGGTGCCGGCGCTGGCCACGTCGAGGCACTTGCCGAGCGCTCGGACGGTCGCGTCGGTGCCGACGGTCCACTGCTGTGCCGTGCTGCCGTTGCAGGCCCAGAGCTGCACGGCGGTGCCGTTGGCCGGGCTGGCGCCGGCGACGTCGACACACTTGCCGCCGTAGCCGGTGATCTGGCCGGTGCCGGCGGCGAGGGCGGTGCCGCCGGTCAGTGCCAGGCCGCCGACGACGACGGCCACCGTGGTCGTCGCGGCGAGGATCGCGTGGAGTCGTAGACGGGAGCGTTGTGCCATCGCGGAGTCCCTCCCCAGAGGGTCTGGCCGCCTCATCTTCATCGATTAGGAAGCCATCTAAACTATTAGGACACCTTAGGGTTACATCGGTGCCGGGGACCGTCAATGACTTCGATCCGTATTTCTTCACGTCATGATGAAAGCGGTGGCACTGACCCGTGCCGCCCTCGCGACAACACCGCTGTCAGTCGGCCAGCCAGGTGCCGAGGTCGTGGCCGAACCCGGTGCCGAGGACCACGACCGCGTGCGCGGCGAGCAGCACCGTGCCGAGCGCCAGCAGAACCAGCCGCCGACGGCTGAGTTCCCGTCGGGCCGGGGGCAGGGCCAGCAGCAGAGCGCCCCAGGCCGCCAGCACCGCGGAGACGAGGGAGCCGACGACGCCATAGGTGATCACCGGGATCGCCACCGCGTCGGCGATCCACACGTCGGGGAGCACGTCCTTGGGGTCGACCAGCCCCGGACCGGTGGGGTCGAAGGGGTAGAAGTGGAGACCGCCGTAGGGGACCGCGGCGATGGCGAGCAGCGCGGCCACGCCCAGGACCAGCACGGATGCGGCCACCTGGAGCCAGAGGAGCACGCGTACCGTGTCGAACGGGCGGGGGACCGCGGTGGTCGCGTCGAGGTCGGTCATGGACCGGATGCTAGACCGCCGAACTGCGGCGCGCACAGATGGAGACAGGCTTGGGCTCGTGACGAACCCAAGCCTGACAGCCGGGTGTCAGTCCTGGCGGGTCAGAGCGAAGACCGGGATCGTCCGGGTGACCTTCGCCTGGTACTCGCCGAACCCCGGCCGCTCGGCCACGAGGGCCGGCCACAGGGCTTCCCGAGCCTCGCCGGCGATCTCCTCCGCCACCGCCGAGAAGGTCTCCGTCCCCACCTCGACGGTCACCTTCGGGTTGGCCTTGAGGTTGTAATACCAGCCCGGGTTGGCCGGCGCGCCGCCGTCGGAGGCGATCACCACCATCCGGCCGTCCTCCTGCGGGAAATAGACCAGCGGCGAGACCCGCTCCGTGCCCGACTTGACTCCGATGTGGTGCATCAGCATCATCGGCGCGCCCTCGAAGGGCCCGCCGACGCGACCCTCGTTGGCGCGGAACTCCTCGATGATCCGGCGGTTCCAGGCGTTCGCGTCATGCGCCATGATTCTCCTTCGGTCGGGCACCCGTGTATTCACGGCCACCCAGGCATGGAACGGTCCAAAAGCAACAAGGTCGGCCCTACGATATCTCGGCGGCCGGCGCGGGCACTCGTGGCGGGCGCGGCCGACGCCGGGTTTCGACGAAAGGAAGTGTTCCGCGCTGTGGAACGACGGCTACGTGTCCCGGCGTGGCCAGATCTAGGTTGAGCTCGCACCGGAGCCAAGGATGCGAGTTCCCTGATCTAAGGAGTCGACAATGAAGGTCCGCCATCTACTGGCAGCCGCCGCACTCGGCGTGGCCGCTGTCGCCGCGCCCATCGCCACGACGGCTGCGTCGGCGTACAACCCCGGAAGTCCCTGCATCATCACGGTGACCACCGGCCTGGGCGCCGTCCAGTACCCGGGGACGGTCTCCGGCAACGGGCTGGAGTGCGTGCCCAACGTGCCGCTGGAGGGCGTGCTGGCGTCGCTCAACGGCGGGGTGACCTGCGGTGCCACGATCACCCTGCTCGGCATCGAGGTACGCAGCGTCTGCTTCTGAGCATGTCTCGCGGGAGCGCCGACACCGGCGCTCCCGCCGCCGGCAGTCCGGTCAGGCGAACCAGGTCATCGCCTGGCCGTGCCCCTTCGTCCAGGCCAGCGGCGTGCCGTCCAGCGCCAGCACGTTGTGGAACGACGCGTCCGGCGGCTCCGGCAGCCCCTCGTAACGCAGCACGTCGGGGGCCTCGCTGGCGATCCAGTGGCCGGGCAGTCCGCGTACCACCTCGGTGAAGGTGTGACGCCGCGCCGCCGCGACCTGATAGAGCACCGACGTGTGGAACACGACCAGCGTCGCGTCGGCCGGAGCCTGCGCCGCGAGGGCCGGCAGGTCGTCGACGAGGTCACCGCGCACCAGCAGCGGCGGGTCGGCCGCCGCGATCGCCGCCGCCGCCCGCAGCCGGGCGCGCCGGTGCGCGTGCTCGGGCCAGATCAGGGCATCGAGCCACGCGACGTCCGCGGGGTCGGTCACGTCGAGCGGGTTCAGGTCCAACCCACCCCGCCAGACCACGTGGGGTATGCCGACCGGCGGCTCCCGGCCCGCGAGCTCGCAGTCGAGGACGGGCTCGCCGCCACCGATCGTGTGCTCGCCATAGCGGTATGAGTAGCGGTCGGGGTAGAGGCACAGCCCGCCGGACGTGCCGACCTCCAGCAGGGCGAGCGGCTGCGGCAGGTGGGCGAGCAGCGGCAGCAGCAGGGCACAGCGGCCGGCCTCGTTGGTCTGCGTGGCCCGGACCCGGATCTCCGCCGCGATCGCCGCCCAGTGCTCGACCACGTGGTCGTGGAACGCGTCCGGCTCCTCCACCGGGCCGCCGAGCAGCCGCACGACCCCGAAGAGCAGGTTGGGCTGCCGCTTCGCCTCCGGAAGGGTGTCGAGCAGGCCGAGGATCTCCTCGTCGCGGGAGACCGCCAGCGACAGCCGCTCATAGACGGGCGACACGCCCCGTGCCTCCCGGACGGCGAAACCTGCGTAGCGATCGGCGGTCGTCATGTCCGAGATGATGGCACCGCGCTCGCGGCCGCCGCTATGACGCAGGCAACCCGTGCAGCCTCTATCCTGCGGGAGTGGCTGGCCGGACCCTGATGCGGCGGGCGATCACGACGTCGGGTTCGTCGGTGCCGACCGGTGCGAACCCGGCCGCGGCGAGCTGCTCCGCGAACTCCGCCTCGGTCGCGAGGTGCCCGGCGAACGTCTCGGACTCCTCCCGGATCAGGATCCCGTCGCGCGCCACCCGATAGGTGAACCGCCACTCGACGAGCTCCGGCCCCGTCGGCACGCACGCCACCTCGCCGCTGTAGAGGTCGCCGCCGAGCTGCCAGGACGGCAGATCGGCTCGCTCGGCGCCGGGTTCGGCGGGCGGCCGCTGCACGACCAGGGTTCCGCCGGGTACCACCGCGGTCGCCAGCGCCGCGAGCCCCGCCGCGCGTTCGGCCCGGCTCAGGCTCCCCATCGTGTTGAGGCACCAGGCGAAGTCCGCCACGCCCGACAGGCCGAGATCCTGCAAACCCCGCGCGTGTACGCGTACCCGGCTGAGCAGTTCCGACCGGCCGGCCAGGCGGCTGAGCATGACCGAGCGCATCCCCGCGGCCGGCTCGACGGCGTGGACGGTGACGTCGCTTCGACCGACCATGAGGCAGGTGGCGAGCCCGGTCCCGGCGCCGATGTCGAGGATGCCGACGTGCGGCGTGCCCAGCCACCGGTCGAGCAGCCGTTCGGCGGTCCTGAGGAACTGGGTGGCCTGGAGCAGGTCGTAGAACTCAGCGGTGACGCTGTAGGTGTCCGTCACATGGTCAACTCCAGCACGCCCCCTGAATTTTAATGCTGGACACGCCGCGAAAAGTGCAACCAATGTCAGGATCAACTCCGACACGCCGTGTGATCAGCATTAAAGTTCAGGGGCGCGCCAAGATCGCCGCAACTCTTGAAGAGTTGGTGCTATCGGCGCCGCGCCGTGCGGCAAAGCGTGCCGTCGCCGGGGTCAGCCCACCGCGATCACCCCGGCCAGAACGAACATGATCAGTCCACACGAGACGTTCACCCGCCGGACCAGCGCCGTCCCGGCCGCCAGCCGGGCGTTCAGCGCACCGCTGACCAGCCCCACCACGCCGTCGGTCACGAAGCCCATCAGGACGAAGACGCCTCCCAGCACCAGCAGCTGCGACCAGACCGGCCCGGCGTCCGCCGAGGTGAACTGCGGCAGGAACGCCAGGTAGAACAGGAAGATCTTCGGATTCGTGATGTTGACCAGCGCCGCCGAGAACACGATCCGCAGCAGGCTCCTCGGCGGCCCGGCGGCCGACACCAGCGGCGCCGACCGGTCCCGGATCAGCGTGTAGCCGAGCCGGCACAGGTAGGCCACCCCGATCACCTTCAGCACGATCAGCACCACCGGATAGCGCGACACCACGGCAGCCACCCCGAACGCGGCGAGCAGCGTGTGGAAGAGCATCCCGAGGGCGATGCCGAACGCCGCCGCGACACCACCCGACCGTCCTTTTGCGACACCGAACGAGATGACGTAGACCATGTCCGGACCGGGCGTGACGCAGATGACGAGCGCGGCGACGAGGAACGCCGCGAACAGCTGGTCCATGGTCAGCGCCGCAGTTCGGCGGGGAGCCGGTCGAGGTCGCGCAGGACGGCGGCGAGCGCGCTCGGCTGCCCCTGCGGTCCCTTGCGGAACAGCCCGCCGAAACCGGCGTCGACGGCGGCGTACCCGGGGTCGGCCAACCGGAGCCGACGTGCGGCCCGCAGGTTCCAGTAGGGCGTACGCGGGTCGAGGTGGTGGTCGAGGTGCAGGTTGTCGGCGTAGGTGCCGGTGAGGAAGAGCTCGATGCCCCGGCTGCGGCGGTTGCGGGTCATGTGCAGGTCGACGTCGTTGACGAGCGCCAGCGGGGTGTGCTCGGCGAGCTCGATGTACCACCCGATCACCTGGAAGACCGTCAGGAACGGCACGATCCAGAAGAGCAGCAGCGCCGTCAGGTTCCCGGTGGCCGCGCACGCGGCGAGCACGATCAGCCAGAAGACCTGGAAGGCGATGCGGTCCCGGCGCATCCGCCGCCGCCAGGCCGGGCTGAGCACCGTGTCGGGCGCGCTGCCGAGGAACCGGTCGCGCACCAGGTGCCACAGGTAGGGCGCCACCTTCGACCCCAGTGCGGGCGCCACGAGCAGGCGGAACCGCGTCGTCGCCGGTCCGTAGACGCCCTGCTCCAGGTGGTGGCGGAGGTCCGGGTCGGCCGCCGGGTCGCCCAGGTGGGGATGGTGCCGCGTGACGTGGCTGTGCTTGTAGGCGAAGTGGAGCTGGAAGATCGGATAGGCGGCGCAGACGGTGCCCAGCATCAGGTTGAGCCTGCGGTTCGCGGCGAGCGTGCCGTGCGCGCTCTCGTGCAGCAGGTTGGAGAAGGCCCGCTGTCGCGAGCCGATCACGATCAGCGCCAGCGGATAGCACCACCAGCTCAGCCGCACGCATGCGGCCACAGACAAGATCAAAAGCAGGACATCGCGGGTGTACGCCACCAGTCCGTGCCAGTTGTCGAGAACGTTGAGCTGCCGCATGCCTTCGTCGACAGCGGGAATGAATCTGTACCTGTGCCACCCGATCATGTGGCCGATGGTTCAACCGCCGGGATGGCGGTTCCTTGGAGATTTCATGAATGGCTGGCCAGCCGCCTCCTCACGTCCGCCGCCGCCTCCGCCGCGTGCTGCTGGAGGTAGGTGCCCAGGGCTTGGCGCCAGGCTTCGCGCGCCTCGTCGAGGTCCCCGGTGAGCTGCTTGGCGTCGCCGAACCCGACCAGCATGGCGGCGGACTCCACGACGTTGCCGCAGCCGTCGAAGACGTCGGACGCGGCCCGGAAGCAGCGCGCCGCCTCGTCGTGGTCGCCGGTGCGCTGGGCGATGACCGCGAGGCTCTCCCAGGCGGCGGCCCGGCCCTGGTCGTCGCCGCCGGCGGTGAACCGCACCAGGGCCTGCTCGCAGAGCTCCCGGCCCTCCCGGTAGCGGCCGCGAGCCGCGTTGCGCCAGCCGAGGGTGTTGAGGCAGCACGCCACCCAGGTGGGCGAATCCGTGGCTTCGAAGAGGCGGCGGGCTTCGGTGAGGTGGTGCTGCCAGTCGCGGGGTGCGATGGTGCCCAGCAGGTAGTGGGCGACGGCCAGCCCGCGGCGGTCGTCGAGCCCGCTGAGCGTACCGATCGCATCGCGGAGCAGCTGTCGCGCGGCGCGTTTGTCGCCGCGCATGGAGTGCAGATAGCCCAGGTAGCGCTGTGCTGTGCCGATCGCGGCGGGGTCGCCGAGCCGCCGGGCGGCGTCGAGCCCGGCGAGCCAGGCGGCGATGCTGTCGCCGTTGTGGCCCTGCCTGCGCCGATGGCTCGTCGCCGACCAGGCCAGTTGCCAGACGAGGTCGTCCCAGCCGTTGTCGGTCGCGACCTGCTGGGCCATGTGCAGGCTGCCGATCTCGGCGGCGAACCACGCCGACGCCGCCGACGGGGTCGCGAGCACGACCGGGTGGGTGCCGGGCTCCGCCGCCGCGAGCGCGATGTCGGGCCGGAACGGGTCGGTGAGCCGGTCCGCGTGGTGCGAGGTGTGCAGGTAGCAGCTCACGAGGCGCCGCAGGGCAGCGTCGCGGACGGCGTGAGGGAGTTCGGCGGCCCGGCGCGAGGCGTAGAGCCGGACCAGGTCGTGCAGGCGGTAGCGGTCCGCGCCGGACTGGGTCACGAGGTGGGCCTGCACGAGCCGGCTCAGCGCAGCCCGCGCCTGCGGGAGCGAGCACCCGGCGAGGCTCGCCGCGGCGGCCAGGCCGACCTCGGCTCCGAAGGCGAGCCCGAGCAGGTCGAGCAGGTCGGCGGCCGAGGCCGGCAGGGCGTCACGGGACTGCTGGAACACCAGGCCGAGGTTCATCGAGACGTCGCCGGTGTGCAGCCCGTCCAGTCGGTCGGACAGGTCGCGCAGCTCGTCCACGAGCGCGGCGAGCGGCAGCTGCGGGCTGTTCGCCGCGCGGGCCGCCAGCATCGCCAGTGCCAGTGGCAGCCCCGCGCAGTAGCCGATCAGCTCCGCGACCGCCGCCGGCTCCGCGGCGACCCGAGCCTCGCCCAGGTGCGCGGTGAGCAGCCGGCCGGCGTCGTCGTCGTCGAACCCGGGCAAGGACATCGGGTGTACGCCGTTGTGGACCGCCAGGCCCGGCAGCCGGTCGCGGCTGACGACGATCGTGAAGCAGCTCGCACCGCCGGGCAGCAGCGGCAGCACGTCGTCGAGGCTCCGGGCGTTGTCGAGGATGACGAGGACGTCGCGCCCGTCGATGGCGCTGCGGTAGTGGGCGGCCAGCGCGTCGACGCCGCCGGTCAGCGGTGGACCGGCCGCGCCCAGCGCCTCCAGCAGCACCCGCAGCGCGGTCTCGGTCGGCAGCGGCCGGTTCGCCGGACCGTATCCGTGCAGGTCGAGGTAGACGACGCCGTCGCCGAACTGGCGCTGGTGCTCCTCGGCCCAGCGTAGCGCCAGCCAGGTCTTGCCGATGCCGCCCGGTCCGGTGATCGCGACGAGCCCGGTGACCCGGCGCGAGCGGGTGAGCGCCGCGAGGCTCTCCTGCCGGCCGATGAAGAGCCGGGGCGGGGCGGGCAGCTGGCGGGGCTTCGGCGAGCTCTGCTGCGGGCTGCGGTGCAGATCCGGGTCGGCGCTGAGGATGCGGTGGTGCAGGTTCTGCAGCTCGGCTCCGGGATCCATGCCCTGCTCGTCGACGAGCCGGTCGCGGACGGACCGGTAGTGCTCCAGCGCCTCGGCGGACCGACCGCTGCGGTGCAGCGCGAGCATGAGCTGCCCGGCGATGCGCTCGTCGGTGGGGCGCTGGGTCGCCATCAGTGTCAGGCCGGGCAGCAGCGCCTCGTGCTCGCCGAGGTGCAGGGCGATCTCGTTGCGGGCCGTCCTCGCGGCGAGCAGCTGCTGCGACAGGCCGCCGCGCAGCCCGGCCAGCCAGGGCGCGTCGAGTCCGGCGAAGGCGTCCCCGCGCCACAGCGCCAGGGCGTTGTCGAAGAGCGCGAGCGCCTGCCGCCCCTCGGCGGCGAAGGCCTGCCGCAGCAGCTCCTCGAACCGCAGGCGGTCGACGGCGGCTGCGGGTACGTCGAGCAGGTAGCCAGCCTTACGGCGGTCGATCCGCACCGCCGGGGCCCCGGCGAGGGTGTGCCGGAGCCGGGACAGGTAGCTGTGCAGCGTGTTGCGGGCCGACACCGGCGGGCTGTCACCCCAGACCCGGTCCACCAGTAGGTCGACGGAGACGGTCCGGTTGGCGTCGGTCAGCAGCGCGGCCAGCACCAGTTGCCCCCGCGCGTGGCCCAGGTCGACCTGCCGCCCGCCCAGCCGCATCTCGAGCGGGCCCAGCAGCCTGAACTCCACCCCCGACTCGCTCACCGATCGATATTAGATGGGTTGTCCCCGTCCCCGTGCCCCGGCGACTTCGGCCAATCCCGGTGAAGGGCCCGGGCGTAGCTCGGCAAAAGGATAGATTAGGGGCATTCTTTCGCCATGTCGCCGACAGACTGAGGAGCTATCCGATGTCCACGGGCATCCATGCGCCGTCGACCAGCGAGCTTGATCGACTGCTGAGCGAGACCACCATGTTCGACGCGGTCATCGAGGAGATCGACGGGCGGCGGATCCGGATCGGCGATCGCTGGCTGACCGACTACGCGTCCTGCAACTACCTGGGTTTCGACCTCGATCCGGAGATCATCGACGCGATCGGGGTGGCGCTGCGCCGGTGGGGTACGCATCCGAGCTGGTCGCGACTGCTGGGCAACCCGCGGCTGTATCCGGACATCGAGGAGCGGCTGACCGAGCTGCTCGGCGCACCCGAGACGCTGGTGCTGCCGACGATCACGCACATCCACTTCTCCGTGCTGCCGGCGCTCGCGGGGGCGGGGACGGTCTTCGTCGAGGCGCAGGCCCACAAGACGATCTTCGACGGCGCCAGCCACGCGCAGGTCAACGGGGCCACCATGCACCGGTTCCGGGAGAACGACCCGGACCGCCTCGCCGACATGCTGCGCGCGGCACCAGCCGATCAACCCCGGATCGTGTGCCTCGACGGGGTCAACAGCATGACGGGCAACGTGCCCGACCTCGTCACCCTCGCCGCGGTCACGCGTGAGCACGGCGCGCTGCTCTACGTCGACGACGCCCACGGATTCGGGATCATCGGCGAGCGGACGGAGCACGAGCCCAGCCCCTACGGCATGCGGGGCAACGCGATCGTGCGGCACGTCGGGGAGAGTTATGACGGGATCGTGCTGGTCGGGGGGTTCTCCAAGGCGTACTCGTCGCTGTTGGCGTTCTTGACCGTTTCTCCCGAGCTCAAGCAGCACCTCAAGGTGACGGCGGCGCCCTACCTGTATTCGGGACCGTCGCCGGTGGCGTCGCTCGCCAGCGTGCTGGCCGGGTTCGACGTCAACGAACGCCGGGGAGAGGCGCTGCGAACGCACCTGCACGCCCTGTCGGTGCGGGTGCTGGAGCATGTGCGGTCGCTCGGGGCGGTGACGCCCAACGTCGGGTCGACGCCGGTGGTCGAGCTGCTCGTGGCCCAGGGCAGGGACCTGGCGGAGGTGTCGGAGCTGCTGTGGGAGCGGGGTGTCTACGCCACGCTGGCCGCCTATCCGCTGGTCCCCCGCAGTCAGACCGGGTTCCGGCTGCAGCTGACGGCCGCGCACACGCACGAGCAGGTCGACGAGCTCTGCCGGGTGCTCACCGAACTCGCCGACCGCGGCGTGCTCCGCATCGCCTGACCCGTCAGGACGCTGCGACGCGCCGGAGGATCGCCTCGCTGAGCTCCCAGCGGTCGGTGTCGCGGCGGAATGCCAGTCCCCGCGCCTTCTTGACGGCGATGGTGACCCGGTCCCGCTGCACCGCGTCGAGGTCGTCGACCATCAGGTCGATCAGGCGCAGCGTGTGGTACTGCTCGAAGGGGGACGCCGGATCGGCGAGCGCCGCCAGGACCGCCTCGAAGTCGCGTAGCGAGGCGTTGCCCTGCATCATCCCTATCGCTGTGATCCGCTGCTCCTTGGCGCCCTCGCGCAGCAGCCGGGACACCTCCGCCGCCTCGAACCTCCCGGTGACCGCGAGCTTGCGGGCCTGGTCGACGACGCGCTCCAGTGCCGCGACCCGCTCCCGGCTCGCGGCCTGCGAACCGCGGATCTCGCTGTATGCCGAGGCGATCGGCGCCGTCGCGTCGAGCAGCGCCTGGGCCTGTGCCCGCAGCCGGGCCGCCTCCTCGGTCTCGCCCTCCCGCTCCGCCTCGGCGGCGGCGGCGAAGAGGTCGGCAGCCTGCCGCACCTTCAGCTTCGCGCCCCCGAACTCGATCTCCTCGATGCGGTTGCCGAGGATCGCCAGCACCAGCAGGATCCCGCCGAAGGCGAGCAGCACCGCCGCCCCTGTGCCGTTCTCGGTGCGGAAGACCGCCAGGACCCCGGCGCCGAAGGACCCGGCACCGAGCAGGCCGAGCACGATGCGGATGGGCACGCTGAAGGTCGAACGCGGCATGGCGACTCCTCGGTCCACACGGTCTATATCGACAACCCGCACAGGGTCGCACATCCCGTCACGGGCTCCCACCCCTGCGCCGCATGGTCTGCCGCGCAGGGGCCGAGGGCTGGATCGATCACGTCGGATACGGAGAACCAGACGCGATCATGGAGGGAGATCGCGTCTGGTTCTCCGCGTCAGACGCGATCTCCCGCCAGGTCGGAGCGGAGCGGTGAGCGGCGTGTCGCCAGGCCCGCCGCGGTGAGGACGATGGCGAGCAGGCTGGACACGAAGAGCATCGCCACGTAGGGATCCTGGATCTCGATCCGGCTGTTGGCGAGGTTGTCAGCCGGAGTGATCGCGGCCGGTACGAGGTTCGGGATGAGGCTGTCCGGGCCGTAGCTCGACAGCACGACCACCGAGACGAAGATCAGCAGTGCCGACACCATCCCGGCGCTGAGCCCGGCGAGCAGGGCGTGTGCGGGACTGCCCCGGTGCCCCGCGTTGCCCCCGGCCGCGAGGGCCGTCGCGATCAGGGTCAGCACGAGCGCCAATCCGACCTCGGTCGGGATCGGCGGCACCGCGAAGGCGAGCACCGTCCACAGTGCAGCCGCGGCCGTGCCCGCTCCGGCGCCGGTGACGAGGACCCGGGCGGTTGCCGCCGTGCGATGGGCGGTCAGGGCCAGGAAGCCGAGCAGGTAGCTCGTCAGCGCCACGGCGAAGATCGGCACCCCGTATGCGGCCTGCTCGACGGCGTTGCCCTTGGTGGCGGCGGAGGCGACGAAACCGGCGGTCATCGCGCCGACGAGCAGGTAGCCGCCGGCTCGCACCAGCCTCGCCGGACCGTCGTCGCGGACCGGGCCGAGGAGTCCGGGGCGCCGGCCCAGCCAGGAGACCGCGACGAGGAGGGTCACGAGGGCCACCATGCCCCAGTGCAGCGGTGCGTAGGCGATCCGGGTGCTCCACACCGCGACGGTGGCGAGAGCGGCGAGCATGAGCAGGGAATATCCGGCGTGGCGCAGCGTGGCCGGTTGGGTGGCGATCACGCGGACGCACCCCCGGGCGAAGCTCCGCCGGTCCGGACCGGGAGCGAGCTCGGCCAGCTCGGCCCGCATCGCCCGGCCCCAGTCCCGGCGGCTCGGCGGCAGCAGCCGGATCGCGGCGTCGAGGAGAATGCTCGCGGCATCTCGGGTCACCACGCACCTCGCAGTTCGGCGCGCGGCGCGCGGGCCGCGGCGGGCGCGCTGTCGCGGGCGACCTCGGCGGCGAGCTGCTCGCCCGCGCCGGTGAGCCGGTAGAGGTGGCGCGGCGGGCGCCCCTGCGGCGGCTCGGTCTCCCAGGCCGCGTCGAGCAGGCCGCGGTCGCAGAGGCGGATCAGGATGGGGTAGAGCGAGCCTGCCTTGAGGCCGACCTCCTGGCCGAGCTCGTAGCCGTATCGCCAGGTGGCGGGCTGGTCGGCGAGGGCGCGCAGCACGCTCACCGTCTGCGGGGATGGTCGTCGGTTCCGGGTCACCCGATAACTCTATCTAGGTAGAGAAAGTGTCGGCATCCGCCTATCGGGCAGGGATCGGCGCGGGGACGGCCCCTGCCCGCGGGTCTATCCGTCGATGCTCACGCTGTCGTAGAAGGCGCAGTTGTACGCCTGTGCCCACGGGCCGTTGCGGGAGCAGACCTGCAGGCTGATGCCGTCGCCGCCCTTCACGTTGCCGTTGGGGAAGGGGTCGAAGTAGACCGTCTTGCCGTGGCCGAGCCCGTTGTATTTGCCGCCGAGCCAGACGCCGTTGAGGCCGACGTTCACCTGCACGCCAACGCCGTCACCGCACATGTCGGTCAGGGTGACGTAGTCGTCGTTGTTGGCGCTGTTGCCCGGATCGCCGGGGCCGTAGTCGACGAACTCGGCGTACGCGGCGGGCGTGTTGGGGTTGGAGCAGCCGCTGGGGATGTTGGACGAGGTGCCGAAGCTGTCGTCGACCGACGCGGCGGCGGGGCCGGCCGTGGTCAGGAGCATGACCGCGGTGGTGGCGACCGCCAGGATCAGCCTGGTGTGCGTGTTCTGTGCCATGGTGTCAACGTATTGATCGACAGATTGCCGAACATCCCGCCATGGATCGACCGGCCCTACGACTTCCGCGGTACCACGCGGGCCAGCAGCGCCCGGGCGGTGGCCCCGTCGGGCAGCCCGTCGGTGTCGCCGGCCGCAGCGACGACCCCCGCCGCGAGCCGGCTGCCGAGCCAGGCGGCACCCGCCGGGGACGCACCGCGCAGCCGGGCCGCCAGGTAACCGCCGCCGAAGGCGTCGCCGCCGCCGACCGGATCCACCACGGTGGACGCGGCGGACGGCAGGTGGACGATGCGATCACCGTCGGCGTGGTAACAGCCGTCCGCGCCCGCCTTGAGCACGGTCTCCCCGACCCCGGCCGCCGACGCCGCCCGGAACACCGCGGCGGGGTCGGCGGTGCCGAGGATCGCCTCGGCCTCCTCGACCCCGATCAGCAGGTAGTCCGCGCTCGCGAGCAGTTCGCGGGCGAGCGCGATCTGGCCGTCGAGGTCACCCAGCGCCGGGCGGAGGTTGGGATCGAACGCGACCGCCGTTCCGGCCGCGCGGGCCTCCCGCAGCAGCGTGCGTACGCCACGCAGCGGCCCCGGACCCAGCGCCGCCGTGATCCCGGAGACCGCGACGACGGCCGGGCGGGCGGCGAGGAGCCGCCGCGCGTCGGCGGAGTCCATCGTGGACGCCGCCGAACCGCGCCGGTAGTAGTGCACCCGCCGCTCCCCGTCCGGCCGCACGTCCTTGAGGAAGAGCCCGGTGGGGTGGTCCGGGTCGACCAGGACCAGGCCGGTGTCGACCCCGAGAGCCCGGGCGTGGTCGGCCACCCGCTCGCCGAGCGGATCGGCACCGACCCGGCTGCAGAGTCCGGCCGCCAGCCCCACCCGTGCGACAGCGGCGCAGAGGTTGAGCTCGGCCCCGGCGACATGCACACCGAGCTGCGCCGATGAGCGCAGATCCGCGCCGATCGGGGGCTGCATCAGCACCATCGCCTCGCCGAACCCGACGACATCGAGGCCGTCCGTGATCACGCCGGTCACAGCCACCGGGCCCGCAGGTCGTCGCGCAGGAACGCGGCCGGGGACGCGATCGACAGCCCGCCGTCCACCGGCAGCACCGCGCCGGTGACGAACCCCGCTCCGGCGAGGAAGTGCACCGCGGCGGCCACCTCGTGCGGCCGCCCGGTCCGCCCGGCCGGGTAACCGGCGGCCGCGTCCGGGTTGCCGCCGTCGTCGATGTAGCCCGGTGCGACCGCGTTGACGCTGATCCCGTGCGGCCCGTACTCGAGTGCGAGCTGCCGGACCAGCCCCTCCAACCCGGCCTTCGCCGCCGCGTAGGCGGGCAGTCCTGGTGCGGCGAGGGTCGCGTTGACAGAGCTCACAGCCACGATCGCGCTGCCGCGGGGCAGCAGCGGGATCGCCGCCCGGCAGACCGCGAAGGCGGTCCCCAGGACGGCGTCGAACGAGGCGTGCCACTGCGCGTCGGTGGTGGCGGTGATCGGCGCGACCGGCATGACGGCGGCGGCGAGGACCACCACGTCGAGGTGCCCGGCCCGGTCGATCACCGCCCGCACGGCGGACTGCGCACCGGCGTCGGTGGCGCAGTCCAGGTGCAGGTCGGCCGCGCCCGCGAGGGAGACGCCGACGACGGTGTCGCCGCCGTCGGCGAACGACGCCGTGATCGCCTGCCCGATCGGGGAGCTCGATCCGACGACGAGCACGCCCCGGCCGGTCACACCAGCCCCAGGTCGGCGAGGATGTCGTCGAGCCACGCGAGGGAGGCGGCGTCGGCGTCGACCGCCGGGGGACGGACGGTGGCGGTGGCGATGATGCCGCGGCGTACCAACACGTGCTTGTGGATGGACCACGCGATGCCCGGCTGCAGGCCGAAGCGGATGAGCGGCAGCAGCCGGGCGAAGGCGGCGCGAGCGGCGGCGGCCTCGCCCGCGGCCCACTGGCGCAGGACCGGGACGAGCAGGTCGGGGAACTCGCAGGCGGGCATCGTGCCGACGGCACCGCGGGCGTACTCCTCCAGCAGGAACAGGGCGTTCTGCCCGCCGAGGGTGAGGAAGTCGTCGGTCGTGCCGTCGTGGACGGCGGCGACCTTCGGCGCGGTGGGCTGGGTCTCGACCTTCACCGAGTCGACACCGTCGATTTTGGACAGCTCGATCAGCAGCGAGGTGGGCATGTTGACGCCGGTCGGGCCGGGCGCGTCCTGCACCATGATCGGCAGTCCGCCGGCGGCGGCGACGGCGCCGTAGAAGTCGACCATCTGGGCCGGGCTGGGCTTGACCATGTAGGGCGGCAGCAGCATCGCGACGCTGGCCCCGTTGGCGGCGGCGGCGCGGGTCTGGTCGATCGCGTCGCGGGTGCCGGTCGCGCCGACCCCGGCGACGATCGGCAGGTCGGGTCCGGCCACGTCGACGATGGTCCGCAGGATCTGGGCCCGCTCGGCGGCGGTCAGGGTGAAGCCCTCGCTGGCGAAGCCGAAGGTGGCGACCCCGTCCACGCCCGAGGCGACCTGGAACTCCATCAGCCGCGCCAGCGACGGCAGGTCCAGGTCGCCGTCGGCGAGGAACGGGGTGGCGAGGACCGGGATCAGTCCGCGTACGTCGGTCGAGCGGGTCATGGTTCCTCCGTGAGGGTGGTGACATCGACGTCGACGCCGAGGCCGGGGGTGTGGGGGAGAGCGAAGCTGACCGGTCCGCCGACGATCGGGGCGGTGAGGATCCGGCTGGCGACCGCCATCGTCCCAGGCTGGAACTCGAAGGCGGGCATGTCGTCGATGGCGGCGCTGACGTGCAGCCCGGCGGCGACGGCGACGCCGAGGCCGACGGAGTGGTGCGGTGCGACGGGCAGGTGGTGCGCGGCGGCGACCTCGGCGATCGCCATCGCCTCGGTGATCCCGGTGCGCCCGACATCGGGTTGGCACAGGTCCACGGCGCGGGCGGTGAGCCACTCGCGGAACTCGTAGCGGTTGCGCATCGCTTCGCCGACCGCGACCGGCGTGCTCAGCGCGGCGGCGAGCTCGCGGTGCGACGTGATGTCCTCGGGCACCAGCGGCGCCTCCAGGAACCAGGCACCGCGCTCGTCGAGCCCTCGCCCGAGGCGCAGCGCGTCCCCGAGGGGGTAGGCCCAGTGCGCGTCGACCGCGACCCGCAGCTCCGGGTGCGCCGCCTGGACCGCGTCGAAGGTGGCGAGGTCCCTCGCCACCCCGTGGCCCAGGTGCAGCTTGATCGCGCGCACGCCGCCGTCGGTCCACCGCCGGGCCAGCGCCGCGCGCTCTTGGTCGGTCGGCGTGGGCAGCCCCGAGACATAGGTCGGGATGTCATCCCGAAAAGCACCACCCAGAAGAGCATGCACGGGTACGCCGTGCGCCTTGCCCGCGAGGTCCCACAGCGCGATGTCGACGGCGGCGAGGGCGTCGGCCTGGTGCCCGACGAGGTGCCCGCGTTCGCGCATGAGACCGGTGAGGGTCGACCACAGCGGCCGGACCCGGCGGGGATCGCGGCCGAGGAGCACGGGCGCGAGGAGCCGGTCGACGATCGCCTGGAGGATCTCCGGCGCGACGGGTGCGAGCGCCTCGCCCCAGCCGTAACTGCCGTCGTCGCAACCGATCCGCACGAGCAGCGACTCGAAGCGGTCGGAGTAGAGGCTGCGCCACGGCGGCCGCAGGTAATAGGCGTCCTTCTCTATGATCCCGTCCGGGCGTGCCCCAAGGTACGCCTCCGGTGGGCGGAGCTTGACGACATAGGACTCGACGGTCATCACTTTCACAAGCTGCTCCCGCTCACTGGTTGACGCCTTGCAACATACGGGATACCTTGCCGTATCGCGCAAGCAATATCCAGAGGGGTTTTCTCACATGGCTTCGGAAACGAGCAGCAACCAGAGCGTCGAGCGTGCGCTCGGGGTCCTGCGGGTGTTCACAGCCGGGCGCGCCGAGCTGCGGGTCTCCGACGTGGCGAGCGCCGTCGGCCTGACCCTGTCGACCGCGTCGCGGCTGCTGGCGACCCTGGAGACGGCCGGCTTCGTGGACCGGGACCCGGTGAGCGGCCTCTACCGCCTGGGCCTGGACATGGTCTCCTTCGGCGGCGCCGTGCTCAACAGCCACCCGGTGCACCGCGAGGCCCGCCAGGTCGCCCAGAACCTCGCCGCGGAACTCGGACTCGGCGCCAACGTCGCGATCCGCCGCGGCGACGAGCTGTTCTACCTGCTCAACTTCGAGGGCCGCTCGGCGCCCCGGCCGTTCGTCCTCTCCGGCCAGCGCAACCCGCTGCACTCCACCGGCCTGGGCAAGGCCCTGCTCAGCGGGCTCAGCCCGACCGAGCGGCGGGTGCTGCTGGAGGACCTGCCCGCATACACCCCCCGGACGGTGACGACGCACGCCGCGCTCGACGAGGCGATCGCGCAGACCGTGGCGCGGGGCTACGCGAGCGAGGTGGAGGAGCTGGCACTGGGCCGAGCCTGCGTCGCTGCGGCGATCCGCGATGGATCCGGCGCCGTGGTCGCAGCGCTCTCGGTCTCGGGCCCACTTTCTGCAATCGACTTGCAGAATCGGGAAGCGGTTCTCGCCCGCGCCGTCATCGAGGCCGCCGATTCGATCAGCATGGGCCTCGGCTACCACGGTCCGGCGCGGGTGCCGTCGCAGCAGAGCTACGCGGAGGTGTGGCAATCGTGACCGCCCCCACCGTCGAGCGGCGACCGCTGTCCAACAAGACCTTCGGGTTCCTGCTGACCCTGCCCGCGCTCGTGCTCTTCGGCGCGATCGTCCTCTACCCGCTGGTCGGGTCGCTGACGACGAGCCTGTTCGAGCAGAGCCTGGTGCAGGAGGGCCGGGAGTTCGTCGGGCTCGACAACTTCCGCGCCGTCCTCGACGACCAGTTCTGGCCGGTCCTGTGGAACACGCTCGTCTTCACGGCGCTGGGCACGCTGGTCCCCTTCATCCTCGGCTTCGCCCTGGCGCTGGCGCTCAACACCCGGCTGCCCGGGCGGGCGGTGCTGCGCGGCGCCTTTCTCTTCCCCTGGGTGATCCCGGGCGTCGTCGTCTCCTTCGCCTGGCTGTGGATCTTCAACGCCAACTACGGGCTGCTCAACGGCATCCTCGTCCGGCTCGGCCTCATCGCCGAACCGGTGAGCTGGCTCGGCGACCCCGACACCGCGATGTGGGCGGTGATCGTCGCCAAGTCGTGGGCCAGCTTCCCGTGGATCATGGTGATGCTCCTGGCCGGGCTGCAGACCGTACCCAGCGTCCTGCATGAAGCCGCCGGGATGGACGGCGCGGGAGTCCTGCGGCGGTTCTGGCACGTCACGCTGCCGCACCTGCGCGGCATCATCGGCATCGTGGTGCTGCTGGAGATCATCTGGAACTTCCAGCACTTCGACATGATCTACGTGCTCACCGGCGGCGGCCCGGCCGGCGCCACCACCACCTTCGCCGTCGCCGTCTACGACACCGCGTTCAAGGGCTTCGACCTGGGCCGGGCCGGTGCGCTCGGCGCCCTGTGGCTCGTGCTGCTGCTCGTGCTGGTCGTCGTCTACGTCCGGTTCGCCGAACGGGAGGAGCAACCGTGACCGCCACCGCACACGCCCCGGCGCAGACCGCCACCGTGGTCGTGCCCCCGGCCCGCACCCGCAGGCGCCGGCCGAGCAACTGGGTCGCCGGGATCACCGTCGCCGTCATCGGGGTCTTCGCCTTCGGGCCGGTCTACTGGCTGCTCGTCACGGCGTTCACCCCCAACGACGACGTGTTCCAGTTCCCGCCCCGGTTCTGGCCGGAGCACTTCACCCTGGAGCACTTCACCAACCTCGCCGACAACGCGGTGCTGGGGCGCTACCTCGTCAACAGCCTCATCGTCTCGACGCTCACCGCACTGCTCACGGTGCTCGTCTCGGCCTACACCGCCTACTCCTTCAGCAAGTTCCGCTACCGGGGGCGCAAGTCGCTGATGTCGCTGATCCTGGCGTCGCAGATGTTCCCGCAGGCACTGCTGCTGATCACGCTCTACCTCGTCTTCAGCGCCTATGGACTGCTCAACTCCTACCTGGCGCTGATCCTGTCCTTCACCACCTTCACGCTGCCGCTGTGCGTCTGGATGCTCAAGGGGTTCTTCGACACGATCCCCAACGAGCTGCTGGAAGCGGCGAAGGTCGACGGTGCCGGGCAGTTCGCCATCATCCACCGCATCCTGCTGCCGGTATCCCTGCCCGGCCTCGTCGCCACCGGCCTGTTCGCCTTCATCCGGGGCTGGAACGACTTCATCTTCGCCCTCACCCTCGCCGGACCGGAGAAGCAGACCCTGCCGCCCGGCCTCGTCAACACCTACCTCGGGGAGTTCCAGGCCGCGTGGCCCGACCTCATGGCCGCCTCGCTCGTCGTGTCCCTCCCCGTCGTCATCGGCTTCGTCATCCTGCAGCGCTACCTCGTCGCCGGGCTCACCGCCGGCGCGGTCAAGGGCTGAGCACCACCCTGCACCCCTCCCTGAAGATCCAGCGCAAATCCCCTGGAGAACAACGATGTCTCTGTCACCGATGAACCGCCGCAACGCGTTCAAGCTGCTCGGCCTCGCCGCCGGAGCCAGTGCCCTCGCCGCCTGCGCCCCCTCGGGCAGCAAGTCCGAGACCTCCGGCGACCCGCTCGCCGAGAACGGCGTGAAGAACTTCAACTTCACCGCCTGGTCGCTCAACGAGGCCTCCACCAAGGACGCCCTCACCGGCCTCGTCGACACCTACGCCGGTGCCTCCGGCGGCAAGATCACGACCGCGTCGTACCCCTACAACGACTACCTCAACCAGCTCCTGCTCCAGGTACGCGGCGGCAGCCTCAGCGGTGTCGTGCAGCTCGACGTGGCGTGGCTGGCGACGCTCGCCGCCACCGGCAAGCTCGTCGACCTCGGGCCCCTCGTCGCCCAGGGCGGCTACACCGACGCCGCCGTCGGCATCGGCAAGGCGGCCGGCAAGCAGTACGGCCTGCCGTGGACCTCGGCCGGCATCGGCCTCATCGGCAACTCGGAGCTGCTCGGCCGGGCCGGCATCACCGCCGCCCCGAAGACGATCGACGAGTTCGAGCAGGCGCTGCGGGCACTCAAGGGCCTCGGCGGCGGCGTCGTACCGTGGGCCGCGATGACGAAGGTCGACCAGCTCAAGGACTTCATCGCCTGGATGTGGGCCTTCGGCTCGCCGGTCGTCGAGAACGGCAAGATCACGGTCGGCGACGACGCGAGTGTCGAGGCGCTGATCTGGTACAAGAAGCTCTACGACGAGAAGCTCACCGCACCGGACGTCAACCGCTTCGACGCCCGCGCGCTCTTCTCCCAGGGCAAGGTCGGCTTCTACGAGGACGCGATCGGCGGCCGGGGCGCGGTCACCAAGACGGCGCCCGACAAGGAGCTCGGCTCCAAGCTGATGCCGATCTCCCGCCCGGTCAAGGCGTCCGGCGACACCCCGCGCCACCTCGCCTGGGGCCACGCGCTCGCCGTCCTGCAAGGTGAGGGCTCCGGTGCCGCGGCGAAGTTCGCCTCGACGATCACCAGCGACCCGGCGTACACGGCGAAGTGGTTCAAGACCGCGGGCCTGCCGCCGACGACGAAGGCCGGACTCGCGACCTCCGACGTGACCAGCGATGCCTATATCGCGGCCTTCACCAGCACGATCGGCGCCAACACCACGCCGGACCCGTTCTGGATCTACCCGAAGTTCGCGCAGATCGAGACGGCGCTCGCCAACGCGGTGCAGTCGGCGCTGATCGGCAAGGCCGCCCCGAAGGAGGCTCTCGCCACGGCGAAGTCCCAGATGGACGCCCTGACCTCATGAGTGCCGACGGCGGGCTCGGCCGAGTGATCGCCATCATCAGGCTGCCGTCCGCCGAGGACGCGGTCCGCGTCGGCGAGATCATCGCCGGCGCGGGCCTCACCGCGGTCGAGGTCACCCTGACCACCCCCGGCGCGCTCGACGCGGTCACCGCGCTGCGTGCCGCCCTCCCGGCATCGTGCCTGGTGGGAGCGGGCAGCGTGCGTACGCCGCAGCAGGCGCTGTCGGCGCGCGACGCGGGGGCGCAGTTCCTCGTCACCCCGACCCTGAAGCTGCCCGTCCTCGCCGCCACCGCCCTGCCGGTGATGTGCGGCGCGTTCAGCCCCACCGAGATCGAGACGGCGTCCGAGGCGGGCGCCGCCCTGGTCAAGGTCTTCCCGGCCGGGGCGATGGGCCCGAGCTATGTCCGCGAACTCCTCGCCCCCATGCCGGAGTTGAAGCTGGCCCCCACCGGCGGCGTCACCCCCGACCTGGTCGGCGCCTACGCGGCAGCCGGTGCGGTGGCGGTAGGCGTAGGCAGCGCCCTGGTCAGCGCCGCCCTGGTCGCGTCCCGGGACTGGCCCGCCCTGCACACCCGAGCCACCGCCTTCGCCACCGCCGCAGCGGCGGCCTGGCCCGACAATTCCTGTTGATCAAGGGAAGACTCGCCGCATATCGGACCCCCGTGATGGTGAGTCTTCCCTTGATCAACGCGAAATAGCTGTAGCGCAGCGTGACCGGAGCCGCGGCGGAATCGCCGTGGCTGGGTGGGGTGCGTCTTTTTCGACCTGTGAGACGGGAGGCGGTGTGCCATGCGGTTCATGCGGATCGGATCGGTCGGGCTTGAACGGCCCGCGGCGATGGATCGGGACGGGACGGTCTTCGACCTCTCGGCGATCACGCCGGACGTGGGCGGGGACTTCCTCGCCCACGGCGGGGTGGACCGCGCCGAGGTGGCCGTCGCCGCCGGCGGGCTGCCCGTGCTGGACCTCGCGGGGCAGCGGATCGGTGCGCCGATCGCGCGGCCGGGGAAGGTGGTCTGCGTCGGGCCCAACTTCCGCAAGCCGGGGGTGACCGACTACCCGGACGAGCCGGCGCTCTTCCTCAAGGCGGCCGGCACCGTCGTCGGCCCCGACGACACGGTGCTGCTGCCGCGCGGGGGAACCGCCGTCGACTGGGAGGTGGAGCTCGCCGTCGTCATCGGGGCGACCGCCCGCTACCTGGACTCGCCGGCTGACTCGAAGGGCGTGATCGGGGGATTCGCGGTCTCGCACGATGTCTCCGAGCGGGCCTTCCAGCACGAGCGGGGCGGCACCATCGACAAGGGCAAGAGCTGCGAGACCTTCAACCCGCTCGGGCCGTGGCTCGTCACCCCCGACGAGCTCGGCGACGCCGACGGGCTGGGCATGCGCCTGTGGGTCGACGGGGTGCTCCGCCAGAACGGCACCACCAGCGACATGGTCTTCGATGTCGCCTACCTCGTCTGGTACGCCAGCCAGTTCATGGTCCTGGAACCCGGCGACGTCATCAACTGCGGCACCCCGCCCGGGTGCGCGATCGGGCTGCCGGACAAGCCCTACCTGCGCGCCGGTCAGATCGTCGAGATCGAGATCGACGGCCTGGGCCGCCAGCGCCAGGTCATCGGCCAGGCCTGAGGGAGGGCGGATGCGCGACACGATCGAGTCGGTGGCGTCGCGGACGCTCGACCACGACTACCGGGTCTGGGGATTCGGCGAGGGGATGGCCCTGCTGGGGCTGCTCCGCGCCGGAGACCGCTACGACCGTCCGGAGTGGATCGACGCGGTCGCCGACCTCGTCGTGCCCTCCCTCGGATGGCGGGCGGAGCCGACCGACCACCTCATCCCGGTCGAGGTGCTCGTCGAACTGCACCGGCTGCGGCCGGGGATCCGGGTCGACGCGGCGGTCGCCCGCTTCGTCGCCGCCGTCTGGCGCGACGGCGCCCCGCTGCCGGTGCACCGGCCCGACCTGGTCGAGCTCGGCGACACCGTCTGGGTCGACTGCATGCACACCGACTCGCCCGGCCTGGCGCTCGCCGGGCAGCCGGACGCCGCCACCGCCGCGATGACCCTCGCGTGTGCCCGGTTGCAGGACGAGTCCGGACTATTCAGTCACGGGTTCACCACCTCGACCGGGCTCGCCAACGGTGTCCACTGGGGACGCGGGCAGGGCTGGGCGCTGCACGGCCTCGTGGCGCTCCCACCGGCCGATCCGGAGCGGGACGCCGCCTACGGCGCGCTGCGGCGCAGGGCTTCCCGACTGCTGGCGGCGCTGGCCCGCCACGAGAACGGCCCCGGCAGAGGCTCGGAGAACGGCCCCGGCAGAGGCCCCGAGAACGGCGCCGCGAACGGTCCCGAGGATCGGCACGAACGCGACGGGACCTGGCGCACCATCGTCGACGACCCGGCCGCCCCGGTCGAGCACAGCGTCTCGGCGCTGGTGGCGGCCGGGATCTACCACGGTCTGCGTACCGGGATGGTGGATCCGAGCCGGCGTGCCCTCGCCGACCGGAGCCTCCGCGCGGCCGTGACCGCCCTCGACGGCTACGGCGGGCTGCCGGTCTCGGCAGCCACCCCGGCCGGAACCACCGACAGCTACCTCCACCGCACCACCGGCGTCTTCCCGTGGGGCCAGGGCCCGCTCCTGCTCGCGCTCCTCGACGCCGCGACCCCTTGATATCCGTTCACCCGCTCCCACCCGAAACCCCGTCCTCCCGGAGGCGTCAATGTCCCTGCCACGCCGCGATATTCTGAAGATCATCGGTGCCGGTTCCGCCGGTGCGCTCCTGCCCACCTCCCTCTTCGCGAGCAGCGCCGAAGCGCTCGCACCCGGCCACGCCGTCACCGCCGGGCAGGTCGACGTCAGCCTCGACGGGGTGTGGAAGTTCGCCACCGACCCCGGCCGGACCGGTGAGGCGAGCGGCTTCGCCGGCACCGCCCTCAACGACACCGCCTGGGCCGACCAGCTCGTCCCGGGCAACTGGGACGCCCACGACTCCTACGCCAACTACCGGGGTCTCGCCTGGTACCGCGAGAAGGTGCCGAGCCCCGCCCACACCGCCGGGCAGGTGGTGCGGCTGCGCTTCGAAGCCGCCTACTACCAGGCGAAGGTCTGGTTCAACGGCACGCTGCTCGGCGAGCACAAGGGCGGCTACACCGCGTTCGAGTACGACGTGACGGCCCTGCTCGCCGGGTCCGGCGACAACACGATCGCGGTCGCCGTCGACAACACCTACTCCGTGGGTGCTTGGTGGCCGTGGGGCGGGATCAGCCGGTCGATCGGGTTCACCGTCAACGACGCGGTGCGGATCGAACGCCAGCACGTCATCACCACCGTCACCCTGGCCGGACCGTCGGCGCAGCTCAAGAACTGGGTGACCGTCTCCAACAGGTCCGCGACCGCGCAGACCGTGACGCTGACCGGTGTCGTCAGCAACGCCGCCGGGCAGGTGCTCGCGGGAGTCACCGTGCCGAGCGTGCAGGTGACCGTCCCGGCCGGCGGCAGCACCGAAGGGCTCTTCACCGTCAACCTGCCGACCGGCAGCTTCGCGCTGTGGGGCCTGGACCAGCCCAACCTCTACACGTTCACCACCACGGCTAAGGTCGGCGGCACCGTCCGGCACGCGCTCGCCGACCGGTTCGGGCTGCGCACCGTGCAGGTGCAGGGCACGTCGCTGCTGCTCAACGGCGAGCCGGTCCGCCTCAACGGCTACAACCGGGTCGGCGACGACCGGGTCGTCGGTGCCACCGAGCCGACCTACCTGATCCGCCGGGACCTGGACCGGATGAAGGCGTCCGGCGCCGCCATGTCCCGCATCCACCACGTCGCCCAGGCCCCGGAGCTGCTCGATTACGCCGACGAGAAGGGGCTGCTCATCATCGAGGAGATCCCGGTCTGGGGGAGCGGCGCCAACCTCAACCCGACCGACCCGGTGACGGTCGGGCAGCTCACCGACATGATCCGCCGCGACTACAACCACCCGTCGGTGATCGCCTGGTCGGTGGCGAACGAGATCCAGGGCGCCAGCGCCGCCGGGCGCGCCTACGTGCACGACATCATCGACTACGCGCGGTCCACACTGGACAGCACCCGCCTCTACACCTACGTCTCCAACAGCTTCGGCAGCGCCGCCACGGGGGCCGACGAGGCGCTGCAGTACACGGACTTCGCCTGCATCAACATGTACGGCGGGTTCGGCAGCGGCGCCGACCACGTGCACAACCTCTACCCGAACAAGCCGATCTTCGTCAGCGAGTACAGCTCGGACTCCTTCACCTTCCCGATCACCCGCGAGGACGTCGACTTCACCACCAGCTCGGCGGCGACCGCGACCGCGTTCACCGGGCGGCCCTGGCTGATCGGGTCGTCGCACTGGACCTACAACGACTACCGCAGCAACTACAGCGGCACCTCGCCGAACCAGGTCCGCGGCTGGGGCATCCAGAACGTGTGGGGGCAGCTCAAGCGGGCGTACCCGCAGCTGCAGGCGACGAACGCGCCGATCCGGTCGCTCGCGATCACCACCTCGGCCGGGTCCGGCGCGCGGCTGAGCCTGCTCACGCTGACGCCGCGGGGGACCCTCGCCACCGACGCGCCCGCCTACATCCTGCGCGGCTACCGGCTCGCCTGGCAGGTGACGAACGCCGCCGGTCAGGTGCTCGACGGGCGTCTCATCGACCTGCCGGAGATCGCGCCCGGCGCCGCGCCGATCCAGGTCGGCGTCGGTTGGACCGACCCGGGCACGGCGGTCGGGCAGCGGTTGACGCTGCTCAGCCCGCTCGGCTACGAGATGGCGGTCACCACCGCCGACCTGCGGTTGCCGTCCACGCCGGGCGGCATCACGACCGTCGCCGCCGACGGGGCGCTGCGGATCGCGTTCGCACCGGTCGCGGGAGCCGTCGGCTACCAGGCCACCGCCACGGTCGGCTCGACCGTCGTCACCTCCGTCGACACGGCCGACCCGTTCATCGACATCACCGGGCTGGCCAACGGCACGGCCTACCAGGTGTCGGTCAAGGCCCGCAACGGCTTCGGCAGCTCCGCGGCGTCGGCGCCGGTCACGGTCACCCCGTCGGCGGGGGCGCTCGGCCTGCCGCCGCGCTGGCAGGACCTCGCCCCGATCCCGGGCGGCCTCGTCGCCGGGTTCATGACGGTGCCGAACGCCGTCAGCTACCAGGTCGAGGTGAGCACCGGCGGGACCGTGGTCCGCGACTACCTGACCACGCTGAAGGCGTCGACCAGGATCGAGGGCCTCGCGGCCGGGCAGGCGCACAGCGTCCGGATCCGGGCCCGCAACGCCTCCGCCGTCATCACCGCCTGGTCGGAGCCCCGGACCGCCGCGACCCAGGGGACGATCACCACGACCGTCCACGGTGCGCTGCGCGGCGACGACAGCCTCGGCGTCCGCATCACGCCGGACCGCTATGCCGAGCGGCACGAGGTCGCCGTCACCGGCGGTGCCACCCACGTCATCGAGGCGGCCGCGGTCGACCTGCTGACCGTGCCGGGCCTGTCTGCCGACCAGAACCACACGCTCGCGGTGCGCACCCAGACCGCCACCGGCTGGTCGTCACCGGTCACCGTCACCGCCAGGACCAGACCCACCACCCCCGGGGGTACGCCGACCGCACCCACCGGTCTGACCAGCGCCAACAGCGGCGGCCAGACGACGCTCACCTGGACCGCCGTGGCCGGGGCCGAGGGCTACCTCGTCACCGTCGACGACTGCGGTGCCGAGACACCACTGGCGACCGTAGCCGGTGTCACCAGCCTCCTGCTAGGCACGATCGCCGAGGCGGCCGGACGGACACACCGGGTCCGCGCGGTCACCTCGGGCGGGATCAGCGCGGGGTCGTCGGCGTACCTGGTGCCCGGCACGCCCGGACCACGGCAGGTCGTGCTCACCGTCGCGGCGACCGCGCCGAACTGCTCCGGCACCGTCGGTTACACCGAGACGACCGGCACCTGGTCGGCGAGCTCCCTCATCGGCGTCGACGGCACCCCGAGCCGTTACAGCGACACCGCCGGTGCCACCGCCACCTGGCGGCCGACGATCGCCGCGGCCGCCAGCTACAAGGTCGAGATCTGGGTGCCGGCGAATTCGCTCAGCACCACCGCCGCCCAGTACGCCGTCACCCACACCGGCGGCACCGCGACCGTCGCGGTCAACCAGGTGACCCAGTCGGGTGCCTGGATCACCCTCGGCACCTGGGCGATGGCGGCGGGCGCGGGCAAGGTCGTCACGAGCTTCAGCGGCGGGTTCCTGCGGACCAACGCGATCCGCTTCACCCCGGTGGTGTGACCGCGATGAAGGTCGTCTCCGTCGAGGCGTTCCCGCTGCTCGCCGAGCCGATCGGCGAGCGCTACTGGGGAGCCAGGGCCTGGAGCACCAGCGGGGCCGCGCTCGGGACCTACCCGGTGCGGGCGCGGCGGCGCTACGCCTACTCCGCCACGATCGACACCGTCCTGGTGCGGGTCGAGACGAGCGACGGCGTCGTCGGGTGGGGCGAGTCCAAGGCGCCCGTCGCCGCCCGGGTCACCGCCGCGCTCGTCACGGAGCTGCTCGTGCCGCTCGTCGTCGGCAGCTCCGTCGACGAGATCGCGGTGACGTGGGAGCGGATGTACGCCGCGATGCGGGTCCGGGGGCACGACGCCGGGTTCTGGCTGGAAGCCGTCGCCGGGGTGGACATCGCGCTGTGGGACGCCTGGGGACGGACCCTGGGCCAGCCGGTGCACAGCCTCCTCGGTGGCGGGTTCCGGGTGGGCGTACCCGTCTATGCCTCGGGAATCCCCGCGGCGCCCGCGGGCTCCGGCGATGCTGGACTCGCGACGGTCCGCCAGACCGCGCAGCGGTTGCGCGACGCCGGCTGGACCGCCGCGAAGGTCGCGATCGGGGTGACCCCGGAGCGCGACCTCGCCTCGGTCGCCGAGGTGGCGGCGGTGCTGCCGACCGTCTACGCCGACGCAGCCGGGCAGTACGACGTGCGCCAGGCCCTGCGGGTCGGGCGCGGGCTGCAGGACCTCGGCGTCGGCTTCTTCGAGATGCCGGTGCCGCCCGAGCAGCTCGACGACTACCGGCTGCTCGCCGACCGGCTCGACCTGCCGATCGCCCTGGACTCCCTCGCCAACCGCTACCAGGCGTTGGAGTTCCTCCGCGCCGGTGCCCTGCACGTCCTGCAACCGGACGTCTGCCGGGCCGGCGGGATCACCGAGACGATGCGGATCGCCGCGCTCGCCGACGCCTTCGGCGCGCAGGCCACCCCGCACGTGAGCATCGGCTCGGCGGTGCACTTCGCAGCGAGCCTGCAGTGCGCGGCAGCGATGCCCAACATCGAGGTCATGGAGCACTGGATCGTCGAGAACCCGCTCGCCGCCGTCGCCACCGACCTCGACGCACCCCTCCCCGGGCCGGGCGGACCGATGGTCCGCACCGTGCCCACCGCGCCCGGCCTGGGCATCACCGTCGACGAACCGACGGTGCGGCGCCTCGCCGGGCAGTCAGTCAAGGAGTGTCATGCGTAGAACAACGCTGGTCGGTGTCGCGGTCCTCGCGGCTCTGGCCCTGCTCCCACCCGGCTCGGCGAGCGCCGCGGCCGTCATCACCACCGTCCCCTACACCATCGACTCGTCCAACCAGGCGGCCTGGTGGTCGCCGCTGGAGACCCACGTCACCGGCAACCAGTACGCCTACCTGGCCTTCAACGAACCCGGCGCCACCGCCGGGACGCACAAGGTCGCGATCGCCCGCCGCGACAACGCCGGTGCCTGGACCAGGCTGCCGGTGATGAACGGCGGGTCCCAGGCCGAGTACACCGACGACATCGGCCACAACCAGCCCTCGATGGCCCGCGACGGCAGCGGACGCTTCCACGTCTTCGCCTCCATGCACAACAACGCGTGGCGCTACTTCCGCTCCGACACCGTCGGCGGCAACCCGCAGAACCACTCCGCCGACCTGCCCGACCAGGGCGTCGGCGTCACCTACCCGGTGGTGACGGTCGCGCCCAACGGCGACCTGTATCTCATCGCCCGCCTCGACGGCGCCACCGCCCGGTCCGGGCGCCTCTACCGCTGGACCAACGCGACCTCGACCTGGTCGCTGATCGGGAAGTTCGCCGAGTCGGCCAACCGGGCCGTCTACCCCGACGACCTGCAGTTCGACAGCGCGGGCAACCTGCACATCCTGTGGGAGTGGGGGCTGTACCCCGCGACCGCGTTCCGGCACGAGCTGAGCTACCTGCGCTATCAGCCGTCGACCGGCGTCTTCACCGACCGCAGCGGGGCCGTCGAGACCGTGCCGGTCAGCCTCGCCACCGCCGACATCATCCAGCCGCTGGAGGCGAACGAGGTCTACGGCGGCAACGCCAGCACCGGACCCGCCGTGCAGAGCGCCAAGCTCACCCTCGACGGCACGAGTCCCAAGGTCGCCTACCGCTACCGCAACACCGCCAGCGGTGCCACCTTCATGGTCCGCTACGCCTGGGTGACCGGGGGAGCGTGGTCGCACGACACCGTCTACTCCGCGAGCCAGACCTCGGCCGCGATCGACATCACCTGGCACCCCACGGACGGCAAGCGGATCTACTACATCACCACCACCGGCACCGACCGGGTCTTCATGGCCACCCTGCCCGCGACGACCTGGGTCAGCGCCTCCGTCGCACCCGGCAAGGTCATCGACCGGCTCGCCGTCGAGCGCGACGCGACCGGCACCGACATCCTCTACCTCGCCGACTCCGCCGGCGGGCACCTCTATTACGGGAGGAACTAATGCGCCGCCTTGTCATCTTCACCGCTGTGGCCGCATGCGCCGCCGCCCTGGTCACCGCCGCTCCGGCGCAGGCCGACCCGGTCGGCACCGGCTGGACGCTCGCCTTCAACGACGACTTCAACGGCACCGCCGTCGACACCGCGAAGTGGAACTTCCGCACCGACGTCAAGGCGTTCAGCGCGCAGCGCCCGGAGAACGTCACGGTCGCCGGTGGGTTGATGAGCATCAACCTCAAACAGGAGGCGTACGCCGGGAAGAGCTTCACCGGTGGCGGTCTCATCAGCAAGCAGGCGCTGCGCTACGGGTATTACGAGACCCGGGCGAAGATCAACGACGGGGTGGGCTGGCACAGCTCCTACTGGCTGATGGCCGGGGACGGCAGCACCACCTTCGGACCGGAGCGGCGAACCGAGATCGACGGCTTCGAGATCGACTCGAAGTCGTCGCCGACGGCGCTGAATACCAACCACTCCGGCGTCCACGCCTGGAACGGCACCTCCACCATCGACGCCTACCACCCGGGCTCCACCTACAACACCGGGCTGGACCTGCGGCAATGGCACGTCTACGGCATCGACTGGTCCGAGACGTCGGTGAAGTTCCTCATCGACGGCGTGCTGAAATACACCGCGCCCTACACCCCGGCGCAGTGGACGCACGACTACACCAACATCTGGCTCACCAGCATCGGCTACGGCACGTCACCGGACCCGGCGTTCCTGCCGACGGCGGTGCAGTTCGACTACATCAAGTACTGGCAGCGCGACTACTACCTCGACAACGACGGTCCGGCCGCCTACGGCTACTCCGAGACCGGCACCTGGCTCGCCTCCACGCTGAACGGCTGGAACTACACCTCGCCCAGCCGATACGCCGCCTGCCACAGTGCGGGCAACACCGCCACCTGGCGGCCCAACCTGGGTGCGGCCGGGAACTACGAGGTATTCGTCTACAAGATCGCCGCTGCCAACAGCGACAGCAACGTCCGCTACGACACCGTCCACAATGGTGTCACCAGCACGTCGTACGTCAACGGTACGACCGGCACGTCGGGATGGGTGTCGCTCGGCTCCTACTCCTTCGCGGCCGGCACGGCTGGATCGGTCAAGCTGACCTCCAGCGGTTCGGGCTGTGCCCGGGCCGACGCGGTCAAGTTCGTCCGGGCCTGACCAGCCCTTCGTGATCGTGGGGCGGGACCGTGCCGGGCCCGCCCCACCCGTGACGGCCCCTTCAGGTGGTGGCGCAGAAGCTGACCGTGACCCGGACCAGGGTCTGGCGGGCGGCGTCCTGCCAGTCGCGCTGCAGGCTGACGCAGGCGCCGGGGTTCAGATCGGGGTGGACGGAGAAGTCCACCGAGCCGTGCGCGAACGGCTGCGACCGGAACGCCCCGACCTGGTCGAGCTCGAACTCGACCGTGAACGGGCTGTCCACGTCGACGCTGCCGAAGCTCACGACCTGGAAGGTCGCCGCGTCGTCGACCGGCAGGCTGCCGCCGAGCCCGGAGCAGACGACGGTCGGGCGGCCGGGGCTGCTGGCGAAGACCGGCTGCGCGAGCTCGTCGGTGTGCGCGTCGACGCTGCCCTCCAGCATGAGGCAGCCCCGGCCCTGGCTGGCGACCTGGATGTCGGTGACGGTCACCGAGAAGATGCTCTCGGTGGACTCGAGGACGGGTGCGCCCATCGCCAGGCCCGCCGCAGTGAGTGCAATTACTGAAAGTGACGAAATCATGCTAAAACTGTAGCATTTTGTAAGGCAATGTCCGTTGAAAGTAACGGAGAGTAGTTTTTCGGCGATTCACGGGCTAGAGAGTTGACATCGCAAAAAACGAGCCCACGGATTCGGGAAATGCATGATCGCGTTGTTTCCGGGAAACAGTCCCCTCGCAGGCGGGGTGAGGGCACCGCTTCCCGGAAACAACGCGATCATGCGAGCGGTCGAGGTTCGGATCAGCAGGCGATGGTTCCGCTGCGCAGGGCGTGGCTGCTGGTGTTGCCGTCGTCCGACCACAGCACCGGCTTCAGGCCGCCGGAGCAGGCCGCCGGGGGAGCGATGGCGAAACCTTCGTTGTTGTAGTTCGACATCCCGGTCGGCCGGTTGTAGGTCGTGGTGGCGGCGTACCGGCCCTGCGCGTTGACGACCATGGTGACCGCGCGTCCCTGGCAGGTGTCGTCGCAGGCGGCCCAGAGCCGTCCGGTGGCCGGGTCGAACTCCAGGTCCATGACGGCGGCGAGCCCGCTGGCGATCGTGGCGACCCGGGTGAAGCCGGTGCCCGTCTGGGTCAGTGCGTACGCGTAGACGGTGCCGGTGGCCTCGGCGGCGACGAAGTAGAGCCCGCTGCCGTGGTTGGCGTAGGAGTTCGGGTCGTAGGCCGCACCGGTGTGCTCGTCCCGGAAGCCCGCCGCCGTCAGAGTCGCGTCCGGGACCCAGGTGATCCCTTCGAGACCGCTGTTGGCCGCGACCGACGGCAGGTCGGCGGTGAGGTTCCACTCGGCCGTGGCGTTGAGCGTGGTCGCGGTACCGGCCGCGCTGAATCGCAGAACCTTCTGCAGGCTGGTGCCGCTCTGGTCGTTGTTGCGCTCGGTGACCACCAGGATCCCGTCCGGGGTGACGACCACGCCCTCCGCGTCCGGGTCGCCGGAGCCGTTGGCGTAGCGCAGGGTCTTGCCGGCCGACCAGCCGTTCGCGGTGTCCGCCTGCCACAACGAGCCGTTGGGTATGAGCCGGTAGAGCCTGCCCGGACCGTTCTTCACCGCCCAGACCACACCGGTGCCCTCATAGGACAGTCCGCTGAGGTTGGTGCCGAAGAAGCCGCTGGTGTCGGCGTTGGCGACGGCCGAGCCGCCCGGCCACGCGCTGGGCGGCGGGGGCGGGCAGGCATTGGCCGAGCCCTTGGTGGCCGCGGTGGTGGTGACGAAGGAACCGGTCCCGTTGGCGCACCGGCCATAGGTGGTGGAGGCGTGGCTGGTCCAGGAGTAGGTGTCCACCAGCGTGCTGCCGCCGGGCTGGTAGAGCCGCGCCGAGTCGGCACTTCCCAGTCCGAACGCCGGGTCCACGTCGAGGGCGACGTACCCGCCGGGTGCCAGCGACACGCCCGACCCGATCGTGAACGTGTGACTGCTGTCGTTGTCCTTCACCACCCAGCCGGACAGGCTCACCGCAGTGGTGCCGATGTTGGTCAGCTCCACCCAGTCGCCGGGGCTGCCACCGCTGGACTCGACCTCGTTGATGCGGATGTCCGCGGCGTCCGCGTGTGCCGCCGGGCTGAGCAGTCCGACAGTCGCCACCCCGACGAGGACCGCCATGGTGAGCCGAAAGATACGCACAGTGGTTCTTCCCTTCACAGCTACGGCGAAGCCCACGATCATGGGCTTCGCCGTATCGTTCATCGGGGCCACGGCTGCGAGCTGAACAACGGACGAACGCAGCGGTGACCCCGGCTGTCAGGAATATTTCGCCTGCTCCACGGTGAAGACGTTGCGGGTGCCCTCGTTCTCGCGAACCGTCCACAGCAGATCCGGACCGTCGGCGTCCTCCCAGTAGGAGAGCCCTTCGGTCACCGAGACCCAGGTGAACGACTTCGCCGCCGCTCCCGGCTCCCAGTAGTAGAGCGCCTTGGGCGAGCTCGCCCCGAACCACCAGCGCCCGTTGTGGGACACCGCGCCCTGCACGTGCGGGTAGGTGTAGGTCAGCGCCTCGCTCGCGTGCACCATGCCGTCGGCGCCCGGCTTGAAGACCTGGGTGGTGGCGTCGAGGGGGAAGCGCACCGCGTGCTTCGTCCCGGTGGTCTCGATCCACTCGGTCGTGACGAGGGAGGTCTTGGCCCGGTCCAGACCCAGCGTGGACCACTGCAGTCCCGACGAGCCGGCGTTGCGCACGGTGCCGACCGAGGGCAGCACGTACTTGTAGCCCGCCGACGTGTAGGTGCCGTCGGCTTGGCGGCCGATGCCGTCTCCGGTGCTGACCTGCCAGATCTTGCGCATGTCGAAGACCTCCAGGCCGACCGAGCCGTTGGAGACGTAGAGGTAGTTGCCGTACCAGGAGATGCCCGACGTGTGCATCGTGTAGGCGCTGAAGGTGGGCCTGCCCTGTGCGTCGGTGTAGGGCTTGACCAGCATCAGCTTGCGGTACATGTTGGGGAAGTCGGCGTCCCAGTCGGTTAGGATGATCTTGCTGCGGATGGTGGTGTCGCCCCCGCACTCGTCCTTCTGGTACCAGCTCGTCGCCACGAGCTGGTGGCCGCTGTAGTCACCGCCGGTCGCGTCGCGGGTCGTCGTGAGGCCCTGCGGGAAGGTGTGGCAGTCGGCGGTGTCGTCGGCGTTGAAGCAGAATCCGTCGACCGTCCCGACCAGGGCGCTGAGCGTGCTGGTGTTGCAGAGCGCCCGGCGGTCGTAGTTGGCGTCGTCCATGACGTTGCCGACCGTCTTGCTGGGCAGCAGCGCGTCGAGGGCGGCGGCCGCGGCGGCGTACGCGCCATAGTTGACCTTGATGGCGAACGGTGCCGTCGAGACGACCTTGGGAGTTGCCACCGCGGCCGAGGCCGGCTGGGGCGCCGCTATGAGCGAGACGGCGAGGCCGGCCACGATGACCAGGCCCGTCCTGGCCCACCGATGGGAACGGAGTCGGCGCATGAGCACTCCTTCGAGAGTCGCAGTTCGTGCCCTATCGGGCGAAGTGCTTCTCATGCTCACGATGTCCGCTACAGATCCGCTACGAAACGGCACCAATCATCGTCGATGTCATGCTTCCCTCAGCAGCCGCATCACCTCGGCGGTCAGAGCCGGGTCGACCGGGTAGGGCGTGTAGAGCGAGATCCGGCCGACCGTCGCGCCGAACCGCTCCCGCAGCCCGGCGGCGACCTGCGCGGCATTCCCGCTGACGGCGAAGGTCGACAGCACCGGGTCGTCGATCGCGGCACCCATCTCCTTCCAGGCGCCCTGCCGCGACAGCAGGTTGAGCCGCTCACCCAGGTCGCCCCAGCCGTGCTGGTCCAGCACCGGCCGGTAGGACGGGGTCGAGCCGTAGAACGCGATCTGCTGCCGGATCGCCGCCTCCGCGATGGCCCGCTCCCGCTCGTCGGCGCCGAGCACCGCCAGCACCGGCAGGCAGAACGTGAACCCGTCGAGCGAACCGCCCCGGCCCTTCCTGACCGCGGGCACCGTGTGCTCGGCCAGGTAAGCCGGGGTGGTGAAGCTGTGGCACAGCACGCCGTCGGCGACCCGCCCCGCGACCTCGGCCATCCGCTCGCCGACCGCCGCCAGCAGGATCGGCGGGTTGCCGTGCGGGTTGGGGCCCGGGTTGAAGAACTCCGTCATCAGCGTATGGGTGTAGAACGCACCCTTGAAGTGCAGCCGGTCGCCGGTCGACCAGGTCCGCCAGATCGCCCGGACGGCGGCGATGAACTCCTCCATCCGCGCGGCCGGCCGGCTCCAGGGCATGCCGAAGCGGCGCTCGATGTGGGCCTGCACCTGCGAGCCGAGGCCGAGCTGGAACCGGCCGCCGGAGAGGAGCTGCACGTCGTTGGCCTGCATCGCGACCGTCATCGGGTTGCGGGCGAACGCGACGGCGATCGACGACTGCAGCGTGATCCGCTCGGTGGCGCGGGCGGCCAGGGTCAGCCCGGTGAAGACGTCGTGGCGGGTCTCGGGCACGCCGAGCCCGTCGTAGCCCGCCGCCTCGGCGGCCACGGCAGCGGCCTCCACCTGGAACGGCGTCGCCGCGATGTCGGCGCCGAAGTCGACGAGCATGAATCCCCCTGCGTGGTAGTGGCCGGGCAATCGTCGCAGACCCGTCCGGCATCGGACGGCGCGGATCGCTGGTCGGCCGATCGGGGGTGAGGAATCCATCCTGATCGCTCTACGCATCCACCGGTCGTCCTGACATGATCATCGCAGTCGGCCCCCGGCGCAGCGGGCGGATCGCCAGCGACGATCCACTCAGCGGCGACGCCGCAGACCTGGAGCTCCGGTGCCTTCCCTCTTCGACAAGTGCAACCGTTTCACCACCGCTCGGGACCTGCAGAACGCGGGCACCTACCCCTACTTCCGCCCGATCTCGGAGTCCGCCGACACCGTCGTCGTCATCGACGGCGAGGAGCGGATCATGATGGGCTCCAACAACTACCTCGGCCTCACCCACCACCCGGAGGTGCTGGGTGCCGCCCGGGAGGCCCTGCGGCGCTACGGCTCCGGCAGCACCGGCAGCCGCCTGCTCAACGGCACCCTGGACCTGCACGGGGAGCTCGAACGGGAACTCGCCGCCTTCCTCGGCAAGGACGACTGCCTCGTCTTCTCCACCGGATACCAGGCCAACCTGGGCCTCATCTCGACCCTGGTCGGGCGCGGCGACCTGGTCCTGCTCGACAAGCTCGACCACGCCTCGCTGCTCGACGGCGCGAAGCTCTCCTACGGCGAGGCGCGCAGGTTCCGCCACGGCGACCTCGGGGAGCTGGCGGCCCGGTTGTCGCAGGTCGCCGACGGCACCGGGGTCCTGATCGCGGTCGACGGTGTCTTCTCCATGGACGGTGACATCGCCGACCTGCCCGGCCTCGCCGCGCTCGCCCGGCGGCACGGCGCGGCGCTCGCGGTCGACGACGCCCACGCCCTCGGCGTCCTCGGCCCGCAGGGACAGGGAACCGCCGGGCACTACGGGATGACCGGCGAGGTCGACCTCATCGTCGGGACCTTCTCCAAGGCGCTCGGCTCGATCGGCGGCTACATCGCCGGAGACGAGCACGTCGTCCACTTCCTGCGCCACCAGTCGCGGCCGCTGATGTTCACCGCGTCGCTGCCCGCGGTCAACACCGCCGGAGTCCTCGCCGCCCTGCGGGTGCTGCGGCGCGAGCCCGAACGCCGGGCGGCGCTGTGGCGCAACACCGCGCGGCTGCGCGACGGGCTGCGGGCGGCCGGGTTCGACCTCGGTGCGACCCGGACGCCGATCATCCCGGTGCTCACCGGCACTCCGGAGGCGACCTACCGGATGTGGTCGCGGCTCTTCGAGGCCGGTGTCTTCACCAACCCGGTCGTGCCGCCCGCGGTCGCCGCCGCCGGGTGCCGGTTGCGGATGACGGTGACGGCGACCCACACCGACGAGCAGCTCGACCACGTGCTGGACGTATTCGTCCGGCTCAGCCGGGAGCTACTCACCGGGCCCGAGGGGCTGGACGGTCGCGATGCGGCTGACATTGAACATTCTGGTGTCCGCACGCGTCCGGCACCAGGCATGCAGTGACCCGCCGTGGAGCTCGATCTCCTCGATGACGCGCAGGCTGCTGCTGCCGTTTCCGTCGACATACCCGATGGTGACGGGCAACCTGTTCTCGACCACATGGGCGAGCACCCGCACCTCGGCGTCGCTGAGCTGCCGGGAATTCGCGCGGAGCGCGGCGAAGGTCGGGGTCGGCTTGGCCGTACTCATGTCCGGTGCCGCGAGCAGAGCCTTCGCAACCGTCACCGGATCCGCCACCGAGTCCGCAGGAGCGGTGCGGGGCTTGGGCTGGGCAGCGACCGTGGCGCTGCGGACGGTGGTGCGGACCTCCACGACGGGCTGGCCGTCGGCGGACTCGGCGACGGGGGAATAACCGGCGTCCCGGAGAGCCGCGATGGTCTCCGCGAGGGAGACGGTTGACGTCAGGACGGTGGGGGCGATCAGGCGCAGGCCGAGTTTGCGCAGGCGGCGGTCGGCCGCGATCTCGGCGAGCAGTGCGGTCTCGTCGCTGCGCAGGCAGCATCCGGCAGCGATCGCCCGGACGTTGCCGTGGCGGCGCGCGACGTCGTTGAGCAGGTAGGTCAGCGGCTGCGGCAGCCCGTCGGGGGAGATCGCGGCGAGCCGGTCGAGGAGTTCGGCGGCGGTATGCCCGGCGTCGAGTGCGCGGCGGACGCTGCCCGGGCTGAAACGCCAGGTGCTCGCGGTGCCGCGGGTCTCCGGATCCGCGGTGAGATCGAGCAGTTCGGTGAGCTCGGGTGCCGGGGTTCCGGCGACGATGGCGCTGAGGTCGGCCTGCAGCCGGGCGATGCGCTGCGAGCTGCCGATATCCCCGATCGTCGTGGCGACGTTCCCGCCGCCGAGCAGGGCGTGCCCGGCCGGGCTGACCGCGTCGGCACCGATGAGGCCGAGCAGTGACGCTTCGCGCCACGTGGCGAGCGCGTGCTCGGGAGTGAACCCGGGACCGAAGGCGGCGGGCCGCTGCCAGATCATCGAGGCGATCAGCGGCGCCGGATCCTTGACCGCACTCGACGGTACGAGGGCCGCCTCGCCCAGCAGCGCGGACCGCAGCACCGGGGCGTCCAGCGGGTCGTCGGACGGCTGCAGCGGCACGAAGGGCAGCCGCCACCAGGCTTCGACGAGCACGGTGAGCCGAGCTGCGGGCTCGCTGCGCAGCCACTCGTCGTAAGCGGCGGTCGGTGCCACCCCCGCCTCGGCCCGGGCGAGCAGACCGGCGCCCTCGGCGAGGTCCAGGCACAGGAGCGCCTCGTGGTCGGCGCAGCCCATGAGCTTGACGAGCCGCCGGATCTCCCGGACACCGAGGCCACCGGACTTGAGCGTGGTCAGGGGCGCCCGGTCTGCCTCGCCGAGCAGGGCGGCCGCATGGCGTACCAGCGATGATCCGCTCGCGGCGGCGGCCCGCGCGATCGTGGCCGGGTCGACCGCGACGCGGGCGACCTGCGGCTGGACCGCGTCGAAGGGCGCGGTATAGGTCTCACCGCGCAGCGCCAGCGCCACCTCGGCCGGCATGGTCAGCTCGTATCCCCAGTCCGTCCGAACGAGCAGGCCGCACTCCATCGCCCAGCGTTCGGGCTGCTCCGGCCGCCGCCCGCCGTAGAAGCCGAGGTCGATGAAGTCGACGTCCTCGCCGGTCAGGGCGACGTGGTGCAGCAGATCGCGCACCGCCTCCGGTGCGTCGGCGACGACGGCCCGGACGTGCGCGGCGTCGCAGAGTGCGGCGGTCACGGCCGCGAGGGTCTCGGCCTTGCGCGGCGCCGCCGTGACGCGCAGGCCGCGCGCGAAACCCCGCAATTCCTCGCTGGTACGCCGAGCCAGCGCCTCCTGCACGGAGATGCCCAGTCCGAGGGGCTTGCCGAAGGCATCCCGGACGATCGGCATCAGCACCGGGCGATCACCTGTCCGCAGCAGCCCATGGTCGACAAGGGACGCGATCGCGTCTTGGAGAGCGGCCGGATCGGGCCTGCCGAGCAGGTGCCGCAGCGTGATCGGGTCCGCTTCGCCGCCGAGTGCCGCGATCGCCTCGGCGACCTGCAGGGTCGGCCGGTTGAGCCGCTGCAGGGCGCCGACCACCGACCGGGGGGTCGACAGCCGCTCGGCGAGCTCGGTCAACGACAGGGGAACGGGCGCGGTCAGGGCATCGGGGCGCCGCTGGAGCAGGCCGGTGAGGCCGTGCTCGCCGAGGTCGCGCATCACCATGGCGTCGATCATCGGCGGGCTCCTGAATCCGGGGGTTCGCGCGGACGGCGAACGGTCCTGAGACACCGCTACGCTACCCGTCGACCGAATCACCGGCCGACCCAAGCAGGCACGTCAGCCGTCAGAGCTACGGGTCCGGCTCTTCACCGTCCCGAGGACCGCTGGACGCTCCGCCGTGGCGGTGCGGAGGGAACCGGGTTCAGGAAGTGGACGGGGTGTAGAGGGTGGCCCGGTCGACTCCGGCGGCGCGCAGCTCCTCGATGATGATCCGGATCAGCGTGCGGGCCATCATCGGCATCGGCGCGTCCTGGCAGTCGAGGTAGAGCTCGGGATCGCCGTCGTCGGCATTCACGCCGACGTCGTCGGGTGTGAAGAGGGCGTCGTCCTCCGGTCTAGCCTCCTGCGCTGCGAAGAATGCGTCCTCGTCCGCGTGCTCCTGTCCGTTCTCGTCGACCAAGAACATGCGGTCCTCGGCGGTGCCGAGGGCGCGGAGGACCGCCCGCCGGTCGTCGGACCGGACCTTGACCGACCATTCCTGGCCTTCGATGGAGGTGCCGTCGTCGTCGAGCTGGAGGTGGAAGGTGTCCGGGTCGACGGCGACGCCCTGCGGGTCTCCCATCGAGCTCGCCGCGCGGCGCAGCCACTCGCGGGCCGCGGGATCCTCGGCCTCGAGGTATGCCTCCGTGATGCGCCAGAGCATCTCCGGGTCCGAGCCCTGAGCGGCGCGCTCGAACCAGGCGACGGCCTCGTCGTGTGTGGTCCACGGCTGGTTCACGTGGTGGCGGCCGAGGAGGAACGCAGCCTCGGCGTCGCCGTCCTGGGTGGCACGGCGGGCCCACTGCTCGGTCTCGGCCGTCCCCGCCCCGATCGATTTGTTCATGGCCACATGATGTACGCCGGGTACGACATCACGGTCGGCACCGCCCTACGGATCGACCCAGTCGGGCAGCTCGACCGTCACGGGGACCGGGGTGGCGTGGCTGAAGCTCAGCACGCTGCGGGGCACCCGGTAGCCGGGCCGGTCGTAGCGGGCGGCGAGGTCGGCCACCGGCGTACCCGGATCGAGCATCGCCCTGGCCAGGTCGTCGAGCTCGCGCTCGCGCGCGGCCGTGAGGCCGTCGGCGGCCTCGTCGAAGATCCCCCACGAGTCCCAGCAGAGCATCTCGCGCTTGTTGAGGGCGGCGAGTTCGGTCAGCAGGTTGTGCACGAGGAACTGCCGGCCGCTGGTACCGGGAGTGTCCACATCGGGCGCGACGATGAAGAGGTTCGGGTGGATCTCCCCGGCCCGCGCGGCGAGCCAGGCCTGCGACGAGGAGATGAACCGGTCGGTCGCCACGTCGAGGGGGTCGATCACCTCGCCGTCGGTGGGGTCGGCGAAGCCGTCCTCGAGCTGCGCGTCCACCCTGCGCCAGCGCTGCTCACGGGCGTCCCACGCCTCCGCGATGACGTGGTCCATCTTCCAACCGCCGATGAGGTACGTCGCGAAACCGGTCCGGACCCGTGCGGGGATCCCGACCTGGCGGGCGATGGAGACGAAGGTGACCGCGGCGTCCCGGCAGCAGCCGACGACCCGCTGCAGAGTCGGGCGGGGCGTCGTCAGGGGCACATCGGCCAGCTCGAACGCGCGGGAGAAGATCGCCGACGAGTAGCGCAGATCGATCTCGGCGATCCGCTCCGGCGCGAACCCGTGCTCGGCGATCCCGCCGTCGGCCCAGTAGTAGTGGATCAGCTCGCGGGTCGCGTCGCGTACCGCAGGGATGTCGCCCGGGAGCGCGGCGAGCCGTGGCGCGTGCGGGCCGGGGTCGGTGATCGGGCTCTGCTGGGCGTAGTAGGCGAGGTCGGACCGGGTCGGACTGGTCATGCGGGGGCTCGCCTCTCCGATCACCGTCAGTATCGAGGCAAATCTATAAGCTCTGGTTCGCGACCAGCAAGGCGTGCGTTATTCGCCCGTGCCGTCTTGCGTGCGACGCCCGGCATCGTGACGGCATCGGGGTCCGGCAGGCGTGCCGATGCCTGCCGGACCCCTGGAGCGCTGCTCGCCTAGACCGGTGCGCAGGTCAGGGTCGGTGCTCCATTGGTGCTGGTGGTGGCGCTGCCGAGGAAGCCGAATGTCGTGCTCGCCCCGGCCGCGAGAGCGCCGTTGTAGGTCTCGTTCTTCGCCGTGGCGACCGTGCCGCTCACGGTGACGAGCGCGCCCCAGCCGCTAGTGATCTTCTGGCCGTTGGTCCAGCTCGCGGTGACGGTCCACTTGGTGATCGCAGCGGAGCCCGCGGTCACCTTGATCTCGCCCTGGAAACCGCCGGGCCACTGGCCGACCAGCGAGTAGGTGGCAGCGCAGCCGCCCGGGACCGGAGACACGGACGGCGTCGGCGGCGGGGTCGACCGGCTCGGCGACACCGAGGGGCTCGGTGAGGTCGACCGGCTGGGCGACACCGACGGGCTCGGCGAGCGCGACGCGGACGGCGACACGGACGGGGTCGGACCGCCGAAGTTCACGTCGCTGCAGAAGTAGTACGACTGGTCCAGGTGGCTGGCCTGCCAGATCGTGTAGACGATGTGGCGGCCGGTGCGCCCCGGCGCGGTGGTGGGGACCTGGATGGAGACACCGCCGGTCTCGGGGGTCCACTGCGAGGCCGGAGTGTTGCCGACGTGCCCGAGCAGCTCCAGGTTGCCCCAGCCCAGCGGTTGGGTGAGGGGGTTGTAGCCCTGCTTGGTGACGTAGACGGCGATGTAGTCCGCACCGTGGCTGGCCTGGTCGAAGAGCTTGACGCTGAAGCTGTTGCCGATCGACTGGGCCTTCCAGTCGCCGACGGTGTCCATCGCCCGGTAGCGACCGCCCTGGGTCAGGCCGGCGCTGCACAGCTGGCCGTCGGGGATGGCGCCCTGGTGGTTGCCCGCGACACCCTCGCGGAACAGGCCGTTCCAGTTCCACATCGCGTTGGTCTCGGTCTGCCAGGCCTGCCAGCACATCGGGTCCTGGGTGGCCATCGCCGGGTTCTGGAAGTCGCTGCCCCAGCGCTGCCAGCAACCGTAGTTGCGGGATGCGGGGGCCACGATGTTGCCGTGGGCGTCGGCGACATCCGCCAGCACCGTGGTGAGTGTCGAGGCCGCGACGACCGCCATGATCATGGCGTAGAGGGCGATCCGCAATCGTCGGGCGTTTGAGGTGGGCATGAGGGCTCCTCCTTGGGGAAGCGTCATGCACGCGTGGGCGTCAGCCAGTGGAGCCGGGACCGCCAACCGTACCGAGGCACACGCATGGACGGACATTGGTGAGATGCGGGGGAACGCCCTTCCACCCGCGCCACTGCTGGCTCCCGCTGCAGTATGGCATCGACCATACGTAATCTTCTGAGCCCCGTCAAAGGTCGGATCACCTGGTGGCGGAGTCGGGCTGCGAGAGCCGACGCCAGAGGCTTAGCGTGGGGGGATGAGTTACGTCGTCGATCCCCGAGTGGACGCATACATCGGGCGGCTGTCGGCCTGGCAGCAGGAGATCTGCCAGCGGGTCCGGGAGCTGGTCCACGCGGCGGACCCGGAGGTCGTCGAGACGATCAAGCGCACCGACAAGCCGTACTTCGTGCTCGACGGCAACGTCTGCGCGCTGCTCGCGGCGAAGGACCACGTCAACGTCTTCGTCTACGACGGCGCCATCGTGCCCGATCCGGAGGGGATCATCACGGCCGGGCACGACAACAAGACCGCACGCACCGTCGCGTTCCGCCAGGGCGAGACGATCAACGCGCCCGCCCTGACGGCGATGCTCAAGCAGATCATCGCCAACAACCGGGCCGGTGGCTGGCGCAAACTAAAGTCCTAACCGCCGCAGCCCGTCGGGACCTCGCCGGTGTCGCGGGGCTGCTGCGGCCCGAGCACCTCGACGATCTCCAGGCTGCCGCCGGGCGTCACCTTCGCGATGATGCTGTTGGTGACGAGCTGGGTCCAGCCGCCGAACTTCACGAACGTGGCCGTGCCCTGCGGCGCGTTCGCGACGGTCACCCCGCGCAGCGCCGTGCGGACCGCCCCGGTCTCCGTCGTCCCGGCCGCCTCCACCGCCGCCTTGTAGGCGTGGACGCCGGTGTAGAGCGACTCGCCGATCTGCGCGAACGCGGCCTTGCCGCCGAAGCGATCGTTGGCGCGCTGGACGAACTGGCTGCTCTCGGCGGTGGTGAGGCTCGCGACCCAGGCCTGGTTGGTCTCGGCGCCGGGCAGCACCCCGGCGAGCTCGTGGGCGCGCAGCTCGTCCATGCCGGGGGAGGCGAACTGGGCCTTCACGCCGAACTGCTTGTACTGATTGGCGAAGGTGAAGAAGTCGTTGCCCGTGACGACCGTGAAGACGACATCGGCACCGGTGGACTGCGCCTTGCGCAGCGATGTGGAGAAGTCTCCGGTCGCGAAGGGGTAGAAGTCGGCTCCGACGAGCTCGCCGCCGTTCGCCGCGAGGGTCTCCTTCAGGTTGTCCAGGACGAAGCGCGGGTATTCGAAGTCGGTCCCGACGAAGTAGACCTTCGAGCCGTACGTTTTGATCAGGTGCGGGATCCAGGGCCCGTTCTGCTGGCTGTCGAGCTGGCCGAGGCCGACGAGCACGTCGGTGCACTGCGGCAGCAGCGACGAACCCTCGGTGGGGAAGAAGAGCAGCTTCTGGGCCTCGGTGGCGATCTTCAGCGCGGGGGACAGCTCGATCCCGGTGAAGGGACCGAAGATGACGTCGGCGACGCGGACCAGGTCCCGGGCCGCGGTGGTCGTCGTCCGCGCGTCGGTCGCGGTGTCCTTCACCACGATCTCAAGCCTTCGTCCGCGTACGCCACCGGAGCCGTTGATCTCGTCGGCGGCCATCGTGACGTAATCGATCATCGACTGGCCGACGTAGGAGCCGACACCCGTCTGCGGCACCAGCAGCCCGAGGCGGATCGGCCTCGTGGCCTCCTCCTCCGGACCACCCGGGGTACCGCAGGCGGCAACGCCCGCCAGCAGCGCCATGACCGCGGCCACCGCCAGCCGGCCTCTCCAAGGACGTTGTGTCTTCACAGTCCAACCTCTCTCACACCGAAAGGAACACACGCAGGCTCTGCTCGTCGCCGAGCTGCTCGGCCGTCAGCTCGCCGACCACGGAGCCCTTCTCCAGCAGCAGCGCTCGCTCGACCGTGGCGGCGAGCAGGGTCGTGTTCTGCTCGACGAGGAGCAGGCCGACGCCCCGGTCGCGGCTGATCGCGAGCAGCGTGTCGCGCAGGCCCTCGACGGCCACCGGGGACAGGCCCTCGGCGGGCTCGTCCAGCAGGAGGACCTTCGGGTCTCCGGCCAGCGCCCGCGCGATCGCCGCCAGCTGCTGCTCGCCGCCGGACAGCGTCCCGGCGAGCTGGTGGCGCCGGTCGGCGAGGTGCGGGAAGTAGTCGTACACCCCGGAGGTCGGAAGGTTCTTGGAGCGGGCCGCGAGGCGCAGGTTCTCGTCGACCGTGAGGCGCGGGAAGAGCCGGCGGCCCTGCGGGACGTAGCCGAGGCCGTGCGCGGCGATCACGTAGGGCGGGCGCCCGGCGATGTCGTGCCCGCCGAGCCGGACGGTCCCGCGCGTCGGCGCGACGATCCCGATCAGGGCCGCGAGCAGCGTGGTCTTGCCCGCGCCGTTGCGGCCGACGACGCCGACGCGCTCACCGGCCCGGACGTCGAGGGTGATGTCGCGCAGCACCGGTACGCCCCGGTAGCCCGCGGCGAGGCCCGCGACCTCCAGCCGCACGTGTCGTTCACCGGCGCTCATCGGGCCGACCGTCCCAGGTAGACATCCTGCACCGTGTGGTCGGCGCGGACCTCGTCGAAGGTGCCCCGGCGCAGCACCGCGCCCTGGTGCAGCACGATCACCTCGCCGCCGACCGCCTCGACGAAGCGCATGTCGTGCTCGATCGCGATCACCGTCATCTCCCCGCACAGCTCGTCGATCATGCGGGCCGTGGCGAGGGTCTCGTCGTCGGTGAGGCCCGCGCTCGGCTCGTCCAGCAACAGCAGTTTCGGGGCGGTGACCAGCGCCATTCCGATCTCCAGCCACTGCCGCCGCCCGTGTGGGAGCTCGCTGGCGGTGGTCCGGGCGAGGTCGGCGAGCCCGGTCACCGCGAGCACGTCGGCGAGCGCGGGCGGGGTCGCGCCCGCCGCGATCCGGCTCCGGGCGGCCGGGCTCTCGGCGGCGATGCGCAGGTTGGTCCCGACGCTCGCCTCGGGGAAGCAGCTCGGCACCTGGAACTTGCGCGCGATACCGCGACGGGCGATGCGGTGCGGTGACCGGCCGGTGATCTCCGCGCCGTCGAGCAGTACGCGTCCCGCGCTCGGCCGGACCGCTCCGCAGATGACGTTGGCGAGGGTGCTCTTGCCCGCGCCGTTGGGCCCGATGACGCAGTAGCGCGCCCGGGCGGCGAAGTCGAGGCTGACGTCGTCGAGGGCGAGCAGCCCGCCGAAGCGGCGCGAGATGTGCTGGAGGGAGAGCAGCACCGTCACGGCGCCACCCCCGCGCGGCGCTGCCGCAGCGCCTCGGTGACCCGGGGGGCCAGGAGCACGACACCGACGAAGAAGAGCCCGAGCAGGATCGGCCAGGCCTGCGGGACGACGGCGGTGACGACCTGCTGGAGGAGGCGGACCACGAGCACCGCCGCGACGGCGCGGTAGACGTTGCCGCGCCCGCCGACCGCCGCCCACGCCACGGCCTCCGTCGCGAGCAGCAGTCCGACCAGTTCGGCGGAGGTGACCTGTGTGGTCAGGGCGTAGAGGCCGCCGCCGATCCCGGCGACGGCGCCCGCCGCCGTGAACGCGAGCGTCAGGTAGAGCGGAGCGGGGATGCCGAGCGACACGGCCTTCGCCTCGTTGGTGGCGATCGCCGACAGTGCGCGGCCGTGGCGTGAGCGCAGGACCAGGACGGTCGCGGTGCAGACGGCGACGCAGACCGCCAGGGTGAGGTAGTAGCGCGACACCGAGTCGTCGAAGACCAGGCCGGGGCCCAGTTCCAGCGGCGGGTAGAGGTAGAGGCCGGTCTGCCCGTTGGTGAGGTCGCCCCAGGCCAGGGCGACGGACCCGGCGATAGCGGTCAGCGGCAGTGTGACGATCGCGAAGAGTGCCCGGCGTACGCCGCCGTAGAGCAGGAAGTAGCCGATCACGCCCGCGACGGCCGCCGGAACGATGACCGTGAGCAGCAGCGGGAGCCAGCCGACGGCGCCGGACCGCGTACCGATGACGGCGACGCAGTATGCCCCGATGCCGAAGAAGACGGACTGGCCGAAGCTCATCAGGTCGCACCGTCCCCACAGGACGGTGACGCTCACCGCGAGCAGGCCCAGCGCGAGCGTGTCGGCGGCGAAGTCGAGCCGGTAGGCGGGCAGCAGCCACGGCAGCCAGAGCAGGCCGGCGAGTGCGGCGAGGCCCGCCAGGACTCGTGCCTTCATCGGGCTGATCCCAGCAGTCCGGCCGGGCGGAGCCGGGCGAGCACGACGGCGAGGGCCAGGACGATCGCGTTGGCGGTGACCGGGGTGAGGGCCTCGGTGAAGAACTGCTGGCTGACGCCGAGGATCGCCGCGGCGGCGAGCAGGCCGGGGATCGAGCCCTGACCGCCGATCAGCACGACGAGCAGGGCGGGCACGAGATAGGGCAGCCCGATCCACGGCGTGACGTTGGTCTGCCCGGCGAGCAGCACCCCGGCGAAGGCCGCGAACGCCGACCCGATGCCGAACGCCAGCGTGTTGACCCGCGCCGTGTTGATCCCGATCGCCGGGGCGATCTCGCGGTCGGAGATGATCGCGCGGATCTGCAGCCCGAAGGTGGTGCGGTAGAGCCACCACAGCGCGAGGGCGCTCACCGCGACGGCGGCGACGATGGTGAAGGCGCGGTACTGCGGGTAGGACGTGCCGAGGAGGCGGATCTGGCCGCTGAGCGGGGCGTCGACCGGCTTGGAACGCGATCCGAAGACCAGCTCCAGGGTCTGCAGCAGGATGAGGCCGACGCCCCAGGTCGCGAGCACGGTGTCGAGCGGCCGCTGATAGAGGAACCGGATCACCGAGCGCTCGGTCGCGACGCCGATCGCCATCCCGGCGGCCGGTGCGGCGAGCAGGGCCAGCCAGAAGGAGCCGCCGGCCTCCATGACGGCGTATGTCGTGTAGGCGCCGATCGCGATGAAGGCGAGGTGGGCCAGGCTGATCACGCCCATCACGCCGAGGGTGATGCCGAGGCCGAGGGCGACGACGACGAGCAGGCCGATGAGGTGCAGCGCGTTGAGCACGTCGACCAGGGCGTCGCCCATGAGCGCCATCACCTCCGGTCGCCGAACGCAAACATTGAGCCAAATCTATAGCTGGCGCAATGGGGTCCGCAAGGTGTGTTTTATCCTGCTGTGCGGCATTAGTGCGTCCGCCTCCGGGTGGCGGCCGCCATCGCATCGGCCGATGTCGACCGTCCGATGTGTCCGTAGCATGACCCTGCGTGAGTGGTCACGTCTTCATCAGCTACAGCCGCGTGGACCGTGCCTATGTCGAGGAGCTCGCCGCCTTTCTCGCCGCCGCCGGGACGGAGGTCTGGTTCGACTACGAGATCGAGTTCGGCAGCCGCTTCGACGAGGAGATCCAGGAGCGGATCGCGACCTGCGGCGTGTTCGTCGTGGTGCTGACCCCGGACTCCGCCCGCTCCACCTGGGTCAGACGCGAGATCGGCTACGCCGACGACCGAGGTAAGACGATCATGCCGCTGCTGCTCGCCGAGTGCGATGTGCCGATTCGGCTGACCGGCAGCCACCACGAGGACGTCACCGGCGGGCAGATGCCGAGCGAGCCGTTCCTGGCGCAGCTGCGCCGCCTGGTCACGCTGGCGCCCGAGGATCAGCGGCCCGGCTCCGAGCCCGACACGGTGGCCGGGATCGTGCGGCAGACCCGGGACAATCTCGCCAGGATCCGTGCGGAGCACCCGGGTGCCCGGGACCGGATGCCGAAGGCCGCGCCGGTCTACGACGCCCGGGACTGGCCCGACCCCGCATCGATCAAGACCAGCGAGGACTTCCGGTCGGTGCTGCAGATGACGCTGGTCCGAGCGGGCGCGCCCAGCTATGAGGAGCTGGCCCGGCGGACCGGCGGCATCCTCAGCGCCGCCGACGTCCGCGACGCGATGGAGCGGACCTACTTCTGGGAGAGCTCCGCCGACGACGACTGGCGGGAGGTCTCGCTGATCCTGGGGGCGTTCGGCGTGTCCGGGGCGCTCGTCGCGAAGTGGAAGCGCGCCTTCCACCGCATGCTCCGGCTGGACCCGATCCTGGAGAAGCGGGCGGCACACCCCCACTCGCTCGCTCGTCTCCTGGGCTGGACGCTGCTGGGCACGGTGGTCCTCTTCCTCGTCGGCACCGCGCTCTCCCAGCTCCCCGGCGGGTTCGGCGGCGGCAACTGGGTGGCGTTCGCGGTCAGCATGCTCGTGCTGGGCTTCCTGGTGCTGGGATCCGGGTCCTCGGCATGGGACGCGGCGAACAACTACGGCAGCACCCTGCTCAAGATCGTGTGGCCCGTGCTCTTCGTCGCGGCGTTCCTGACGGGGTGGCGGGTGGTCGGTCAGCTGCGCGGCGACGACGTGGCGACCATCGGCCGGGTCGCCCTGTCCTGGCTCGGCTGGCGGTTCTGAACTACTCCCCGGTCGGTGCGGCCGCCGGCAGCAGGCCCGCGCTCGTGAGCTCCGCCCACAGCCCGCCGGGGATCGGGTGGTCGAGCAGCGCCGCGGTCTCGGCGATCTCGTGCGGTGCCCGCGCGCCGACGACGACGCAGCTCACCGCCGGGTGCGCCAGCGGAAACCGCAGAGCGAGAGCCAGCGGGGGTACGCCGAACCGCGCGCACGCCGCGCGCAGCAGCCGGACCCGCTCCACCACCGATGCCGGAACGCTGTCGTACCCGTAGGCCGCCCCGGTCCGCGGCTCGGCGAGCAGCCCCGACTGGAACACCCCGGCGATCATCACTCCGAGGTCGCGTTCGGCGCACAGCGGCAGCAGCTCGTCGAGTCCGGACTGGTCGAACAGCGAGTAGCGCCCCGCCAGCAGCACGCAGTCCAGGCCCGGCGAGGCTGCCTCACGCAGGAAGCGTGCCGCGACGTCGGCGTGGTTGACCCCGAGCGAGACCGCCCGGATCACCCCGGCCGCCCGCAGATCGGCGAGGGCGCGGTAGGACTCCCGCAGCGCGGTCGGGTAGTCCTGGTCGGGGTCGTGGATGTGCAGGATGTCGATGCGGTCGAGCCCCAGCCGGTCGAGGCTCTCCTCGACCGAGCGGATCACCGCCGGGTAGCTGTAGTCCAGCCGCGGCCCGACACCCGGCGGGGGATCGGCCCAGATCGCCTGGGTGTCCGGCCCGTCGGCCTCGATCAGCCGCCCGACCTTGGTGCAGAGCACGAAGTCGTCGCGGGTCCGGTGGCGCAGCGCGAGTCCGGTGCGGGTCTCCGAGCGGCCGTAGCCGTAGACCGGGGCGGTGTCGAAGAGGCGGAGACCGGCGTCCCACGCCGCGTCGACGGTGGCGATCGCCTGTTCCTCGGCGACCGGTTCGAAGAGTCCGCCGATGGAGGCGAGACCGAGTCCGAGGCGGCTCACCCCGATGCCGGTGCGGCCCAGCGGCACCACGTCGTCCGCACGCATGGGCCGACATTAACACCATGATCGTCGCAATCAGCCGAGATGCTCTAGCGGATGTGATGCCGGACGTGCGGGCACGGCTCGACCTGCGCCGCATCGAGCGGGGGAGGCCTATCCGACGAGCTTGTACTGCTGCGCGGTGCCGCCCTGGCACTGCACGAGCCCCAGCTGCGTGCCGTTGTCGACGATGCCGTACGGGTCGTCGATGCAGATGTTCCCCGCGACGTTGACGATGGCCCCGTCGGGTTGGACCTGCCACCGCTGGACGTCACCGTTGGAGTCCTCGCACCGCTGCACCTCGAGGGGCGTGCCCTGACGGGTGCGCAGCCCCTGCGGAATGATGCAGAGGTAACGGTAATTGGTCAGGGAGATCGTCCCGTTGCCGTTGAAGGTCCATTGCTGCATCGCCGAGCGGTCGACGCAGTCGGTCACGACCACGGCCGTTCCGGATTCGGGGACACTGCCTTTCGCCGCGATGCATTTGCCGCTCGGCACCACCGTCGAGAGGATCACCGTGCCCTGCAGAACGGCGGGTTTCGCCGACTTGGACGGCTGCGGTGGTTTCGCCCGCGTCGTGGCCGGTGCCGGATGTGACGACGGCGCCGACGGGCTGTCATCAGGCTGAACCGGGTGGCCCTGGCTCACGTCGCAGATCCCGGTGCCGCTGCATATCACCGGAGCCCACCACGGTGACGACGCCAATCCGACGAGCGCGGTCAGGAGACCCAGTACCGCGACGACAATATTGGCGCTGACGCCTTTGCGCTCGTCGTTCGGCATCGGTCTCCTTCGCAACACGGCATACATGACGGGCAATGTCAGAGGCAGCTGCATGGTACCGATCGGCGGCAAGCCCGGTCCATCACGCCCGCCGACCTCGGCCGCATTGTCGGTGGGCGGTGGCACCATCTCGCGCATGACGATCCGACCTTCCGAGAGCTGGCGCAACCTCGTCGCCCGCGAGGCCGCCCAGGTGGCCGAGGGCACCCTCGCCCAGGCCGACGCCTATGCCGCGCAGCTCTTCCCCGAGTCGCTGCTGACCGCGACCGACAAGCTCCTCGCCAGGTTCGAGGACGAGGTTCGGGGGCTCGGCACCGACCCGTCCGACGACGACGTGATGGCCGCCGTCCGCGATGTCGTGCTGAAGCTCAACGACATCAACGACGAGCACGACGGCGCGGCCTACGAGACCGGCGAGCGCGAGCAGCTCTGCGAGTACATCGACGGCTTCCTCGGCGAGTCCGGCATCGACGTCGAGGCGCTCGCCGGCCGGCAGGGGTTCGGCCGCTGGGAGCTCACCGACGAGTGGCGCGACTGGTAAGCACTGGCCCGAGGAGTGAGGGAGCGTGGCGGCTGAGCCCCGCCGGGCGCGCCGGGGAGCTGCGCTGGCCCGAGGAGTGAGGGAGCGTAGCGACTGAGCCCCGCCGGGCGCGCCGGGGAGCTGCGCTGGCCCGAGGAGTGAGGGAGCGTAGCGACTGAGCCCCGCCGGGCGCGCCGGGGAGCTGCGCTGGCCCGAGGAGTGAGGGAGCGTAGCGACTGAGCCCCGCCGGGCGCGCCGGGGAGCTGCGCTGGCCCGAGGAGTGAGGGAGCGTAGCGACTGAGCCCCGCCGGGCGCGCCGGGGAGACTGTCGGTGGTCGCCGCTAGCCTGCGGGTCATGCAGACCACCGTCGTCACCGCGCGGCTCGCCGAGGCCGCCGCCCTGCTGGTCCGGCTCATGCCCGGGCGTCCGGCCTTCGCCGCTCATGCCGGGGTGCTCCTCACCGCCGACGACGACGGCATCGAGCTGGCCGCCACCGACGGCGAGCTGACCGCGCGGGTGCGGGTGCCGGGCTTCGGCCACGAGCCCGGTGCCGCGCTCGTCTCCCGGCGCGGTTTCGCGGCGACGACGGCGGCAATCGACTCCGCCGAGATCCGCCTGATGGCGGAGGGGTCGCGGCTCGCGGTGCGGACGCCGAACGCCCGGTTCGCGCTGCCGCTGCTGGACCGGGTCGGTTACACGCCACCGGCGCAGCCGCCGGCCGTGGTCGGCACGATCGACGGCGGGCTGCTGCGGTCGGCGGCGGTCCCGGTGGCCGGGGCCGCGTCGCAGAAGGACGCGCTGCCGATCTTCACCGCGGTCCGGGTGCGGTCCGAGGGCGATCGGCTGGAGCTGGTCGCGACCGACCGGTTCCGGATGGCGATGGCGGCTCCGGCCTGGTCTCCGGCGGCTCCGGCCGGGGTGGACGCGCTGGTCCCGGCGGGGTTCCTCGCCGAGGCGGCCCGGCAGGCGGCGGGCTCGGGCGACGTGGCCATCCACGCGGACGGCGACCGGTTCGGGTTCTCCTTCGGCGGGATCAGCGTCTTCGGCCATGTGCTGGCGCAGGCCTTCCCCGATGACCAGGTCCGGCGCCTCTTCCTGGCGGAGCCCGAGGCCGAGGCCGGGCTCGACGCCGGTGAGCTGGCCGGGGCGGTGGAGCGGGCAGCCCTCTACGCCGGGGCGCGGGGCCGGGTGTCGTTGCAGCTCGGCGGCGGGGTGATCATGGTCCGGGGGAGTGACGAGCAGGCGGGGGAGTCCGAGGAGTCGGTCAAGGCGACGGTGCGGGGCGGGTTGATCAGCCGGACCTACCAGGCGCGCTACCTGCTGGATGCGCTGCGCGGGTTCACCGGCGGTCCGGTGGTGCTGCGGATGCAGGCCGGGATCCGGCCGACGGTGTTCGCCCGGCCGGAGGGCGCCGATCCTCGGGAGCTGCGCTATCTCGTGGTGCCGCTGCGGCTCGCCCGAGACGAGTGAGCCGCAGCGAGGCTGCTCAGGGCGTGCGCGGGGCGATCCCGTCCTTCGGCTCCGGATCGATGTGGAACCCGGCCTGGATGCTGAGGAAGCGGTATGTCGCCTGCTTCAACGCCCACAGCAGCCATCCCGGCTCGCCCTCGGCGATGGCCCGCCCGTCGGCGTGCCCCGACGTCCCCACGAGCACCCACGAGTGCGCGACCGAGAACACCGACCGCACCGGCCCGTTGACCCCGAGCGGGGTGACCGCACCGATGCCGTCGCGTACCTCGCGAGCGGCGTCGTCGCTTCCGTAGAGCACGGCCCGCAGCGTGACGAGCGCGTCGCTGTCGTCGGTGGTGTAAGTCGCTGTGACCGTTCGGATGCAGTGCCGGTACTCCAGCAGCGAGTCGGCGGCGAAGACCCCGGCGCAGCCGTCGAACTCGTCCCGGTCGACCCGCTGCAGGACGTCGCCCGAGGCGGTGATGGTGGTGTCCGGGAACGCGTCGGCGGCCCGGTAGTAGGTGGGGTCGGCCCGGGTGATCGCCACGGGAAGCGCGGCGAGGACGGCGAGCACGGCCAGGCCGACCGGAAGCAGCGGCGAGGTGCGCCCCTTCGAGACGACCGAGGTGGCGAGGACGAGCACGATCCCGATGCCGATCCCGATGCCGGCCCAGCGGATCCCGGTCGCCATCTGGTCGCTGCCGGGTCCGGCCAGGATATCGTCGAGGTCGGTGTGCTTGCCGGGGACGAAGAGCAGCACCTGCAGGAAGAGCGGAACGCCCAGCAGCGCATAGCCGATCCGAAGCCAGCCGGGTTTGACAACGGCGGCGAGGTTCCACCCGATGAGGCTCCATCCGGCTAGGTAGAGCATGGGGAGGCTGATCACGAGCCATCCCGCAGCCGCCATCCCGCCCGAGGTGCAGCCGGTGACGACGCAGGCCGTCTGCATGATCGCCGACCGGGAGTCGCGGCCGAGCAGGACGTAGAAGGCGATCAGCGCCGCGATCCCGAGGAAGACGAGCATGCCCCACCGGCCCGAGCCCTGCTTGCGTTTCGCCGCCTTGGGGGCGGTCGCGGAATCCGCCGCGCGCTTGGCTGCGGCGGCAGCCCGGCGCTCAGCGCGAGTCGTGACCTGCTGGACGGGATTGGGGGTCTCCTCGCTCATGATCGGCGATCGTAGTAGGCGCGCGCACGTCCGGTCGTTCCAGGTCACGAAGTATGTGATCGGTATCAGTGCACGAATACCCACCATCGTTTTACATGACGAGCATCCGTCCGCTCGCAATGACAACGTTGTCTGGCCTTATGTGCTGAAAATAGACCCGCAGGTCGGCGGGTGCCTGCCGCACTTCGCGTCTCGGCGACGGCGCCGGGTACGTTCGACCTGCCGCTGCCCTACAACGACAACTTCGACGGGTAGGCCACCCGTCCGATGGCGAAGCTCTTGCCCGACATGCAGGGCTCCTACGAGGTGCGGCCCTGTGCCGCCAGCCAGACCAGCGGCATCCGCCCGGCGCTGTGGGACTGCAACAACGGCTTCAACCAGGACCGGGTCTCCACCACCTCCAACCAGCTGAAGGTCTTCGACACCAGGTGCCTGGAGGCGGCCGGTGGCGCGACCGCCGACGGCACCGCGGTGCAGATCTACCACTGTGCAAAGGCTCGGCCGCCCAGCAGCGGCGGATCCGCACCGACGGCGCCGTCGTCGGAGTCGGGTCGGGCGAGTGCCTGGATGCCTCCGGGAACGGCACCGCCAACGGCACGCTGTTCGTCATCTGGACCTGCGGCGTCGCCGACAACCAGAAGTGGTCGCGTAGCTGACGACGATCCGTCCCTGTAGATCGCCCGCCGATTGGCCACGTGGCCAATCGGCGGGCGCCCCAGCCTGCCCCAACGGGGCAGAGCGCATCAGTTCAGCGGCCGTTGCCTCTTGATCAATAAGACCCGATCTGCCGGTGTCTAGGCGCCAGGCGTTGTCCCAGCCGAGGGCGATGCGAGTGTGGCATCGCACGACCGGAACCTGGTGCGGTTCGACTGTCGGGCCGGCGGCGTCGTACGGCCGGTCCGACACCTCCGGACGTGTGGAGCCGCATGTTCATCCGCTCCAGGACCGTGAGTCTTCCCGGCTCCCCGTAAGCGGTGCAGAGCGCGAGCAGCCAGGTGTCGAGGATCTTCTGGTGTGCGTTGACGCGAAATCGGCTGTCGGCCCGGAAGTGCTCGGAGGGATGCGCGTGGCAGCAGCGGCTCGCGAGCGGTAGGCAGGTGGGCACGGCGGCGGCCCAGTTCTTGAGCATGGAGGTACACCGGTTCCAGTGAGAAGTCCGCAGCAGGAAGGAGCGCGGCGCACAGGGGCGACGCGCGACGAATCAGTGTTCGGGAGGTCTCACAGGGTGTACAACGGAGTGTCCTTGCCTTGTCGACTTGGCTGGGCAGCACGGTAGCGGCGCGAAGCGCCGGTAATCCACCGGTTTTCGAGCACCTCGCCGGCGGGTGTGGCTTACCCGGCTCCGGGTGACACGATCGAGTGAGGTTCGTGTCAAATATTTGGCTTAATGAATGTCTAGGTGGGTGGAAGCTCGATCATCGGGAGATGATTTCCAGCACGGAGAGCCCGTTCACCGTCGGCTCGCCATCGCCCGGGGCGCTGGGAAGCGCGCTCGCGGCGATCGGCCGCGACCAACCCGTCGTCATGGACGAACACATGGGCGCGCCCCTCGTGCTGCGTCACCGCGACGTCTCGGCCGCGCTGCGCAACCCGGCCGCGTTCAGCACGCGGTTCTACGGCGTGGGCCCGATGGCCGACTCGCTGATCGCGCGCGAGGGGTCCGACCACGCCCTCCAGCGGCGCATCCACAACCGATTCTTCAGCCCTGCGGCGAGCGCGCGCTACGCCGCGGTCGTCGCGCCGATCGCCCGGGCGGCCTTCGGTGGCCTCGCCGCGCGAGGTGAGGCCGAACTCATCGAGGATGTCATCGCCAGGTATCCGATGAAGGTCTTCCTGAGCCTGCTCAACGTTCCCGACGAGCTCGGCGATCAAGGACTCACCTGGGTACGGGAGATCATGATCTGGCTCAGCTCGCCGATGAACGCCGAGTTCGCCGCGCAGGGCACCCGGTCCTTCGCCGAACTTCAGGACTACACGACCGGGCTGGTGGAGCGGGAGCGGGTCAGCCCGAGTGACAGCATGCTCGGCGAGATCGTCAAGGCGCACCTCGACGAGGGCGGCTACTCCGCCGAGGCGGTCACCGTCGCGGTCGTATCGCTGCTGCTGGGCGGGTTCGAGACCACGGTGCAGCTGCTCACCGCCACGGTCGCCTCACTGCTGCTGCACCCCGAGGCGCTGCAGCGGGTGCGGGCGGACCCGTCGCTGGTGAACGCGGCGTTCGACGAGGCGTTCCGGTGGGCGAACCCCACCGCCGGGCTCTACCGGCAGGTCGTGCGGGACATCGAGATCGCGGGCGAGCCGGTCCTGGCGGGCGGCATGGTCTATCTCGCCATCGCCGCCGCGCACTTCGACGCGGACGCCTTTCCGGATCCGGAGCGCTTCGTGCTCGGCCGGACCGCCTCACACCTGGGTTTCGGTCTCGGCGCGCACTACTGCGTCGGTGCGCCGCTCGCCCGCATCGAGGCCCGGGCCGCGCTCTCCGAGCTGCTGGCCGCCTGCCCGGGGCTGCGGCTGGACCCCTCGGCCGAGCTGAGCTTCCGCTATGGCGCCAGAGGATTCCCGCAGCACGGCGCCGAGGCGCTGCACGTCCTGACGTCCTGACCGGCCGGGTGTCGCCGGATCAGCGCACCAGGCTGGCCGGATCCGGCGGGACCTCGCCCGAGCCGCGCAGCACGAGCTGCGTCGGGATCACGGTCTGCAGGGGTGGCCCGTAGAGGTCGGAGGAGCGGGCTATCGCCAGGCTGACTGCTTCGCGCCCCATCCGCTCGGGGTCGTGGGTGACCACGGTGACGCCGAGGGTGTCGGCGAGGTCGAAGTCGTCGAAACCGATGAAGGCGACCTGCTGCGGCACGTCGCGCAGTGCGCGCAGGACACCCGTACTCACCCGGTTGTTGCCCGCGAGGATCGCGGTCGGCGTGACGGGCCCGGCGAGCAGCTCCCGGACGACCCGCTCGGCGTCGGCGGCCGTGACGGCGTCCTGGCGCTCCCATTGCGGCACCGCGGCGACACCGGCCTCGAGGAGTGCCTGGCGGTAGCCGGCGAGCCGCTCGTCGTGCGTGTACATCGCGCTGCCGATGAAGGCGATCCGCCGGTGGCCGTGTGCGAGCAGGGACTGGACCGCCTCGGCGGCGCCGGCCCGGTTGGCGAAGACGACGCTGTCGGCGGCGAGGTTGTGCGCGGGCCGGTCGATGCAGATCACCGGCGTGCCGAGCTGCTGCTCGCCCGCGAGATAGCTCTGGTCGCCCGCGATGGGGACGAGGAGCAGGCTGTGCACCCGCCGCTCCAGCATCGCCCCGACGACGCGGGCTTCCTGCGCCGGGTCGTCGCCGGTGGCGGCGAGGACCATGGTGAGGCCGTGCTCGGCGAGGAAGCGCTCGATCCCCGCGGCGACGTGGGAGTAGAACGGGTTCTTCAGGTCGCCCATGACGAAGGCGACGGTCCGGGAGACGCCGCCCTGGCGCAGGTCCCGCGCGAGGTGGTTGGGGCGGAACCGCAGCCGCTGGGCGGCCTCGAGGACCCGTTCGCGCGTCGACGGGCTGACGTTGTGGTGTCCGGTGATGACCCGGGAGACGGTCTTGGCGCTGACGCCGGCGAGCCGTGCCACGTCGGAGAGGCGTGCGCGACCCGGAGGCAGGCGCATCGGGTCTTCGTCGCCGAGCATCCGCAGACTCCCCAGGACCTATCGACTAACCGCTGGTCGAGCAGAATCTACACGGTCTCCGCGCTGCGTCGATGGGGGGAGCGGTACGCCTTCTCCGCCGACGAAGATCACTTAAGGTTGCAGTTTCATAAACGGCGGGTATCGGGCGGGTGCCTCCCGGCGACGGCCTCGATTGCTGGTGCTCGATCTGCGGAGTGCGAGTTTGTTCGAGTGTGTTGATAAGTGTGGCAGGTCACCGCACTCGCGCCGTTCGAGGCGCTGGATCCCCTGGATTGCCGGTTCGATCGGTGCGGGATAGCTTGCGTGTCTGCTCACTGCGCGACGGCCGGGAAACCGGCCGGAAACAACGGTTGCCGCGATTGACAACGTTGACAGCTTTCGCCATGGTGAGTTCCGCATCTGAGAAATCAACTTCTGTGACCGGAGGAAACATGCGTTTTACCAGGAGTACGGCGGTGGCAGCGCTCGCTGTCGCAGCCCTGTTCTCTGCTTCGGCCTGCTCCGCTGACGAGACCGCCGCGGCGAGCAAGGACGTCGAGGTGTTCACGTGGTGGGCGGACGGTGGTGAGAAGGCCGGACTCGACGGTCTGGTCGCGCAGTTCGGCACCTCCTGCGCGGACTACAAGTTCGTCAACGGCGCGGTCGCCGGTGGCGCGGGCACCAACGCCAAGGCCGTTCTCGCCAGCCGCCTGCAGACCAACGACCCGCCGAGCACCTTCCAGGCGCACGCGGGTGCCGAGCTCAGCGACTACATCAACGCCGGGCAGGTCGAGGACATCTCCGCCGAGTACGCGACCTGGGGCCTGACCAGTGCGTTCCCGAAGGGCCTCATCGACAACATCACCGTCGACGGCAAGATCTACTCCGTCCCGGCGAACATCCACCGCGCCAACGTGCTGTGGAGCAACAAGACCGTCACCGCCAAGGCCGGCATCACCAAGGACGCCGACACCCTCGACGGCTTCATCGCCGACCTGGACAAGCTGAAGGCCGGCGGCGTCGCCGCCCCGCTCGCCCTGGGCAAGGACTGGACCCAGGTCATGCTGCTGGAGGCCGTGCTCATCAGCGACCTCGGCGCCGACAAGTTCACTGGCCTGTGGAACGGTTCGACCGACTGGAAGGGCGCCGATGTCACGGCGTCCATCGAGAAGTTCAAGAAGCTGCTCACCTACACCAACAAGGACCGCGACACCCTCGACTGGACCGACGCCGAGAAGTCGATCATGGAGGGCAAGGCCGCCTACCAGCTCATGGGGGACTGGGAGGCCGCCGACCTCGACGCCAAGGGCTTCAAGGACTACGGCTACTCGGTCTTCCCGGGCAACGGCTCGACCTTCCAGTGGCTCGCCGACGCGTTCGTGCTCCCGAAGGGCGCCAAGAACGTCGACGGCACCAAGTGCTGGCTGAAGACCGTCGGCTCGGCCGAGGGCCAGAAGGCGTTCAACAGCAAGAAGGGCTCCATCCCGGCCCGTACCGATGTCAGCTCGGACGGCTTCCCGGCCTACCAGCAGGCCGCCATGGCCGACTGGAAGTCCGCCAAGCAGGTCCCGAGCTGCGCCCACGGTGCCGCGTGCTCGCAGGGCTTCCAGGGCGCGATCGTCAGCGCCGCCGGTAAGTTCTCCTCCGACGGCAACGTGGCCGCGCTGCAGGCCGCGCTCGCCGCTGTCGCCGCTCAGTTCGCCGGCAAGAAGTAGCACAGCCGACCGGGGGCGCCGCGTGACCTCGCGCGGCGCCCCCGACCGGAAACCATTGTCAAAGGAGCCCCTGCATGCGCGCCTGGAAGCGGCCGTGGCTATCCGGCCTGCTGCTGATCTCACCCTCGCTGATCCTGCTCGCGATCCTGGTCTACGGCCTCATCGGCTGGACCATCAACCTCTCGATGCAGGACCGTCACAACGCTCGTGACTCCAAGGGTTTCGTCGGCCTCGACAACTACACGAAGCTCTTCACCGATGACATCAACGACCGGTTCCTGCACTCGCTCAAGAACCTTCTGATCTTCACCGCCGTCTTCATGATCGGCACCCTGGTACTCGGCATGATCTGGGCGCTGCTGCTGGAGCGCGGCGCGCGTGCCGAGGGTATCTTCCGGACCGTCTACCTCTTCCCTATGGCCGTCTCGTTCGTCGCGTCCGGCGTGGTGTGGCGCTGGCTGATGAACCCCGGCCAGGACGACAACTCCGGCGGCATCAACGCGATCTTCCACGGATTCGGGCTGGACTTCCTGCAGAACCCCTGGTGGACCGACCCCGACTGGGGCATGGCCGCGATGGCGGTGCCGGCCATCTGGCAACTCGCCGGGTACGTGATGGCGCTGTTCCTCGCCGGGTTCCGGGGGATCCCCGACGAGCTCCGAGAGGCGGCCGCGATGGACGGCGCCACCACCTACCAGCTCTACCGCCGGGTGCTCTTCCCGCAGCTCACGCCGACGGTGCTGTCCGCGATGATCATCACCGGGCACATGTCGATGAAGATGTTCGACCTGATCATGTCGGTCTCCGGTGCCCAGTGGATCACCGAGGTCCCCGCGGTCTACGTCTGGCAGACCCTGCTCACCAGCGACTACGCCAAGGCGGCGGCCATCTCGGTCTTCCTGCTGATCGTCGTCGCGATCGTGGTCGTGCCCTACCTCGTCAACGTCAACCGGGCGGAGAAGCGTTCATCATGACCACCCTCGCCCCCGACGTGACCCGGCATGCCCCGCCGCTGCTGAACAAGAAGAAGTCCCGCAGCCCGTTCAGCGCCGGCAACATCGCGCGTCACGTGCTGCTGATCTTCTTCGTCCTGATCGTGCTGATGCCGCTCTACGTCCTGATCGTGACGAGCTTCAAGTCCGGCCGCGAGATCGGCGTCAACGGCCAGTGGACCCTGCCCGAGACCTGGACCCTCGCGTCCTGGCAGAAGGCGTGGACCGCGCTCGGGCCGTCGTTCCTGCGGACGTTCCAACTCGCCATCCCGGTCGCCCTCATCTCGTCGTTCGTCGGCGCGGCGAACGGCTTCGTGCTGTCGCGCTGGCGGTTCCCCGGTGCCGACGTGGTGTTCACGCTGATCCTGTTCGGCATGTTCATCCCCTACCAGGCGGTCATGATCCCGCTGCGGGAGGTCGTGCAGTTCATCGGCCTGCCCAGCGGCATCCCGACGCTGACCTTCGTCCATGTCATCTACGGCATCCCGATCTGCACGCTGATCTTCCGCAACTACTACGCCACCACGGTGCCGGTCGAGCTCATCGAGGCCGGCCGGGTGGACGGTGCCGGGCTGCTGCGGACCTTCCGCTCGCTGATCCTGCCGATCTCCGTACCCGGATTCGTGGTCACGATCATCTGGCAGTTCACCTCGTCGTGGAACGACTACCTGTTCGCGATCTTCCTCTCCAACACCCGCAACGGGCCGATCACGATCGCGCTCAACGCCCTCGCCGGTGCGCAGTCCCCGGACTACGCGGCGTCGATGGCGGGCGCGCTCATCACCTCACTGCCGACCCTGCTCGTCTACGTCCTGCTCGGCCGGTGGTTCATCGGCGGACTGATGGCCGGAGCGGTCAAGAGCTAGGCGGTCCTGGGCTGGGCGTTCCGGCCTTCCGGACCGGGACGCTCGACGGCGGTGCCCGGCCTTCGTCGACACCGCGAAGACCGGGCACCGCCCAGAACGGGCGGTGTGGCACACGTCGCCGAACGCGTGGCCGCACCGTCCGTTCGCCGATTGGCTCGCCCCGCCGCTGTCCTGCATATATGGTTTGGGTGGCTAGGAGTCCGTCGCCCCGGAAGCCGTGGGTTGCGAACCGACGGGGGTGGCGATGCAGCAGTTCGGCGTTCATTCCGAGGTCGGCACCCTGCGCAAGGTGATGGTGCACCGGCCGGACCTGAGCCTGCTGCGGCTCACCCCGTCCAATCACGACGAGCTGCTCTTCGACGACGTGCTGTGGGTGGAGCGCGCGCAGTACGAGCACGACGAGTTCGTCGACCGGATGCTCGAACGCGGCGTGGAGGTCTTCCACCTGCACAACCTGCTGGCCGAATCGCTGGCGGCGAGTGACGAGGCGCGCCTGCAGGTCATCGAGATGACCGCGTCCGAATACACGGTCGGGGTGTCGCTCGTCGACGAGGTGCGCAGCGTGCTGGCCGCCTTGAAACCGGAGGATCTCGCCACCCACCTCATCGGCGGGCTGACCGTGGCCGAGTCCGGCCTCGACGTCGGCAAGTTCAAGAAGACCTCGCTCCCCGCGGCGGCGCTGACGGACACCGGCACCTTCATCCTGCCCCCGCTGCCGAACACCCTCTACACGCGCGACTCGTCGTGCTGGATCTACGGCGGTGTGTCGATCAACCCGATGTACTGGGAGGCCCGGCGGCTGGAGGCGTACAACGTCGCCGCGATCTACCGCTGGCACCCGATGTTCGCCGGGGGCGGGTTCGACCACTGGTATTCGGAGTTCGGCGAGCGCTTCAACGCGATGGACTTCGGTCGCACCTCGCTGGAGGGCGGCGACGTGCAGCCGATCGGCAACGGCACCGTCCTGATCGGACAGAGCGAGCGCACCCAGGCGCGCATGATCGAGCTGCTCGCGAGGGAGCTGTTCGACAAGGGCGCCGCCGACCGCGTGATCACGGTCGTCATGACCAAGGACCGGGCGCACATGCACCTGGACACCGTCTTCACGATGCTCGACCGCGACGCGGTGACGCTCTACCCCAAGGTGATCGACAACGCGCGCACGATCAGCCTGCGTCCCGGGCGGAAGTCCGGCCAGTTCCACGTGACCCAGGAGAAGGGGCTGCTGCCCGCCGTGGCCGATGCCATGGGCGTACCCAGGCTGAGGGTCGTGGAGACCGGTGGCGACGCCAATCAGCGCGAGCGCGAGCAGTGGGACGACGGCAACAACGTGGTGGCGCTGGCGCCCGGCGTGGTGGTCGCCTATGAGCGCAACACCTACACGATCGAGAAGATGCGCCAGGCCGGGATCGAGGTCATCACGATCGAGGGGTTCGAGCTCGGCAAGGGACGCGGCGGCGGACACTGCATGACCTGCCCGCTGCTCCGCGATCCCGTCTGAGCGTCCGGCCCGCCGAGTCCCGCGGGCGCGTCCGTGGAACGATGCCCCGATGAGCAATGTGAATTTCTTGATCAACGGACGCCGGGCCGCCGTCGGTGCGCTGGTGGTCGCAGTGACCGCGGCCCTCGGCCTGGTGGCCACGCCGGGGATCGCGGCGGCGGCGAGCTTCTCCTCCTTCAGCGCGGGCGTTTTCGCGCCGGGCCAGGTCAAGCACGTGTGGTGGAACAACGCCAACTCCGACGCGTACGCGCCGGGTCTGCAGGCGGTGGGGGTCGACGACCCGGACGTGTTCTGCAACGTGGAGGTGCTGCGGACCTGGTACCAGCGCACCTCCGCCGGCGAGCGCGAGTTCCACCTGGAGATCGAGGGCGACCAGGCGGAGCGGTGCCAGGTGACGGTGTGGCTGGCCCGGCTGACCAAATTCCGCGAGTCCGCGACCGGCGACCTGGCGCCGGGCGCCTCCAAGGCCTCGGTCTGGAACAACGCCCACTCGGACCAGAACATCTACGCCGTCGGCGTGCTCGCCGCGCAGCCGGCATCGGGTTCCTGCGCGATCGAGGTGACGACGCAGTACCGCACCCAGCCCAACGGGGAGAACGAGTTCGTCTACCGGGCCACCAACGTCGGGACCGTCACCTGCTCGGCCCAGCTGCGGCACGTCGTGCTGCCGGTCTACAACAGCCTCGACATGATCCCGGTCAATCCCGGCATCGGCATCAGCATCTGGCCCGAGCTCTTCCCGGTCGGCCGGAAGGTGGTCGTGCCGGGAGCCGCGCCCGCCGCCGTGTCGGCGGGACCGTGCCAGTTCAGCGTGGGGACGACGAGCTATGTCGGGGCGGACAGCTCCTTCACCCGCTACAAGAACACCGGCGCGGTGGCGTGCGGGGTGAAGGCCGTTTTCGCGGCGCTGTGACGACCGCTTCCCTGAACTTTGATGCTGGACCGGCGGCGTGTCGGAGTCGATCCTGACGGTTGTTGCGGAATGCGCGGCGTGTCCAGCATTAAAGTTCAGGGAGGTGCGGGGGCCAGGCGGGTCTCAGAAGAGGGCCAGCTGGCCGGGGGTGGGGTCCCGGCGGGAGGCCATGCCTCGGCGGAAGGTCCACGGGCGCAGCTCCACCACCGGCTCCTCGGCCCGCTGCGGCGGCAGTCCGCCGGTGAGCGCCCACAGCGACGGACCGAGGTTGATGCCCCGGTCCGACAGGGCCTGCCGCATCACCATCCGGTTCAGCGGCAGCCGCACGGTGTCGAGCTCCGGCACCGGCAGGTCGTCGCGCATGCTCATGATCCGGCGGTTGCGCTCGACGATCGCCCGCATCGCCGGTTTGCCCAGCTCCTCGGCGGCGAGCTCGCCGACGACGTCGCGGACGGACTGCTCGTCGCCGCGGTCCAGGGCGGCCCAGGCGGCCTCGACGGTGTCGAAGGCCTGGAGCAGGCGCGCGGCGGTGGCGGCGCCGAATCGGCGTACCCCGTGGAGGTTGTCGGAGGGATCACCGCGCAGCGCGGCGTAATCGCGGTATTGCCGGGGTTGCACGCCGCAGATCGCGAGCAGGCTCGCGGCGTCGACCATGACCGCCTCGTCGAAGCCGCCGTTGCGGATGCGCAGCACCGAGGTCGTGTCGTCGATGAGGGCGAAGGCGTCGCGGTCGCTGGTCATCAGCACCGAGCGCCAGCCGCTGCGGCGGGCGTGCTCGGCGGAGCTGGCGAGCACGTCGTCGGCCTCGAACGCGGTGGGGACCACGGTGCAGATCCCGGCGGCCCGCAGCAGCTCCGGCGCACCGGCGAGCTGCTCGACGAGGTCGGCGGCCTTCTCCGGGCGGTGGCCCTTGTATGCCGGGTAGTCCAGGCGGCGGGCGGAGTGGTCGGGGCAGTCGAAGCCGACGACGACCGCTTGCGGCCGCAGGTGCGCCGCCGCGCGGGCGACGTAGTTGAACAGGCCCCGCAGTGCCCAGACCGGGCGGCCGGACCGGTCGGTGAACCCCTCCAGCGACGCGGCGTGGTAGGCGCGGTGGAGCAGGCTGTTTCCGTCGAGAACGAGCAGCAGGGGTGCGGGGGGCACCGGACCAGACTAACCGGCGCCCCCGCCCGGTCCCGTCAGGCGTCGGCGAGCGCCGGGATGACGTCGCGGCCGATGAGCCGCAGCGGTTCGAGGTCCCACACGCCCTGGACCGAGCCGAGCGCGCCCTGGAAGCCCAGGCCGGCGAGGCGGCGCAGGTCCTCGACGATCGCGTCGGCGCCCTTGGCGGGGTCGAAGCTGTAGTAGACCGTCTTGTAGATCTCGTCGTAGTCGCGGCCCTCGCGCTCGCAGTGCTCCTTGAGGATGTCGAGCTTGCGGCCGACATCGGGGGTGGCGAAGAGGTTGCAGGCGTCGCCGTACTTCGCGACCAGGCGCAGGGTCTTCTTCTCGCCGCCGCCGCCGATCATGATCGGCGGGTGCGGCCGCGACAGCGCCTGCGGCGAGTTGATCGGCCGGTCGAGCTGGAAGTGCTTGCCCTGGAACGGGGTCTCGTCGCCCTGCCACATCTGGTGGCAGATCCGCAGCGTCTCCTCGAGGATCTCGAAGCGGGCCGAGACCGGCGGGAAGCCGAAGCCGAGCCCGAGGGACTCCTCCTCGTTCCATCCCGCGCCGATGCCGAGCCAGGCGCGGCCCTGGGAGAGCACGTCGAGCGTGGTGATCGTCTTGGCGAGCAGGCCGGCGGTGCGGTAGTGGCCGCCGGTCACGACCGTGAGCAGCTTGATCCGCTCGGTGCGCGCGGCGAGGAAACCCAGCGTGGTGTACGCCTCGAGCATCTCGTTCTCCGGCGGGCCGACCATGCTGATCTGGAAGAAGTGGTCCATCACCGCCAGCCACTCGAAGCCCTGCTCCTCGGCGACGGAGGCCACCTCGGCGAGCGCGGGACCGAGGGTGGCGGGGCCCTGCGGGCGGGTGAAATCGGGAATCTGCAGACCGATACGCATCCATCGACCCTATATCGGCGGTGGGCGCTCCTGGCGGAGAAGCACCCACCGCGGCTGCTCCTAACCGTGCGAGACGTTCAGCGCGTAGAACTTGACCTTGGCACCGTTGCTCGTGCTGCTCGACGACGACTGGTTGTAGTCGCCGGCCTTGAAGTACTGGCGGTACTGGTTGAACGACGACGGGATGGGGTAGCTGGTCGTGGTGCCGTTGATGGTGAGGTTGATCCGGCCGCCGGAGATGTTGATGACATAGCTCCACTGGGTGCCGAGTGCCACGTGGCCGACCGGGTGCCGGGTCTGGCCGCCGTCGGGGGAGTTCTCGGTGCCGAGCGCGATGTCGCCGTTAGCCGCGTAGTAGAGCTCCAGCAGCGGCTTGGTCGACGGTCCGCCCGAGCCGAGGTGGACCTGCCCGACGCAGACGCTCTTGGTGACGGAGACGACGCGCAGGCGGGCGCTGAGGGTGTGGTTGCCCGACAGCGTCCAGTCGGCGGCGCTGCCGTTGGCGTTCATCTCCCGCAGCTCCGTGCGCGCGTAGTTGGAGTTCGGCGTGGTGACGCCCGCCTCCGGGTCCCAGAAGGTCATCGAACCGTCGTTGGCGTCGGTCCAGAAGTAGCTGGGGTTGGTGTAGCCGTTGGGGCCCTTGAGCTGCGCGGGCTGGATCGTGGTGGGGGAGCCCGGCGACCCGATCGGCAGCTGCAGCGACCAGATCGAGAGGTTGAAGTTGCCGCCGGGGGCGACGTTGGGGTTCAGCCCGCCGGCGGCGACGTCCACGTCGAGGTAGTCGAGGTTGGGCGGCCCGTTGGCGGTGGTGCCGGTGATGCGGATCTTGCTGGTCCCGGCGGCGATCGGGGCGGTGACCGCCTTGCTCGCCCAGGTGTCCCAGTTGGCGGTGGCCGGGAACGACAGCCCGGTCGCGATGGCGCTGCCGTTGAGGGCCACGGTGGAGGGCCGGTCGACGGCGGTGCCGTTGGCGTAGCGGATGGTGATCGTCGCCGTGCCCGCGCTCGCGGCGGTGACGGTGAACTCGACGTAGCTGCCGGTCACGTTGTCGGAGTTGACGTACGAGCTGCCGGAGTAACCGGTGTGCAGCGTCTCCAGGATGCCCTGCGAGATCGTGGCGTTCTCGGCCTCGTAGCGGATCGGTGCGGCGTGGGCGGGGGTGGCGACCGGGGCGAAGACCGCCACCGAGGCGGCGACGATCAACGCTGAGAGGCGGGTGTGGAACCTCATGAACCCTCCGTACTAACAGATAGGAAAGTTGCCTAACAAAAAGAGATGAGAACACCTGCTCCTATGCGTGTCAAGGGTGGGCATGCCTCGATCTCCGATCACCGGGTGACCGGATCGGTCCGGTGCGAGGCATGATGGTGCCTGTCGGGCCGAGGATCCGCGAGGAAGGATCGAGGCATGAAGAAGCGAGCACTCGTCGTCATCGACGTCCAGGAGTCATTCCGCCAGCGCGACAGCTGGGCGCTGAGCTCCAACCCGGAGATCGCCAAGCAGGTGACCCGGCTGGCCGAATCGTTCCGCGCCAATGGCGAGGCCGTGATCTGGGTCCTGCACTCGGAGCCCGGCACCGGCGGCGTCTTCGACCCCGCGCTCGGCTTCGTGCGGCTCTTCGACGGACTGGAGGCGCTGGCCGGGGAGCCGGTGCTGACGAAGACCGCCCACAACGCCTTCACCACCACCAACCTGCAGCAGCGCCTCACCGAGCAGGGGATCGGCGAGGTCGTCGTCTGCGGCATCCGCACCGAGCAGTGCGTCGAGACCACCGCCCGGCTCGCGTCCGACCTCGGCTACGACGTCACCTTCGTCACCGACGCCACCGCCACCCAGCCCATCGAGCACCGCGACGCACCGGCGGGCCGCTCCAACGCGGAGATCCTCGCCGACCCGCGTACCCTGCACACCGCGGAGATCCTGGCCCGCACCGAATACGCCCTGGCCGGACGCTTCGCCACCATCGCCACCGTCGAGGAGTTGACCGCCGCGTGACCAGGGTCGTCTTCCTGCTCGCCCCGCAGGTGCACCTGCTGGACCTGGCCGGCCCGGCGCAGGCGTTCTCGTCCGCGACCGACTACGGCCAGGACTACACGCTGCACTACGTGGGGGAGCAGGAGGACGTCCCGACGTCGCAGGGGGTCACCCTGCGCGCCCGTCTCGACTGGCCCGACCTCGACCCCGACGACCTGCTCGTCGTGCCCGGCTGGCGGTCGCGCACCCCGGCCCACCGGGGCAAGTTCGCCCGGCCGAACCTGGACCGGCTGCGGGCCCACCACGAGCGCGGCGGCACCGTCGCGAGCGTCTGTGCCGGAGCCTTCGCGCTCGCCGAGGCCGGGCTGCTCGCCGGTCGCCGCTGCACCACCCACCACGACCTGCAGGACGACCTCGCCGACCGCTTCCCCGCCGCGACGGTCGTGCGCGACGTGCTCTACGTCGTGGACGGCCGCGTCGTCACCTCCGCGGGCATCGCCAGCGGCATCGACCTCGCCCTGCACCTGCTCGCGCTGCGCCACGGGCCCGGCTTCGCCGCCCGCATCGCCCGCGAGATGGTCGTCTTCGCCCGCCGCAACGGCGAAGAACCGCAGGCCAGCGTCATGCTCCGGCACCGCGCGCACATCAGCGACGCCGTGCACCGGGTCCAGGACCTCATCGACGCCGGGTACGCCGACCGCCTCCCCCTGGCACAGCTCGCGAGTGCCGGCGGGGTCAGCGAACGGACCCTGACCCGGCTCTTCGGGCGGGCGGTGGGGATGACGCCGCTGCGTTACCAGCAGGAGCTGCGGCTGGAACGCGCCGAGCACCTGATCGGCCACGGCGCCACGGTCGAGTCGGCGGCCCGGGCGGTCGGCTTCGAGGACGCGAGGATGCTGCGCCGCCTGCGCAGCCGGGCGTGACGGCGCAGCGGCCGCCCGGTGCCTATGCCGGCGGGAAGGCGCAGAACTCGTTGCCCTCCGGATCCGCCATGATCCACCAATCGATGTCGGCGTCCGGTCCGCGCAGCACCGTGGCGCCGAGCCGGACCAGCCCGTCCGGGCTCGGCTCGGTGAGGCTGACCTCCCAGTAGAGCCGGTTCTTCGCGTTCTTCGGCTGGCCGGCCGGCTCGAAGGTCCAGGACGGCCAGGGAAATCCGGCAGCATCGACGATCCGGCTGCCGTCCATGACCCGGCCGGCGGTGACGGTGGCCCACCAGCCGGCGAGCGTGTTCGGATCGTCGCACTCGACGGTCAGCTCGCAGGCTTGTCGCGGCCGCCCCGCCGGGCCGTCGGTGAACCGGTGCGCCCGGAACGGATTGCCCTCGGGGTCGGCCAGGGTCCACCACGGGTGCGCGTCGCTCGGGTTGTCGTGGACCACCGCGCCGGCGGCGGTCAGGGCGGCGAGATCCTGATCGTGCAGCTCGATGCCGAGCCGCACCCGGACCGGGTGCGGTACCGGCTTTTCTGCGGGGCTGATCCAGATCGAGGTCTCGCCGTGGTGGCTGGGGATGTCGTCGATACGCGCGGTACCGTCACGCAGCTCGACGGGGGTGGCGTTCAGCGCGTTGGCCCAGAACCGCGCGAGCCTCGCCGGCCGGTACGCATCCAGGCTGATGGCTTTGAACTGTGCGAGGCTCATGATGGTGTCCCCTTGTCCGCGACGTCGTATCGCATCGTTATCCGACTATGGGAGCGTTCCCATAGCGAGACGCGCTCAAACTCCCGATGAAGCGGTGAAGCGCCGGTGCGCGTGAAGATGGCGGCAGGCCATAATGACCGGTACATACACCGACCGGAGGTTGCGATATGTCCCTGGCTGAGGCGTTCGAGCAGGCCCAGATCGACGTGAAGGCGCTGTCGAAGCGTCCCGACAACGACACCCTGCTGCGCCTGTACGCGCTCTACAAGCAGGGCACGCACGGCGACGCCACCGGATCCCGGCCCGGCGTGCTCGACTTCGTCGGCAGGTCCAAGTGGGACGCATGGCAGAAGCTCCAGGGCGAGAGCGCCCAGAATGCCCAGCAGCGCTACGTCGACCTCGTCACCGAGCTCCGCTCGGCCTGACCGACCGGCGCCGAGGGATCAGCCGCCGGTGCCGAACTCGGCGGCGAAGGCGGCGTGCACCGGCGTACCGGTGAGGTTGTCGTAGATCGCGAAGACGACCCGGTCGAAGGCCGGGACCTCCCGCAGCGCACCGGCGAACGCCGCCGCGACCACGGCCGGGTCGTTGCGGAACACCCCGCAGCCCCAGGCCCCGAGGACCAGCGTGCGGTGCCCGTGCGCGGCGGCGACCCGCAGCACCCGGACCGCCCGGCGCCGCAGCACCGCCGGGACCTCGGCGGCATCGTCGGGCTGGTTCCGAACGATCGCGCCCAGATTCGGCGCGGCCGCCACGAGGAACGACGTCAGGTACGGCTGCTCCAGCAGGTTGCCCTTGTCGTCGCGGAAGACCGGCACGCCCGGCGCGTAGATCACCTGGTCGGTGTAGCGCAGGTCGCGCTGCTCCCGATGCAGGCGGTAGAAGTCACCCGCGGCGAGCAGGCACGGGTAGAGCGCCGACGACCGGGCGATGCTCTCCTCCTGGGCCTTCGCCCCGCCCAGGAAGCCGCCACCGGGGTTCTTCGCCGACGCGAAGACCAGGCAGGCGGCGTCCGGTCCGGCCCGCCGGGCGGCGACGAGGGTCGACTCCCGGGTGACCTCGACGGCCGCCGTGACCGGTGCGGTCCCGGCGGAGGGCGGCTCGCCGTCGTGCGGGTAGAGCCTCGTCCCCGCGACTGCGGCGCGCACATCCCGGCCGATCGAGATCTCGGCACCGGCGTCGTTGGTGTAGGCGCCCCTGTCCGCGAACTCCACGGTCCGCCTGGCGATCTCGCGCAGGAGGCTGCTCACGGGCTGATCCGGGTATCACGATGTGACATTCCTGAACGCTAGGCAAGCCGGCCCCCGACGGCAACCGATTTGATCAGGAGCGGCCGATACCGTCCACGCCATGGCATTGCCTTCTCCGCTCGCTGGAAGGAGCGCGGTCCTCCAGGCCGCGCGGAACCACCCGTTCGCGCGCCTGCGGGCCCACGGGCAGAACCTCATCGGGTACGCCGGGGAGCGCTCGGTGGTGTGGACGGCCGAGAACGGGGGTGTGTCCAGCGTCTGCGCTGTCGGCGACCCGGACGAGATCCTCGCGATCTGTGCCGGGGCCGACCTGATCCGCGGTGCGGCGGTCCTCGAACTGCCCCATGTGGACATCGACATCCTGGCACCGCTGTTCCGCATCGAGAAGCACGACCACTGGTCGGTCCTGTGGACCCGGGAGCCGTCCCCGCACCACGACGCCGACGACCGCGTGGTGCTGCTCCCCGAGAGCGAGTACGCCGCGATCGACTCGCTGCTGGACATCGCCTTCCCCGCCACCCGCAACCGTCCGGGCCAGGGGCCGATCCGGCGCTGGTTCGGCATCCACGAGGACGGTCAGCTGGTCGCGGTAGGCGCCGACCGCAGCCGGAACGGCGTCGGCTACCTCGTCGCCATCGCGGTCCTGCCCAGCAGGCAGAGCCGCGGCCACGGCGCGGCGCTGACCCGGCGGATGACCCGTGAACTGCTCGGCGAGTTCGACATCTGCGCCCTCGGCGTGACCGCGGCCAACACCCGCGCCCGGCTCCTCTATCACCGGCTCGGCTTCACCGAGGGCATCGACCTGACCTCGGTGCGCCTCCGATGACCTGCTGCGCGCGGTCCGGCGCGCATCGGGCCGGGAGGGTCAGGCGGTGATCCAGGCGAGGATGTCCTTCGTGGCCGTGGCGAGCCGTTGGGCGTCGCCGGGATCGAGGGTCGACGTCTTCAGCGGCACCGGCTTGTGCCGGTCGATCGCGGTGAGCGGGGCATCGGGCGGGGTGTCGACCCAGCCGACGATGGGCCGCACGGATTCGGCGACGGGCCGGGCCGAGATACTCGCCGCGGCCCGGATGACTGCGCGGAGGACGACCGGGAGCGGAGTGAGGTCACCGCTTCTCGTGAAGCCGGGGTGGTAGAGCACGTAGCGCGCGCGGGAACCGGAGTGGGCAGCGAAGTCCACACCGAGCAGGTCGTTGGCGCGTCCGGCCTGGAGCTGGGCGGAGATCATCGAGTATCGGTCCGCCGACTGCAGATCGTCCCAGCGGATCGAGCCCTTGGTGGTGCCGACCCCCGCGACGTTGACGATGACCGGGGCGGGTGCCCGGTCCAGAGCGGCGCGCAGCCCATGGCTGAGCAGGTAGCGGCTGAGGTAGTAGAGCGCGAAGGTGGCCTCGAGCCCGTCGGCCGTGACGATCCGCTTCGGCGCCTGCCGGTTGGCGAAGAGGGCCAGGGCGTCGACGACCGGCCAGCGCCCCCGGACGGTGTCGATGACACCGTGGGTGCCGGCGACCGAGCTGAGATCGGCCTGGAGGAACTCGACGCGGTCCGCCGCCCCGATCTCGGCCGCCCGGGCCAGGAGTGCGCGCCCCTTGTCCGCGTTGCTGCCGATCGCGACGACCTGATCACCCCGCTCGGCCCGGGCGAGCACCAGAGCGCGTCCCATGCCGTCGGTGCCGCCGCTGACCACGATGACGCGCTTGTGTGACACGGATCCTCCTGGTTACCGGCGGTGCGTACGCTCATCCTCGGTAACCACCCAGGCCTGCGGAAGAAGGCAGTTTGATGTCTGCTGCGAACACCGATGTGCCCTCCCTGGTCAGCACCCGTCTCCCGAGCCCGGTGCCGTCGGCCGAGCACGACCAGTGCCCCGTCACGGAGATCCTGCGCCGGGTGGGGGACAAGTGGTCCGTCCTCGTCGTGGTCCTGCTCGGGCAGCGCACCTACCGCTTCAACGAGCTGCATCGGGGCATCGACGGGATCAGCCAGCGCATGCTGACGCGTACCCTGCGCGGTTTGGAATTGGATGGTCTGGTTCTCCGCACCGTCCATCCGAGCGTGCCGCCGAGCGTCGAGTACAGCCTCACGCCGCTGGGCAGCAGCCTGCTGCATCCGCTGTCGGCGCTCGCGGACTGGGCGTTGCGCCACCAGCTGGAGATCGCCGCGGTCCGCGGCCGTCCAGCACACGGCTCTGTCGGGCTGGCGGGTTACGGCCTGTCTCGAAGTCCTTCTGGATCATGAGACAGCGCCCTTCTCGGGCGTCCGCGCCTCACCCCTGGTGGGGTGGGTGTGGTTCCCGCGTCGTGGGGGCCGGTTTCACCCGCGCGGGTGCGCGGGCCAGTGCCTTCCCCTCGGCGGGCGTTGGTGACCGGGCCTCCTGCGTGGGGGTCCCGGGTCTGGGCGTGGTGCTGTTCGGCCCAGACGGCGAGGTTGACCGCGGCGTTGTGGTCCCGGTCGGCCTGGTACCCGCACGCGTTGCAGGTGAACACGCGTTGGCCGAGCGGTACGACGGACGCGACGGTGCGGCATGCACTGCAGGTCTTGGTCGACGGGTACCACCGGTCGACCAGGACCACCCGCCCGCCACGCCAGGCTTGTTTGTAGGTGACCTGGCGGGCGAGTTCGGCCCAGGCGGCGTCGGCGATAGCCGCAGCGAGGCGGTGATTCTGGAGCATGCCGGTGACGTTGAGGGTCTCCAGGGCGAGCCGGTCGTGGGTCTTGACCAGCTGGTTGGAGACCTGGTGCAGGAACCGCGCCCGGACCGCCCGCACGTAGGCGTGGTGGCCGGCCAGGCGGGCGGCGGTGTCGCGGCGGTTGGCGGAGCCGGGCTGCTTGCGGGAAAGGCTGCGGGCGAGGCGGCGCTGCCGAGCCATCCCGGCCCGGGCCGGGCGCGGCGAGTCGTCGATCCGCAGCACCTCCCGGCCGTCGGCGCGGGCGGCGACAACGAGCGCGCTCAGACCCCGGTCCATTCCCACCCACCCCCGGCCCTCCGTCCCGGCAGAACCGGCCTGCGTGTGCTGGTGGGCTTCGTGGAGATCCGCAGCTTCGCAGGTCAACACCACCGACCAGCGCCCGGCCCGGTAGGCCACAGTCGCGGACAGGACCCTCGCCCGGCCCTTGGACAGCATGCGCCGCAACCGACGTGTGTCCTCCCGCACCACCAGGACACCGATCCCGGGCAGGGTCACCGACCGCGGGCCGTCGTCGCCGACCCGGATACCCGGCCTGCCCGCAGTCGAGGTCTTGCACCGGATGCGGAACCCCGGCGGGACACGCCTCTTAGACTTGAACCTCGGGAACCCGACCCGCCGCCCCGCCCGGGCACCCGCCTTCGACCCCGTAAACGCCGCCAACGCGCGCCCGAGGTCGACCGCGGCCTCCTCGAACACCTGCTGACTGACCTCACCACGCCACACCAGACCCGTCGCCACGACCGAAACCGACCCGTCCCCAGCGGCGACCATCACCCGCCCGGCATCCCCGGACCGCTTCCACGCGTTGAACGCGTTGATCAAATCGAAGCCCGTCCACGGCACCTTCACCACACCACCACGGGCCTTGGCATCGAGGGCGTCCTTGACCAGGCGCAGGCACTGGTTGTACCCGAACCGGGATGCACCCGCATGCCGCCGCAGCAGTACCTCCTGCCCGGGTGTCGGGTCCACAGTGAACCGGAACGCGGTGAAACGAGCCACGACACGCACCATGCCACACACCACCGACAACAACACCACCTATGAAACACGCCATTGGCCCTTAGGGGAGTGTCTCGAAGTGCGTGTAGCCATTCGTTGATCGCGGTGATGTGGATCGTGGCGAGGTAGCGGGTGGCGAGCTTGTCGTAGCGAGTGGTCATGGTTCGGTTGTGTTTGAGCTGGTTGATGCCGCATTCGACGGCGTGCCGCTGTCGGTAGGTGACCGGGTTGAATGCGGGTGGGCGTCCGCCTCGGGAGCCTTTGGCTTGGCGGTGGGCGTCCGGGTCGATCTTCGATGGGATGCATGCCTTGATTCCGCGGCGGCGCAGCAGTTCCCGGTTGGCCCTCGATGTGTAGGCCCGGCCGGCCAGGACCAGGTCCGGCCGGATCCTGGGGCGCCATCGAGGGTGCGGGGCACCCGGATGCCGGCCAGGACCGCCGCGAACTGTGGGCTGCCGCCGCGATCGCCGGCGGTCAGCAGCATCGACAAGGGTCTGCGGCCCTGGTCGCAGGCCAGGTGCAGCTTCGTTCCACCCGCCGCGCGACCTGCCGAACGCGTGGTCGTCGGGTTCTCCGGTCGGCGGCTCAGCCTGCAAGAGGCCGTGCCTACGAGCGCCGGCGGCATGCTGGTGGGCTCGGACGGTCGTGGCGTCGACGCTGACATCCCACCCGATCAGCCCGGCCGCGTCCGCCCGGGCCTGTAGTCCGGTGACGAAGCGCTGCCATGTCCCGGCCCGCTGCCAGCGTCGGAACAGGCCGTACACGGCCTGCCATGATCCATAGCAGGCCGGGACGTCGCGCCACGGCGCGCCGACCCGGACCCGCCACCGTACGCCGTCTATCAGTTGCCGTCTGCTCCACGCCGACGGCCGACCCGGCCGGATACCCGCAGGCAGCAAGGGTGGCAGCAGCCGCCATCGCGCGTCGGTCAGGTCGTGCCGCCTCGTCACCGATAAGGTGTCCACCGAGGTCTCCGGTATTGCTGGTTCTTCTTCGTCGATGAACCTTCTACCGGAGACCTCGCTACTTATCGATCACCAACACACCGCAACTTCGAGACACTGCCTAGATCGGGTCGCGTCGACGGCCTTCGCCCTGTGGCCGCTACAGAAAGTGACCGCACCGGCTGGGGGACCTGACAGTGCGCGCGAGGCTTTGCTCTGCTTACACCGACGCATCGGCGGGAATGTCCGGACTCAGTGGTCGATGCGCAGGTGTAAGCAGAGCAAAGCCTCGCGCAGAGCACGGCCTGCCCCCACAGCTCGCAGTCACGTCCGGTAGCGGTCGTCGGCCGCGGAGGTGAGAGCGGCCCGTCGCGGAGCGGGTGCTCCGCGACGGGCCGGTCCGGCAGTGCCGGGTTACTGCCTGGTGAGAGTCACCGCGTCGATCGACAGCCACTGCCCGCCGCTGCCGGCGGAGTAGAGGCCGATCGTGAGCTGCCCGTTGGTGACCGGGATGCCGGAGATGACGACGGTCTGCCACTTCGGCCAGCCGAGCGCCGGAATCGGTGCGGTGAGCTCCGGCTGGGCGGTGCCGTAGTTCTTCGCGCTGAGGTAGGCGCTGCTCTGCCCGCCACCGCCGACCGCCTGGACCGTCAGGGTGTAGGTGCCGTTGGCGAGCCCGGTGACGGTCTGGTCGGTGAAGACCTCGAAGGCGCTCGCCTTGTAGTGGGTGAGCCGGTAGCCGCCGGTGACGCCGCCCGCCTCGGTGAAGTCGGCGTCGGCGGAGGTGCCGGTGCTCCCGGCCCACGTGCCCCAACCGGTCGGAGTCTGGGTGGCCCCGGCGGCGTCGAAGCCGGCGTTGGCGACGGCCGCCGCGGTCTCGGCGGCGTAGACCGGGGTCGGGGCCGTGCCGAGGTCCAGGTAGTCGACCTCGGTGAACCCCACCCCGCCCTGGCGCAGGCGGATCGTGTTGCTCCCGGCCGCGAGGGTCACCGGCAACAGCTGCGGGGTCGCCGCGAAGTTACCCCACGCCTCGGTACGCGGGAACGGCGCCACGAACCGCTGCACCCCGTTGACGAGCACGTCGAGCCTGCTCACGGCGCTGGTGCCGTTGGCGAAGCCGACCGCCATCCGGTATTCGCCGGCGCTCGGCACGGTCACCGAGAACTGGACGTAGTCGCCGGTGTTGTCGAGACCGCCGACATACTGGCCGCCGGACGCCGTGCCGGCGCTGCGGACCTGCCCGCCGGACCGGGTCGCCGACTCCGCCTCGTAGCGGGTCGTCGCCGGTGCGGTGATCTGGGTGACGGTGAGGTTGTCGATCGCCGCGAACCCGGTGGCTCCGGTCGGCAGGTGCAGCCCGACCTGCGCCGTGGCGGCCGTCGCGGTGAACTCGATCGACCGGTCGACCCACTGCCGGTTCGTGACGGCGTATGTGCCGACGGCGGAGGCGTAGCGGTTGTCGGCGAACAGGCGCGCCGTCTGATTGCCCTGGATGAAGGCGCTGACCCGGTAGGTCGCACCGGTCTGGAGGCCCCGAACGGTGGTGGAGAGCTTCGCCTCGGTGACGGACGCGTCGGTGACGACCGTGCCCTTCCAGGCTCCGGACTGGGCGGTGCCGTTGTTCTCGGCGTAGACGTTCGGGCTGCCGGGGTCCGTTCCGGGGGTCCAGATGCTCCACCCGGCGAGGCTGCCCTGCTCGAAGTCGGCGTTGTTGACGAAGACCCGCTTCTCCGGGTCGACCGTCTGGCCGTTGATGCTGAAGGCGGTGGCGGTGGTGCTGCCGCCCCGAGCCGTCACCTGAGCTGCGGTGTTGGCCTCATAGAGGCTGACGATGCTGTCCCAGGACTGGCTGACCGGGTAGCCGCTCTTGATGTTGGGCGGGAAACCGGTGGTGAGGTCGTTGATGTAACGCCCGGCGTTGTTGGCGTAGATGCGGTCCTTGAACTCCTGCGGCGTACCCGCCATGCCCTTGATGATGCCCATGAGCCCGGCGACGAACGAGGCCGTGCAGTCGGCGTCGTTGCCGATCAGCGACGCGATCTTCAGGCTGGTCAGGTAGTCGTTGTTGCCGTAGAGGATGGCGATGATCGCGGACCCGTTGTTGCGGTCCGGGATCGCCATCTCGTTGTCCTGGCCGTAGACGTTGCGGACGAACGTCATCAGCTGCGCCTGCGCCCACCGCCAGTCGGTCGGGTTCTGGTCGTGCAGGGCGACCACCCGCTGATAGACGGCGTAGGGCCAGCTGTCGCGGGGCAGCACGACCGAGGCGTTCGCGAGCACCGTGCGGGCGTCGGTGGCGAAGTACGCCTGGCTGTACATCGTGCCGAGCAGCTTCGCCCAGACGACGGAGTCGAACTCGCCGGTGACGGACCCGAAGCGGCCGACGAGGTCGCGGGCGGTGGCGGGCATCCCCGGTGCGACGAGGCCCAGGGTGTCGTTCTCGATGTAGGGCTCGGTGAGCCAGTAGTGCCGGTCGTACTCGGCCTGCCCGGTCAGCGGCGGGACGAGGCCGTCGTTGCGCATGGCGGCGTTGGCGATGTCGCCGGGACCCCAGTCGCCGACGTTGTGTGCCACCCACTCGTCCTTGATGTCCTGATAGGAGGCGTCGGGGCCGTGGTCGGAGAGGATCAGCTGATTGAACAGGTCGATGTGGTAGTCGTCGTCGCTGCCGGTCTCGGCGGCCGCGAAGTGCGGTGCGCCGAGCCGGTCATAGCCGGGGTAGCCGTTCGGGGTCCAGCAGCTCAACGGTGCGTCCCCGCTGTAAGGGCCGTAGGTCGGCTGGAAGCAGACATCGGTGGGTTCGGGGCTGGGGCTCTTGTACTCGAACCCGGTCAGGACGCCGCCGACCTGCCCGAGCAGGGCGGCGAGCGTCTTGTCCCGGTAGTCGGCCCGGGTCAGCGTCAGGGTCGCTGCCTCGGCGGGGCCGGTGGGGTGCGCCGCCACCGGGAGCGTGGCGGCGGCGCTGAGGAGGATGAGGGCGGTCGTGGTTCTCGCGGTTCGGCGCATGGGGGCGGAGCCTTCCGTGAGTGACGGGATGCCGCGGTCGCGGCCTTTTTCGCGTTGATCAAGGGAAGACTCGCCATCCGGGGCGTCCGATATGCGGCGAGTCTTCCCTTGATCAACGCGAATTAGAGGAACTTCTCGGCGTACTCGTGGGCGTCGCGGACGATCAGGTCGACCCGCTCGGGGGCCTGGTCTAGGGTGCCGTCTACGACGGTGAGGGTGGGGAGGACGCCTTCGCGCACCGGCAGGCGCCAGTGGGCGTTGTAGCCCGCCTCGTGGACTCCGGTCGAGCCGAAGGCCGGGTCGCCGAGGCAGACGTGGCCGAACGAACGGTTGGTGCCGGTGAACAGCGCCTCGTCCGGCTGGTCGTGGTGGGTGGGTACGGTGTCGCGGTGGCCGGCCTGGACCAGTGGGATGATGCCGCCGATCCCGTCGAACCAGGCCTCGCCCGCGATGAGCAGGTCGGGGCTGCCCGCGCGGATCAGCTCGACGAGGGCCCGCAGCCCGGCGGTGGTGGAGCCGCGCGGGTCGTTGTTGTACATCGCCGAGATGTCGAGGAACGCCGCGTCGAACCCGTAGTCGTGGTGCAGGCGCACGATCTGCTCGGCGAGGTGGTGCCGCCACGGCTCGTAGGAGGGGTTGACGAGCGAACCCCAGCTGTGGTCGTAGTGGCGCGACGCGTCCCAGTCGACGGAGCCGATGGGCGTGTGGCCGCTGGGGTTGAGCAGCTGCCCGGGAGCCGCCCAGGTCTCGAATCCGGGCAGGTCGCGGGCGGCGACGTTGGCACCGAACATGGGCATGATCCGGGCGCCGAGGTCGTGCGCGCCCTCGACGAGGCGGCGGAACCCGGCGGCGCCGCCCATGCGCTCGTCGACGTCGAAGCGGCCGTACCAGCGGTAGTAGCGGCCCTCCCAGCCGGGCAGGTAGGCGAGGATGCGCTTGGGGTCGATCTTCTCGCCGAGGCGGCGCAGCGTGTCGAGCATGCCGTCGTAGTCGAGGAAGATCCGGCCGGTGAAGTGCATGCCGTTGAGGCTGACGACGAGCGAGGTGTCGTCGCGCAGCCACGCCGGGACGTCGTCGCGGCCGGCCCACTCCGGCAGGGCGTAGGCCTCGCGGATGTGCGCGGTGTGCTCGGCCCACACCGGGCCGAGGTCGGTCACCCTGCGCAACTCCCAGTCGGGTACGCCGAACCGGCTGCGCGGCTTCGTCGCGTCGGTGTCGGCGATGAGCTCGAGGTCGCAGGTCTCGGGCGCGTCGAAGTGCGGCACGATGGCGAACCGCTTGGCGCGGACCTCGGTGTCGAGGCTGCGTACCACGGTGGTGATGCCGTCGGGCCTGGTGAGCCCGAGCAGCGGCGTGGCGAGGTCGAACCAGCCGTTGGGGTACTGCACGGTGCGCCCGGTGACCGGGACCGGCAGGGTGCCCTCGCGGACCGCCGTGACCTCGCCGGTGGGCTGGTCGTGCAGGACGACCGCGACGCAGCGGATGCCGTCGGGGTGGGTCGCGGTGACGCTCACCGTGACCCGGTCGTCGATCTCGGTGATGCGCACGACGGCCTGGCCGGGCCCCTGTTGCTGGCCCCCGGCCCAGGTCAGACCGTCTGCGCTGATGACGGTGGTGTCGCCGTCCTGCTCGACCCGCAGCCGGTCGGGGTCGAGTCCGTAGGCGTTCTCGCCGGTGTGGACGCGGACGGTGACGGGCCCTAGCGCCGTGGTGAACCGGGGGTGGGGCCACCGGAAGCTCAGGTCTTGCATGGTGGGTGCTCCTTGCAGTGCGGGTGCGGGTGAGGTCAGGAAGCCAGGCGGCTGCGGAAGCCGTCGTTGCCGGTGCTGATCGCCTTGGCGGTGTCGCCGACGAAGATCCAGTCGCGCAGGAACTTCAGGTAGGGGCCGGTCGGGTCGATGAACAGCGAGTTGTACTTCGCGGTCACCGGCACCTTGGCGGTGGCGATGAGCTTGTTGGCGACGAGCAGCCGGGGCTCGGCCTGGGTGGCGGCGTTGTCGGCGGCGTCGGCGCGGACGGTGAGCTGGCCGGTGTTGGCGACGACGGTCTTCTGCACGTCGGCGGACATGCTCCAGGCGATGAAGTCCCAGGCGGTCTGGGCGTTCTTGGCGCCCTTGGAGATGCCGATGACGTCGCCGCCGAGGAAGGCGGAGGTGCCCTGGGAGCCGGGGATGGCGGTGACGCCGAAGTCGAGGTTCTTGTCGGCCTTGTAGACGCTGACGCCGAAGCTGCCCAGCGCGACCATGCCGACCTTGCCGGACTGGAAGCCGGTGAGCCAGGTGGCGCCGTTGTCGTCCTTCGCCGCGGGCGGCATGAGCTTCTCGTCCCACATCGTCTTGTGGGCGTTGAGGGCGGCGGCGACGGCGGGGCTGTCGAGCGTGGCCTTGGTGCCGTCGGCGTTCATGATGTCGCCGCCGCTGGCCCAGATGTAGGGGAGCAGGGTGTAGGCGTTGCAGCCGGCGCAGTTGCCGGCCATGGTGAAGCCGTAGGTCCCGTCGCCGAGCGCGGTGATCTTGCGAGCGGCGTTGACGAGCTCGTCGAGGGTCGTCGGCGGCTTGGCCGGGTCGAGTCCGGCCTTGGTGAACAGCGCCTTGTTGTAGTAGAGCATCGACACGTCGAGCTGGTGTGGCAGGGCGTAGATCTTGCCGTCGACGGTGCTGATGTCGACGCCGGCCGGGGCGAGCTCACCCTTGTAGGGCAGGGCGTTGACCTGAGCGGTGATGTCGGTGAGCAGGTTCTGGCTGGTCAGCGACTTGACGTTGGCGATGTCGACGGCCGCCAGGTCGGGTGTGTCGCCGCTGCGGACCGCCTGGACGTACTTCTGCACGTACTGGGCGTCGGGCACCGTCAGCATGGTGATCTTGCGGTCGGGGTTGGCGGTGTTCCAGGCGGCGACGAGTGCCTTGTCCAGGGGTTCGTCGGCGGCGCGTACCCAGAGGGTCGCGGGCCCGGAGCCGCTGAGCGCCGCGGGGGCGCCGGTGTCGGTGGCCGGAGTGTTACTGCAGGCGGAGACGGTGACGGCCGTGACGAGGACGGCCAGCACCGGCACCAGCCGGCGCAGCCGGGGTGCGGTAGACATTGTTGACTCCTATGTGAGTGGCACTTATTCCTTGACGGCGCCGCCGGTGAGCCCGGCGACGTAGTAGCGCTGCAGGATGAGGAAGATGACGACGCACGGGACGGCCGAGACGACGGCCCCGGTCTCCAGTACGCCCCAGTTGAGCGTCCCGCCCGCACCGGACTGCAGGTTGGCCAGGACGACCGGCAGCGTGTACTGCTCCTGCCGGGTGGTGAAGATGAGCGCCGCGAGGAACTCGTTCCAGGCGGTGAAGAAGGCGTAGAGCGCGACGGTGGCCACGCCCGGCGCCACGATCGGCAGCAGGACCCGTCGCAGGGTGGCGAACGGTCCGGCACCGTCGACGATCGCCGCCTCCTCGACCGCCGCGGGGACGGCGGCGAAGGCGGCCCGCATGGTGAAGATGCCGAAGGGGATGGCGAAGACGGTGTAGACGAGGACGAGACCGGCGAGCGAGTTGGTCAGGTTCAGGTCGTCGAGGATGACGTAGAGCGACGGGACGATCGACTGGAACGGGATCATCAGGGTGGACAGGACGATGAGGAAGAGCACGCCGCGGAACCGGAACCGGAACCGGGCGAATCCATAGCCCGCGAGCACCGACACGACGCTCGCGGCGACGACGGTCCCGAGGGTGACCAGGGCACTGTTGAGCACGTTGCGGGCGAGACCGGCGTCGAGCAGGCGCCGGTAGTTCTCCAGGCTGGGGCTCGACGGCAGCAGGGTGGGCGGGGTCTGGGCGAACTCGGCGCTGGTCTTGACCGAGGCGAGCAGCAGCCAGCCCAGCGGTGCGACGAACAGCAGCGCGAGCAGGCCGAAGACGGTCCAGAAGGCGGCGGCGGGCAGCCAGTCCGGGCGCCGGAGCCGCCGGGGCGTCGGGGTGGTCACGCTTCCTCCCGGGTACGCGTCAGCAGCAGCTGGATGCTGGTGAGGATGAGCAGGATGACCATGAGGGCGATCGACATCGCGGCGGAGTAGCCGAGGTTGAAGTCGATGAACCCGGCCCGGTAGATGAGGTAGACGACCGGGATGGTGCTGTTGTCGGGGCCGCCCTGGGTCAGGATGAAGAACTGGTCGAAGGCGAGGTAGCTGCCGATGACGGTCAGGATGAGCACCAGGCCGATCGTCGGCCGCAGCAGCGGCAGGGTGATCTTGAAGTAGGTCCGCAGCCGGGAGGCCCCGTCGACCTGGGCGGCCTCGTAGTAGTCCTTCGAGATCGCCTGCATGCCGGTCATGAGCAGCAGCATCGTCAGCCCGACGGTCTTCCAGACCACGAGCACCACCACGACGGCGAGGGCCGACGGGAAGCTGGAGAAGACCGAGACCGGCCCGTCGACGACGCCGAGGCGGCGCAGCAGGTCGGGGATGATGCCGATCCGGTCGTCGAGCAGCCACAGCGTCACGTAGCTCGCCGTGGCGAAGCCGATCACCACCGGCACCACGTACGCCGTCCGCAGCAGCCCGACCCCGCGACGGCGGTGGCGGACCGCCGAGGCGAGCACCATGCCGACCACGAGCAGCGCCGCCGTGGCGATCACCGTGTAGACGGTGGTGAAGCCGAGGCTGTCCCGGAACGACGTGTCGTGGGCGAGCCGTTCGTAGTTGGCGAGCCCGACGAAGCGGCGCTGGCCGAGCAGCGACCAGTCGTAGAACGACATCACCCCGGTGACGATCACGGGGAGGATGAACATCCCCAGCACGAGCAGGACGGCCGGGGCGACGAAGAGCAGGCCGAGCCGCTGCCGGCGGGCCATCGGACCACGCCGATGCCGCCGGGACCGGGCCGGTGCCGCGCTCGTCATAACCGCCTCCACGTTTACTTAATCGATTTCGTAAGCCGGAACGTTACCGCCAGATATCCGGATCATGTCAAGGGGCCACGCAGAATATTTCTGCTAGAGTCCGCTCGACCGACGTTTACGAAACCGATTGAGGAGTCCGGTGGCCGGATCGCACAGCTCAGCCGCCCGCGTCACGATGCGCGACGTGGCGTCCGTCGCCGGCGTCTCGACCGCGACCGTCTCCAAGGTGCTCAACGAGCGACCCGATGTGGGCGATGAGGTGCGCAAACGTGTTCTCGACACCATAGCTCGGCTCGGTTATCGCCCCAACGCGGTCGCCCGGGGGCTGCGCTCCCGCCACACCGACACCATCGCGATCCTCACCGACGACCTCGAGGGGATCTTCACGACCGCGCTCATGCGCGGCGTCGAGGACGCCGCCTCCGACTACAACACCTCGGTGCTGCTCGCCAACAGCTACGGCGACCCTGAGAAGGAGCGCACCCACCTGCGGCGACTGCTCGACCGGCAGGTCGACGGGCTCATCATCATGTCCGGCAACCGGGTCCGCCCCCGCTCCGGCCCGGCGCTGCCCCTGCCCGGTACGCCGTATCTGTTCCTCTACGAGTACGGCGTCACCGAAGCGGTGCCCAGCATCCTCCCCGACGACCACGGCGGAGCCGTCCTCGCCGCCCGGCACCTGCTCGACATCGGCCGCCGCCGGATCGGGTTCATCAACGGTCCCGCGTCCTGGGAGGTGACCGCCGACCGCTTCCAGGGCCTTGTGCAGACCCTCGACGCGGCGGGTGCCCCGCTCGATCCGATGCTGGTGCGGCAGTCGCCGTCCTGGGCGCCCGAGGACGGGTACGCGCTGGCCAGCGCCATGCTCGACAATCCCGAGCCGCCCGATGCGATCTTCGGCGCCAGCGACGACCTCGCCACCGGTGCGATGGCCGCCATCCACGACCGGGGCCTGCGCATCCCCGGCGACATCGCGGTCGTCGGGTTCGACGACCGGTCGCTCGCCGTGCACCAGCGGCCGCCGCTCACCACGGTCGCCCTGCCGCTGCTGGAGATGGGCCGGGTCGCGGGCCGACGGCTGCTCGCCGCCGTCAACGGCGAGCCGCAGAGCCACGAGCTGATCCGGGTCCCCTGCGAGCTCAAGATCCGCGCCTCCACGATCGGCTGACCCACCCCGGTCACGTTTTGCAGCAAAGCGTGGCCATCTCGTTCGACGAGGCCACGCTTTGCTGCAAAACGTGACCGGAGTGGGGTGCTCAGGGCAGATTCAGCGCGATTCGAGCCCTGCCGTGCCTCCCGCCCGGCGTGCGAAGCTGCACAGCAGGCCACCCGCCACCGTGAGCACACCCCCGGCGATCGCCGCGTCCCCCGGCAGCCCGGTCGGAATCCCCAGGTAGACGGTGATCCCCAGGATCCGGGACAGCCCCCAGGGCAGCAGTGCCATCTGGTCGTTCCAGATCGTCAGCGCCGCCTCCAGCCCGATCGCCGCGATCACCGACCCGAGTACCGCCAGTGGCACGCCGAGCCCGACGAGCACCGCCCCGATCGCCCGTCGCGCCTGCCAGCCGTACCCGTCGCGCAGCACCAGCCCGGCTGCGACGAAGACCCAGCAGAACGCGGCGAACGCGATGGTGATGTAGACCGCCCGCGAGGTCGGCGCGGTCCAGAACTGGAACCAGTAGCGTCCCGGTCCGCGGCCGGACAGGGCGACGAGCAGCACCACCGTCCGCAGCAGCGCCGCACCGCCGACCGCGGCCCAGAGGTGGAACGGGTCGCGGCCGCGCACCAGCAGCCGCAGCACGACACCGAAGAGCAGCCAGGCACCGAGCACGAGCACCAGGTGCGCCGGTGCCGTGAACCAGGTGAAGACCGACCGGCTCGCCACCAGCGCGGCGACGGGCAATGCGAGCACCAGCACCCGATCGGTCCGGGTCGGCGTCACGTCGAGGTCGGCCACGCGCCATGGCCGGGTCGCGCCGAGCCACAGCCCGCGCAGCGCCGCCGAACCCGGTAGCCCCGGGCCCAGCAGCCGCCGGCCGAGAGCGCTGCCGAGCAGCAGCCCGATCAGGACCAGACCGAGCAGGCCCCGGGCCAGCCACGACATCAGCTCGTCGCGGTCGGCGCGGTGCATGCCGATGTCGGCGGCGGTGAAGTTGTAGGCGGGCAGGTCGACGTCGCCGCCGTAGCGGTGGACATGGGCGTCGCGGGTCTTCCCGTAGCGCTCCTCGGCCTCGTGCCAGGCCCGGAAGGCGTCGTCGGACCCGGTGTCGAGCCACTGGGCGTGGCGCAGGAACATCGTCCGGTAGTCGGAGAGGGTCTGGAAGAGGTCCGCCTGGTAATCCGCGGCGGCTTCGAACCGGCGCCGGAGTTCGGGATCGCGCCACGAGGCCTCGGGGGTCGCTTCGACGAGGTAGGCGATCCGGCCGGCGAGCACGGCGGCCTGCTCGCCCTCGGCGATCACCTCGTCGATGTGGTCCCGGGTGACCTGGTAGATGCTGTCCAACGCGGCGGAGTCGCCGGTGACGATGTCCCACTCGAAGATCCACATCATCGGCGGCGGTTGGAGGCCGAGGGCTTTGACCGTGTTGTCGGCGTACCGGCTGAGGTAGAGGCCCTTGGTGATCGCCTCGCGGGAGAGCGCCATGGCCTCGCCCACGGCGGCGACCGTCGCCGGGTCGGTGGAGAGGGTCTGGCGGATCCAGTCGGCGGTGATCGCCGCCGGGTCGGCGTCGGGCTGCCAGGCGAGCCGGGCCGCGGCATAGGTGTTGAGGTCGTAGAGCTGCCAGAACCCGGTCCGCAGGTAGAGCGACATCGGTCCGGCTCGCAGCGGTCCGCCGTCCTGGGTCCAGGTCCACACGCCCTCGATGTGCGGGTTGGCCGACAGGGCGTACTGCAGTGCCTGCCGGTGCAGGTCGGTGAGGTCGTTGGGGAACGCGCCGAACCCCTCGAACTCGCGCCGGGACTGGAACTCCACGATCCGCCGCTGGTCGCCGACGGTGAGGGTCTCGTTGAGCGGCAGGTGGCTGTAGAAGTCGCCGAGGGAGTATTTCGTCGAGACGACGAGGTGCGGGTCGTTGAAGCCGCCGAGCACCGTCTCATAGGACGCCGGGTTGGTGTGCAGGTCGCCGACGGCGCCGACGCCCACGGTCCAGGTGCGGAAGATGACATCCTTGCCCGCCGGTCCGGCGGCGCCGAGCAGCGCGGTGAGCATGGCGCGGACCGCCTCGGGGGTGGTGACGGCGATGCGCGAGCTGTAATCCCAGCCGTGCTGCTGGTAGACGTCGCCGCCCTCGCCGATGCGGACCATCAGCCCGGCGAGGAACGGCATCCGGTCGAAGAGCTCGGCGAGCCCGGCCCGGTAGACCGCCCAGAGCTGGTCGTTGCTCGTGTCGAGACCGCCCGCCACCCGGTCGAGGTAGCGCTCCAGCGGCGGCGAGAGCGCCAGCATGTCGGTCATCAGGAAGACCTTCATGCCCATGTCGTGGGCGTATCGGAAGACCGGTCCGAACGCGGCGACCATCGCCTGCGCGGTGGCGAGGTGGGTGTCGCCCGCCGGATAGACGGCGTGCCCGTCGCCGACGCCGGCGAAGGTGACGTACTCCAGGAATCCGGGCACGACCACGCCGTTGTAGCCCTGGGCCAGCGAGTGGTCGACGAACTGGCGGAACTGCTCGGCGATCCGGTCCACCGCCGCCTGGTCCACCCACGGCGCGGCCGGGAGCAGCGCGGATCCGACGACATCGGTGTTGAGGGAGTAGTCGGTGCCGGCCGCGAACGCCGTCCGGTCGGGCTCCCGGCCGACCGAGCCCGCGTCGGTGAGCCGCAGCCCGAGCTTGGGCGTGATCACGCCGCGCTGGATCTCGGCACCCGACCTGATCCGGTCGGCGACCGCGTAGAGCCCGGCGACCGCGCCCGCGACGTCTCCGGCGGCGACCGTCAGATCGGCACCGGCACCGTCGATCCGGAACGCCTCGGCGGATGTACCGACCGCGGCACCGAGCACGACCCGCAGCGTCCCGGGCCCGGTCGCGTCCGGTGCGATCCGAGGCCGGGCGAGGCCGCGCGCGACCAGCGCGTCGGCGACGCTCTCGGCGGCGAGTCCCAGCCGCGCGCCCTCGGGCACGGCGATCGCGGCGACCGGTGGCGCCGCCGCCATCGGCTCCGCGGGCCGTGGGGTGACCGATTCGACGGGTACGCGCACCGGCGTGAACGACAATCCCAGCGTCCCGCCGATCCCCTGGGCGACGGCCGCTCCGACGAGGAGCAGCACCACGGCGATCCCGAGGGGGAGGTGCGGGCGGCGAAGGCGAGGGGAGGCTGGCACCGCGCCATGCTAAAGGACCGGAGGGCTCCGCGCTGACCTGGGGATTCGGGGCTGACTGCCGCGGCAGCCTGGGGAAGCCGTCAGATGCGATGCCTCAGGCCGGATCGAATCTGCCGTAGGGCCAGTTGCCGGGAGCGAGCGGGTCGGCGCTGGTGTAGAAGCCGCGCAGGTTGGCGGGTGATCTCCTCGTTGGTCAGCGTCCCGTCGCCGTCCGAGTCATAGGCGCCGAGGATCGCTTCGGCGACGGGTCCCATGACGCGCCGTCGGGCGGTACTCGGGCGCCGCAGACGAGGCGGCGGGCGAGCTCCCGGCCTGCACATCGTTGATCATGATGGTGCTCCCTTCGGGTGACGGTTCGTCACGGCCAGAGCCCGCGCAGAGCCGAGGGCAGCGACGACGGTGGTGCGGTCGGCCACTGCCGCGGGTCGGCGCCGAGCTGCGCCAACTGCTCGATGGTCACCCGGCTCCACGGCGAGAGCGTGACTGGTCGTCGGCCGCGCTGTTCACGAGCCGCTGCCACGGCACCCACCGGGCCGCCTGCACCTCGTCGGGGTGGGGGGTGATGGTGCTGCCCGCCGACACCCGGAGCACCGGACCCATCTCGTTCTCCCGCACGCCCGCCATCTCCGCCTCGTAGCGCACCGAGCCCAGGACGAGGCGAGCCTGGGCTGCCCACGTGCCCAGCTCGGCGCCGAGCCGCCGGTTGACGGCATCGATGAGCCGCTCCCCGGGCATCGGGTGGCCGCAGCAGCTGTTGGTCCAGACCCCCGGGAACGCCTGCGAGCGGCAAGGCGGCTTTCCGCGTGACGGAACGCCGTGATCCCGCCAGCGTGTGCTTCGCTTCCGTGACGTGGAACGACCGCTGTCGGCGGCGTCGTGAAGGGTGCCAACGTGGTCTGGCTGCGCTGCAAGGGTCTGCGAGGAGTCGGTCATGAGTGAATTCGTTTTGACGGAGCGCCATCGACGCCTTCGTGAGGAGGTACGGCACTTCGCCGAACATGTCGTGCGGCCTCGAGTAGCCGAGATGGAGGCGGCCCAGGATGTGCAGCATGAGCTCCCTCGGCTGATCTCCGCGCAGGGTTGGATCGGCGTCACCATCGACCGGGAGTACGGCGGTATGGGGCTTGGGCACCTCGCCAAGACCCTCGTCATCGAGGAGCTGTCCCGCGTGAGCGGCGCCATGGGAGCGATGGTTCAGGCCTCCCTGCTCGGCACCGCCAAGATCATCAACTTTGGCGATGAGGCTCAGCGGCTGAGATGGTTACCGGCCATTGCCGCAGGTCACTGCCTGCCCACGATCGCGGTCACCGAGGCGGCCTCGGGCAGCCACGTCCTCGGCATGACCTCCTCGGCCACCAGGGACGGGGACGCTTACGTCTTGAACGGAAGGAAGGTCTACGTCGGCAACAGCCACGTCGGCGACCTGCACGGAGTGGTGGTGCGTACGGGCATCGGCTCCCGAGGGCTGTCGGCCTTCCTCGTCGAGGCCGACCGGCCGGGACTGTCGCTGGGCGCCCACCGGCCGGCCATGGGGCTGCACGGCTTCAGCTTCGGCGAGCTCGTGTTCGAGAACTGCCGGGTGCCCGCAGCGAGCATGCTGGGCTGCGAAGGCGACGGGCTTGCCGTCGCCTATTCGTCGAGCGTCCTCTACGGCAGGCCGAACCTGACCGCGGTGGCACTCGGCATCCATCAGGCGCTGATGGAGGAGACGCTGGCGTTCGTCTCGGAGCGGCATCGATATGGCGCCTCGCTGTCCGCGCTACCGACGATCAAGCTGAAGGTAGGTCAGATGCAGAGCCGGCTGATGACGGCACGACTCACCGCCTACCACGCGGTGCAGTTGCTGGATGAGGGGCTACCGTGCGACTCCGAATTGATCAACGCGAAGCTCGTCAATGTGAGTTGCGCGTTGGACTCGGCTCGCGACGCCATGGAGATCCATGCCGCCTGTGGGCTGTTCCCCGACCGGCCGGTCGAGCGGTACCTGCGCGACGCCCACCACATCTTCGCCCCTGCCGGCACGTCGGACATCCAGCTGCTGCGGCTGGCGGAGGTAGCGCTTTGCCTGTCCCAAGGCGAGTGGTCCAGGTCCGTCGGTGACCATCGGCCGGCGGGAGCGGAAGCACCCTCGTCCGGTACGGCGAACCGTTGATCTTCGTCACGGCTCGGGCGGGGCGTCCCCGATCGAGCTCCTTTCCGTGCGGCGGAACGCGCGCTGGGCGGGCCGTAAAAACCGGCGCACGATGACGGAAAGGAGTGTGGATGTGAGCAGCGGGTCGATCGAGGAACCCGGTGACGTTCGGGACTGTGTCCTGATCCCGGGCGGGGGTCGTCAGTTCGAGGGGCGGCAGAACGTTTCCTACTTCGAAGGGATATCGGCGCAGTCCGCCGGATCCAAGGCGCTGTGCCTCCATGTGATGCGGCTGCCGCCTGGCGGGCACGCCGAACCGCACCTGCACGCCGACCACGAGTCTGCGGTCTATGTCATCAGCGGGACGGTGGAGCACCGGTGGGGAGACGGACTGAGGGAACGCATGCTGGTCCTGCCGGGTGACTTCCTCTACATCCCGGCAGGTGTGCCGCACGCCCCCTACAACGCCAGCGATACCGAGCCCGCGGTCGCGGTGCTCGCGCGAACGGACCCGAACGAGCAGGAGAGCGTGGTGCTGCTGCCCGACCTCTCCGTACCGGATCGCTGAATTCCATAAAGGAGGCAGCATGCTGAACCATGCGCAGGTGGTGAAGATCCGTCGGCTGTTCCTGCTCTACGACAGCGACCGCGACGGGCGGTTGACGAGGGGCGATTACGAACTGGCGGTCGCCCGGTTCCAGGCCCATATCGGTGCGGCGGACACCTCGCCGCGGGTGCTCCGGATGCGGGAGCTGCTCGTCGGCCGCTGCTGGGCCGCTAACGCCGTCATGGACGGCGACGGCGACGGAATGATCAGCGTCGACGAGTTCGTGACGGCCCACGAGCGCCTGCTTGCCGCCGTCGACGCCGAGCAGCAGCTCCGCGACCGTGCCGCGGTCCTGTTCGAGGTCATCGACGAGGCAGGGAGGGGCGAGATGTCCCTGGCCGATTACCTGGCTGCGTTCAGCGCGTGGGGCGCTCCGGAGGAGTCCGTCCGTCGCTCTTTCCGGGTGATCGACTCCGATGGAAGCGGTCGGGTGACCCGCGACGAGTTCGAGGAGCATTCGATCGCGTATTTCCGCACCGATGACCTGAACGGTCCCGGTGCCGCCTTCTTCCCCCATCCGAGTCCGTAGGCGCCGCCTGCGGATGGTCCTGGGGCGGCGCGGCCGTCCCAGGACTCACGATGATGTGTGCTGATCAGAGGCCGAGGAACAGGGCGATGCCCTGGGCGTGGCCGCGTGCGGTGGCGGTGATGAAGTCGGCGCGCTTGAGCAGGTTGGCGTTGGCGACCGTGTCGATGAAGAGGTTCTCGGTGAGCACGGCCGGCATCGCGGTCTCCCGCAGCACGTGCAGGTTCTGCTCCTTCAGGCCCCGGTCGGTGACGGCGGCGACCGTCCGCATCCCGGCGATGACCTTCGAGTGGATGTTGTTGTGCAGCCGGAGGGTGGTGCCGCCGAGACCCGGGTAGCGGTAGCTCTCGAAGCCGGTGCCGCCGCCGGCGTTGATGTGGATGCTGATGAAGATCGCCGCGCCCCAGGCGTTGGCGTCGTCGGTGCGGTAGGTGAGGCTGCGGGTGATGTCGGTCGTGCGCGACATGCGGACGTCGACGTTCCAGTTCGCCTTGAGGATGTCGCGGGTCTGCAGGGCGATGCTCAGGGTGACGTTCTTCTCCTGCAGGCCGTTGGCGACCGCGCCGGGGTCGGTGCCGCCGTGGCCGGGGTCGATGTAGACCTTGGGAGCGGCGGCGAGGGCGGGAGTGGCGAGCCATGGCGCCACGGCGAGTCCGGCGGCGGCGGCGAGCAGGGTACGGCGCCGCGCGACAGAGTGACCGGTCATGGGGGTGCACCTCTCAGTGGGGGGCGAGGTGGAGCGGGGTGGTGCGACTGTATCGCATGCGAATCAATCAATGAAGGTCTCTTGCGTAAATCTATGATCACGGGAAGGTATTCTTCACTGCTCCCGCTGACTACCGCCCGGTAGTGTCGCGGCATACTCACGCGATGGAGATCCGCATCGGCGTACCCGGAGATCGGCAAGCGCTCGCCACCACGCTCGCCGAGGCGTTCGACGACGACCCGGTCTGGACCTGGCTCCTGCCCGAGTCGCAGCGCCACGAGCGGCTCGTGCGGATCTTCGGGGCACTGCTGCGCTTCGCGCTGCCGCGAGGACACGTCTACACCACCGCCGACCGCCGTGCGGTGGCGATGTGGTCACCGCCCGGCGAGTGGAGGCTGCCCCTGCCGGCCCTGGTCAAGGCCGCACCCGACATGGTCCGGGCGGCCGGTCCGCACCTGCCGCGGCTGCTCGGACGCCTCGGCGCCATCGAGAAGCTGCACGGCCGCCAGGGGCCGAACCACTGGTACCTCGAGTTCATCGGCACCGCCACCGGCAGCCGGGGCGCCGGGGCCGGATCGGCGCTGATGGGCCAGGCGCTGCAGCGGTTCGACGCGGCCGGGATCGCGACCTACCTGGAGTCGTCGAACCCGCGCAACCTCGGCTTCTACCGCCGTCACGGCTTCGCCGTCACCGGCGAGCACACCTTCAGTGCCGGACCGCCGCAGTGGACCCTCTGGCGCGACGCCCGCTAAGCGGGTTTCGCCGCTGCCGCAGTCAGCAGGTCGACCATCTCCGGCAGGTCGAAGAAGTGTGCGATCTCCAGGGCTGAGCGACCCCCGGCGGCCGGGTCGGCGCCAGCCGCGAGCAGCGCGCTGACGGTCTCGGCGTTGCGGCGGAAGACGGCCGCACCGAGGGCCGTCTGGCCCCGGTCGTTGACCCTGCTCGGGTCGGCACCGGCGGCGAGCAGCGCGCTCACCGTACCCGGATGGTTGTGGTATGCCGCGAGGATCAGCAGCGAGTCGCCCGTGCCGCCGGTGAGGTTGACCGGCACCCCCGCGTCGACGGCGCCGAGCAGTTCCTCGGTCTTACCCTCCCGGGCCAGGTCCAGCACGCTCTGCAGGAAGGCGAGTTCTTCGTCGGTCAGCGGCTCGGGCATGCGGCCAGTCTAGCCAGAACTTGATTGGATCCAGATTGAAAGCCCGCGTCGGGGGTATGCGGTACATGCGGATTCTGCTGGTTTGCCAGCATCGGGAGGCGGTGGGCCAGCAAAATCGTAACGAACCCGAGGAGAGTGCCATGACCGACGAGACTGCCGGCGCGCCCCAGGACCGGGCGGTGCTGACCACCAGGCAGGGCCACCCTGTCTTCGACAACCAGAACCAGCGCACGATCGGCTCGCGCGGTCCGGCGACGCTGGAGAACTACCACTTCATGGAGAAGCTGGCCCACTTCGACCGCGAGCGCATCCCGGAGCGGGTCGTGCACGCACGCGGTGCGACGGCCTTCGGGTATTTCGAGGCCACCGGCAAGCTCGGCGACGAGCCGATCGCCCGGTTCACCCGGGCCAAGCTCTTCCAGGAAGCGGGCAAGCGGACCGAGCTCGCGATCCGGTTCTCGACCGTCGCCGGCGGCCGCGACTCCTCCGAGCTCGCCCGCGACCCGCGCGGCTTCGCGGTGAAGTTCTACACCGAGGACGGCAACTGGGACCTGGTCGGCAACAACCTCGCCGTCTTCTTCATCCGCGACGCGATCAAGTTCCCGGACTTCATCCACTCGCAGAAGCCCGACCCGGTCAGCTTCGAGCGCCAGGTGGCGAACCGGGTCTTCGACTTCATCAGCCAGTCGCCCGAGTCGCTGCACATGGTCACGCTCGTCTTCAGCCCGCGCGGCCTGCCGTCGTCCTACCGCACCATGCAGGGCTTCGGCGTCAACACCTATAAGTGGGTCAACGCCGCCGGAGAGACGAAGCTGGTCAAATACCACTGGATCCCGAAGCTGGGCGTCAAGTCACTCACCGCGGACCAGGCGGCAGAGCTTCAAGGCACCGAGTTGGGTACGCACACCAGGGACCTCTACGAGGCGATCGAGCGCGGCGACCACCCGGAGTGGGAGCTGAAGGTGCAGCTCATGGACGACAATGACCACCCGGAGCTCGACTTCGACCCGCTCGACGACACGAAGGTCTGGCCGGAGAACGAGTTCCCGCTGCACACGATCGGGAAAATGGTGCTCGACCGGGTGCCGAAGAACTTCTTCGCCGAGAGCGAGCAGATCGCGTTCGGCACCGGCGTCCTCGTCGACGGGCTGGACTTCAGCGACGACAAGATGCTGGTCGGGCGGACCTTCAGCTACAGCGACACCCAGCGCTACCGGGTCGGGCCCAACTATCTGCAGCTCCCGGTCAACCAGGCCAAGGGCACCCAGGTGCGGACCAACCAGCGCGACGGCCAGATGGCGTTCTATGTGGACGACGCGGGGGCGAATCCGCACGTCAACTACGAGCCCTCCATCACCGGCGGGCTCGCCGAGAGTGCCGATCCGGGACCCCGGGAGCAGGGGCCGGTCATCAACGCGCGGCTGACGCGGCAGCGGATCGAGCGTACCGACGACTACACCCAGGCCGGGCAGCGCTACCTGCTGTCGGAGCAGTGGGAGCGCGACGACCTCGTCACCAATCTGGTCGGGCAGCTGAGCCAGTGCGACCGGCCCATCCAGGAGCGGATGGTGTGGCACCTGTTCATGTGCGAGGACGAGCTGGGCCGGCGCGTGGGGGACGGGCTGGGGATCAGTGCGGACGACGTACGCGGGCTGGCACCGCTGGCCACGCAGACGTTGACCGATGCGGAGCTGGAGCGGGCGGCGAACCTGGGCAAGAACGGTCCCCGCGACGTCACCGGCCTGACGATGACCCACTGCGTCCCCAACGAGAACACCACGGTCTGACCAACCCCCGGCCGTGTGGCGCGGTGCCACGTCGGACCGATGGGGGCATCCACCCATAGTGATCGTCAACCGCGGTCGCCCCGACCGGTCGGGGCGACCGCGGTTGACATACGGATCGCTTAGTCCCCGCCGCCGCCGTCACCCCCGCCGTCTCCGCCGCCGTCGCTGTCGCCGCCGTCATCGGAGTCGTCGTCGTAGTCATCGTCATCGTCGTCATGGTCGTGCCCGTGGTGGCCGCTGCTCCCGCGACGGCGCCGACGGCGCTTGCGGCGGAAGAGGGCGTACATGCCGAGGAAGAAGATCGGGATGGCGAGGAACGCCAGCAGCGTTTCGGTGTTGTCGACGGGAGAGGTGAACGCCAGGCCGGTCAGGCCGGGCAGCTCGTGCGCCTCCAGGGCCAGCTTGGGCGGGCTGGAGGCGTTCACGATCCGGCCCGCTTCGCCGTAGAGGGTGCCCTTGACCGTGGCGCCGCCGGACTGCCAGGCGATCTCGTTGCTCCCCGGCAGCCCCGCGTAGGGCGCCTTGCCGAGGCCGTCGGAGTAAGTGCCCACACTGGACACAGTGGTGATCTCGTCACCGGCGACCTTGGCGATGAGGGGAACGGTGGTGTTGAACGCCAGCAGGAGGCTGTAGAGGACGAGGAGGAGTCCGATGATACGTCGCATGGCGCGCAGACTAGCGGCGATCATCAACGTCCCGCATTCCTCTATCGGATGCCAGACCCAGGACGATCGGCTCGGCTGCCGGTTGAGGCGCTATCCTGCGTTGTCGGCAGCTTCGGTGCTCCATCTATCGAACAGCCGGACCTGGGAGATTTCTTGTTCGCTGGGGGCGCCTTGCCATTCGCCGATGTCAAACAATCGAAGCAGCATGGTGCTCCGCTAGCTGTCGTGTTTATTTCTTTGATACCCCTGGCTTTCAGTGAAGTGTTCTTGGAAGCGCTCTGTGAGGTTCTGGGCCGAACCGAGCCGTGGTGGGGCCTGCTTGCGCTTGATCTCGGACTTTTGTCCTTGATGGGAGTACTCATTTGGGGCTTTGATCGGCGTCCCGTGGCGGCAAGACCCAGGCAGATCCGGTGGTGGGTGGCCGGCGCGGCGCTGACTCTCGTTCTTGACGGCATTGAGACCCTCCTCGAATTCGTTTTCAACCTGAAACCCGGTCAAAACACACCCTTGTGGACTGACATCCTCCTTGCGGCGTTCTACCTGGTATCCCTAGCCGTCATGCTGGCGGCAATCGTGGGAGCCAGTCCGGTCGCCCTTCTGCGGCCACGTGTTCGTCGAGCCGAATCGCATCAGTGGCGGCGTCTGAGGTCGGCGATACCTCTGCTTCTGGGTACCGCCGCAGGCTATGCCGGTGGGCTGATCTGGGATCGCGCCCTCAACAACGATGATCGTAAGTATTATATGGATGGTGCGGTTGGCATGTGTTCTGGCGCCGTCAGCCAGGAATACTTCGCCCAGCTCAGCCAAGTAATCCCGCTTCTGCTCGTCGCCGTGGGCTTGGAAGCCGGACTCTTCCGCCACATGCTGCACGAACCGGTCCAACGTGCGATGACGGCCATGACCGTCATCATTCTGTGCGCCGGTGAAGCGCTGGCGATCTCGACACTGCCGTGGACGAATGCCCGGTGCGGCGACACTTTGCAGGGCTGGCACGAGTATGTCGCGTTCATTTTGACGCTGGAAGCGTGTTCAGTGGCGTTGGCAAGCCTGGTCTGGGCCGTCACCTTCCGGTCCCCCGAGCCTCGGGATCGACGCGGCACTCCTGTTCTCGTAAGAACGGGACGGCGGTAGCTCCGAGACTACGCGGATTCACCTTGCCCGGATCCCGGTCGCCGATCGCTAGGCCCGTGCAACGCCTGACGATAGCTGTGACCTCGGATTGTAGGAGCTGCGTCGAAGGTACGTCTAGCAGCTGCCAAGGTCCTCGCGGCGACCAACGGGAAGAAGCAAATCGTAACGATGAGGTGAGTGCCGACCAGTGCACGCACGAGAAGGCGGTCTGGCCGAGAAGGTGTGTTCGCCGGATAAACCAGTTGTGCGGGTTGCTAGACATACCTGGTGACCGACGTTCAGCTGCGCGACATGACCATCGACGACGTGCCCGCCGTGGCCCGCATCCGTGCCGCGGCGTACCCGTGGATGGTGGCGAGCGTCGACAACCAGCGCAACTGGTTCCGGACCGTGCGCCCGCAGGCGCGGGCGATGCGCCTCGTCGCCGAGGTCGGCGGCGAGGTCGTGGGCTTCGGAACCGGCGGCTTCAACCTCTCCACCGCCGAGCAGGCCGCCGCCGAGGTCAACGTCGCCGTGCTCCCCGATGCCCGCAGGCAGGGGACCGGCACCGCGCTCTACGCCTCGATCGAGGCGCACCTGCGCGAGATCGGCGCCCGCCGGGTCCGCGCCTACGTCCCCGATGAACCCGCCAACCTGAGCTGGGCCGCCGGGCACGGCTACGCCGAGGGTGCACGGGACCGCTACTCCGAGCTTCGGACCGGGTCCCTGCCGCCGATGCCGCCGATCCCGGCCGGGGTCGAGCTGCGGAGCATCGCCGAGGTCGGACCCGAGGCCGTCTACGCCCTGGACATGGCCGCGTCGATCGACGAGCCGGGGGACATGACCTATGACGGGCTGCCCTATGAGCTGTGGCTGCACCGCTACTGGCAGAGCCCCGACATGCAGCACGAGGCGAGCACGGTGGTCGTCGTCGACGGGGTCCCGGCCTGCGGCACGTTCCTGGAGGGCGATCCGGCGACGGGCCGGTGCACCTCCACCGGCACCTGCACGCTGCGCGACTACCGGGGCCGGGGGCTGGCGAAACTCGCCAAGTCCGCCGCCCTGCGCAAGGCGCACGAGGCCGGCCTGCACACGGCGATCACCTGCAACGACTACACCAACGGGCCGATGGTCGCGGTCAACGACTGGCTGGGCTACCGGGTGACAGCGGCGGAGTGGTCGATGCTCAAGCAGCTGTCCTGAGCCGGAGACGACGCCAGGCCCGCAGCTCGGCGCGGAGCTCGGGATCGACGAGGTGCGCGCCGAGCGGGCTGACAGCGGCGACCAGGCGGAACGTGTCGCGGATCAGGTAGGCGTCGGCCGGCCTGGCGGCTCGCGCTTCGCGCACGGTCAACGGGATCCGGGCGAGGCACGCGCGGACCAACTCGTCCAACGGCGGCAGCAGGTCTGCCACCGCAGCGAGGTGCCCGTCGCGCAGGAGCGCGGCGGCGAAGCGGGCGTCCTGCAGCGCCACGTCATAGGCGGTGAAGGCGCCCGCGCGCTCGGCTCGGCGCACCTCCGCCATCCGGTGGGTGACCCATTCGCGCAGCCGGGAGCCCGTGCGCAGCCTGATCTGCCGGTCGAACGCCGCCAGGCTGCGGATCCACGGCGCGACATCGGTCTCGGCCGGGCGGAGCCGGTGGCCGAGCAGCTTCTCGACGCGCTCGATCCGCGCTTCGGCGATCGCCGCACCGGCCGGGTCGGCGTTGCCCCGGCGACCGAGCTGGTGGGTGACGACGGAGCCGAGCGGCTCGTCGCGCCACTTGCGGAAGCCGACCGGCCGCCGTCCGGCGAGGCGCTGCTCGGCCCGGTCGGCAGCCCTGTCGTCGATCGGGCCGTGGACGCCCTGCACGGTGACGAGGGCGGTGGACGCGCCGCGGCGGTCGGCGCGGTTGGCCCGCCGTTTACCGCGGGGGATGTTCTTGCGCGAACTCTTGTCGTTCTCGCCGTAGGTGTTGCGGCGGTCCCGCTCATAACTCAAGCGCTTCTTCTCCTGCGGCGTCACCGGCCCACGGTACGAACCGGCCCGGTCGGCGCGCCAACGAATTCCCGGACACCGCCACCGCGGCACGCCCCGACCGCTGGTGCTCGGTCGGGGCGTGCCGCCGTTCGGCTGGTGCCCTAATTGTTGGTGAGGAGTCCGTCCGGGATGCCGTCGAGGTGCACCTCGACCCACGCGGTGCGCCAGTTCTTGATCTCGTGGTAGCGGCGCAGCTCCACCAGGCCGGCGAGCGCGCCGAGCCAGCCGTCGTAGGGCGGCTGGGTCTCGTCGAATCCGCTGTGGACGAAGGCCAGCCGGGTGCGCCCGTCGGAGTCGGCCAGCTCCCAGGACTGGACCATCTCGCCCCAGTCGATCGACATCGAGCTCCCCGGCTGGATGTCGAGGACGCGCGCGGGATGGGGGTTGGCTTCGAAACCGCCCATCGCCCAGCGGCCGCCCGGGTGCAGCTCGGCCTCGAGTTTCACCCCGGCCCAGCGGGAGAAGTGCTCCGGCTCGGTCAGCGACGTGTAGACGGCCTGTCGGTCGGCGTCGATCAGCACCTCGGCGCGCAGCTCCGGGCTGGTGAAGTCGCACAGCACGAGGGGTTCCCGCCCCTCGGCGTAGTCGGCCAGGTTGGCCAGGGCCAGCGCCCAGTAGGTGTGCATCAGGCTGCGGTCGCCGGGGGTCGTCAGGACCTCGGGCCAGCCCGGCACCTCGGTCTGGGTGAGCGTGAGCAGCGTCGATTCGCCGTCGGCACCGGAGTCGTCGACCAGTCCGATCTCGACGGAGGTGGCGACGCCGTCGAGGTCCCAGTCGAAGCGCAGCGAGCCGTCGTCGGCGTGCCGCAGGCGCTGGTGCGGCGCTTCGCCGTCCGGGGTGAAGCGGCCCCAGAACCGGTAGCGGTCGGGCAGGTCCACCTCGGCGTGCTCGGCCAGCCAGACCCGTAGTGCCGCCGGGTCGGTGAGGGCGCGGTGCACCGCGCCGCGCGGGGCGGCGATCCGGATGCGCTTCTTCAACGTGGTCATCGGTCTTCTTCTCCTCGTCGGCTGCTGTCGTCTTCGTCGTGGGAGCGGTCGGGGTAGCAGGCGACGGCGAGCCGGAACGCGTCACCCTCGGCGCCGCCGTACTTCGTGAAGAGATCCTGCAGCGCGGCCTTCAGATCGGCCATGAACTCGGGGCGCCGGTCGGGGCGCACCCGGATCTCGCCGGCGACGCCGAGGGACGGCAGGTCCGGCTCGGCGGTGCGGAGCCCGGCGGCTCGGCGGGCCGCCTGGGTGTGGAGGGCGGCGACGTCGGACTGGACGTCCTCCATGAGGTCGAGCAGGTAGCCGAGGCTGGCCTCGTCGCGTTGCTGGCGCTGGCCGATCCGGCCGACGAGGCGGGGAGAGAGCCAGTAGGCGCGCGCGGTGGCCTGGTAGACGCCCTCGTTGATGCCGCGCACCCGGCGCTCGGCGACCTGGGTGGCGATGCCGTGCTCGACCAGCCGCTTGACGTGGTAGTAGACGCGCTGCTGGGTCTGGTCCAGCCGGGCGGCGACCTCGGTGCACGACCGCGGCTCGGCCAGCTGCCGCAGCACCTCGATGCGCTGTGGTTTGAGCAGCGTCTCGGCCTGCTCGACCCGCTCCAGGTACAGGAGATCCCTCATCACAAAAATCATCCTGTACGCACAAAATAGTTTTGTCAATCGGCTGTGCTTCGGGCGGCGCTCCCGCGTTCGGCGCGCCGCTCAGAAGATGTAGGGCCACCCGGCGGCGTCGTAGCCGATGCTGTTGATGCCCAGCAAGGACGCGCCGTTGTCGGCGTAGTAGTGGTAGAAGAGCTGGTCGCCATCGGTGTCGGCGATGACCGCCTGGTGGCCCGGGCCGTGGATGCCGCCGTGGGAGGCGAGGAGCTGCGTACCTCCGCCGGCGGCCATGTCGGTGCCGTTGCGGTCCAGGAAGGGGCCGGTCGGACTGGCCGAGCGGCCGACCATGATCCGGTAGGTGCTCGCGGCTCCGCGGCAGCACAGGTCGAACGAGACGTAGAGGTAGTACCACGTGCCGCGCCGGAACACGAAGGGCGCCTCGATGGCGCCGCCGCCACGGCCGGCGATCCCGCGTACGGTGCCGTCGAGGCGCCGACCGGTCGCGGGGTCCAGTTGGACGAGCTTGATCCCGGACCAGAACGATCCGAAGGTGAGCCACCACCGGCCCTGGCTGTCGGTGTAGAGGTTCGGGTCGATGGCGTTGAAATTGTCGGAGGTCCGCGATTCGATGACGAGGCCCTGGTGGGTCCAGGTGCCGGTGGCGCCGGTGGTGCTGGTGGCCAGGAATATGGCCGACCGGTTCGAGCCGAACGTCGAGGCGGAGTAGTACAGGTAGTAGCGCCCGTTGCGGTAGGAGATGTCGGGTGCCCACAGGTTGCGGCTGTTGTTCGTGTAGGTCAGCGTCCACGGTGCGCCGTTGGGGAAGACGGTCCCGGCATTGCGGAACGTGATCCGGTCGGTCGAGGTCTTCAGGGTGATGTTGTTCCCGGTGTGCGCCAGCAGGTAGCCGCCCTGCGGGCGGGTGACGACCGCCGGGTCGTGGACGCCGATGTCGCCGGTCACGTAGCCGGGGTCGGGGTAGTTCGGCGCCGCCGACGCGGCACACTGATCGACGGCGACTCCGCCGATGGCCGCCATGGCGGTGGTCACGCCCGCGGCGAGCCACGCCCGCCATCCGTGCCGTCGGGAGAGCCGGGAGGGTGCTTCGGTGGAGGTGAACACGGCGAGCGTCCCTTCCGCGAAGGTGATCAGGATGTTCAGCAGTCCCGGGCCGCCGGACCGCCCATGCCGCGGTCCGGCGGCCCGGGACCGGTCCTGCTACGGAGCGATCGACCAGAGCTGGCACGGGTTGTTGAGCCACATCCACAGGCGTGCGGGCGTACCGTTCGCCGTTCCGCAGTCCTGGTCGTCGAGGACCATGCCGCTGTTCTCGACGACGAGCTCGTATCGGCCGTTGCCGGCGGGAATGACCGCCCACTGCTGGCACAGGTTGCCGAGCGACTGCCACAGGTTGACGGCGGTGCCGAGGGCCTGCCCGCAGCCGACCGCGTCCAGCACCTTGTTGGCGTTGACGTTCGTCAGCGTCCACTTGTTGGCACCGACGCTGTTGAAGCGCCACTGCTGGCACGTGTTGCCCAGCGGCTGCCACTGGTCGATCTGCGTACCGTTGGCGGTGCCGCAGTTGACCGCGTCGAGCACCTTGCCGCTCTGGAGGTTGGTCAGGCGGTAGGTGGCACCGTTCACGGGGAAGCCGACGCTCTTGCTGTAGCCGACCGACACGATGTTGGCCTGCACCGAATTCTCGGTGGCGTCGCTCGGGTAGCCGCTGGTCATGACGCCCTCGAAGAAAGAGCCTACGGAGCCGTTGCTGTTGTCGCCGCCGATGCCGAGGATGATCGCGCCCTGCTTGGTCATCGGCCGGTAGCCGGCCTGGGTCGGCAGGCCGCCGTTGTAGCGGGTCGTGAGGCCCCCGGACTGCGCGTTGCCGTCCTTGATGGCGTAGGTGGTGGTGCCGTTGTTCTTCAGCACCGCGGTCACGAACGCCGAGGAGCGGCCGGTGTTCGCGGTCCAGGAGCCGTTGCCGCCCGCGAAGAGCCCGTTCTCGAGGTCGGCGGCGACCCGGGGGCCGCCCGCGCACGGCGAGAACCAGCACAGCGTGCCGAAGTAGATCGCGTCCATGTCGCCGTTGCCGGTGTCCATGTTGTTGGTCTCGGCGTTGCCGTAGTCGAAGCAGCACCGGTCGTTGGTGTGCGTGCCCTCGGTGACCATGTACATGCCCTCGGGCTGGCTGCCGGTCGCGATGCCGTTCGTCGCGTTGTTGCGGTAGCCGTTGCCCGCCGAGATGTAGACGCCGTAGACCTTGTGGCCACCCGCGGTGACGGGCAGTGCCGCCGCGTTCGAGCCCTGGTCGGCGGTGGGGTTGGCGCCGCCGCCGGGTGCGATGGTGAGATCGTTGTGACGCGAGGTCTGGTCATAGATGCGCACGATCGTGCAGTAGGTACCCGAGCAGAACGAGTCCTGCGCGGCCGCGTTCGCGTAGCCGCCCGCGCTGAGTACGCCGATGTTGGCGGTCGCGCCGTCGGACCAGCGCCGCACCTGGTAGAGCGCACCGTTGTAGGTGCCGAAGAGCGCGCGGGTGGTGCTGTGCGCGGCGACGCACGGCGTGCCGCCGTTGGCGTAGATGTCGCAGGAGAGCGTGCCCGCCGCCTGCGCGGGAGCGGACGCCGTCACCAGCACGGTCATGCCGAGCGCGGCGGCGGCGCCGAGAGCGAGGATGGATCGCCGCCATCGAGTTGAGGACCAGGGAGCCATAAGAGTCCTTCCATATGCATGCCACGCACGCGAAATGCGAAGTAAAACATCGATGACCACCGGTGTTAACGTTAACATTGCTCCGAAAGAGCCCGCGGTTGTTAACGTTAACGGAGCCTTACATGGATGTTTCGATCCGTCAACAGACTCCCGCGGGCTGAGTGTTTATGGCATCACGCGACGTCGGCCGCGCCGACGATCTCGACCCCGGAGGTCCGCAGGCTCGCAGCCGGGCGGGTGAGCCAGGGCCAGAACTTCTGCCGCGTCTTGACTGGACGCCGCAGGCTCCGTCAGAGTCAACCACCACGATCCATCTACGACAGCGAATTGCGGATGCCACCCAACAGCTCCAACGACCCGGCGCTCGTCGTCGCGGCGCAGGCCGGTGATCAGCGGGCGCTCGACGACCTGATCGCCGCCTACCTGCCCTTCGTCTACACGATCGTGCGCAGGGCGATGATCGATCCTCCCGAGTGCGACGACGTCGTGCAGGACAGCATGGTGCGAGCCCTGCGGGAGCTGCGGGAGCTGCGCACCCCGGAGAGCTTCCGGGCCTGGCTGGGCGCCATCACCGTTCGGCAGATCAGCACCCACCTGCACCGGCGGAGCGTCAACGCCCGGCGTACCGCCCCCTTGGACGACCTGGCCGGAATGCCGGACGCCGACGCGTCCTTCGAGGGTTTGACGATGCTGCGGCTGGACCTGGCCGACCAGCGCCACCAGGCGGTACGCGCCGCGCGCTGGTTGGACGGCGACGACCGGACGCTGCTGTCGCTGTGGTGGCTGGAGGTCGCGGGCAAGCTGTCGCGTACCGAACTCGCCACGGCGACCGGGGTGAGCGTCGCGCACGCCGGGGTGCGCGTCCAACGGATGCGCCAGCAGTTCGACCAGTGCCGTGCCCTGGTCGCCGCGGTGTCGGCGCAGCCGCGCTGCACCGATCTCGACGGGGTGCTGAAGGGCTGGGACGGTACGCCCAGCACCGCCTGGCGCAAGCGGATCACCCGGCATGTCGGTTCCTGCGGCACCTGCACGCCCACCGTCGACCGGCTGGTGAGTGCGGACCGGCTGCTCGTCGGGGCGGCCCTGCTCCCTGTCCCGGCCGCGCTCGCCGCCGCGCTGATCGGCAAGGGCGCGCTCGCCGGTGCCGCATCGTCGGCGGCGCTGACGGCCGGAGCGAAGGCGGGCCTGCTGGGGAATCTGACGAAGGCGGTCGCGTCCCACTCCGTCGTCACGGTGCTCGTCGCGGGCACCCTGGCTGCGGGCACGACGGCCGCCGTCCTGAACTGGCCCGCCAGCCCTCCGGCGCTCCCGGCGGTAGCGGCGCCGCTGCCTCCGGCTGACACCCCGGCGCTGCCGAGCCCGTCCGCCGCCCAACCGAGCCCCTCCGCCGCCCAGGCCAGCCGCCGGTCGAGCCCGAGCCCCTCCCGCAGCGCAGCCGGGCCGCTGACGGCTGGACCCGCCTCGCTGGAGTCAGCCGCGCAGCCCGGCCACTACGCCACCATCCAGAATGGTGTCGGCGTGCTGGCGGCCCTCTCGGCGACGAGCGCTGCCACAGCCCGCCAGCAGGCCACCTTCGACGTGGTGGCGGGCCTGGCCGACGCCGGCTGCTTCTCCTTCCGCGCAGCCGACGGACGGTACCTGCGCCACCAGAACTGGCGGACGAAGTCGAACTACAACGACGGCACCGAGCTCTTCCGGTCGGACGCGACGTTCTGCGTCCGACCGGGATCGACGAGCTCATCGCTGGTCTTCGAGTCCCAATACGCGGGGTGGTTCCTGCACCGCCGGGGTGGCGAGCTGTGGGTCGACTACACCGACGGCAGCGCCGCGTTCCTCGCGGACAGCTCCTTTCGGATCCGGCCGCCGCTTGCGGATCGGTGAGCCTGCCGCTCGCGGATCGGTGAGCCCGCCGACACGGCGGTGCGGTGCCGGAGGGCCGCCGCGGGCAGCCACGCGGGATGGTACGCGGTCACCAACTGTGCATCGTCCCGTCTTCGAGGCGGTTGACCGGCAGCGCCGCCGGGCGGTAGGGGTACCGTGCGGCGAGCTCCTCGTCGATGTCGACGCCGAGGCCGGGCTCCTCGGACGGGTGCAGGTAGCCGTCGGCGAAGTGGTAGCCGTGCGGGAAGACCGCGTCGGTCTCCGGGGTGTGCCGCATGTACTCCTGCAGCCCGAAGTTGGGGATGCTGAGGTCCACGTGCAGCGCCGCCGCCATGCAGACCGGCGACAGGTCGGTGGCGCCGTGCGAGCCGCTGCGGACGTGGTGCAGCGCCGCCAGATCGAAGATCCGCCGCAGGTGGCTGATCCCGCCGGCGTGTACGACGGTGGTGCGGATGTAGTCGATGAGCTGCTCCTGGATCAGCTCCCGGCAGTCCCAGACGGTGTTGAAGACCTCGCCGACGGCGATCGGGGTGGTGGTGTGCTGCCGGATGAGGCGGAAACCCTCCTGCAGCTCGGCGGGGACCGGGTCCTCCATCCACGTCAGCGCGTACGGCTCCAGGCTCTTGCCCAGCCGCGCCGCCTCGATCGGGGTGAGCCGGTGGTGCACGTCGTGCAGCAGCTTCAGCCCGGGGCCGAACGCGTCGCGGACCTGCGCGAAGACGCCCGGCACGTGGGCGAAATAGCGGTCGGTCGACCAGACCGCCTCGCTGGCGATCGCGGCGTCGGCGGGCTCGTAGTACATCTGGCCCCGGCCGACGCCGTAGGTGGTCGCGAGCCCCGGCACCCCGGTCTGGACCCGCACCGCCTTGTAGCCGAGGTCCACATAGCGGGCGACCTCGGTGAGCACCTCGTCGACCGTCTCGGCGCTGGCGTGGCCGTAGACGGTGACGCCGTCGCGGCAGCGCCCGCCGAGCAGCTGGTAGACGGGCAGCCCGGCGACCTTTCCTTTGATGTCCCACAGCGCGGTGTCGACGGCGGCGATCGCGGTCATCGTCACCGGGCCGCGCCGCCAGTAGGCTCCCTTGTAGAGGTACTGCCAGGTGTCCTCGATCCGGGCCGGGTCCCGGCCGATCAGCGCCGGGATGACGTGCTCGGTCAGATAGGCGGCGACGGAGAGCTCGCGGCCGTTGAGGGTGGCGTCGCCGACCCCGGTGACGCCGTCGTCGGTGATGATCTTCAGCGTGACGAAGTTGCGGCCCGGGCAGGTGACGATGACGCGAGCATCGACGATCTTCACGTGCCCAGCCTGAAATTCGCTTCCGCCGATGTCAAGAGGTACCGGGAAGGCGCTGCGGCCGGCTGCCGATCTCCCGGCCTCGTTAGGCTGGGCCGATGAGCGTGACTGACGGGCGATCCGGGCCGCCGCGCTTGCGGCTCGCCGGAGCGGACGACTTCGAGCAGGTCGCGGCCCTGCACGCCGACAGCTGGCGGCGGCACTACCGGGGTGCCTTCGCCGACTCCTACCTCGACGGCGACGTCCTCGCCGAACGCCGGGCGGTGTGGGCGGAGCGGCTGGCGGCTCCCGCCGGCACCGAGACCGTCCTCGCCGAGCAGGGCGAGGAGCGCCTGGTGGGCTTCATCCACGTCGTGTTCGACGACGACCCGCGGTGGGGGAGCTTCATCGACAACCTGCACGTCGCCCACGACCAGCGCCGCACGGGCATCGGCTCACTGCTGCTGGGGCAGGTCGCCCGGACCGTCGCCGAGCGGCCGACCGGCGGCGGGCTCTACCTGTGGGTGCTCGAGCAGAACGCAGCCGCGCAGCGGTTCTACATCGCCGCCGGTGCCACCTGCGTCGAAACGGCGACAGTGGCTCCGCCGGGCGGCGATCCGACACGGCTGAACGGCCATCCGCGCAAGCTGCGCATGGTGTGGGCGGCCGATGCGCTGGTCTGAGACGGTCGTGGGCCGCCGATTGTCTTTCGCTCCAACGTCGTCTTCTCGATAGCCGGGGTTGTCGTCGATTGCTAGGTTCTGGCGATGGCCGTCCTGATGATGATCGCCGCGTGTTACGGCGTATGGCAATTGGCGATCCTGAGCTCCTGGACCCGGACCGTGCGCTTCGGCGTGCTCCTGCTGGCGGTCACCGTCGGTCTCTACGGTGCCGGTGTCCTGTCGGTGTTCGCGCAGCTCCTCTACACCCGGGGTGTGGTGGCGCTGACCGACACGCCGCTGCCCGAGGTGGTCCGCACCGCTTCGTACACAATGGATCCCTTCATCGAGGAGCTGGCGAAGATCGCGCCGCTGGCGCTGCTGGTGCTGCTGCACAAGCGGATCCGCGCGCAGTGGGGCCTGACCGACTACGTGCTCGTCGCCGCGGCGATCGGTTCCGGCTTCACTCTCGCCGAGGCGCTGCTGCGATTCAGCAACGAGGCCGCGCGGATGCCCGACGCGCAGGGCGGCATCGTGTCCGGGTGGACGGAGATGTCGGGCTTCTCGCTGACCTACTTCCCCGGCCTGAGCAGCATCCTCACCTCGTGGCTCCCGGCGCCCGTCGTCAACGGCGACCTGTTCGCCGGGGCATCCGACAGCGCGACCAACCCGCACCTGGTGCTCAGTGCGCTGGCCGGGCTCGGCCTGGGGCTGCTGCTGCGCAAGGGCTGGAAGCTGCGCCTGGCCGGGGCGGCGCTCATCTTCTACGCCTGGCTGGACCACGCCAGCTTCAACCAGCGCATCGCGGCACCCGACGACGGCGGGGTGATCGGTCTGGTGGCCGGTCCCATGAAGGTGATCGGCACCGTGGGCTGGCTCTACCCGCTGCTGGCCCTCGCAGCGGCGTCCTATCTGGACTTCGTGGCCGCCCGGACGTCGAAGCGTGCCTTGCCCGACGTGCAGACCCAGGTGTCCCTGCTCGACTTCGCGACGAAGGGCCTGCCCTGGACGCCGCTGATCGCGTGGCGGTTCGTCCTGGCCCGCCGCAACCTGTACTTCGCCCACGCGTCCGGTCGGGACACCGCCGACCTGCACCGGGTGGTGCGGGAGATCCGTGACCGGATCGACGCGTCCAACACCGCCGCGGCCTGGAGCAACGTCAAGCCGCCGCTGCCGAACCCGTTCGCGTCGGGCAGCGGCATCCGCCGCTACCTGCCGCTGCTGGTCCCGCTGGTGCTGCTGGTGCCCGCCTTCCTCTACTTCGTCGTCGGCACGATCCCGCTCACCGCCGGTGTGCAGAAGCTCATGATGTCGGCGTTCGCCACCCCGGTGATCCTCCTGTTCAGCCTCGTCGGCCTCGCCTGGCTCGGCTGGCGGCTCATCGGCATGCTCCGCCAGCGGCGGCAGCTCGCGGCGGCACCCTCCGCCGAGCTGATAGCCAAGGGCGAGCTGCAGCTCATCACCGCCTTCGGCGCGCTCGCGACCGGGGTGACCTCCCTCATCATCGGTCTGACCGGCAGCGGTCTGGACCAGCCGCTGGTGTCCAACATCCACATCCTCGACGCGCTGGGCAGGGGTGTCGCGCTCAGCGGCCTCCTGCTGATGCTCATCGCCCTGGCCCTCGTCCTCTTCCCGCCGGGCGGGCTGGCCCTGGCCGGCGGCGGCATGATGGCCGGTGCGCTGTCCCCGGCCGCCCTCGCCGGATTGGGAGCCGCGCTCGGTGCGCTCGGTGCTCTGCTCATGCACGCCTCCAGCGGTGGCGGCAGCGGGGGCCGGGGCGACGACTACTGGGAGGACAAGTACGGCGACGAGGCCAACAAGTACGAGGACGCGCCGCGCAACGAGCGGATGAGCGACGCGAACAAGCAGGAGCTGCAGGAATCGGGCTGGCTGAAGGAGAAGGTGCCCGACACCGGCACCCGGCGCGAGTTCATGAAGTGGCTGGAGCAGGGTCACAAGCAGGGCGAGGCCCACGTCCACCTGCGGCCGGGCTCACCCGAGGCGGAGGCGGCTCTGCAGGAGTTCCTCGCCGAGACGCTCTGAGAACGCCGACGGCGGCCGGCCCGGGGATCCGGACCGGCCGCCGGCCGAGCGGTTACGGGAAGTTCAGCAGGTAGACGTTGTTGGTGGTGGAGTTCGCCGCCGCGCCGGTGTTGTTGATGACGCGGGCGATGGTGCCGACGCCGCCGAGGGAGACGACCGCCATGTTGTGGAACTTCACTCCGGCCACCGCCGGCACCTCGAACGCCCGGGCCGACACGACGGCCGGGTTGACGTTGAAGTAGCAGTAGCTGCCCAGGCCCCAGGCCTCGAAGGTGGTGACGCCCGACCCCACCTTGATGGCCGGGTAGCCCTGCGTGGAGCCGTTCATCCAGGACGCCTGGTTCGGCGGGTCGTAGGGCATCTCGTTCTGGAAGAAGATGATCCGGCCGTTGGCGCCGTTCCAGACCACCTCGTTCTTCTGGTAGTGCTCGACGAACAGGCCGGTCGCGAGCACGTTGTCGCCGTTCACGGTCAGGCCGTTGTCGGCGGTGTTGACGGTCCAGCCGATCCCGGCGCCGTGGTCGGCCCGCCAGGCCCAGGTGTGGTCGATGATCGTGTTGTTGGTGTTGACGACCAGGCTGTTGGTGGCCTTGCCCGCGACCATGCCGCCGATCCGGAAGAACACGTCCTGGATCGTGGTCGGGTTGCCCGAGTGGGACACCGAGGTCTTGGCGAGGCCGACCTTGAGCAGGGTGTCGCTGTTGGTGGTGCCGGCGTCGAAGAGCAGGCCCTTGATGCGTACGCCGTCGACATCGGCGACGTCCATCGCGTTGACGCCGCCGTCGGGGATGATCGTCGCGTAGCCGATGCCGAGGACGATCGTGTTCGCCTTCGTCACGTGCAGCGTCTGGTTGACGTGGTAGACGCCGGGGGTGAAGAAGACGTTGCAGCCGTTGGCGAAGGCGGTGTTGATCGTCGCCGCCGAGTCGCTCGGGCGGGCCACGAAGAAGGTGCTCATCGGCAGTGAGCTACCGGGCGTGGAGCCGCCCGCCCAGCTCGGCCCGGACGCGTTGGTCCGCAGCGACGGCACGAACACCCGGTACTTCCCGGCGCCGTCGAGGTAGAGGTAGGGCACGTCGCGGGAGATCGGCGTGGTGGCGAGGGTGGTGTAGCGGGGTCCGGCGGCCGGGTTGGTGTTGAAGTTGTTCGCGGGCGCCCCGTTGACGCCGGAGAAGACCATGTTCCAGTTGGAGCCGCTCCAGCTGCCGAGCTGGCTGTCGCGGGTGTACCACTGCTGCTGCGAGGCCGACTCGCTGTTGCCGTCGACCTTGGAGTCGGCGATGTAGCCGCCGCTGGCCCAGCCGTAGCTGGCCGGGAAGAGGTTGAGGCCGCCGATGATGTGCATGCGGCGGAACGGTGCCGCCTGGGCGACGGCCCAGCGGTTGGTGCCGCCGAGCGTGTTGACCGAGAGGTTCTCGGCGGAGCGCCAGAAGTTCTGGGTGGCGTTGCCGGCGTCGCTGGCGTTGAACGCGTCGACCGTCACGGCGCCGTTGATGCGGGTGTCGTCGGGGTTCAGGCCGAGCCCGGCGATCGAGGTGTTGAAGCCGATGTTGGCGCCCACAGCGTACGGCGTCGAGCTGGGCTTGAACAGCAGGGCGTCGCGGCGGGTGGCGAACTGCGCGGTCTGGGTGCTCTTCTGCGCATCGAAGACGGTGTTCAGCGCGGCCTGGATGGTGGCGTCGCTGGAGGAGTGGTCGAAGATGCGCACGTTGGGGCCGAAGTCGGGCGTGTCGGAGTAGGTCGGGCAGGTGCCCGTCGGCGGGGTCGCCGTCAGCGAGAACTTCTGCGCGCCGGTGCCGTTGCAGTCCCAGATCGTCAGGCGGGTGCCGTTGGCGGTGGCGCCGCCGGGGGAGTCCATGCAGCGGCCGGACTGGGGGTTGCGCAGGGAGCCGTCGGCCTGCGCGGTCCACTGCTGGGCGCCGGTGCCGTTGCAGTCCCAGAGCTGGAGCGGCGTGCTGTTGGCGGTGCCGCCGCTGGTGATGTCGAGGCAGCGGCCGATCGCGGTCAGGGCGGTGCCGCTCCAGGTCCAGTGCTGGTCGGCGGCTGCGGCCTGGCAGTCCCAGAGCTGGATCGCGGTGCCGTTGACGCCGATGTCGTCACCGGCCACGTCGACGCACTTGCCGCCCGGCCCGTTGATGGGGTTGCCGGCGACCGCGGCGTAGGCGGACTGGACGGGGCTGGCGAGGCTGACGGTGGCGCCCGCAGCCGTCAACGCCAGGACCAGTAATCCGATCCGGAGTGATCTTGATGGGCTTCTCATAACGTACCTGCTCTCCTGGTGGGTCAGGGACGGACGCCCACGCTGTGAGAGCGCTCTCTTGCGAGGGTTGCCACAGTGTTACGGCGCTGTAACTCGCGTGTCAAGTAGTGATGAACGCCAATCTGACAACGTTGACAATCATGGCGCATTCATGTTGGATGGTCGATGTTGTAGTTCCCCCAGCATCACCCCCGGCACCGGTCCGCCTCGGCGGCGACCGGTGTGCTGCGCAGCGAGGGGTCGGGGCGCAGCCGGGTGGCGCTGCGGGACTGCACACCGGCCTTCCGCTGACGGCGGTGAAGGCCCTGCCCGCATGGGCACGACCCGCCTTCTCGTCGGTGCGCATCCTCGCTTAAGCTGCTGTACTAGGGAATTCGCGTCACGGCGCCATGAGGAAGGGGCACGTTGCGGCAGGTTGGCACGAACCTTCCCAAGGTCGGGGCGTACAACCGCGCGGTGGTTCTGGATGTCATCCAGCTGGCCGACGGGATCAGTCGGGTCGAGCTCGCCCAGCACACCGGACTCACCGCGCAGACGGTCTCCGGCATCGTGCGCAGGCTGATCGACGAGGGCGTGGTCCGTGAGGACGGTGCCAGCAGGATCGCCACCGGCGGCAAGCCCCGCACCATCCTGCGGGTCAACGCCGACGCGGGCAGCGCCGTCGGGCTGCACTTCGATCCCGTCGAGCTCACCTGCGTCGTGGTGGATCTTTTGGGCCGGGCCCTGGTGACGACCCGGCGGCCGCTGCCGCAGACGGCCGAGCCGGACGAGGTCATCCGGGCCATGGCGGAGCTGGTGGAGGCGGTCCTCGCGGTGGCCGGGGTGTCCCGGCAGCGCGTGCTGGGCCTGGGGGTGGCCACTCCCGGCCCGATCGACCAGGACCTCGGCCTGGTCATCTCGCCGCCGCAGCTCGCCAAGTGGCGCCGGGTGGCGATGAAGGAGCTGCTCGAGGCCGCGACCGGGCTCGCGGTCACCATCGACAACGACGCGACCGCCGCGGCGATCGGCGAGCGCTGGGCGGGTGCGGGCCGCGGTGTCGCCAACTTCGCATACTTCTTCCTGGGTACGGGCATCGGCGGCGGCCTGTTCCTCGGTCACCAGGTGCACCGTGGCGGCTCGTTGAACGCCGCCGAGTTCGGCCACATCACGATCATGGCGGACGGACCGGAGTGCTACTGCGGCAGCCGGGGATGCGTCGAGCGGCTGATCAACCCGAAGGCGATCGTCGCGGACGCCCGCGAGCGCCTGGCCGGTGCCGGCGGGGGCGGCAGCGGCCCGCTCGCGCAGCGCTTCCGCCGGGACCCGGCGACCGTCGACTACGAGGCCGTCTGCGATGCCGCCGAAGCGGGTGACGAGGTGGCGACGGCTGTCGTCCGGACCGCGGCGGACCGGCTCGCGTGGGCGGTCGTCAACGTGGCCAACACCGTCGATGTCGACCTGGTGATCCTGGGCGGCAACGGGATCCGGTCGGTCGGGACGGCCTACCGGGACGCGGTCGCCGCGGCCCTCGCCACCCGGCCGATGGCCCGGCAGATCCGCGTCGTCGACGTGGTGCTCTCCCCGCTCGGCGCTGACGCGGCCGTCGTGGGAGCCGCGTCCCTCGTCCTGCACAGCACCTTCTCGCCGCAGGTCACCTCACTGCTGGCGGAGTAGCCCCGACGCGGTCGTGGGGCCCCCGCGAACGGGAGCCCCACGACGCTGTTCGTGCTGCTTACTTCGTCAGCGGGCCCAGCTTGGGGTCGTCGACGTAGGCCGTGGCCGCGTTGGCCTTGGTCACGATGATCGGCGGAAGCAGGTAGGACGGGACGACCTTGACACCGTTGTTGTAGGACGAGGTGTCGTTGACGGTCGGCGTGGCACCGGTCTGCAGCGCCTGGACCATCTTGATGGTCTCGGCGACCAGCTTGCGGGTGTCCTTGTTGATGGTGGAGTACTGCTCGCCAGCCATGATCGACTTGACCGACTCCACCTCGGAGTCCTGGCCGGTGACGACCGGGATCGGCTTGCCGGCGCCCTTGACCGAGGTGATGATCGCGCGGGCCAGGGTGTCGTTCGGCGAGAGGACGCCGTCGAGGGTCTTGCCGGAGCTGTAGGTGGAGGTCAGCAGCGAGTCCATCCGCTGCTGGGCGCCCTCGGCCTTCCAGCCCTGGATGGCGGTCTGCTTGACGTCCTTCTGGCCGGAGCCGACGATCAGGTCACCCTTGTCGATGAGCGGCTTGAGGACGTCGAGCGCGCCGTTGAAGAAGACGCCCGCGTTGTTGTCGTCCGGCGAGCCGGAGAACAGCTCGATGGTCCACGGACCGGTGGCCTTCTTGGCCTTCAGGCCCTCCACCAGCGCCTGGCCCTGGAGCTGGCCGACCTTGAAGTTGTCGAACGCGATGTAGTAGTCGATGTCCTTGGTGTTGGTGATCAGCCGGTCGTAGGCGATGACCACGGCACCGGCCTGCTTGGCCTGCGCCACCTGGGTCGAGAGCTGGGCGGCGTCGGTCGCGCCGATGACGATGACCTTCGCACCCTTGGTGACCATGGCGTTGATCTGCGCCTGCTGGTCGGCGACGGTGGTCGAGGCACCGGCGTACTGGACGTCGGACGCGAAGCCCGCGGCCTTGAGCCCGTTGGTGAACAGGTCACCGGCGAGGACCCAGTTCTCCGAGGTCTTCGACGGCAGCGCGACGCCGATCAGGGCGTCCTTCGCGAAGCCGACGGCCGGACCGGACGCGGTGCTGGAGGTCTCGCCCTCGCGGGCGGTCGTGCAAGCGCTCAAGGCCAGCAGCGCGGCGGCGCCGACCAGGAGGGTTTTGCTGAGGTACTTGCGCATGCGGGAGTAACCCTTCTCTGTTGAGATGGTGCGGTGTGGGGTCGGGCGGCATTTCGCCGAGGTCAGCCGAGGGCGGGAGCCCTCTGTGGTTCGCTGTCCGCTTCGGACTGCGCCGGTGGCGGCTGCGGGTCGTCCTTGCGGAACGGGCGGGTGAGCGATTCGATGATCGAGAATCTTCCCTGGCTGCGGTTGTAGACGTCGAAGGCGACGGCGATCAGCAGGAAGAGGCCCCGGATGATCTGCCCGACGTCGGTGCCGGTGCCGAGCAGCTGCATCCCGTTGATGAGGACCGCCATCACCAGACCGCCGACGATCGAGCCGCTGATGGTGCCCAAGCCGCCGGAGACGGCCGCGCCGCCGACGAAGACCGCTGTGATCGCTTCCAGCTCCCAGCTCAGCCCGTCCTGCGGGCCGGAGGCGGTGGACCGGGCGACGAAGATCATGCCCGCGAGGGCGGCCAGGACCGACATGTTGGTCATGACGAAGAAGTTCACCCGCTGGAGCTTGACGCCGGAGAGCTCGGCGGCGCGGGAGTTGCCGCCGATGGCGTAGATGTGCCTGCCCCCCGCCGTGTTGCGGGTGTAGAACGAGTAGGCGAGGACCAGGACGGCCAGGATGATGCCGGAGATCGGGAAGCTCGTCCCGACGCGACCGCCGGCGAATCGCAGGGTGGCGAAGGCGATGACGCCCACCATCACCGCCAGCCGCAGGATCGAGATCCACAGGGGAGCGGGGTCGGCGCCCATCTCCTGGCGGGTCTGCCGGGTGCGGTACTCCCGGACGGCGACCGCAGCGACGGCGACGATGCCGAGGAGCAGGGTGAGGTTGTTGTAACCGGTGGTGGGGCCGACCTCGGGGAGGTAGCCCGCGCCGATGACCCGGAAGCCCTCCGGGACCGGGACGGTGGCGGCGTCGCCGATCAGCTGGTTGCCGCCGCGGAAGAGCAGCATGCCGGCGAGCGTCACGATGAACGCGGGGATGCCGACGTAGGCGACCCAGAAGCCCTGCCATGCGCCGATCAGGGCGCCCACCAGCAGGCCCAGCAGGATTCCGGCCGGCCAGGGGATGCTGAAATCGTGCATCGCCTTGGCGACGACGATGCCCGTGAACGCCGCGACGGAGCCGACCGAGAGGTCGATGTGCCCGGCGACGATCACCATCAGCATGCCGATGGCGAGGATGAGGATGTACGAATACTGGCTGACCACCGCGATCAGGTTGCCCGGTGTCAGGGTCAGTCCGTTGGTGAGGACCTGGAAGAGCACCACGATCGCCACCAGCGTGAAGATCATGCCGAACTGGCGGATGTTCGAAGTCGTACCCCCGAAGAGGTTCTTCTGTAGGTCTTTGAGCCGGCTCATGGCGTCGCCACCCTCCTCGTCGATGTCATCTGCTTCAGGAGGAGTTCGGGAGTGGCGTCGCGGCGCGCGATGTCTCCGGTGACAGCGCCCTCGAACACCGTGTAGATGCGGTCGCACACCCCGATGAGCTCGGGGAGCTCGGAGGAGATGACGATGACGCCCTTGCCCTCATCTGCCAGGCGCTGGATGATGCCGTAGATCTCGTACTTCGCCCCGACGTCGATCCCTCGGGTGGGCTCGTCGAGGATGAGCAGGTCGGGGTCGGTGAACATCCACTTCGCCAGGACGACCTTCTGCTGGTTGCCGCCGGAGAGCTTGGTGATGCCCTCGTCGACGGTGGGCGTCTTGATCCGCAGGCTGGTGCGGTAGGACTCCGACACCTGGTGCTCGGCGACCTTGTCCAGGACGCCGTGCCGGCTGATCTTCGACAGCTTGGCGGCGACCATCGAGGTCTTGATGTCGTCGAGCAGGTTGAGGCCGATCGCCTTGCGGTCCTCGCTGACGTAGGCGAGGCCGTGCCGGATCGCGGCGGCGACCGACTTCAGCTCGATCTCCTCGCCGTCCTTGATGATCTGCCCGCCGAGGTAGACCCCGTAGGACCGGCCGAAGACGCTCATCGCGAGCTCCGTGCGGCCGGCGCCCATCAGGCCTGCGAAGCCGACGATCTCGCCCCGGCGGACGTAGAAGCTGGAGTTCTTGCACACGAGGCGCTCGGCGGAGATCGGGTGCCGCACGGTCCAGTTGCGGACCTCGAAGAAGACATCCCCGATGTTCGGGGTGTGGTCGGGGAACCGGCTGCTCAGCTCACGGCCGACCATGCCGCGCACGATCCGGTCCTCGTTGATGCCGTCCGCGTGCACGTCGAGTGTCTCGACGGCCCGGCCGTCGCGCAGGATGGTGATGGAGTCGGCGACCGCCTCGATCTCGTTGAGCTTGTGCGAGATGATGATCGAGGTGATGCCACGGTCCTTGAAGCCCCGCAACAGGTCGAGCAGGTGCCGGGAATCGGTCTCGTTCAACGCGGCGGTCGGCTCGTCGAGGATGAGCAGCCGGACATCCTTGGCGAACGCCTTGGCGATCTCCACCAGCTGCTGCTTGCCGACGCCGATGTCCTTGATCAGGGTGTCCGGGTCCTCCTTGAGGCCGACCTGCGCCATAAGCTCGATCGCCCGGCGGTTCGCGGCCTTCCAGTCGATCGCGCCCAGCCGCCGCGGCTCGTTGCCGAGGAAGATGTTCTCGGTGATCGACATGCCGGGTACCAGCGCGAGCTCCTGGTGGATGATCACGATCCCGGCGCGTTCGCTGGACCTGATGTCAGCGAACCGGCTCTCCGCTCCCTGATAGACGATGGAGCCGGAGTAGGTCCCATGTGGATAGACGCCGCTCAGGACCTTCATCAGCGTCGACTTGCCGGCGCCGTTCTCGCCGCAGATCGCGTGGATCTCGCCGGTGCGCACGACCAGGCTGACGTCGGCGAGGGCGACGACGCCGGGGAACTCCTTGGTGATCGACCGCATCTCCAGCAGTACGGGGGCGCTCATGCGGGCTCGTCCCGGGCTGCGAGCGGCGCGCACCATCTCGCTGACATCGAGTTGCCTCCCGGGGCAGGGTCATGGGATTGGTCGTCGCGGGGAACGCCGTCGGGTCCGAGCTGCTCTACGCCACCATCAGGCGGTGGCCCGGACAGCTCGCCTGCTCACTGAGCACGGCGTCGCTCGCGGATGCGGGGATTCGCGTGGTCTGGCCGCCTGGTGGTCGGCTGTGTCACGTCGATCCGCTCCTCGCAGTGTGAGTGTTTCCTTGTGCTACGCCAATGTTTCAGGACATCGACGTATGCGAGGACCTTAAATCAATTCGTTTTACTAAGTCAATACTGCGGAGCCCTCCGATAGAGCGCTCTCCGGCGGAGTGCCGCTCACGCGATCTCGACGTAGTCCACTTCGGCCCAGCGGCTGAGGTAGGTGAGGCGCACGGTGTTCCAGCCCGCGGTGAGGGTGATGCCGGCGGTCGCCTGGCGCCAGGTGTCCCAGCCCGAGTTGGGGTAGGTGACGGTCCCGGCCGGTGCGCCGTTGACGGTCACGGAGTGCTGGGCGTCGCCATAGCCTGCGGCGTAGCCGATGTGGGCGTTGTAGCCGCCGCTGCGGGGGGCGTAGACGGTGAACTCGACCCAGCTGTCCGCGTAGTCGATATACGCCACCACCTGGCCCTGGGATGCGGTGGCGGCGTTGCGTACGGCGCTGTGGTTCAGCACGGCCCGCTCGGCTTCGGTGCGCACCCGGCTGCCGCGCACGACGGGGTACTCGCCGGCCCAGCCGAGCGCGGCCACGTACATCCCGCGGGCGGAGTAGTTGTTGATCCACCCGTGCAGGACGAGGCTGTCGCCGCCGGCCTCCCGGATCACGTCGGCTCCGCCCGGCCCGCGCACGGCGGAGTCCACACTCGCCGTCGTCACCAGCGACCGGTACGCCTTCGCGTAGGGCCCGGTCAGCGACGTCGACGTGGCGTAGCTGGTCTGGTAGCCGTCGCCGCCGTAGCCGCCGAGCGAGTAGAACAGGATGTAGCGGCCGCCGGTCTTGGTCAGGACGGGTGCCTCGATGATGCCGGCCTCCTCGGGTAGGCCGCTGCGCAGCAGCTCCACCCGGGAACCCTGCAGGGTGGTCCCGTTGGCGGCGACCTGCTGCAGCCACAGGCTCGTCGGCTGCCCGACGGCGTTGCCGTCGTCCTTGTAGAGCAGGTAGCGCAGGCCGGTGCTGTCGGTGAAGCTGGAGGCGTCGATGTCGCCGCCCTCGCCGCCGTTGCAGACCAGGGGCTGCGTGCCGACCGGCGTGAACGGGCCCAGCGGGGAGCCGGACACGGCGGCGCCGATGCACTGCCGCCCGACCGCGATGCTGCGGGCGGTGTAGTAGAGCAGGTAGGTCCCGTCGGCGCGGCGGGACACGTCGGGCGCCCAGGTGAGCCCGCCCGAGGCCCAGGCGCCCAGGGTCGGCAGGGCGTTGCCGCGCCGGGTCCACGGCCCGTTCACCGAGGGTGCCGACGCGACGGGGACGTTGCCGTTGCCGTTGTTGGTGGAGTAGGCGTAGTAGGTCCCGTCGAACTTGCCGATGTCCGGATCGGGGAAGTCGCTGCCGATCACGAGGGCCGGCGCGGTCGTGGCGGCGAAGGCGGCACCGCCGGGGACGACGGCGAGCGGGACGGCGACGAGCAGCACGGCAAGAAATCGACGCATGTGTAAGTCTAAACAGAATTTACAGTAATGCACGAGGTGGGCGCCGGGATTCGGCACCCACCCCGTACCGGATGGGGGTTAGATCTTGCCGACGCCCGCGCCGGCGGAGACGAGCGCCGGGACGGCGGCCGCGCTGTCGGGCGAGTAGGCGTAGTAGCTGCCGGGCTGCCCGCTGCACGAGCCCGAGGTCACGATGGGGTCCTCGGTGTTGACGTTGATGTTGCCGCGCGCCTCGATCCGGCCCGCGGAGCCGCCGACGTCGTTGCGGGTGGGCTTCTCGACGTCGTCGAAGTAGTTGTTCTCCACGACGAGGCAGGCGTTCATCTGCGACGCCGCGCCGTAGCCGGTGATGTGCAGGTAGTAGTTGTTGTAGATGTGCACCGGCTCGCCGAACCGGACCCGCGGGTTGCGCTGCGAGCTGCCGTCGAGGAAGTTGTGGTGGTAGGTCACCTTCAGGCGGCCGATGTCCTGCGCTCCGTTGGAGTCGTCGTGGCCGAGCAGCATGTTCTTGTCGCTGTTGTGGAACCGGTTCCACGAGATCGTGATCCAGCTGGAGCCGCGCTTGGCGTCGAGCGCGCCGTCGAACTGCTCGGACAGGTCGTTGTGGTCGATCCAGACGTGGTGCGAGAACATCTGCACGTTGATGCAGTCGTCCGGGCAGTCGCGGATGGTCAGGTTGCGGACGATGACGTTCCTGACCGCGTTGGCCGGCGGTGCGGTGACGGCGTCGTCGATGGGCAGGCCGATGTTGAGCCCGCCGCCGGTCAGCCCGGAGCCCGCGCCCAGCCCGACGATGGTCTTGTCGGAGGTGACGTCGTGCATCGGCCCCGGCAGCGTGATGGTGCCGCTGACCTGGATGACGAGTTTCCCGGGCTGGGCGATGGCGCTGAGGAACGCGGCCGCGGTGCTGACCGTGACGGTCGGGCCGCCGGTGCCGCCGCTGGTGCCGTTCTGGCCCCAGGCGTTGACGCTCGCGTAGCCGTCGGCCTGGCCGGGGGTCGGCGGCGTCGGTGACGTGGAGGGCGAGGGCGACGGGGGCGCGGACGGGGAGGCCGACGGCGACACCGATGCCGAGGGGGAGGCGGGGCTCGACGGGCTGATGGACGGCCCGGGTCCGGGGGAGTCGGTGACCACCACGTCGTCGAAGGAGGCGCCGGAGTAGTAGGTGGTCAGACCGATCTTGCCGGTGGCGAAGGCGGAGTCGGTCCCGGAGACGGCGAGAGCGCCGTTGAGATAGCCGCGCAGCGAACCGCCGAAGGCCTCGAACCGCAGCGTGGCCCAGGTCCCGGTGCTGACCGAGGCCGGTGCCGACGCGATGGTCGCGTAGCCGCCGCCGGTGCGCTTGCCGAGGAGCACCTGGCCGGGGCCGAGGGCGAGGTAGTAGTAGTTGGTCATGCTCTGCGCCCGCCCGATGAGGCCGACGAGCCGGCCGGATCCGGAGCTGAAGGCGAGTGGCTTGACCCGGGCCTGGACGGACTGGTTGCCCCAGGCCGAGCCGGCCTGCGCCTTGGCGTCGCTGCCGGTGCTCGTCTGCTGGAAGACCGGGGAGCCGTCGGCGACGACAGCCCAGCTGCCGCCCGATTTGGACCAGCCGGTGGAGTTGCCGTCGTTGAAGTCGTCGTTGAACAGGGTCGCGGCGTGGGCGGTCGTGGTGAGGACCAGCAGCGCGCTGGTGACCACGGCGGCGATCCCGCTGGCGAGCCAGGCGTGTCTCATGGTCGGGCGGCGTGAGAAGGCGGACACGGTTCGCACGTCCTTTCGGGAGCGGCCGCCGGGGGACGCGGGCGGCCGGGGAGGACCTGCGACGGGACGGGCCGCAGGGTGGTGCGGTACGTTCCCTGTCACGCTACGGAAAGCGCTTTCCGATCGTCAAGATGTCACATATGCAGATGTGTTGCACTGATTCTCGGCCTACTTCGTGGGCAATTGGCACTGTTTGCCGTGCCGGAAATGCGGCTGCGGAGCGCCGAGTTGCACCGGCGGCGCCCCGCAGTTGCAAGCACTCGGCGTCAGGCGGTCGCCTCGATGACGGCGCGGCCGGCCTGGCGGCCGGAGAAGATGCAGCCGCCGAGGAAGGTGCCCTCCAGGGACCGGTATCCGTGGACGCCGCCGCCGCCGAAGCCGCTCGCCTCGCCCGCGGCGTACAGGCCGGGGAAGGGTGACGTGTCGGGGCGCAGGACCCGGCCGGACAGGTCGGTGTGCAGGCCGCCGAGGGATTTGCGGGTGATGACGTGGAGCCGGACGGCGATGAGCGGCCCGGCCTTCGGGTCGAGGATCTTGTGCGGCGTGGCGGTCCGGGAGAGCTTGTCGCCGCGGTAGCGGCGGGCGTTGTGGATCGCCATGACCTGGCCGTCCTTGGTGAACGCGTTGTCCATCTCCCGGTCGCGCGCCACGACCTCGCGGCGGATCTGCTCGACGTCGAGCAGCGGGGTGTCGGTGAGGGCGTTCATCCCGGCGACGAGCTCGTCGAGGGTGGCCGCGACGACGAAGTCCTCGCCGCGGTTCTTGAACGCCTCGACGGGCGCGGGGGCGCCGGGTCCGATGCGGCTCAGCGTCTGGCGGACCGACTTGCCGGTGAGGTCGGGGTTCTGCTCGGAGCCCGAGAGCGCGAACTCCTTCTCGATGATCTTCTGGGTGAGGATGAACCAGCTGTGGTCGTGCCCGGTGCTCCGCAGGTGGGCGAGGGTGCCGAGGGTGTCGAAGCCGGGGTAGAGCGGGCCGGGCAGGCGCTTGCCGGTCGCGTCGAACCACAGGGAGGACGGTCCGGGCAGGATCCGGATGCCGTGCTTCTCCCAGATCGGGCTCCAGTTCTTGATCCCCTCGACGTAGTGCCACATCCGGTCGGCGTTGACGACCGCGCCGCCGGCGTCCTGGGCGATCTGCAGCATCCGGCCGTCGACGTGGGCGGGAACGCCGCTGATCATGTGCTCGGGTGGGGTGCCGAGGCGGGCGGGCCAGTTCTTGCGGACCAGGTCGTGGTTGGCGCCGATGCCGCCGGAGGTCACCACGACCGCCTGCGCGGTCAGCTCGAAGTCCCCGACCGCGGTGCGGGAGCTGGCGACACCGCGAGCCGCCGTGCTCGGCTCGAGAACGGTGCCGCGGACCCCCGTCACGGTGCCGTCGGCGACGACCAGCTCGTCCACGCGGTGCCGGAACGCGAAGGTGACGAGGCCCCTGGCTGCGGCGGCCCGCACCCGGCGCGCGAAGGGCGCGACGACGCCGGGGCCGGTGCCCCAGGTGACGTGGAAGCGGGGGACGGAGTTGCCGTGCCCGATCGCGCCGTAGCCGCCGCGCTCGGCCCAGCCGACGATCGGGAAGAACCGGACGCCCTGAGCGCGCAGCCAGGACCGCTTCTCCCCGGCGGCGAAGTCCACGTAGGACTCCGCCCATCGCCGGGGCCAGGCGTCCTCGGGCCGGTCGAACCCGGCGGTGCCCAGCCAGTCCTGCAGCGCCAGGTCGCGGGAGTCCTTGATCCCCATCCGGCGCTGCTCGGGCGAGTCGACGAGGAACAGGCCGCCGAAGGACCAGAACGCCTGCCCGCCGAAGTTGGACTCCGGCTCCTGGTCGAGCAGGATCACCCGGCGCCCGGCCTCCGCGAGCTCGGCGGTGGCGACCAGCCCGGCCAGCCCGGCCCCGACAACGATCACGTCTGCGTTCATGCCCCGATCCTCACCCGCAGCGTCCTGCCTGACAACCGGAATCGCCGCTCGTGCTGGCCCTGATTGTCACCGGCTGACAATAATGAGGGGATGGGGGTCACCGAGCGGAGGGCGGTTCAGCGGCGGCTGGCCGAGCTCGGCGACCGGCTCGACGAGCGGATCGTCGCCGCACTCCAGCGGGAGGTCCCCGCCTATGCCGCCATCAGCGCCGCTCAGCTCGCCGAGACCCGCGCGATCACGGCCTGGGCGGTCCGGCGCCTGATCGAGATGTGGGTCGAGGAGACCGCGCTCACCGCCGCTGACCGGCAGCGGTTCCGGGGCATCGGTGTCGCCCGCGCCACCGACGGCCGCCCGCTGTTCGCGGTTCTCCGCGCCTATCGCGTCGCCGCGGTCCAGATCAGCGACCTCGTCATCGACCTCGCCGGGGGCGAGCTGGCGATCGACGATGTGGCGGTCCTCCACCGGACGCTGCTGACCAGCGTCGACGAGCTGTCGGAGTCCCTGTTCGCCGGTTACACCAGCGCCATCGAGCAGCTCGGCAACGATCGCGCCCGGATGCTCGCGGGCCTCGCCGACGACCTGCTGACCGGTCGCCAGACCTCCGCCGCCGTCCTCGCGGACCGGGCCGCTCAGCTCGGCATCACCATCCCGGCGGCGCTCACCCTCGCCGTCTTCGCGCCCCAGGCTCCAGGGGTGGCCCTCTCGGAGGGCGACGTCGCCGATCTCGCCTCGTCGATCGGCGGGCAGCCGACGGACGTGCTGCACACCCGTCGCGGCGGCCAGGGCGTCCTGCTCGCCGCAGCGGTTCCGGATCTCGCGCCGCAGCTGACGTTCCGCAGGTGGCGGGCGTGTGTCATCCGGGATCTCAGTCCGGCCGCGGTGCCGGCGGGGTTCGGCCTCGCCGCGGCCGCGGTCGGCCACGCGCCCGATGAGGCGTACGCGGCGTCACCTGTCCTCGACCGTGGTGACGCGATGCTGGTCGCGCTGCTGCGCGGCCGGCCGACCGTCGATCCGGCCGAACTCGCGGGCGTTGCCCTGGGCCCGGTCGCCGAGGCCGAGAACGCGCACCTGCTCGAAGGGCTTCAGGCCTACCTGCGCTTCGGGTCGTCCACCGAGGCGGCCGCCGCGCTGGGCCTGCACCCGCAGACCATGCGGCACCGGCTGCGGCGGATCACCGCGCTGTCCGGCCGCGACGTGCACCGGTCGTGGGACCGGCTGATGCTCGACGCCGCCCGGACGGCGCTCGCGCTGAGGACCAGCCGCCCGTAGGTCTAGGCTGCGTTTCCGGCGAGCCAGGCTCCGACGCGGGGGAGCGCCTCGGGTCCGCTGTCGCGCCGTACGTCTGCGACCAGGTCGGCGATCGTCGTGGCTCGCAGCGACTCGCGCCAGGCGTGGTCCGCCCGGATCATCGTGCGGGCGATAGGGCACGCCTTCGCGCACTGCTCAGGCGGGGTGGCCAGGGGTCCACGCTGGCGGATCTCGGTGCAGACGAAGGTGGGGTCCGGCCCGTCGACCGCCTCGACCACGTCCAGGACGGTGATGTCGGCGGCGGGCCGGGTCAGGCGGTAGCCGCCCGAGTGGCCCTGCACGGCACGGATGATCCCGGCCCGGGACAGGGCCTGGAGCTGCTTGGCGAGGTAGCTGCCGGAGACGTCGTGCAGTTCGGCGAGCTGCGTCACCGGGACGGGCGCCTGCGCCGTGGTCAGGACCACGCAGCAGTGCAGGGCCCACTCGACACCGCCGCTCAGCTTCATGCGCCCATGCTACTTGACTCGGATGCTTCCTGTCCGAGTAGTATCGCGGACATAAGTTGTCCGAGTTGTTTGCGGGAGGCAGTCATGAGAATCATCGTCATCGGGGGCACGGGGCTCGTCGGGTCGCAGGTCGTCGAGATCCTCCGGCGGCAGGGCCATGCGGCGGTCGCCGCGTCCCCGTCGTCCGGCGTCGACGCCACGACCGGTGCCGGTCTGGCCGAGGCGCTGACAGGAGCCGAGGTCGTCGTCGACCTCACCAATCCCCCGGTCTTCACCCCGGACGGCGTGCTCGACTTCTTCACCGCCTCCGGCGAGCACCTCGCCGCCGCGGAGAAAGCCGCGGGCGTGGGCCACCACGTGGCCCTGTCCATCGTCGGGGTGGACCGCCCCGCATCCCACGGCTTCTACATCGTCGGCAAGGTGGCACAGGAGCGGTTGATCCGGGAGTCGGGCGTGCCGTTCACCATCGTCCGGGCCACCCAGTTCTTCGAGTTCCTCCAGGGCATCGCCGACGCGTCGACCTCGGGCGGTGAGGTCCGGGTGACCTCCAAGACGCTCCAGCCGGTCGCGGCGGCCGAGGTCGCCGCCTACGTCGCGGAGGTCGCGCTGAGCGCGCCCGCCAACGGCGTCGTCGAGATCGCCGGACCCGACCGCATCCCGCTCGCCGACGCCGTCGAGCGGCGGCTCGCGGCGCTCGGCGACCCCCGGAAGGTCATCGCCGACGACGACGCGCCCTACTTCGGCGCCGTCATCGACGACGACACGCTCGTGCCGCGCGACGAGACCTACCGCCATGCCGCGACGACCTTCCCGGCCTGGCTCGCGAGCCAGGAGCAGGCTTAGCCACCGGTCGACGCCGGTCCGGCTTCCTCTCCGGGTACGCCGGGCCGGCCCATCCGCCGACTACGGCGCCGGACGCAGGCGCAGCACCGGTGACCCGATGATCAGGAGCAGCCCGATGGTGACCGGTGCGGTGAGCACCAGATAGGCGGTCTGCGCCGTGGCGGTCTCGGCGATGACGCCGCCGAGCAGGGCGCCGAAGGGCGTACCGCCCCAGACGATCATGCGACCCGTGGTGTTGACGCGACCCTGCAGCTCGTCCGGGGTGCGCTGCTGGCGTACGACGATGGTGTTGGTGACCGCCAGGGAGTAGGCGAGCTGCCAGACCGCCCAGATCAGCAACGCACCCGGGTAGTGGGTGATCGTGGCGAGCGCGATCAGCATGACGGTGAACAGGGCGTAGCCGATCACCGCGATGCGGCCCTGCCCGATCCGGCGCGTCATGGGTGTGAGCAGCCACGCCGCGCCGAGGGCACCGACGGCACCCGCGGTGTAGAGCAGCCCGATGCGCTTGTCGGTGGTCGCGATGCCGAGCATCTCGTCCGCGTGCACGATCAGCAGCCCGGTGATCCCGCCACCCGCCATCGACAGGCCGAAACCGGTCAGTGACAGGGTGCGGATCACCGGGTCGCGCCACAGGAAGCGCAGCCCCTCGGTGATGTCGGTGACGGTCCGGTGCACACCGGCCGACGTCCGAACCGTGCCGGCCGGCGTGGGGCTGCGCAGGCGGCTGATGAGCGCCGCCGACGCCAGGTAGGTCCCGGCGTCGATGAGCAGCACCGTCGCCGGGCTGGTCAGGGCGGCGAGGAGCCCGGCTGCGGCCGGGGCGGCGATGCCGATGACGACGGCGGTGGACCAGATGAGACTGTTGGCCTGCGCAAGCTGCTGCCTGCCGACGATGCCGGTAAGCGATCCCCAGGCTGCGGCGTCGAACCAGCAGAATCCGGTGCCAATGCCGAACGCGACCAGCAGGACCAGCCACGACGGCAGCGGCAGGTCGGCGGCGTAGGCGATGGGGATGACGGCCATCAGCACCGCGCAGGCGAGATCGGCGCAGATCATCATCGTGCGGCGCGGGAGCCTGTCGGCGGCAGCGCCCGCGAACAGTCCGAACAGCAGGTAGGGGGCCGCCTCCAGGCCGACGATGGCGGCGGTCAGGGCAGCCGAGCCGCTGCTGCCGTAGACGAGCAGCGGCAGCATGACGGCGCTCGCGGCCGTCCCCGCCACCGACACGGACCTGGACAGGTACCACCACCGGAACTCCGCGTTGCGCAGCAGCCTGGTCCGGGCGGTCATCGGCAACCGTTCCTGTGCTGTCGGCTCAGCGCCGGCAGACCCGGGAGAGCGCTCCGTCGCCGTGGTCCAGCGCCGCCCCGAGGTGAAACGATAGTAGACGTTGATTCAGGTACACCCGTGAAAGTCCTGGGAACCGAGCCTGACCGGCGCCCCCCGTGGTGGCGCCGGTCAGGTGGTCCACCGCCGAGTCCGGCGGCGCCTCCCGGTGCCAGGCCGATCCCGAGGCGGTCCTCGCCGCCGCCCCCGTGGCGGCAAGGGTTTCATCCGTGATGGGCGGTCGGCGGGTCAGGCGTCGATGAGGCGTCAACCCGTGGTTCTAACGGTGGGCCATGGCATCGACGCAGAACAGGCGGTTGACCGGCGGTTGACCGGCAGCTGACCGGCGGCTTCCGATAGCCTTGAATCCATGGGGAGGTTCGGGGATTCGGTGCGGGCCCATCGCCGACGGCTGGGCCTGACGCAGGAGGACCTGGCCGGCCGGGCGTCCGTGGGACTGCGGACGATCCGCGACATCGAGACCGACCGGATCACCCGCCCGCGCCTGGGTACGGTCCGCCTTCTCGCCGACGCGTTCGGACTCCAGGGCGCCGACCGCGACCGGTTCCACGAGTCCGCGCAGCCGGAGTCCACTGAGGAGGATGCCGCGTCGGACCCGGATCCGGATCCGATGCCGCCGCGCCCGACGCCGGCGCAGCTGCCCGCCGACGTGGCCGGCTTCACCGGCCGCGAGGACGTGCTGTTCCAGCTGAGCTCGCCCGGTGCGGCAGGGCTCACCGTCATCACCGGGATGGCGGGCGTGGGCAAGACCGCGGTGGCGGTGCACTGGGCCCATCGTGTGTCCGATGAGTTCCCCGACGGGCGGCTCTATGTCAACCTGCGCGGCTTCGACCGTGACGACGAGGTCGTCGATCCCGCGGACGCGGTCCGGGGCTTCCTCGACGCACTCGGGGTGGAACCGCGCCACATTCCACCCGGCCAGGACGCGCAGGCCGCGCTCTACCGCAGCCTCTCGGCGCACCGCCGGCTGCTCGTGGTGCTGGACAACGCCCGCGACGCGGACCAGGTGCGGCCGCTGCTCGCCGCGGGACCGGGCGTGCGAACCGTGATCACCAGCCGGAACCGGCTGACCGCACTCGTCGCCGAGCTCGGCGCGCAGCCGATCGCCCTGGGCCTGCCCGATCAGGCGGAGGCGGTCGAGCTGCTGAGCCGCCGGATCAGCGGGCAATCGCACGATGCGAGAGCGGCAGCCGTGATCGTGGCGGCGTGCGGGCGGCTCCCGCTCGCCCTCGCGCTCGTCGCCGCCAGGGTCCGGCAGACCGGGTTCGCGCCGGCCGCGGTCGCGGCCGAGCTGCACCGTCCGGGCCTCGCCGCGCTGGACGAGATGCGGGTGGTGTTCTCCTGGTCCTACCGCGCGCTGAGCCCGCCCGCCGCACGGCTGTTCCGCCTGCTGGGACTAGTGACCGGCGCCGACATCGCGACCGCCGCGGTGGCGGCGCTCGCGGGTGCCGCTCCGGTCGACGTGCGCCGGACGCTGCGTGAGCTGACCGATGCCAGCCTGCTCGCCGAGCACGCGCCCGCCCGCTACCAACTGCACGATCTGCTGCGCGTCTACGCCGGTGAGCTCGCCCGCGAGGCGGAGACCGAAGGTGATCGCCGAGCCGCGCTGACCCGGCTGCTGGACCACTACACGCACAGGGCGTACCAGGCGGAACTGGTGTTGAATCCGACCCGCGCGCCGATTCCGGCGGGGTTCGCCGGGGGCACCCGCAGCGACGAGGTGAAGGAATCGCTCGACATGAAGGCGGCGCTGCAGTGGCTCGGGACCGAGCGGGCGGTCCTGCTCTCGGCGCTTCGCCAGGCCCGCGACGAGGGCCTGGACCGGCACGCCTGGCAACTGGGCTGGGCCCTGGACACGTTCCTCTACGAACACCGCCGCTGGCAGGACGAGGGTGCGGCGTGGGCGGTGGCGCTGACCGCGGCGACGACGCTGGCGGACCGCCCGGCCGCGGCACACGCGCACCGCTTCCTGGGTGCGGTCGCGGGCCGGTTGGAACGCTTCGGCGAGGCCCACGACCACATGGAGAAGTCCGCCGAGCTCTGCCGGGCGGCGGGGGACCGGGCGGGTGAGGCCGAGACCCACTTCGTGCTGTCCTATGTGTGCTGGCTGCAGGCCGACACCGACAGCGCGCTCGACCACGCCGAGCGGTCGCTGGCGCTCTGGGCCGAGCTCGACCACCCCGCGTGGGAGGGCAAGGCCAGCAACGTGGTCGGCTGGTATTACGCCGCGCTCGGCGCGGACCAGACGGCCCTGGGGTTCTACGAACGGGCGCTGCGGTTGCTGCAGCTCGCCGAGGACGGCCCGAACGAGGTCGTCGCCCGGGTGAACCTCGGCCTGGCCCACCACACCCTCGGCCGGTACGAGACGGCGTTCGACCACTACCGGCACGGTCAACGGCTGGCCCGGGCACTGGGCGATCGGGTGATGGACGCGCAGCTCAGCACCCATCTCGGCGACACCTATCAGACGATCGGGGCCGACGAGGCGGCCAGGGAGTCGTGGCAGCACGCCTACGGCATCCTCATCGACCTCGGTCACCCGCAGGCGGCCGACGTGGGCCGCAGGCTCGGCGTCGTCGGCTGAGGGCTGTCAGTGCAGCTGGGAAACCCAGTTGTCGGGTACGGCACCGGCGGGCCCCGGCACCGGCTGGTCGTCCGGGTGGCTCAGCGGTGCCACCAGCTCCGGACCGTCGATGATCTCGTTGGTGTCGTAGCTCCAGAACCAGTCCTCGCCCGGCTCGAACGACCTGATGACCGGGTGCCCGTGCTCGGTGGCGTGGGCGGTCGCGTGCTGTCGGGGCGAGGTGTCGCAGCAGCCGATGTGCCCGCACTGCGCGCAGCGCCGCAGGTGGAACCACCAGCCGCCGGCCGCGGTGCACTCGACGCACCCGGTGCCCGACGGCGCGACGGACGGCTGGATCGCCTTCTCGGTGTTCATGGCCGCGCCGATCCTCGCCAGGGCGAATAGGGAAACAGGGCTCGCTCTGCGCCGATGCTACTCGGACCGTGATCGCCGCCGGATGGTTTACCGCCGTTTCCGTCGCGGCTCAGCGCGGTGGAGCCGACAGCGCGGCGGCGATCGCCGGGATGCGGGGCCGCAGCCGTGCCAACGTCTCCCGGTCCCGCTCCTGCTCGCCGTTGGCGACCAGATTGCGCATTCCAGGATCACCGGCGGCCGCCCGCTCGGCTATTCCGGCGATCATCAGCTCGATGCGCGGGACGACCGCGTGGACGATCTCCAGCGCGCTCGGACCGCCGTATGCCCCGGCGATCAGGCGTAGGCGCCGCGCGGCCTCCGCCGGGTCCAGGCCGGCCCACATCGGCACCCCGTTCCACGCGATGAAAGCCAGCTCCTGCAGGGGATTGGTCGGGCCGGCGAGATCCCAGTCGAACACGCCCGCGAGCCGGTCGCCGTCGAAGCAGACGTTGTAGGCCGCGATGTCGTTGTGCCCGATGAGCGTGGCGTCCGGGATCGGGAAATACCGCCAGGGCCCGGGGTGGGTGAACCCGGCGACCGCCTCGTGGAACCGGCGCGTCCAGCCGACGAGGTCGACGAGCTGGGCGTCGCTGAGGATCTCCTCGACCGTGCCCTCGGCGTAGGACAGGACTTCGCGGCCCTCGTCGTCGAAGCCGTGCACGACCGGGACCAGGGGCAGGCGGTCGGCGAGATGGTGCAGCAGCGCGTGGACGGCGGGGGTCCACGGACCGGTCGGCCGGTGCACGGAGGCCCCGATGCGGATCACGCCGCCGACGTTGCCCGGAAGCCATTCGCCGTCGGTCACGGCGCCTCGTCCGGTGCCCAGAACCAGGCGGTGGCGGTGAAGCTCTTCGCCGAGGCGGTCACCTGCCGCAGATGGTCTGCTTCGATGCCGGTGTGCCCTTCCCCGACGACCCACTGGTAGAGCTGGTTCGAGATGAGCGCGATGAGGTCGCGGTCGGGGTCGGCGGTGACGGCTTCGCGGATGACGTCGCTGTCCAGCAGGCGGCTGACCTCGATGATGGTGTTGCCGCCGAAGCCCAGCGGCGCCGTCTCGATCGGGCCGATGCCCACTACGAGCCGCAGGCGGATGCGGTCGGTGTGCCGGGCGTTGTCCGCGGCGAGCCGGTCGCGCCAGGAGTGGAGCAGCTGCGGCACCGCCCGGTGCATCTCCGTCGCCACCGGCAGGAAGATGTTGGCGCCGTCCCCGTTGGTCTGGTGGTCGGTATGGTTCAGGGTGAGCTCGAGGTCGTCGAGCACGTCGTCGATGAGCTGGGCGACGCGGCTCTGCGCTTCGCGTTTCAGCGGGGCCGTGCGGGAGCTGTAGTTCACGATGTCCACGGCGAAGCCCACCCGGACGGCGACGGGGGAGCGGCTCGCCCGCCGGGGAGGGTCGTCGCCGACGGGGCCCTGCCGGACGAGCTCGGCGATCTCCGCAGCGCGCTGGCGGGACAGGTCGAGGTAGCCCGCGGCGTCGGCGAGCTGCTGCGTCAGCCAATCGGCGAGCCGAGTGTCGGCGGGCAGGGGGTCGGGCAGGTAGCGGCGCATGTTGTCGCGGATGATCTCGACGGAGGCCTGCATCTCGCGCAGCCTCGAGAGGGCCACCGACAGGTCGACGCGTGCGGCCTGCAGTGTGCGCAGCGCGGCCGAGTGGTCGCCTCGGCCGGGCTGCGCGACGACGGCGAGGAGTTCGGCGACGGCCTGGTCGGTCCGCCGTCGCGCGTCCTCCGCCGATCGGTCGGCGGACCAGACCCGGGCGTGGTAGCTGATCTTGGCTGCGTGGAGCAGGTACCTGGCCAGCGGCGGCATGGCGACGTCGCCGCGGCTCCACGCCCATGCGCTCAGCGCGTCCAGCTCAGCGGCCGGTGCCAGGATCGCCAATCGGCGCGACGGTGTCGCCCGGGTGCCGCTGTCGCTGTCCCAGACCGTGAACGGCTCGATCCGCGTCGGGTGTCGCCACTCGGCGCCGGGGGAGTCGGTCTGGTTGGAGGAGCAGGCCAGGAACAGCTGGACAATGCCGAGCAGCGAGTCGGTTCCGGCCCGGGTCGCCTCGGTCCACCGCCGGTCGAAGTCCGCCCAGCCCGTGTCGCGCGTCTCGGCGAAGGCTAGGGAGAGGGCGAGCGTGTCGTGACTGCGCCGAAGGATGAGCTGGCAGTCCGAGACCAGGGTCTCCTGACCGGCGAGCGCTCCGTCGGGTGTGGAGCCCGGATCGTCGGGCAGGGAGGCCGGCAGCCCGGTGCCGGCGATGGTTCGGTCGGCGCCGAACAGCTGCCGGGCCGCGGTCCAGACGGCCCGCAGCTGGGCGTACGCCGGTGCGGCGGCCGGACCGTCCAGCGGCGCGTATGCGTGGACGACGAGCTCCTGGGCGGACGGTTCAGCGGCCGGCATCGCCGTTGTCCTCCTGACGAGCTGGTTGCTCGGGCGGCAGTGGCAGGGACAGGGAGTGCACCAGGTGGTTGGTGCGCTCCAGGATGTGCTCCGGCGCCGCGATGGTCGGTTCGGTGCCGATCCGTGTGATCCGGACGGGGCCGCACAGTTCCAGCAGGATCCGGGTCGACCGCAGCGCCTGTGTGTCCGATCGGGACAGTGCGGCGTCGAGGTCTGTCAGCAGGCTGTCCACCCGCGTCCACTGCTCTGGTGTGAGCTGCCAATCCTGCAGGTCCAGCAGAGTGGACCGGGTGCTGGCGACGAGATCGAACATGCTCACAAGGAGTGACTATATCGACGACACCGGTGTCTCATCACCACCCGATGTACTGAAAAGCCGCCCAGTGGTGGGGACTGCCGGTGCCGCGCAGCCCTGACTCCGGCACCGGCCCTGGCATGCAAGGCGGCCGGAGAAGGCCACCCGCATACCAGGGCCGGTTCGCGGAACGTGTCGCTATTCGCTGCGTGCGGTTTCCGGGCCGGTGATCCGTTCCAGCAGCGGCATGGTGGAGGCGATGATGCCGAGGCAGGCGGCGAGGCCGACGACCACGATCGCGTAGAACTCCGCCCCTGGTGGGACGAGCGTGTAGTCCATCTGCGCCCGGAGGAACAGCTGGGCGGCGAGCAGCCCCATGCCGATCGCGACCGCGGCGACGGCGAGCATCGGCACGGCGCTCTCCAGGGCCACCACGCGGCGCAGGGTCTGCACCGGGGTGCCGCTGAGGCGCAGCAGGCTGAACGGGCGCTTGCGCTCGCTGAGGCCGCCGATCACGCTGACCGCGAGGCTGCACCCGGCGAGTGCCAGGCTGGCGATGATGATGACGTTGGCCAGCTGTTGCCAGCCGCGCATCGTGTTGGCGAAGTCGGATTCGAACTCGCCGGGGACGTTGGGGCCCACCCAGTAGTTGGGGTAGGCGAGCGACAGCACCGTACGCGCCCGCTCCAGTGCGACGGCCGAGCCGCCCGTGTCGACGACGATCGACACCGCCGGCAGCCGCTGGAGTTCCGCGACGGAGATCGTCGCGGCGGGCCAGACCCTCGTGGCCGACGCCGACTCCCCCCAGGGGATGAAGCTGCCCGGAACGGCGGCGACCGTGGCGCCGTCGGCGCAGCGGCCGTAGACCGCGGGTATGTCGGTGCACGCGATCACCCCGGCGTCGCCGCCTTCGACCGGGTTCATCTTGATCACGGTGGCGCTTCGCACCCCCGGGATCGAGCGCAGCTCGGTCACGAGGCTGCCGGGCACGGTCGGCGGGTCGTCGTAGAAGGAGGTGGACAGGGTGCCGGCGTCGACCGAGCCGATCGGTGCCGGGCCGCGGTTGGCGATGATCGTGGTGATCACGCCGAGGGCCACGCTGGTGACGAAGAGCGCCAGCATGATGCCGCTGATGGCCCGGAATCCGGCCTTCGGGTTGTCGGCGAGCCGCCGGGCGGCGATGAGGGTGGCGGGCCGGCTCGCGTACCGGGCCAGGATGCGTGCGCCGGCCATGGTCAGCCACGGTCCGGCGAAGACGAGGCCGATCATGATGAGGAGCAGTCCGGGGAGGAACGCCGCCATCTGCCCGTCGGATGTCGGGGGCCGGCGGCCGATGAAGTAGGCCAGCTCGGCGACGCCCAGGACGAGGGGGATCAGCCGGTAGGCGCGTGGCGGTCGCGGAGTGGTCCGCCGGGTGACGCCGAGCGGGGAGATCCGGACCCGCCGCAGCGACACCCAGGCCGCCAGGGCTGCGCCGGCCGGAACGCCGAGCGCGACGACCGCGATGTCCAGCGCGCTCAGGGTGATGTCGCCGGGGAAGTACCGCATACCGGTGATCGGGATCGCGGCGAGCTGGTGGCGGAAGGCGTAGAACATCGCGAAGCCCAGGACGGTGCCGGCCACGGCTGCCGCTGCGGCTTCGGTCGCCGCGATCACCGAGATCTGCTTGGGTGTGGCTCCGACCAGGCGCATGGCGGCGAATCGCTGCTCCCTGCGGGCCGCGCTGAGCCGGGTCGCCGTCCCGATGAAGATGAGGACGGGGAAGAGCAGGCCGCCGGCGATCACCCCGACGATGAGGTCGACCACGGTCTCGGGGAGCGCGGGCGCCTTGTCGCCGATGCTGGTGAGCTTCCTGGCGTTGGGGAGCACGGCGGCCAGGTCGGCGGTGTTGCCGATGATGACGAGCAGGGCGTCCGGTGAGGCCAGGGCGTCTGGTCCGATGGTGCCGAGGCTCCGTCCGGGGTAGCGGTCGCTGAGCTGCGCTGCGGGGACCTCGGCGAGCAGTTCGGCGAGCGCCGGTGAGGCGTAATAGTCTCCGGGGCCCGGCACCGACGGGATGCCGATCGGGGTCGGTGCGGTCGGTCCGGTGGGGGCGACGTCGACCCGGATGATCGGAGTGCCCTGGTAGTAGTCCTCCCGGGTGGACCACCACAGCGCGTCCCCGTCGCCCGCCGACGCGCTGGGGTAGAGCAACGCATAGCGCGTGAGCTGCGTATTGGTGGCGTTGACGCCGGCGAGGGTGATCAGCAGCAGCCCGGCGCCGATGGCGACCGCGGCGGCGATGACGACCAGGCGGATGAGCGCCTCACGACCGCCCGCGACGGCGAGGCGCAGCCCGAAGCGGATCATGACGGCACCCGCTCCGGCGCGTTGACGCGCCCGTCGCGGACGATGACCTCGCGGTCGGCGTAGGCGGCGACCCGTGGTTCGTGGGTGACGAGGATGACGGTGGTCCCCTGCTCGCGGGCTGCGGCGACCATCAGCTCCATCACCTGCTCGCCGGTGAGCGAGTCGAGTGCACCGGTCGGCTCGTCGGCGAACAGGACCTCCGGCCCGGCGACCAGGCCGCGAGCGAGGGCGACGCGCTGGGCCTGCCCTCCGGACAGCTCGCCCGAGCGGCGGTGCTCCATGCCGTCGAGGCCGAGCCGCTCGAACCAGCTGTGGGCCTTGCGCAGTGCCTCGGCCCGGCGGACGCCGCTGAGCAGCAGCGGCAGCGCGACGTTTTCCGCGGCGGTGAGCTCGGGGACGAGCTGGCCGAACTGGAACACGAACCCGAAGCGGTCCCGGCGCAGGCTGCTGCGCTGATGCTCGGTCATCGAGTCGACCCGGGCGCCGTCGAACAGGATCTCGCCGGACTCGGGAACCAGGATGCCCGCCAGGCAGTGCAGCAGCGTCGACTTGCCCGATCCGCTGGGCCCCATGATGGCGAGGATCTCGCCGGAGTCCACGGCGATGCTGGCGCCCTGCAGTGCGGGGGTCTTGCCGAAGGAGAACGCGACGTTGCGCGCTTCGATCGCGATGGTCATCGTTGCACCGTCTTCTTCAGGGCGTCCAGTCGGGCGCCGGTGATCTCGATCCACCGCAGGTCCGCCTCCAGGTGGTAGAGGCCGTGGTCGGCGAGGAGCCCGTCGACGAGGCTGCCGGTGCGCTTGATCTCGGTGAGCTCGCGCATCCGCTGCAGGTGCGCGGCGCGCTGGGTGTCGAGGTATTCGGCGGCGGGGCGGTCGAGCATGAGTGCGAGCACGACCTTGGCGAAGAGCACGGTCTGCAGGTGCGGCTCCGGGTCGACGGGCTGGGTCAGCCACTGCTCGATCTCGGTCGCGCCCAGCTCGGTGATGATGTAGCGCTTGCGGTCGGGTCCCTCGCCGGGACCGACCTCGTCGATCACCACCTTGCCGTCGCGGGCGAGCCGGCTGAGGGTCGAGTAGACCTGGCCGAACGGCAGTGGTTTGCCGCGGCCGAAATAGGCGTCGTACTCATGCTTGAGGTCGTAGCCATGGCTCGGCTCCCGCTGGAGCAGGCCGAGGAGGGTGAGGGGGACGCTCATGCCGGAAGACTACACTGAGGGTATACCTCGCGTATATACCCTCAGTGTGATGCTCGCCGCTTCACGCGGCGCCCGCCCACCGGATGGCGTTGCGCAGCAGCGTGACGTAGGCCGGATTCTGGAACAGGTCGGGGTGGTGGCCCATGAAGATGTAGGCGTTGCGGCCGGGGTGGTTCGGGTTCGTCCAGATCACCGGGTGGTCGCCCATCCTGATCGCCGAGGCGGGATCGTAGGAGTGCTCGTCGACGGTGGCGAGCACGTGCACGTGGGGCCGGGGACTGCTGTCCCAGACGTACCACTCGTCGGTCTCGACCCGGAAGGCCGCCGGCACCCCCTCGAACAGGGGATGGGAGCCGTCCTCGACGTGCACGGTGGCCGACGCGCACGACGCGATGTAGTCGCGGTAGTTGATCCGCCCCAGGAAGTCGTGGAACCACGTCCAGGGCGGTTCGGACTCGGGCGTGACGACGGGGCCGTAGAGGCCGGCGTGGTGCAGGCCGACCCAGCCGCCGCGCCCGGTCTCGAGGTACTTCTCGAACGCGGCCCGGGCGGTCGCGTTCCACCGGAACGGCGTGTAGTTGAGCTGCAGGATCAGGTCGTAGTCGGCGAGCAGCCGGTCGGTGAGCGGGTCCGGGCTCTGCAGGTGCGTGACCTTCAGGCCGGGCTCGGTGCTGAGCCAGGCCGTCGCGGCCGCCACGAACGGGGCGTGGATCTCCGGTTCGCCGCCGACCGTCAGCTCTCCGATCGCGAGTACAGCGAGCGTCATCAGGCCATTATTGGATGCAGTCGGCCGAGACGCCGCCGATCGTGAGGTGCCAGTCGCAGCCCATCGGCGCCACGGAGACCAGCCCGAGGGCCGGGTCGACCAGCCGGACCACGCGCCCTGTGGAAAGATCCCACGCCAGCAGCCCCTCCTGCTGCGTGTAGACGAGCACCTCGTTGCTGTTCTGCCAGCCGTAGACGGCACAGCACCCCTTGTTGCGGTCGCGTTCGCCGAGGTCCAGCACCTGGGTGAAGGCGCCGGTCCGGGCGTCGAGCACGGCCACGAAGTCGCGTGGCCCCGAACCGTTCGCGGTGCTGAGCTGGCCGTTCGCCGCGAAGGCGACGAGGTCGCCGTAGCGCCATCCGCGCGGGCTCAGGTAGCTGATCCGGTAGGCGCCGAGGGTCCGGGAGTCGACGGGCACGGTCCCGGTCCGGGCGAGCCCGCCGTCGTCGTAGGCCAGCAGCTCCAGCGGCTCGGCGCCGGTGTCCGCGGGGATCAGCGCGGTGAGCCCGGATCCGCCGCCGACGAGCGGGGTGACCCGCTGGCCCGCGACGGCTGCCCGGACGACCGAGCGGGTCTGGACATCGACGAGCCACGTCTCGGCCTCGCTGGAGACCAGCACGTGCCGTCCGTCGGCGAGCCAGGTCACCTGCTCGTTGAGGCCCGGCAGGGCGATCCTGGCGACATCCCCGGTCAGCAGGTCCACGATCACCGCGGCGTCGGGCTGCGCGAAGGCGGCCCGGGTCCCCATCGGCCCGAGGGAGTTGACGCCCAGCGGCATCGCCTGGTTGCCGCCGGCGTCACGGGTGTCGACGAGATCGACATCGACCCGCGCCCAGTGGAACCTCCCGTCGCCGCTGCCGCCGTTGACCGTCCCCTCGCCGTAGGCGTAGATCGCGGAGGCGCCCGTGGCGATCGGGGAGTAGAGCATGACGGCGTGGCTGATCGGCGCCTCGGCGAGGGTCGGCACCCGGGCGGGCAGATTGATCGAGGCCGGCCAGTAGGGCTCCGACCGAGGGCTCCGCGCGGGCTCGGCGGGCAGCCGGTCGACCCTGGCCAGAGCGGACGGCTGCGGCAGCGGCGCGGGGGAGGCGGTCGGCCCCGTCGTCACGTCCGCCCCGGTCGGGCGCCACGCCGCCACGGCGGCGCCGGAGATCAGCACGACCGCCGCGAGCGCCCCGGCGACCACGGTCCGCCGCCGCCGGACCCGGGCGGCACCGGCCGCGGCGGGGCCAGCGAGGTGGGGCGGCGGCACATCCTCGGCGAGCGCTTCGAACATGGCGTGGAGATCTTCGCGGCTCATCGCACGGCTCCTGGGCTGTCCTGGCGTACCAGATCGGATAGTTCGGGCGCGAGCTCGCGCAGTCGGCGCAGCGCGACCGAGGTCTGGCTCTTGACCGTGCCGAGTGCAACCCCCAAGACCTCGGCGGTACGCGCCTCCGTGTGGTCCTCGTAGAACCGCAGCACCAGGATCGCCCGCTGTTTCGGGGTGAGCCGGGACAGCGCGTCGGCGAAGACGACGCGGAGCTGAACGGTGTCCCCGCCGTCGTCGGGACCGAGCCGGTCCGGTGGCTCGGCGACGGTGATCTCCCGGCGCCGGGTGCGCCACCAGGAGACCGCGTCGCGGTAGACGATCCGGCGCAGGTAGGCCTCGGGTTGCCCGTCGCGGAGCCGGGGCCAGCGCAGCGCGACCTTGACCAGGGCCGACTGGAGCAGATCCTCGGCCAGGTGCCGGTCACCGCAGATCAGGTACGCCGAGCGCAGCATCCGGTGCTGGCACGCCTGCGCGAACGCGGTGAAATCCGCGTGCTGGTCGATCCGGTTCGGGCTCACGGGACTACAACGCAGGGGCCCGCCGCAATGGTTGGGGGTCGCCGGGACGAATAAAGTGTCGAGCGTGACCGAGGTGACAGGCGAGCAGTACGTGCAGGTGTCCACCACCACCGACTCCGCCGATCGTGCGGCTGAGCTGGTGTCCTCGGCGGTGGCCGCACGGGTCGCGGCGTGCGGTCAGGTCGTCGGCCCCATCACCAGCACGTACTGGTGGCAGGGCGCTCAGGAGACGGCCGAGGAGTGGCTGATCCTCTTCAAGACCCCGGCCGACCGGGCTGCCGCGCTGCAGCAGCACATCCTCGCCGGTCATGGCTACGACGTCCCGGAGATCATCCACACACCGATCATCGGCGGGAACCCGGCGTACCTCGCCTGGCTTACCGCGGAGACCCGGTTCGCGCAGGGCTGACTACTTTTTGAAGTAGTACCCGGCCTCCAGGTCGGCGATGAGTCCGGGGTGCGTGGGGTTCCATCCGAGCAGCCGCTGGGTCGCCGAGCTCGACGCCGCAGCGTCGCCACCGAAGATGCGCCCCATCCACCCGAAGTGCTCACCGGCCTGCTCGGCGGGGATGGAGACCACCGGTAGGCCGAGCCCGCGACCGATCGCCTCGGCGATCTCCCGGGTCGGCACGCCCTCCTCGGCGGTGGCGTGCAGTGCCGCACCGGCGGGTGCCGCGTCCACGGCGAGCCGGACGAGGTTCGCGGCGTCGAGCCGGTGCACGGCGGGCCACCGGTTGCCGCCGTCATCGATGTAGGCGGAGACGCCCTTCTCCCGGGCGATCCCGACCAGGATCGCGATGAAGCCGTGGTCGCCGGGCCCGTGGACGGTGGGGGCGAACCGCACCGACGAGACGCGGACGCCGCGGGTGGCGTACCCCATCGCTGTGCGAACACCCGCGTTGCGCGGGTGGCCGGCCGGGTCGGGCACGTCCTGCTCGGTGGCGACCCGGCCGGGCGCCAGTCCGAGCACGCCCGCCGCGACGACGAACGGCCGCTCGGTGCCCTCCAGCGCCGTGCCGATGGCGTCGATCACGGCCAGGTCGGTCCGCGCCGCCGCCTCCATCTGGGTGAAGTCGTGGCTGTATCCGAGGTGGATCACGCCGTCGGCGGCGGCTGCCCCGGCGCGCAGGCTGTCGAGGTCGCCCAGATCGCCTCGATGAGCCTCGGCGCCGAGCCGGGCGACCGACTCGGCGGCGGCGTCGGAACGGGCGAGGCCGAGAACATGGTGTCCGGCGCTGAGCAGCTCGGGGATGACGGCGGAGCCGATCCAGCCGCTCGCGCCGGTGACGAAGATGCGCATGAAACCCTCCATGGGGACCGACCGCTCGACAGGGGTCGGAACGATGTCACTTAATGACATCAGCTTAGCAGGCGATGTCACCGAGTGACATCGCTAGACTCATGCCGTGGTGCGATGGGAGGCAGACGCGAGCGGCCGGCTCCGCGAGGCGGCGATGCAGCTCTACGTCGAGCGCGGCTTCGAGCAGACGACCGTCGCCGAGATCGCCAAGCGGGCCGGGCTGACGGCCAGGACGTTCTTCCGCTACTTCGCCGACAAGCGCGAGGTGCTGTTCGCCGGGTCTGCCGATCTGCAGGAACGCCTCGTCCGTGCCCTGGAGGCCGCCCCCGACTCCGCCTCGCCCATGCAGGCCGTCGCGGCCGCGCTCGCCGTCGGCGCCACGACACTGGGACAGCACCACGAGCACTCCCGGCTGCGCCAGTCGATCATCAATGCCAACGCGGACCTGCAGGAACGCGAGCTGATCAAGCTGGCGTCTCTCGCCGCCGCCCTCGCTGACGGGCTGCGCCGGCGGGGAGTGCCGGAACCGGACGCGAGCCTCGCCGCCGAGACGGGCATCGTGGTGCTGCGGGTCGCCTTCGAGCGCTGGGTCGGTGAGCCGCTGGGAGCGGACCTGTCGCAGGCGACGGCTGCGGCGCTCGACCGCCTCGGGGTCGTGACCTCCGCTCGCTGACCGGCGTTATCGGTCGCCGTACTTGATGGTCTCCTCGGCGGTGATGTCGATGATCCGCCTGGTGGTGTCGTCGATCGTGTGTGTCTCGTCGAGCTGCAGGCGGATGGTGCGGGTGATGGTGGCGATCGGGGGTCGGGGTGTCTCCTTCCTGAGGTCGTTGTAGACGGTCCAGGCGACGGTGGCGATGGCGACGATGAGGGAGGCGATGGCGACGGGGTCGGTGTAGCGGGCGGGCGGGGTGGGGGCGGTGGCGGTGCGCTGGTGGAGGGCGGCTTCGACCTGATGGATGAGGGCGGGGTTGTGGTCGGTGGTGAGGTGCTGGGCGACGTTGCGGGCGATGGCGGCGACGGGTTCGGTGGTCACGGTGCGGATTCTCCTGCGGGTGGGTCGGCGAGGTGGGCGCGGGCGGGCATGGGGCTGCCGGTGGTCTCCTGCCGGAGGCGTTCGACATCGGCGATCGGGGTGTTGGTGCCAGACGGCGTCCAGATCCTTCCAGAGTGGTGCCACCGGAATCAGCCGAGACCAGCCATGACACCTGTCCGATCACGGACGGCACCCGAGCTCGTCGGCTATCTTCCGATGTGGATGAACGGCACCCACCGGCTCGGTCGGTCGGGTGCCTCGTCGCGCACCATCAGCATCGCCTCGCGCAGGGCGCCCGCGCTGCGGTCGGCCACGAGCTCGCCGTCGACGACGATCGCCGAGTAGAGCCGCTCGGTCACCCGGGCCGCCACGGCGTCCCAGACCGTCCACAGTGTCGCGACGACCTGCCGCCAGCCGGCGTGGTGCAGCGCGGCGGCGAGGCTGACCGCCTCGTCGGGCACGGTGATGCCGCCGGTCGCGGTCATGCAGGCCGACATGACGACCAGCTCGCCGTGAGCGTGGTCGGCGGTGATGTCGGTGACGGCGATCATGCCGTCGGCGAGCATCAGCCCGCCCAGCGACGGACGGCCCAGGACCTGGATTCCGTGGCAGCTGAAGTGGGCGTGGTCGTGCTCGGCGAGGTCGGCGAGCACGCCGGTACGGGTGGCGGCCGGTCCGACCCGGGTCGTCAGCAGCTCCGGCGGGACCACACCGCTGATCCACTTCTGCTCGCGGGCGGCGCCGCGGAGATCCGGGAGGCCTTCGGTACGCGGCATCCCGACGAACATCAACCGTCCTGATCTGCTCCCGGGGCTGCTCGACCGGGCCCGGATCAGCGCCTGCAGGGTCGGGACGGTGGAGCAGACCACCCGGTCGATCAGGGCGCGCCCGCTGCCGTCATGGTGCCCCGCACCATGGAGGGGCAGCAGGGTCAGCGCACCGGTGGGGCACCACCACATCCGGCCGGGATCCCCGCCGATCGCCGTCAGGACGGGCTCGGCGATGACATCCCACAGCCAGACGAGCTGGTCGAGGAGCAGGGCGTCCAGCTCGGCCTGCGCCGACGGCTCCCCATCGGTGTCCTCCACCGCCTTCAGCGCGGCCAGGTAGGCGTTGGCCCGCTCGATGCTCTCGTCGTGGGTGAGCCCGGGCAGGCGTACCACCGTGAGTGTGCCGGCGGCGACGACGAGCGCGTCGCACCGCCAGTGGCTCACGTTGACGACCGCCACCGGGCCGTCGCGTCCGGCGGCCAGCAGCTCCGCGGCGGTCGGGGGAGCCATGAACGAGCCGAACCCCGGCAGCGACCGGACCCGCGCCACCAGCTCGGCCCACCGGAGCATCAGCGCGATGCGCTGGTCGGCGTTGAACGGCACGCCGGCGGGGGTGGTCAGGTCGGCGTCCGGGCGTACCTCGTCGAGGTGCCGCCGGGTCAGTTCGAGCTCGTCGGCGATGTCCGGGTGCGCCGCCCGCAGCGTCGACAGGTCCGAGCGGGCGCTGAGCATCTGCCGCCAGATCACCGCCCGGCCGTGCTCGACGAGTTCGAGGGCCCGGCGCGGGTCGCCGAGGTTCAGCGCGCAGGCGGCGGCATCCATCGCCAGCCCGAGGTTCCCGTCCAGCGCGAGCTCGCCGTCGATGCGGGTCATGCCGTGCAGCGCGAGCCGGGGCAGCAGCTCGACGCCGCGGGCGTATGCGGTGGCGGCCTCCTCCCAGCGTCCGGCGAGCGCTGATTGCCGGCCCAGCCGACGGCTGGCGATGAGCCGGCTCTCGGCCGGTGCCGTCTCGCAGGCGGCCGCGCGCCGGAGGAGCTCGATCGCCTCCTGCTGTTCGTTGCCGGTCGGCTGATCGGGCCACAGGAGCGCGCGGGCGAGCCGCGACGCGACCCCGGCCCAGGCGGGGTCGGCTTCGGCGGTGGTGTCGACCGCCCGCCGCAGCACCGCCACCGCACGGTTGCGGTCGGCGATGCCGCCGTGGCCGTCGGCGCGGAGCAGCAGTGCGTGACCCAACTGGCCGAGGGCTTCCGGTCGCGCCATGGTGCCCAGGTGCGGCGCGTGCACCGCCGCCTCGATCAAGGGGATGGCGGCTTCGAGGTCGGCGACATCTCCGGTGCTCTCGTATCGGCCGATCAGGCGTGCTCCCCGGTTCAACTGCAACGCCTGGAGCAGGAAGTGCGCGGGCGGGCACTCCCGCAGGGCCTGCTCGGACGCCGCGAACGCCCGCTCCTGATCGGCCGGGTCGGCCAGGGCGTCGAACCGGGCATTCAGGACCTCGGCGAGCGCGCCGAGGGCGCTGGCCCGGATCCTCGGCTCCCGCACGATGGCGAGTGCCTGCTTGCAGACGTCGATCCCCTCTTCGAGGTCGGCCGTCGTGCCCAGGCGATAGAAGCGGACCAGCAGCATCAGCGCGAGGTTGGGCAGCCGCGAGGCGGCGTCGAGCCCGTCCGCCATGGGCAGCTCGTTGGCTCGGCGGTGCCGGTCGATCGCCGCGTGCAGGTCGGCGAGGTCGCCGCGCACGGCGAACCGGCCGTACAGGGCGTCGGCCAGGTTCGCCAGCGCCTTGACGGTGTCCGGGAGCAGCCGCTCCGCCGCAAGCCCCGCCCGGACGGCCTCGTCGAGGTCGCCCGGATCGCCGAGCTCCAGGAAGCGCAGCCGCAGCGCGTTGGTCAGGTTGGTCAGGAACATCCCGCGGAAAGGGCTGGCTGCGGGGATCCCGGCCAGCCCTTGGCGGATGACGTCGACGGCCCGCTGGAGGTCGGCCACGTCCTGGCGGCCCTCATAGCGTTCCACCAGGTGAACGCCGAGATTGGACAGGTAGGTGGTCCTGTCGATCGGGTGCACGTCGCGCGCCGACGCCGCTCGCGCCGCGCATTCCACGGCCTCGTCGAGGTCGGCGTCGGCGCCGGTCAGCCGGTGGCGCAGGGCGAGTGACCGGCCGAGCACCGACCACGCCATCGGGTAGAGCGGCTCGCCGGCCGCGGTCAGGGGCCGGAGCAGTTCGATGGCGGTGTCGAGCTTCGCCGGGTCGTAGCCCTGCTCGCATCGCAGGAGCCGGAGGTGGGCCAGCAGGACCCTGGCGCCGATCGCCTGTGTCGGCGAGTGCTGCTCGAAGTAGGCGAACGATTCGGTGACCGCCGCCTCGGCCTCGGCGAGGTCACCGGGTGTGGCGACCCCGGTCTGGGCGCGCATGCTCAGCGCGAGGCCGAGAACGCTGCGCGCGAAGGCTCCGGTGTCGCTGTCCGGCCGGGTGATCACCACCGCCATCCGGGCTACCCCGGCGGCGGTCGTCAGCGCCGATCCGTCGTACCCCCCGATGGCGATCTTCTGGTAGCGCCAGGCCGCACGTGCCCACCCGCCGGGGCCGGTGTGCGCCATGACCGCGGTCACCAGCGGCCGCAGCCCGTCGGGGAGATCCGGGCGGAACGGCGGAAGGACGAGGACGTAGAGGGCTGCGGCGAGGTGGAGGTCGCGCTCCTGGTGCCGGAATCCGGCGAGGTGGCGGTGCCAGTGCAGGTCGGCGAGGGCGGTCACGGCGCGGACCAGGTCTTTGTCGGCGCGCAGGCGGACCAGGCGGGTGATCCCGCCCGCCACCACCAGCGGCTGGAGGATGCCGAGCAGGGCCGCCGCCTCGCCCTCCGCGTCGGCGCCCCCGATGACCGCCGGGTCGCCGGTCGACCGGTGTTCGCCCAGGCGGGCCGTGATGGCGGCGGTCAGCCGGTCGCGCTCTGCCGCGTCGGTCACCTGAGCCTGCTTCCTTCCCATGCCTCACCGCTGACGGACGAAGGCTCTCACGCTTGGCGGACGGCGGCGCCGCGCCGTGTCCAACGGTGTCCAACACCATCCGCAGTACGGGCGGCTGGGGCAGATCATGCACGCATGGAGAACACCACCCGTACCGGAACCGGCCGCCAACGCCCAGCGGCAGCGAAGCTGCTGGGCGTTCTCGTGCTCATCGTCGGCATGCTGGCCGCCGCTCCCACCCCCGCGTCCGCCGCGGCACCATGCACCGTGGACTACCGGGTCATGTCCTACTGGGGCACCGGCTTCCAGTCGCAGCTCGTCTTCAGCCCCGGAACCGCGGTGACCTCGTGGTCCGTCTCGTTCGACGTAGCCGACCAGCAGGTCGTCGCGTTCGCCATGTACGGCGGCTTCACCCAGACCGGCCGCCACGTCACCGTGTCCAACGCGTCGTTCAACGGCGCGATCCCGGCCGGCGGCTCGATCACCCTCGGCATCGGCGTCCACACGAACCCGACGCTGACGAACGTGCCGGTGGCGTCGTTCGTCTACAACGGACAGACCTGCGTCTACACCCCGCAGCCCTACCTGATCGCGACGCCGGCGCGGCCCGACGTGCCCGAGGGCGGCACGGCCACCGCCACCGTCCGGCTCAGCCGCGCGCCCGCGGTGAACATCACCGTGACGGTGGGGAGCGGCTCGGTGGTGACCGCGTCGCCCGCCTCGCTGGTCTTCACGCCGAGCACCTGGAACACGCCGCAGGCGATCACCCTGCGGTCTCCCGTGGACGGCGATGCCGTCGGCCAGGACCAGTACCTCGGCCTCAACCAGCAGAACTACACCGTCCCGATGTATGTGTCCACGGCCGTCCTGGCCCACCAGGTCGACAACGGCTGACCCGCGCCGCGGTCTCCCCCTGGCGCTAATTCCTACTCTGTGAGTAGGATATATGCCATCGACAGTGCTCACGCCCAGGGGGAGACATGACCACGGAGGTCCTCGCGAAAAGCCCGGTCGCCGCCGACGAGTTCGCCGAGCAGTGGCAGGCCTGGCATCGCAGCCACGAGACCCGCCGAGCCGACCCGCACGGATTCCTCGCCATCACCGGGATCCACTGGCTGGGTCCCGAGCCCCAGCGGTTCACCGACGCACCCGGCACCTGGACCGCGACCGACGACGACATCACCGTGGTCCTCGACGACGGCGACGAGCTCGTCATCGACGGCGTCACCGTCCGCGGCGAGCACAGCTTCGGCGCGATCGCCGAGCGCGCCAGCGTCCACGCGCGCTGGCAGGCCGCGGTCATCGAGGTCGCACGCCGAGGGGGGTACGCCATCGTCCGCCCCCGCCACCCCGACAACCCGGTGCTGGCCGCGTACCGGGGAACGCCCGCGTACGAACCGGACCCGCGCTGGGCGGTCACCGGACGGTACGTTCCCTTCGCGGAGCCCCGCCCGACCACGGTCGGTTCGGTCGTCGACGAGCTGCACCACGTCTACCCCGCGCTCGGCCGCGTCGACTTCGCCGTCGACGGGCAGCCGCTGAGCCTCACGGTGTTCGAGGGCTACACGCCGGGCAGCCTGACGATCCTGTTCACCGACGCGACCTCCGGCGTCACGACCTACGCGGCCAACCGGTCCCTGCAGCTCGGCCCGCCCGACGAGGACGGCACGGTGACCGTGGACTTCAACCGGGCCACCAACCTGCCGTGCGCCTACACCGACCACGCGACCTGCCCGCTGCCGCCCGCCGAGAACCGGCTCGCGGTCGCCGTCGAGGCCGGTGAGCGGTACCCGTACGAGACCGCGGTGTGACGAATGCGTTGCGAGCCGGTGCGCAGCGGATCGCTCCGCCGCGCACCGGCTTCGCGCTTCCCTAGGGCGAGTCGGGCTCGTCGGTCACCTCGACCTCCTGATAGTCGACCTTCTTGCGAGTCGCACGCGGCGTGGTCGTCCGCGGTCGGGCGATGTCCTCCCGGTCCCGATCGCTGAGCTTCACCTTCTCGTCGTCGTCATCGAGTTTCAGCCCGCCGACCATCCCCAGCTTCTTGCGGGGCTCACCGAGCTCGACGAATCCGGCCAGCCCGGCGAACAGCTCCGGGCTGTCCGGATTGAGGTCGCCCGCGGCGAGGGCGACGGCGAGCGAACTCTGCGTCGCGAACTCCGCCGCGGCGACGCAGTTCGGCCAGGCGAGCTCGACGCTCATCAGGTGGGTGCGCAGGATGTGGGCCATCCGGATCCGGGGCGACGCGTTGGACCCGGGGGTGGCGGGGTTGCGGCCGACGCCGACGATCGGTCGCGTCGCCTGCGCGACGCCGGGCAGGTTCAGCATCCCCCACAGCGCGTTGAGCAGAGCGTCGGACGACCAGGGGTCGGTGTTCTCCTCCGTGTCCTCCAACCGCTTGCGGTGCTTCCCCTCGGCGGCGGGGCTGGCCGGTGCGCCATGCGCGATCGCCACCAGCGGCAGCGCGTTGCGCGCCGCCAGATAGGCCGCGGCCAGCCGGCACACGCACCGGTGGACCTCGGCGTCGGTGCCGGCCTGCTGGAGGGAGAGCTCCGCCTCGACGAGGCGGTCCCAGGCGATCGCGAAGATCTCCTTGGGATCGTCCTGGCGCGACAGCGCCGGGCGGCCGTCCACGATCCCCGGCAGTGCCGGCAGCGTCCGCAGGGTCGCGGTCAGAGCGAGCAGGAAGGTACGCGCGTTGCGGATCGTCCGGTCGTGGATCGCCCGCCGCAGCTGGGACTCGAAGACCACGTGTGCGGTGAGGTGGTGGCCCTGCTCGTTGAGGAGCGTCGTGCCCCGGCCGCTGATGGAGACCCCGGTGACCAGGGTGTTCGGCAGCATCGTGATCGCGACCAGGGGCTCCTGGAGCGGTGTGCTCCAGCCGAGCGGTGCGAGCGCGGGCATCCCGTTCGTGGCCGGGGCGGCGCCCCAGTTGGTCGGCCAGGCGATGTCCGGGTCGGTCCCGTCGTTCAGGGTGGCGAGGTGCTCGTTGATCAGGGCGGGTTCTTCCAGGCCGGATACGTGGTAGGCGACCGGGTAAGCGACACTGATCATCCGCAGGTGCCGCAGTACCATCCGGGTCACGGCATCCGGGCGTGCGCCGGTCGCCGTGCCGGGGGCGTCGGCCACGGCGCCCGTACCCCCGATGAACTTCAACGCCCGCGGGTCGAGCAGACCCCAGATCCACCGCCGCACGTCCGCGACGTCCTGGACCGCGCCGGTCTCGGTGGCCCGGAGTCCGGACAGGGGCCGTGCCTCGCCACCACCGGTGGCCTGCCCGCGGTCGATCCAGACGCTGGCGAGCGGCGCGTAGTTGCAGGCGCTCAGGTAGGCCGCGATCGCGTTCTCGAGCTGCCCCGGTGCGGGGATCAGGGCGATCGCCGCGCGGCAGCGGTCACCGGCGCCGTTGAAGTAGGCGAGCCGGTCCCCGGCGAGCCGGGCGCGCTCCGCGGCGGAGTGCACGGCGTTGATGAGGGTGGTCAGCCGGCCCGCTGCGACGGTGGGCGTCACGCCGATGACGGTGCGGCGGACGATGTCGCCGAACACTCCCCACGCCGTGCTGTGGTTGCCCTCCCCGGCGTAGGGGCGGGGGTAGGGTCGGCCGTGGACCTCGACCCGGGTGATCAGGCCGCCTTCCAGGGTCACCGCGACCGTCGGATCGTTTCGTACGGGCTGCATCGGCTCGGGCTCCTTCGCGTCGTCACACGGCCACCCCGTGTGCGTTGACGAGTTATCCGTCGCCGCACCTGATACGCGCTGTCGCGCACCTGTCACCCGTACTCCTGAGTAGGCGCATGATCCGGTGAGTATCCGTACTCATCCGGGGTATTCGATGGATGGGAATACTCGTGGCATGACGAGGGACAGTGGGCCGATGAAGGCTGCGGCGGGTGTGGCGGGGCTGGTGGCGGCATCGGCGGCGGCGTGGTGGTGGTGGCTGGGGCGCGACACGCAGTACCAGACCGATCCGGTCACCGGCGTGACGAGCGGGCCGTACGAGGCCTGGCAGGTGATCGGTTTCGTGGCCAGCCTCGCCGTGGTGGCGGCGGTCGGGGGCCTGCTCCTGCGGCCCTGGCTGGTGGTCGCGGCGATGACCCTGACGGTGACGGCGGCGTGGTCGGCGCAGGCCGGCTCGGATGAGTCGGGCCTGTGGGTGGTGGGTGCGGCGATGGTCTTCGTCGGGACGGCCGTCGGCACCGCCGTGGTCGCCTTCGGGGCCGGCTTCCTGCGGAGGCGAACACCCCGTTCCTGATCGCCCGGCCGGCGCGGATGGGAGAGCGGGCCCGGTACTGTCGGCGCATGCGCCTGATGTCTTGTGTCGCGTGTGGACGCCCTGTCCTCGACCTGCCCGGTCAGACCGTCATGCTGGAGCCGTATGCGGCGGTTGCGGGCGTGCCGCCGGTGAGCACCGCGGGTGCGTGGCATCTGAGCTGTCTGGCGTCGGACCCGGCAGCCGAGCAGTGGGGACACGCCCACGTGCACAGTGTCGTGCAGGTGCGCCGGTTCGACCTGATCGCCAGGGTTCCGGAGTGGGCGGTGGTGGAGAACCCGCGTACCGGTGACCGGTTGGCGCTGGGCCGGCTCGGCGCGATCGTGGCGTTGCGCGGACGCGGAATCACCACGGCACCGGCCGGGTTGCGGGTGACCGTGTCCGAGTACTGGCTGGAGTGGGACCAGCCGGTCATCGCCCGCATCCAGGCCGAACTCCGCAGCTCCGGCGCCGCCGCCGTGCTGGACGTGGCCGACCTCCTCGGCATCCGCGACCGCCTCACCAGCCCTCACACACTCGCCGACAGCGCCTTCCGGGCCGACTCGGAGCTCATCGAGGAGTGGACGCCGACAGCGGTGGGGGCGGCACTCGACATCGCCGTGGCGCTCCCGCCTGAGCTGCACCCGCTGCTGTAGGGCGGAGCGTCCTGGGCGGAGGTTGCCTGCTGTATCGGCCGATACAGGTCACCGGCGGCGGTAGGATCACTGGACGATGGAGTTCACTTTCGTGCCCCGGCGTCCACCGCCGCCGCTGGAGCGTTTCGTCGAATCGATCTGGTACGCGCGTGGGCGCATCGACTACCCGAACGAGTTGATCGCCCCGACCGGATCCACCGTGGCGGTGATCGTGCTCGGTCCGCCGATCCGCGAGACACCGGCCGGGGGCGAGCCGTTCCTGGCCACGGCGGGGTTCTTGATCGGACCGCACGACCGGCCGGTGGTCAACGAACCCACGGCCGAGACCTACTGCCTCGGCGTGGTCTCCACCCCGATCGGATGCCGGGCGCTGTTCGGGCTGGCGCCGGCCGACTGGCGCGCCAAAGCAGTCGACCTGCCGTCGGTGTGGCCGCCCGCAGCGGAGCTGCGCAGTCGGCTGCTCACCATGTCAGCACCCGAAGCGATGCTCGACCTCGTTCAATCCACCCTGCTCACCGGACTCGACGCCAACGTACCCGGTCTCGAACGCTGCGAGGCGGCGGTACGCGCGTTGGAGGCCGACCCGGGGCGCGCGATCGGCGAACTCGCCACCGAACTGGGTGTCAGCCACGGCCATCTGGACCGGGAGTTCACGGCCGTCGTCGGCCTCAGCCCACGTGTGCTGTCGCGTATCCTGCGGCTGCGCGCACTCCTGGCCCGCGTGGACGTCTACGCTCCCATCGACTGGGCCGCCCTGGCATCGGATGCGGGCTGGTTCGACCAGAGCCACTTCATCCGCGACTTCAAACGGCACACCGGCGTCACCCCGTCGGAGTACGCCGCCGCACAGCGTGCCGCCTTCACCCCGGAGCAGGCCGCGCCCGGTTTCACGCCATCGCGCGGGTAGGTGAAGGTGAAATCTGTACAAGACGCCGGCCCGCCGGCACCGCGACCATGGTCGGTATGCCTGATCCAGCCGCCGCGCTCGCCAGCCAATTGCGCAACATCGAACAAGGCACCGGACGCTCTACCGTCCAGTGGGCCGCACTGATCAACGCGACCGGCCTGGCCAAGCACGGCCAGATCGTGTCGTTCCTCAAATCCGAACACGGCCTGACCCACGGCAACGCCAACACCCTGGCCCACGCGGTGCGCGAGCACCAGGCTGGCGGCCCGCCGCCCGAATCGGACCTGCTCGACGCGCAGTACCAGGGCGCCAAGTCCGCGCTTCGGCCCGTCTATGACGAGGTCGTCGCGGTCGCCCGCGCGCTGGGCGACGACGTCACCGTCACGGTGCAGAAGACGGGGGTGAGCCTTCGGCGCCACAAGCAGTTCGCCCTCGTCCAGGCCCCTTCATCGCGACACGTCCAGCTCGGCCTCAACCTCAAGGACACCCCGGCGACACCCCGGCTGCAGGCCCTCTCGGGTATGTGCAGCCACCGCGTGCACCTGACCGACGTCGATGACATCGATGACGAGGTGGCCGGCTGGCTGCGCCTCGCCTACGGTCAGGCCTGAAACGCCCGCGCAGGCAGCGGCGGTCATGCCACGATCTGCGGTGGCGACGGTTGGCTGAGGCAGGCCGACGAGCATGATGTCCCAGTCGGTCATCGACAGGCAACGGAGCTCACCTTTGCCGGTCGCGACGGACGTGCTCCGCGTGGTCACAGATGAGGTCGAACAGCTCGCGCCCGTCCTGGAGCCCAGCGTCGTAGGCGGCCACGTCGTCAGCTCCCGCTCGACGGACGGCCCGAGGTAGGGGCACCGCCTGGCCATCTCCGTCTGATGGACCGGCAGGTCAGGATGGATGTTTGCATCGCCACGCGGACGAGTCTGATGCCGGTGCGGGCCGCGACCTGCCGGGCGATCGTGTTGGCGGACCCATGCTCCATTGCCAGCCACTCGGCCATCGTCACATCAGGAATCGTCACGACCGACAGTGTGCCGCACAGCATCGCGGGCTTCATGCACACCTTCAGAAGGCACGATGGCTATTACGGCCACGTGCTACCTACGAAAGCGGCCAGGTCTCGCGCTACCTAATACGGCAGGTGCACTTCGGCTGCAGCGGCGAGACTGGTCGATCCCCTCAGTTGTTTGCAGTTGTCGTGGGGCGAGGATGGGCAGCATGACGACCACTCCGGCACTCATGCGATGATCGTCTGTGTGAAGGCCGTCGGTGATGTGGTTGTCGAGGAATCTACCTTTGTGGCACGGTTCCTTCTCGGCGGGACTTGCGCGGAATCCGTTGCCAACGTCGACGTTTTCGTCGACCTGACCGACGGGTCCAGTTGGGCGCTGACGATCTTCAGCGTTGACGAGGTTCGCCGGCTGCTCGACAAGTGGCGGGAGTCCGGCGAGTGCGCCAATGGCAGCTACTTCTGGGCCGTTGACCAGGTGATCGTGCCAGAGGCCGGCGTCGCAGGAATGGTCGCCGCGATTCGTGAACTCGTCCGGTCCGGAGAAATCACCAGCGTCGGTGTGCGCTGCGAGCCTGTCTGAATCAGGTGGCCTGCGTCCGTGACCACGTCTCTGATGACCTATCGAGTTCGAGCTGGTGGCGGCGCTTGTAGTGACTGTCGCGGGCTTGGGCTTTCGGAGATGGGCCGGTCCGCCGCATCGGGAGCGGCCCATCTCTTTAGATTATGCAGTCGTCAGCTGTATCCATGGTTTTCGAGGAAGCTGATTGCCGAGTCGTCGACTCTGCTCATTTTCAGTATCGGGCTGTCAGTCACTCCGTTTACTAGGACCTTCCTTCCTGGGTGCTTATAGACCAGCCATGCGGCGAACATGGAAATGTACGTCAGTTCTCCGTCGGCCACGACCTCCGTAGAGCGGAAAGCATCGATCCGCCATACGGAGGTCATTGGCCGAGAAAGAACAAATATCAGGGGTTCATTTTCATAGTTGTCACCTATCGGAGGTAGGCCCTCTACTTCGGGAGCGAAGCTGCCTGAGTCAAGGGTGAAGTCCCATCTACGCCTCCACCAAATACCCACCTGTACAGATGCGGGCGGATCTAAGCGACGGAGAGTTAAGTTGCTGTAGTCATCCATACTGGCCGCCAATCACTTGTTCCCAGCAGTCTAGCAATCAATGAAATAGTAGCGGGCCAATCCATTCGGCGTTCGCCTTGATAGCCTCAAATGCTCCGGGATGGAAGGCGACTTCGTCCGGACCCCAGTTTCGCCATACAAGGCCTTGCTGTTCCAGGCTCCGTACAACACTGTTCGGGAGGCGGCAGATGATCACGCAGGTGTCGCCTCCGTGTTTGACACCCCAGCCGTAAGCTGCTTCTACGGCGGCCAGCCTATCTGCTTGATTGACCGGGACCGTGTAAAAACTACCCTTACTACGCGAACCGATTACATCATTTGCCTTCCTGGCAAGGTTGTTGACCCCATTTTTTAGAATGTCATTCGCGCTCTCGGGGCTGGTTCCGTGCGCGAAGTCTTCGAAGCCGCAGTCGTCGTCATCAGGCGGGCACTCCGGCGCATTCGTCGATGTTGGCGGCTGGTTTGGTGGCCCTGATCTGCCGCCTCCCCCGCTTGGCTGCGGTTCCGGGTCTGGATCGGGTGTCGGCTTGGTTGTTCCTCCGGCTCCGCCTGCTGCCGCCTCTGCTGCTGCCTTTGCCGCTGCTGCCTTTGCTGCCGCTGCTGCCGCTGCCGCTTCTTCTGCTGCTTTGTCGGCTTGTCGCTGCCTCCAGGCGGCTTCGGCGCCGCTCTTGGCTCGGATGAGGGCTGGGCCCGGAAGCTGCGCGCAGTCCTCTGGTATGGAGGGTCAGAGCGGATATCCCTGATCAGCCATGAGGTCGGCGATGAGGAGGAATATCTCGGCGGTTGGCAGGTCGTCGTGGCGTTTGTAGAGGAGCCGAACCCGGGCGATCTGGCGGATCTGCGTAGGTGCCAGCACGATGGTCTTGGCGGGGATGCCGCGCATGTCGTTGTAAGACCAAACGTAGTCAGCGCTGGGCGCGCCCGACTGCGTGGAGATCACTTCGATGTCGGTGACGTCTTGGGTGGTCCGGTGGATGTTCTCGGCTATGGCTTCGGCGGTGTCGGCGTCAGGAGCGTTGACGACCCAGATGTACGGCCCTTCGCCGTCATGGCGTTCCGGGCCGGCCACGGTCACGGTCCAGACATTCGCTGCGGGTTTGAGGTGGTGGGTTGATCGTGCTGCTGGCATGGAGATGCCTCCTCTTGTGGATGTGCGATTGCGGTAAGGCGGGCTGGCGGAGTCTCGGCATACGTGAGATGAGGACCGCCGTCCGCGTAGGACGTGCTTTGCAGGTGCCGAATGCCAGAGGGTGGATCGGCAGCACCTGGTTGGTGGTGGGCTTCTACCGGCTGCAGCCGCCGCACACCACTGGTCGGCGCTGTCGAACCGGTGCTATCCGTCGTGCTCTGCGCTGCTCGGCGTCAGCGACAGCCGTTAATGGCGCACGGAGCGGTTCACCGATGCCGTAGCCGTCTCGAATGAGTCGAAGTCCATGACAGTCGCCTTCCGTATCGGCTGGCGTGGTGGCACAAGGGGCCGATAGAGGTGTGCCCCGGGGCGGCGCGGGTGGGTTGGACCCGCGCCGCCCCAGACCGTCAGCGGCGTACCAGGGTCAGCAGCCGCCGGTGGGCGGTTGCCTTGAGCTCGTCCTCGGTTCCTTCGAGCGCCAGGGTGGCGCGAGCGGCGAGGCTGTTGCCGCGCAGCGAGCCGGTGGGCCGGATGTTCTTGCCCCAGTCGGCGTACTCGGTGATGGCCCGCTCGGCGGCGTAGGCGGTGCGGCCGAGGCTTTCGGCGTTGCTGGTGAACCCTTCGACGAGCCGGGCGGTCCGGACAGCGTGGTTGGCCTTGGCCCGGTCGCTGGCGCCGACCGCCGGCGGCGCCCACAGGTCGTCGATGACCTTGCGGAATTCGTCGAGGGCGAGCGCGGTGCGGGCGAGCGCCTCTTCTTCGGCGGCGAACTGCTGGTAGTAGTCGATCGACAGGCGCAGGGTGCGGCGGGCTTCGTCGACGCGTTCGTGGGCGTTGCGGGTGTGGCGGATGCCCCACCGGGTGTGGGCGTCGCGCAGCGCGAACCGTTCGGTGTTGCCGCAGACGGGCCGCCAGGGGGTGGCGACGACCTGGAAGAGGCTGGATCCGTCGTGGGAGTTGACGGCGACGATGAACGGCAGGATCTGGTCGTTGATGCCGGTGGCGTCGATGGTGATGGTGTGGGGGAGCCGGAGGCTGACGAAGACCTTGCGGCCTTCGCGCAGGGCGCCGGCGGACTCCCACGTGATGTCGTACTGGTCGACGAGGTCCTGGAGGAATTCGAACACGGTGCGGTTCTGCATGACGGTGTAGCGGGAGCCGACGACGCCGAGTCCGGCGGAGGTGTCGTCGCGGACGGTGACGTACTGGCCGTCGAGGACTTTGGCGGGCCCGTCGGGGGTGTCGCGGTACAGGACGGGGCGGCGGTGCACGGTGTAGTCGATGCCGCCCAGTCGCAGGACGGTGTCGATGTCTGCGGTGCCGCCGGGGATGACGTTGCCCAGGGCGTGCCAGGCGGGTTGCGCGGTGTAGAGGGCGGCCTGGCCGCGGGTGGTGTCGAGTCCGTGCTGAGGGACGAGCATGCCGCCGCGCATGGTGAGGATCTCGCCGTTGTCCCAGTTGCCGGGTTCGTTGACCCGGTAGCGGTCGCCGCCGACGGCGACGAGGGTGCCGTTGGCGAGGCGGCTGTCGAGGTCGGCTCGGTGGGCGCGGACGGCGTCGGCCTGGCGGCCGCGTTCGGCGGCGAAGGCCTCGTTGACGTCGACGGCTGGTGTGGTGCTGCTGGACATGCGGTGTTCCTTTCGGGGTGTGGGAAACGGGGTCCGGGCACGGCCGAGCGGCCGTGCCCGGTAGCGAGTCGCGGCCGGCTCGGCCGCAGGCGGAGGAACAAGGCAAGCCGCACCCCGCGACGGGGGTACGGCTGAGGTGAGGTCGGCCGTGACGGCCGGGCGAGCGTGCTAGCGGGGGCGGCCGGTGACCGTGGTGCTGGTCAGCGGGCGGCGGTCAGGCAGGTGCAGTCCGGGCCGGACGGGCAGCGCAGGTCGGTCCACAGCTGCGGCTGGTGGACCAGCCGGGGCCGGGTGACGGCGACCGGTGCGCATCCGGCGAGGATCTCGTAGCTGCCGTCGGCGGGCAGGTGGAACGAGGTGAACGGCACTCGCGTGTTCGGCTCGAACACCGTCATGCCGATCGACCCGTCCGGTGGAGTGTTCCAGCTCGGTGCGGGGATTCCGCTGAGCCAGGCCCGCTCGACGAGAACCAGGTGGGTGTGTTCGCGGCCGGCGACACTGCGGGTGATGCGGGCCCAGCGGCCCGTGAGGCTGTTGACGTCGATGTCGGTGAACATGGCCAGCTCCTGAAGGCTGATCGTGGTGGCGATGGGGGTGAGGCGGAGCGGTAGTAGGCGGTGGCCCCGGCGAGCGGGGGACCGGGCTCGTCGCGACGCGTGACGGCCAAGCCGCAGTCGGTGCGGTTCAGGTGGTCGCCGCCGTCGCTGGCTGCCAGCCAGCGGAGGGTGCCCGGCGCCGGTAGGCGCGGTGGCCGTGCGGGTCGGTGTGGACGTCTGGCGGGCTTCGGCTGTTCCGGCACGCCATGGACTGCGGCGCGGTCATGCGGCGGTCTTGCGGTCGCGCAGGCGCGGCCCGCGCCGGGGGAGCCCGGCGGGGACGGTCATCGACGGGGCGTAGATGTCGTAGGGCAGGTGGGTGCGCTTGACGTGGTAGAGCGCGACGTCGGCGCGGTGCAGCAGGGTGCCGAGCTGGTCGCTCGGTTCGCCCCAGCACGTTCCGGCGCGGCCGGAGCAGGTGAGGGTGATCGGTGCGCCGTCGACGGTGAGGGCGATGGGCGTGGCGGAGATGGACCGGACGATGTCGTGGACGGCCTCGCCGATCTCGGGCCGCACCGGCAGCAGGACCGCGAACTCGTCGCCGCCGAGGCGTGCGGCGATGCCGCCGTTGCGGCCGGCGGCGGTCTCTATGCGGTCGGCGACCTCGATGAGGACGTCGTCGCCTGCCTGGTGGCCGTAGGTGTCGTTGACGGCTTTGAACCGGTCGAGGTCGACGACGGCCAGGATCATCGGCTCGTCGTCCTCGCACCATATGGCGTGCGCGGTGGCGAGCCCGGCCCGGTTGAGCAGGCCGGTCAGCGGGTCGTGGTGAGCGCGCCAGGTGGCGTCGGCGAGCGCCGAGCGCAGCCGCCGCAGCTGCAGCCAGGCGGTGGCCCGCCCGGCGAGCACCGCAGCCACGAGGGCGGCGATCAAGGGGATGTGTGCGGACACTGGTTTCCTCTCCAGGAGAGGACCCGGGACGCGTGTTGTCCAGACGCGGCGTCCCGGGCCCAACGAAAACAGCCCGCCGGTCGGCGGGCTGGAAGGTGGCGCTAGGAGCGGTGACGCGGCCGCCGGTTCGGCGGTGGCGCCTATTCGAAGGCGGGCGTGCCGTCGTGGTCGGCGGGAGGCCACGGGTCGAAGTGGCTCGGCGGCAGGAACGAGTCGACGGCGGTGGCGACCAGCTCGGCCATGGTGTAGCCCGGGTGCGTGTGCAGGGCGCGCCGCAGCGACGTCCGCGCCAGGATCCCGTCGCCGCGCCGGTAGGCGCACCAGGCGGCCAGGCTCGCTGGCGCAGCCGCCAGGTCCGGCTTGCACCGCCTGGTCACGTCGAGCCACAGGTCGAGCTGCCAGGGCTGGTCGTCGGTGCGCAGCCACACGTAGTCGCGCCACCGCAGGAACTGCAGCAGCAGGCTCAGCCGCGCGACCTGCTCGTCGGCGAGCGCCCTGCCGCCTTCGGCCCGGGCCAGCGCCGTGTCGATCACGTCGCGCTCGGCGGCTTCGCCCGGCCGTTGCAGCACCCAGTCGAGGGCGGCGCCCAGGGCGTTGAGCATGGCCTCGGCTTCGTCGCCGGTGACCGGCGCGGCGAGCCGTTCCACGTCGGCGCGGCTGGGCAGGGCGACGATCCCGTGCACGGTGGCCTGCGCGGCGGCGGCCGTGGCCGAGACGTCGACCGGCTGCCCGTCGGGCGGCAGGCAGTCGGAGCACAGCAGGCACCGGAAGCGGCCGTCGCCGACCAGCAGCGCCTGGGTGATCCGCAGCCCGTACCCGGTCAGGACCGCGATCAGCGCCTCGATCGACGGCCGGGCCGTGTCCGGCCCGTAGCCGATCACGACCATCGAGTCGATCTCGACGAAGTCGGTGACCTCGGCCACCGACGCCAGTGTGTCGGCGATCGGGTGGTCCAGGTCCACCCGGAGGCTGAACTCGATGCGCTCGCCGTTCATGGCGAGCAGCACGACGCTGTCGTGCGGGTGGAAGCCGAGCAGGTACGGCACGATGCCGAGCAGTTCGGTCGGGTCGGTGATGACGATGCGGGACGGGGGTGGGTTCTCGCTGCCCATGAGGTGTCCTTCCACGAGGGCGGGCATGGTCGACTGCGCCGGTCGCGACGGGCGCGGCGGCGTGCCGGGTGGTGGTGTTGCTGTCGGCTGACAGCGGCTGAGCTATGCGCATGGAGGTCCGGCCCAGCGGGGGCCGACTCGACCGGGGACCGGCGGAGCTCGTCGGACAGGGCCGTCAGGTGTCACCGGCGGCAGTACCGCGCTGGTTCGCGGAGTCGCGAAGGCGGTGCCGGCGGGCGGGCGGTGTGCTGAGACATTCCGGGCGGTCCGCGCCGACCTGGATCAGGTGGGCGGCAGGACGCCGATGGAATGTGTGAGGTCACCGGGTGCTGTGTGCAGAGTTGACGCCACGCTAACCCGTTGTCCTGGCCGTCGGCGGCAGCTGTCAGACACCCCGACCTGACAGCACCTGACCGGCCGGATCCCGGAGCAGCGGGCCGCGGCGCGGCCTGCCGACATCGGTGCCGGGCCCGGCCCGCCGCAGGACTGCGGTCGCGTGCCGCAGGAGTCTTGGCAGCTGGGCGACGACGGGATCCGCCGGTCCTGACAGGACACAGGACTGTCAGGACCAGCCGACCTGACAGCACCGGTCAGCGCCTGACAAACCCCTGTTCCGGTCAGATCACCGTGGCTGAATCAGGCTCCCGCGCCACCGCCCCGGTGGCCGCGCGCCTGAAAGGGGCACCTCCGTGCGCCGCACCACACCACCGGTCTTCGCCACCCTCGACACCGCGTTCGCGATGCTGACCTGCGAACCGGCACCCCTCACCCTGGACACCACCGCCGTCGTCGGGCTGCCCGACGGACCGCTGCCGCTGGGGGAGCTGCGCGCCCTGCTCCTGGGCGGCCGAACCGGAGCCGCCGCCACCGCGCAGGTGTGGAAGCTGCTCGCCGAACAGGCCCGCGAGCGGGGCTCCGCCTGGACGGTCGCCGCGGTCGGCGTCGCGCTGCCGGCGCTGACCCGGATCACGGGCCGCCTCGCCGCGGGCAACGACCGCCACCACGACGACATCGCCTCGGAGGTCCTGGCCGCGTTCCTGCACGCCCTGCGCACCGAGGACCCCGACCAGCCGCGGCTGTGGCAGCGCCTGTGCTGGGCCGCATGGCGGGCCGGGATGCGCGTCGTGCAGACCACCGAATGCGCCGAACTCCCCGCCGACACCGACACCGGATCCCGGCTGCCCAAACGCCCCTACGGGCACCCCGACCTGATCCTCGGCCGCGCGGTCGCCGCCGGGATCCTCACCGCCGGACAGGCCGAGCTGATCTCCGCCACCCGCCTCGGCGACGTCCTCGTCGAGGAGCTCGCCCAGCACCACGGGGTGTCCGCACCGGCGATGCGCATGCGCCGCCGCCGCGCCGAACTCGCCCTCGCCGCCGCACTGCACCGCGGCGACCTGCTCGTCCCCGCCGCCCGCTGACCGAGCCACCCACCGCACCTCACCCGTTCACGATCAGGAGAAGACCATGACCCACGACCAGCACGCCTCCGTACGCCACTGGACCGACCTGATCCGCCGGATCCGGTTCACCAACGCCCGCGAGGGGATGCGCGGCGCCACGCTCAAGGGCGTCGCGCTCATGCTCGCCACCTACGCCGACTCCGACGGCACCCGCATCTTCCCCGGCAACGCGCGGATCTCCGTCGACTGCGAGGTCGACTACCGCACCGCGAGGTCGGCCATCGCCACCCTGCACCAGCTCGGCCTGCTCGTGCTCGTCCGCAAGGCCACCCGGGACCGCAACGCCAACGAGTACCGGCTTGCCATCCCCGAGGACCTCCTCGAGCAGGAGGGCATCGAGGTCTGGTCACCGACGCAGTACGAGGCTGTCGTCAACAAGATCAAGAAAGCTCGTCAGGGGGAGACCCGACCGGCCAAGGACGCCAAACCCACGAAGGCTCGCGCCACGGCGCCGCAGGACACGCCGCGACCCGCAGACACAGAACCCGCAGGACACGCCGTGCTCGCCGTAGCGGCGTCCGCAGGACACGCCGTGTCCGCGCCGCAGGACACGCCATGCCCCCCCACCTACCAAGGACCAGTTCACAACACCTACCCCCCAACGATGACTGGGGTTGTCGACCAGCTTGCGGTTACGCGCGCGAGCGGCCCAGCGGCCGCCGATGCCGTCCGGGGAACCGATCCGGCAGCTCCCGCCACCGTCGGCAGGAAGCCCCGGGGCGAAGCGGTTCGCCATGCGGGGCATCCTCACCGCGACGATGCGCCGTCAGGGTTCCGGCTGCTGATGCTCGCGGCCACCGCTGATGCCGTTGACGAGGCGACAGAGGCTGCTGCACTGCAGGACAGTTGGTACCACCGCCAGGGCTTCGGCCGTTCGGCGTCCGTTCATCGAGGGTCCCGGGACTACCTCACGAGCGGCGTCTGAGTGGCGATGGACGCCGGTCGCGCCTCATCGGTCGTAGAACCTCAGGCCTCGTCGGGAGTGCAGGGTGTCGGCGTGGTCGGCGCCCAGTACGCGGGTGCGGTCGGCGACGAGGTCCTGGTAGAGGCGTACCGCCTCGGCCCGGTCGCCGGCCTCTCCGACGTTGAGCGCCAGGTTGTGCCGGGAGCGCAGGGTGTCGGCGTGGTCGGTGCCGAGCACGCGGGTGCGGTCGGCGACGAGGTCCTGGTAGAGGCGTACCGCCTCGGCCCGGTCGCCGGCCTCTCCGACGTTGAGCGCCAGGTTGTGCCGGGAGCGCAGGGTGTCGGCGTGGTCGGTGCCGAGCACGCGGGTGCGGTCGGCGACCAGGTCCTCGTAGAGGCGTACCGCCTCCGCGGCGTCGCCGCCCTCGCCCACATCGATCGCCAGGTTGTGCCGCGAATGCATGGTGTCGGGGTGGTCTCTGCCCAGCACCCTGGTCCGGTCGGCGACCACCTACCGGTACAGGCGTACCGCCTCCGCCCGGTCGCCGCCCGCACCCACGTTGAGCGCCAGGTTGTGCCGGGAGTCGAGGGTGTCGGGGTGGTCGGCGCCCATGATCCGAGCCCGGTCCGTGACCACCTCCAGGCACAGGCGCACCGCCTCAGCGAAGTCGCCGGCGAGCGTGGCCTTCAACACCTCGGCATGGCGGATCATCAGCAGCGATTTCTCGGTGAACGTGACAGCCGATACCGCCTGGACACGGGGTGGCGGCTGGTGTGTGCGCAGCCGGGCCAGAAACCCTTCGGACGGCATCCGGCCGGTCGTGACGTCCTCATGGTGCAGTTCGGCGAGCCGGAACAGCGGCTTGCCCGATCGCAGCAGCGGCAGGATCGGCTTGCCCTCGGCTTCAGCGAGCAACAACTCCCGCTGCACCCAGACGGAGTTCGCGGCCTGCGGACTCATCAGGACGATCATCGCCGCGCAATCGACCACCTGCGCCTGGATGACGCTCTGCCACCGGTCCCCGGCGATGATCTCATTGTCGAACCAGACCCGGACACCGGCCTTCGCCAGATGGTCGGCCAGCCTCAGCACGTAGTCGGCGTCGCTGGCGTGGCTGTAGGAGATGAACACGTGACCGGGCACAATCGCACGCTACCTACCGCTGTCGATTTCTTGGAACCGGACCGGCCGCCGGCATCGAACGCTCACGCCGATCAACCGCGCAGGCCTCGTCACGTCGGGTGTCACCTCGCCCTACATTCCGCGGCGGCGAAGGGGCAAGTCAATGCTCTGTCCGGCGGGCTCGCCCTCCGTACGTTGGATCGTCATGGCTTACGTCCAGCTTTTCGGATCTGTCGAGAAGCGAATGCCTGCGATCTTGCTTCATCCGGGATGGCCAGCGTGCTGCAGCAGCGAGCCGACGTCTACGGCAGGATGGTCGGATGGATCATCGCTGGGCGGACCTGGCTCGAACGCTGCGAAACCTGGGCCTGTGGGCGCACCTTTCCGAAGACGAAGCGAACGCGGCGGAGCGGAAGGTGGTGGAGGACCGGTGGCCCTTCGGGGCGTTCGGTGACGAGCCCGGTCGCTTTTGGTTCTTCGTCGACGGCGAAAATATGGCTGAGGGCTTTGTCGGCCGGGAGCTTGCCGCCATGGCGCCCAGTCTTCGTCAGCATGGTGTCGATCTCCAGATCGAGGACGTCGAGGGTGAGGAAGAGGACTACGTCGTCGCGATAAATGGCCGACGTTGTGTCGCCTGGTCGCACCGCGACCAGGCGGAGCGCAGTGCTTGGGCGACGGCGACAGTCCGGCCTCTCGCGGTAATCAACGATCTGCTCGCCGAGGCCCGCGCGCTCCCGCGTGTGTTTACCTTGTACGCGGGCGGCAACGAAGGCATCGCCTGGCTCTTGGACCCCCGGGTCGTCACCGCGATCGCAGACAGTGGCCTGCTGAGCGATCGAGAGGTGCCCGCACTCGCCTCAGGCAGCTAACCAATCGTCACCTGTCTGAAGGCATCTAACCCGCTGACAGCGCATTCTTCCGCCGCTGACCGGGCGCTCATGCCGCTGAGCGGGCGTCTGGCACTCGTGGTCGTGACCTTTTGTTGGAATAGTGCCTCCGGCGGGATACAGCCCAAGGCTGCTCCCCAGAGGACACCTGGCCATAGCGGCTGACCTGCCGATCGGCTGGATTTGTCGGTGTTCGGCACAGGTTCCCATATTCGTGCGACTCGGCAAGACTCGTACCTGCGACCCACGTTTCAGGAAGGGGTTGGTCGCGATCACTCCAACGACGGTCTCACCTAGGCGGGTCTTGCGCTCCGGAGTCTCGGCGGCCTAGACCATTCCGTACATGTCCCCGTTGCCGGGCGGCGGCAAGCTGGACAGCCAGACCTTGTGAAGCTGTTCGTAGCGAATCGTGTCAACGGCGGCGGGGTCAACCAGGAGTGTGAGGATCTGTCCTCCACTGGGAGTCGGTTGCAGATGCTGCTGGAGTCGGGGCAGCGGTAGTGGTGGCAGTCCAGAAACATGCGCAGCTCCGAAGTAGGTCCACCAGCCCAGCCACGAGGGCCACTGGCCAGGCGTCATGCTGTCGTCCATGAGGTCGGTCATGTCCCAGATCTGCTCGATCGACCACTCGTCCGTAACCCTGCCGTGAAGTGCCCCGAGGGTCTCGGCAGCGTCGACCCACAACGCGGTCAGCCGGCGGTGCAGGTGACGGTAACCATCGGCTAGTGGCGTCGGATTGCGGTGGCACCAGACGGAGTCCAGCGACCACGACAGTCGAATGCCATCGCCGGCCTGGTCCGGTTCACGCTGGCAGTGAGCGAAGATGTCGACCTCGCCGAGCCACAAGGCGATGTGCCTCATGCCTGCGGCCACGGCTGTCGGAGTCTCGGCCTCGGTGATGAATACGTGATCCCCGTCGTCGCCGAAGACCGTTACAGTGCCGGACTCGTTGCGCATTGACAAGCCATGCCTACGCGCAAGATCGATAAATTCGCTGCTGACGGCCGCCGGGGGCCGGTGGTCGGAGAAGTGCAGACCCCAGCTCCAGTCCGAACCCATGATGAGATCCTTCCATGACGTCGCGCTACCTGGCGGGCAACTCCCCACATCGAACGCGTCTACCCTCGCGCCATGCTGATCGTCGTACGACACGCACTGCCCGCCTGCGGTCCCGAGGCCCCACCGGAGGAGTGGGAGCTGTGCTACGAGGGCCAGGCGGGCGCGGCCTCCCTGACCCGGCGCCTACCTAAAAATGCCCTGCTGGTCTCAAGCACGGAGCCGAAGGCGCGGCAGACCCTGGAGCCGAGCGCCCCGGGTCACCCCCGACACGCGCTTCGACGAGGTGTGGCGGCACGGGAGTCGTTCGGCGGCAACTTCCGGGAGCTGCGGTACGCCTACGTCTCCGGGACCGATCACCAAGGCTGGGAGCCTCGGAGCGAGGTAGTAGCCCGGTTCACCGACACCATTGCGCAGTGTCTGGACCGTGCGAACGGGCGACCACTCGTCGTGGCGAGCCACGGAATGGCACTGACCACATGGCTCACCGCCGCTGTCGGCCTGCCCGACCCGGCCGGTTCTGGACGGGCCTGTGGATGCCTTACCCGCTAATGGTCGACCTTGATCAGTGCACGGTCACCCGGATGGAGTCCCCCGACCTGATCCGCACCCGCTGACCTGAAGAACCTGAGGAAGACTAGCGTGGCGATTGCCTGATCATCTGAGTGCCCCGGCAGGATTCGAACCTGCGCCCCCACGGATGCCTACATCGGCAAACCCCGGCTACATCTGCCCGTACCGGCCGTGCCTGTAGTGCAGGTCGACGCGAAGACGCTCACCCGGCAGCTCAAGGACGCGCGGACACTGTCCGATCGAGGGGATTATGAGGGGGCGACGCGGCTGCTGGAGTATGTCGTGGCCGGCCGGACCTCGCTCCTGGGCGCCGACCACCCCGACACCTTGATTGCCCGGCACAACTTGGCGGCCAACCTGGGTGAGGCTGGTGATCGGGTGGAGGCGGTACGCCTGTTCCGGGAGCTGGTCGCCGACCTCACCCGGGTCCAGGGCGTCGACCACACCAGTACCCTGAGCGCACGTCACGTCCTGGCGCACAACGTGGGTGAGGGTGGTGATCGGATGGAGGCGGTGCGCCTGTTCCGGGAGCTGGTCGCCGACCTCACCCGGGTCCAGGGCGCTGACCACCCCGACACCCTGGGCTCCCGTCACAACCTCGCGTACGAGGTGGGTGAGGGTGGTGATCGGGTGGAGGCGGTACGCCTGCTCCGGCAGTCGGTCGCCGACCGTACCCGCGTCCTTGGCACCGACCACCCCGATACCGCTTTCGCCCGCGATCAGCTCAAGCATTACGGAGGATGAGAACCGACCAGGTGCGACGAATTTACAGACCACGACCCGTACAGGTATCTACCTGCGTAAACGTCGCTACGGCGCTCAATCTTTGGGAGCGTTTGGGGGAATGCTGAGCTGAGCGTAGTGATCGTCGGGCAGACCGTTCGGACTCGCGGCCCATGCGCGATCCGCCGAGCGCTCCTGCCTGGTTCGTGCCATATGCCAGCGGGAGCATGACCGTAGTCACGGATGATTAGTCTTGTAAGACTAGTCATCCGTGACTAGTCTTCGTGTGATGGCGCCGAACGCGGAGGCACGATGGCACGCAAGGTAAAGAACCTGCTGGGTCTGGCCCTGTTGTCGTATTTACGGCAGGACCCAAAGCATCCGTACGAGCTGGCCCGCACGCTCAAGGACAACGGTGACGACCGGGCGGTCAAGTACAGCCACAGCTCCGTCTACCAGGTGGTGGCGCAGTTGGCCGGCGCGGGTTTCATCGCCCCGGAGGGCACCAGCCGGGAGGGGGCGCTGCCCGAGCGCACCGTCTACCAGCTGACCGAGGCCGGGCAGGCCGAGCTGCACGACTGGCTGCATGAGCTGATCGCGGTGCCCAACTTCGAGTACCCGCACCTGGCCGCAGGGCTGTCGTTCATGGCGGCGCTGCCGCCGAGCGAGCTGCTGCAGCTCCTGGACACCCGCCACGGTGCGCTGCTGGCGCTGCGGCAGGAGCTCGCCGAACTCATCCACACCGCCACCATCGTCAACGGTGTCGATCCGCTGTTCCTGGCCGACGAGGACTACCGGCTGGCGATGGTCGAGTCGGAGATCACCTACATCGGGCACCTGATCACACGGATCAACCAGCCAGAGACCGGCTATGGCCGTGTCTGGCGCGAATTCCACCAGGAGAAATCATGACCACCATCAGGAAGGCGCTGGTCATCGGCGGCGGCGTGGCCGGTCCGGTCGCGTCGATGGCGTTGCAGCAGGCCGGGATCGACGCGGTCGTCTGCGAACGCTACGAGGGCACCGCAGACGGCGTCGGCGGCGGGATGGGCATCGCCCCCAACGGCCAGGACGCGCTGGCGGCCGTCGACGCCGGCCACCTCCTCGCCGAGGTGGGGCTCCCGATGCCGGTCATCGCGATGTTCAGCGGCACCGGCAAGCGGCTGGCCACCTTCACCGAGCCACCCAGCGTCCCCGCTTCTACCCAGGCCCTCATGCGCGCCGACCTGTACCGGCTCATCTACGCCGAGGCGAAGCGACGCGGCATCGCGATCAAGCACGGCAAAGACCTGGTGCGCCTGGAGGACGACGGCGCGTCGGTCACCGCGTTCTTCGCCGACGGGACGTCGGAGACCGCGGACGTGCTCATCGGCGCCGACGGCATCCGGTCGACCGTGCGCGCACTCATCGACGGCGACTCCCCGCAGCCCACCTATACCGGTCTGGTCAGCTTCGGCGGCTGGGTCGACCACACGTCGCTGCCCTCCACCGGCGGGGAGTGTCGGCTGACCTTCGGCAGCGACGTCTTCTCCGGGCACCTGATCACCGACGACGGGCAGGGGTTCTGGTTCATCAACATGCCCTCCCCGACGCCGATGACCATCGACCAGATGCGCCGGACCCCGGCCGAGAGCTGGCTGGACATGCTGCGGGACAAGGTGTCCCAGGACAACTCCCACATCCGCGAACTGCTGGCCCAGGCCGCGCCGCAAGACCTCATCATCACCGGCGCGTCGGAATACCTGCCGCACGTGCCCGTGTGGCACCGCGGCCGGACCATGCTCATCGGCGACGCCTGCCACGCACCGTCGTCGAGCTCCGGCCAGGGCGCATCGATGGCCCTGGAAGACGCCGTGCAGCTCGCCCGCTGCCTGCGGGACCTGCCCACCGTCCAGGACGCGTTCGCCGGGTTCGAGGCGCTGCGCCGACCCCGACTGGCCCGCCTGATCAAGGACACCGAACGCGCCAACGGCAACAAGACCGCACACGGCGCCGCCCGCGTCCTCCGGGACCTGATCATGCCGGTGATGATGAAGCTCTTCTTCAAACCGGAGCAGCGCGACTGGCTGTACGCACACCACATCGACTGGGCCGCGCCGATCGGGCCCGAGATCGCCGCCGCGCAGGCGAGCGCATAGCCAGGGACAGCCCGGCCCTGCCGCTGGTGGCTGCGATCATCCGGATTCTCGGGACCGGCCGGACCTGCCGCTGACACGATGGGCGCATGAACGACAAGACAGCTGTGCTCACCGACAGCGACAAGCTGACCATCCAGACCGCCGCGCATGGCGCCTTGGCGCTGATGATCGCGGCCGACCCCGGCGTGATCTCGTCGACCAAGGCCGGTGTCGCCGGAGGCGAGGCGATGGGCTCCGCGACCGGCCTGGTCGGCCACGTGCTCTCCGAGAAGCTCCAGGGCCTGACCCTGAAGGGGAACAGCGTCGCCGAGATCGCCGACACCGTCTTCCCCGCACTGGGCGAGTCGGTGAAGCTGCTAGACGAGAAGGCGCCAGGCGAAGCAGACAACTTCCGCCGCACCATCACCGTCATCGTCGAATCGGCCTCCCAAGCCGCAGGCGGATCGCCCGCCGAAACGGAAATGCTCAACAAGATCACGGCCGCGATGTCAGCGTAGGCCGACCCGGTCTTCGGCCGGGCGGCCCGTGCCTGATCGGGCTCGTCGCGGTCCGGACAGCCACGGCCGGGTTGGCCGACCATCACCCACCATCGCGGTCGGCCGACACCGCCCACCCGGACGTTGGCGTGTGACCACCGAATACCCTATCGAACACTAGTTCGATAGGGTGCGGTGGTGGCGGCGGTCAACGGGTTCGACCTGTGGGTGCAGGGCAAGAAGCAGGCGTACGTGGCGGCGGCGATGGGGCTGCGTGCGGCGATGGCGCGGGTGCGTGAGCTGGGTGTCGAGCTCACTCCGCCGCAGGGTGACTGGGGCCGGCGGCAGCGGTGGACACCGCAGCAGTTGCGAGCGATGGCTGAGGTAGCCCGCCTGTGGGATCGGGTCATCACGACCCGGATCGCGATGGACGAGGCCCTCGACCTCGCCGCCCCCAGTCGGGAGTCCGGCAACAGCGCCCAGGGCACGGGATAACCTGCGTTGACGGGCCTGGCAGGCGACCTCCTCGGTCGGGTCGGTGCCCTCGATGAGGTATTCGCGTGCGTCCCGAAGACCGCTGGGTAAAGAGCCGACCGCCGGCTCAGCCCAGCGACGGCTCGGAGTCGAGGTCATTCGGCGATCCCCGTTTGCCGGAGCATTGGGTCGTGGGCGTGCGCCAGCCTCGGAGAGTGGCGCAGCGCCGACCGACCTTGTCGCCGCATCTGCCATGGTCACCAAGGCCGTGTGTTCGCGTCAGCTGGCGCTGACAGCGACGACTTCCAGGCTCCCGAGTTCATGAAACGAGAACGCGCTGTCGCCCTGTCCGCAATGCGGATCACACCGGTGGGGAACCGCGCAGTGGAGCGGAAATCCGAGAACAGCGCAGGTCAAATGGGAACGAGCAACCTGACAGCAACGTCGGCGCCCGACCGTAGAGTCGGCGTGAGGCGCGGTGTCAGGATTGCTCCTGATCCGTTTCCTCACGCCGCTCTCCGAACCCGCCGTGCGCGTCTCCACGCAACGGGCTCTCCACGGTTGCTGTCGTCAGGCGTTGGCGGGTGCAGGCCAGGGGCTGGGGATCGTGGTGGAGCGCCAGCGGTAGCGGGTCACGGGTATGGCCGCGATGCGCCGGTACTCGATCCCATCCGCGCTGATCGGTAACCACCGCCCGGTGGGCGTGGTGTGTCGGCGCCGGAAGGCCGTCCAGTTCCAGCGGTGTCGTAGCATGAGCATGCTGCTCAGCCGCCGCCAGGCAAAGCTGTCGAGCATGCTGAAGGTGTCCTTCGCTACGGCGTGCCGGAAATAGTTGGCCCAGCCGTGCATGACCGCGTTCAGGCGGGTCAGCACTGAGGCCAGGTCCTGCTGTGATCTCCTGCGTGTCAGTGCACGGATCTTCGCCTTGATCGACCGGATCGGCCGTTTGGCGATGAACGTGTACACGTGCCACTTGTTCGAGCCTCGCTTGCGGCGCCACCGGATGTGGAACCCCAGGAAGTCGAACCCGTCGCTCATGTGGACTATCCGGGTCTTGGCCGGTGACAGCCGTAGGCCCAGAGGTGCCAGCACACGGGCGACGTCCTCGTGCAACTGCCGTACGTGCTCCTCGTTCCCGTGGACGAGGATCACGAAATCGTCGGCATAGCGGACCAGCCGCCACGTCGCCGACCCGTGCTTACGCAGCTTGGCGCGGGCGTAGGCGCTCGCCATCGTCCCGCCCGGCTGCCACGGCTCCATCAGGTGCTCATCGAGCACCGTCAGGGCGATGTTGGCCAGCAGCGGAGACAGGATGCCGCCCTGCGGCGTGCCGGTGTGGGTGTCCTGCCGGTCGCCGTGCTCGGTGAGCACTCCGGCCTTGAGGAACGCCTTCACCAGCGCCAGAACACGCTTGTCCTTAACCCTCAGTCGGACGCGGTCCATCAACGCGACGTGATCGATCGAGTCGAAACACGCCTCGATGTCGGCGTCCAGCACCCACCGGTAACCGTGGGTGCCATACATCTGGATGTCGGCCACCGCGTCCTGAGCGCGCCGCAGGGGCCGGAACCCGAACGAGACCGGCTCGAAGTCGGCCTCGAAAATCGGTTCCAGCACCAGCTTCAGCGCCGCCTGAACAACCCGATCCGCGACCGTCGGAATACCGAGCTTGCGGACCTTACCCGACCCTCCCGGCTTCGGGATCTTGCGTTCCCGCACCGGCAGCGGCCGGAACGAACCGTCCTTGAGAGACGCTCGCAGGTCGTTCAGGAACCCGGGCACGCCGATGCGCGCCTCGAGGTCGGCGACCGTCAGGCCGTCCACGCCGGGCGTCCGCGCGCCCAGGTTGCCCGCGACCCGGACGTACGCCATCAGCAGCGTCGCCGGGTCGTGCACGAGGTTGAACAGGTCATCGAACCGGCGGCCGGGATCGGCCGCCGCCCAACGGTGAAGCTTGGCCTGCATCTCCACTACCCGCCGATACGGACCAACGGCCCGTTCCGGTGGAGCGTCGCCGTTCGGCGTCGCGTCTTGCGGCATTACAGCTTCCTTCCCTTCGCGTAACCGCTGCCGCCCTTCCCCATGTACCGGGCTTTCCCCGGCTCGGAGTACTACGGCGGCTCCGCCCCACCCGGCCCGTTCAGCGGTCGGTGCGCCTATCCCCACCACCACGCTGGCGGCGCGGCGCGGGGAACCACGACCAGGTGGTTCCCGTGTTCACTGCTGCTCGCTTGTCGAAGGAGGAGCCCGACTGTGCCCCTACGGCATCGCCATGGGTACGCCGCAGACCTTCCCCATGGCCTCCCAGACCGGTCAGTCAGAACCCGCCCGGAAGATCCCCGCCACCTAACACAAGGCGGAGAAGCACCGTATCCAGCCCACATCCACCAGGTTCGAGCCGGCGACAGATTAAGGGGCTTTACAACATCGGTTCCTCGCGTACTCCTCTCCGTCTCGCTCGCCGAACCCGCACCATCTGGCAGTACTGGCACGTCCCGGCTTTGTCAGGGCTGCTCCCACCCCACCCGGCACCACCCGGGCGAGGCTGCCCTCAGCTACAACCGCCTGCTGCGACAGGCGGCAGGTGGTGGTCTCTCACCTCCACTCGAACAACAGCGCCTCACGGCGCACTGTCAGCCCTTGTCAGGTCGCACCCACGTTCGTTGCGGCTGACAGCGGATGTCTGAGCAGTGCATGTCGATCGCACATGCCCGCGGTTTAGGGACTGCCCGGCCGAACTCCGAGGGCCGAATGTCGCCCTTGGGGAAGGCCCTGCCAGCCTCCGATCTTGACCGCGGCTCGCCACCGTTGTGGAGCCACCGCCATGAGTACCCTGATGTACCTCGCCCACACCGCCGCCGATCTCTTCGCGGCGCCACCCACCCCGGCTCCAGCCGCAGTGAAGACCCTGCCGGAGGTCATCGACGGCATCAAGGCGTGGATCATGGGAATACTGGCGGCCGTCGCCACCCTGTTCCTCGTCATCGGCGGCCTGCGCTACATGGGCGCCGGCAGTGACCCCGCCCAGGTCGAGCAGGCCAAAGGCAATTTCAAGAGCGCTCTGATCGGCTACGCGGCCGCGGTGCTGGCGCCGGTCATCCTGAGCGTCCTCCAGGGCATCCTCGGCGGCTGACATGGTCGACTTCCTGATGAACGGCCTCGTCGCGTGGCTCGCCACCCGGGTCGCGGACCTCCTCGGCGTCCTGCACGCGTTCCTGACCTCGGCGGTGTTCCTGTCTCCGGATGTCACCGCCCTGCCGCAGGTCACCGAGATCGCCACCACGTCGGCGTACATCGTGGACACGTGCTACGTCCTGGCGATCATCGCCGCCGGGATCACCGTCATGGCGTCCACCGAGGTCCAGCTCCGCTACCGGGTCAAGGAACTCGCCCCGCGGCTGGTCGTCGCCGCGGTCCTGTCGGCGTTCGCCGTTCCCCTGTGCTCGCAGCTCATCCAGGTCGCCAACGCCCTCACCACGGCCATGGCCGGCCCGGCGACCCCCACCGACCAGGTCGTCACCATGACCCAGTCCCACATCCGGGCCGCCATCGTCGACCCCGCGACCGCGCTGCTGGCGGTGGTCATCGGCGTCCTGATCGTCGTACTGCTGGTCGGCGTCCTGCTCGGCTGGATCAGCCGGGTGGCGCTGCTGGTGATCCTGGCCGGCGTCGCCCCGGCCGCCATGGCCTGCTACTGCCTGCCCGCACTGCAACCCGCCGCCGAGCTGTGGTGGCGGTCGCTGCTGGGGTGCCTGGGCACCGCCGTGCTGCAGGCCGTCACCTTCACCACCGGGATGCGGCTGCTCGTCGACCCGGATGCGAACCTGCCGGTCCTGCTCGGCCTGCCCGGCACCGACCTGGTGAACCTTCTCATCGTCATCGTCGTGCTGGTCATGACCGTCAAGATCCCCGGCCTGGTCCGCCGCCACGTCACCGGCCGCGGCGGCCCCAACGCCGCCGGGCGGGTCGCCCGCACCGTCGTCGTGCAGACCGTGATCCGGCGGCTGCCCTTCATCCACTGACGGACCGCCTGATACCCGCTGGCGGCGGCCGGACCCGGTCGACGCTGCCCGCCCCGCGGAGCTCGGACCGCGGCCGTACGAGCGCCATCACCTGCGTGCGCCGCGCGCACCTGACGAAAGGAGCAGTGATCAGCGATGAGCACCCAAGCCGACGACGCCGCCCGGTCGAACCGGGCGCATGTCCCCGCCGACATCGATGCCCCCGACCGGATCGCCTTCGGGCTCACCTTCCGCCAACTCGCCATCGTCGGCACCGCCGCCCTGCTCGGGTGGCTGGTCTACTCCGCGGCTGGGGACCTGCTTCCCGCGGCGGTGTGGCTGGTCGCAGCGGTCCCCGTCGCTGCGGTGACCGTCGTCGTGGCACTCGGCCGCCGCGACGGTCTGCCCTTGGACGCGTGGCTGCGCCACGGGCTCACCTTCACCCGCACCCCTCGCGTCCACACCCCGGGTACCGGCTCGCCCGCCTACGCCGCGGTCACCGGCGACCCGCCGGTGCCCGCCGTGCTGCGAGCCGCGGTCACCGCCATCGGCTCCGACGGCACCGTCACCACCGCGGGCCGCGACAGGGCCCTGATCGCCTGCGCCACCACCAACATCCACCTGCGCACCAGCTCTGAGCAGACCGCTCTGCTGGACGGGTTCGGCCGGTTCCTCAACGCGCTCACCGGGCCGGCGCAGATCGTGTCCGCGGCGTACCGCCTCGACCTGCGCCCGCACGCCGACGCCGCGATCACCGCTGCCCGGCTGCTGCCGCATCCGGCGCTGCGCGACGCCGCCGCCGGCTACGCCGCGTTCATCGCCGACCTCGACGCCTCCGTCGAGCCGCTGCGCCGCCAGGTCCTCACCGTCGTCACCGGCGACCCCGACACCGCCGCCCGCGCCCTGGGCGGCCTCGGCATCACCACCCGGGTCCTCGACGGTCCCGCCGCCACCGCGGCGCTCGCCGCCGCCGCCGACCCCTACGACCCGCCGGTACCGGGACCCCGCGCGGTCCCCGGCACCCCGATCACTCTGCGGAGCACCCGATGAAGACCACCCCCGAGCACACCCCGGCACCCGCCGCCCTGCAGGTCGCGCCCGGCCACGTCCGGGTCGGCGACGGCTACGCCGCCACGTTCGCCGTCGCCGGCTACCCCGCCGAAGTGGGTCCCGCCTGGCTCGGCCCGCTCACCTCCTACCCGGGGCGCGTCGACGTCGCCGTCCACATCGACCCCGTCGCGGCACCTCTGGCCGCGCCGATGCTGCGCCGCCAGCGCGCCCGCCTGGAGTCCACCCGCCGCGTCGACGCCGACACCGGGCGCCTCGCCGACCCCGGTACCGACGCCGCCGCCGGCGACGCCGCGCACCTCGCCGACCAGGTGGCCCGGGGAGCTGCGAAGCTGTTCCGGACCGGCATCTACGTCACCGTCCACGCCCGCGACCTCGACGAGCTCGCCGCCACCTGCGCCGGGGTGAAAGCCGCCGCGGCGGCGGTCCTGCTCGACCTGCAGCCCGCCACGTTCCGCCACCACCACGGCTACACCACCACCCGGCCCTACGGCATCGACGCCCTGGGCGTCCACCGGGTCCTGGACACCGCGGCCCTCGCCGCGGCGTTCCCGCTCGCCTGCGCCGACCTCCCCGCACCCGCGCCCGGCACCGTCCCCGCGGCCACCGGTGTCCTCTACGGCACCACCGGCAGCAACGGCGTGCTGCTGTGGGACCGGTGGGCCGCCGACAACCACAACAGCGTCGTGCTCGCCCGCAGCGGCGCCGGCAAGAGCTACTTCGTCAAGCTCGACCTGCTGCGCCACCTCTACCAGGGCGTCGAGGTCGCCGTCATCGACCCCGAGGACGAGTACGCCGCCCTGTGCCGCCACGTCGGCGGCACCCTCGTCCAGCTCGGCCGGCCAGGCATCCGGGTCAACCCCCTGGACCTGCCCGGCGACGACCGCCCCGACACCCTGACCCGGCGCGGCCTGTTCCTGCACACCCTCATCGCCGTCATGCTCGGCGCCGTCCCCGACCCGCCCGCCCGCGCGGCCCTCGACCGCGCCATCACCGCCACCTACGCCGCGGCCGGCATCACCGTCGACCCCGCCACCTGGCACCAGCCGGCACCACTGCTCCGCGACCTCGCCGCAGCCCTCACCATCGACCCCGACCCAGCCGCCCGGGAGCTCGCCGCCGCCCTCGCGCCCTGGACCTCCGGGAACTTCAGCGCCCTGTTCGACGGCCCCACCACCACCGCACCCACCGGGCACCTGGTCGTGTGGTCCCTGCGGCACCTGCCCGACGAGCTGCGCACCGTCGCGACCCTGCTCGCCCTCGACGCGATCTGGACCCGCATCGACACCCCGACCGCCACACCCGCCCGGCGCCTGGTCGTCGTCGACGAGGCGTGGCTGCTCATGCGCGACGGGCAGGGCGCCCAGTTCCTGTACCGGATGGCCAAAGCCGCCCGCAAACGCCACGCCGGCCTCACCGTCGTCACCCAGGACGCCGCCGACATGCTCGCCACCGACCTCGGGCTCGCCGTCGTCGCCAACGCCGCCACCCAGGTCCTCATGCGCCAGTCCGCCCAGTCCGTCGACGCCGTCGCCGCGGCGTTCAACCTCACGGCGGGGGAGGCCGGGGTGCTGCTCGCCGCGCACCGGGGCGAAGGACTGCTCGTCGCCGGCCGGACCAGGGTGGCGTTCCGCAGCCTCGCCTCACCCGCCGAACAGCAGCTCGTCACCACCGGTCTCGCGCTCGACGAGCTCTGACGTGACCGCGGACCGGGCCCGACGGCGCATCCAGCGGCCTCAGACCTCTCGTTCGTCAGTGGATCGACCCTTCACACGCGGCGGCCACCGGTACCGGAGCCCCACCGTCGGGGGAGTGTCCGGACGGGTCCTGCTCGGTGGGGACGTTGCGGACCCCGGCGAACGACACCCAGCCGGTGTCGTCGGCCGTGTGGTACCAGACGTCGTTGTTGAACGGCGGCGGGTTGAACGGGTATGCGACCGAGCCGTGGACCCAGCCGTTGACCGCGATCACCTGGTTGGGCGCGTAACCGCCGACCTGCCGCGCCAGGATGTCAGGCGCCACCAGCTTGCGGGTTCCATAAGGCTCCCAGCGGTTCTGCGCATGTACGCGGAAGGCGGCGCAGCCGCCGGAGAAACCGGTGACGGTCAAGGCGGACGACGAGCCGGGGAACAACATCGGCCACCACCAAGGCGCGCTGGAGGCGGTCAGGACCGCGACGACCAGGCCCGAGACCACCGCACCCAGGTGGTGGCGCAGACCTCTGGCCGGGGCTGGCTGCGTCACGACTCCGGGGGAGGCCACCGGTCCAGTGTGGGGTCCAGCCGGAAGGATTTCGACACCTGTCGGCCATTGTGGGCTGTTCGCCTTCGCGTTGGGTGCGAACGGCCAGAGCCCAGGTGAGGTACGCAGGCATCATCGGTACGTTCCGCTGCGGCCGCGACGGGTCGAACCGTCGTCTGCGACATCGGGAGCGCCTGCGGCGCGGGCGCCGGCCGTCGGCACCTCCGTGTCTCCGTTCACCGCGCGGACGTTGCAGCACAACAGTGCGCTACGGATGCAACCGCCACCAGGCGCCGCCTCCGTTCGTCGCCGGTCAGCGCCGATGCCGCCCCGTCGGGTCGGCCTCCTACAGGTACTGCGCCGTCCACCGCAGACCGCCGGTCGGACCACGAGCCGTCCGCCCGTCTCGCCCATCGCATCGTCCTGACCGCCTCGACAACCGGGAGCCGTCTCATGCAATCGATCGCCGACCACCTCATCGCCCGCCCCTGGCTCGCGGCGCTTGCGCTGTTGCTGGCCGGTGCCTACGCCGCCCGGCAGCGCCACCTCGCCTGGCAGCACCGCCGCCACGCCGCCGGCGCCCGCTGGCTGACCGTCGCCGCGCCGCAGGACGTCACCGCCCACGCCGCCGCCGACTTCTGGGCCGTCATGACCGGTGTCCTCACCGGCGGCGGCTGGCGCCGGCTGCTGTACGGGGTCCCGCACGTCGCCTGGGAGTACACGTGGACCGGCCGCGAGCTGACCCTACGGGTCTGGGTCCCCGGCACGGTCCCCGCCGCCAGCGTCCAGGCCGCTGCCGTCGCGGCCTGGCCCGGCACCACCGTGCGGACCGGGCCCGCCGACGCGCCGATCCCGGCCGCGGTCCACGCCGTCGGCGGCGCGCACTGGCCGCAGCAGTCGGACTCCGCCCCGCTGCGGACCGACCACGACGCCGACCCGCTGCGGGCGCTGCTCGCCGCCGGCGCCCAGGTCCGCGCCGGACAGCACGCCTGCGTGCAGGTCCTGGCCCGGCCCGCCACCGCCCGGCGGCTCCGCCGCGCCCGGCGCACCGCCGCCGGACACCCGCCCGCCGGGGACCTCACCGGACTGGTCCTGCGCGGGCTGCTGGGCCTGGTCGAGGTGTTCCTGCCCGGGCCGTCCCGGCCCGCCGGTCCCGGTCCCGTCCGCCGGGACCCGGTCCGCGACGCCGGCCAGCGGACCACCGTCGACAAGGCCGTCCGCGTCCCTCACTACGAGATCGCCGTCCGCTACGCCGTCGCCGCCGACCGCACCGGACCCGGCGAACCCGGCCCGCAGACCGCCGAGCGCCTCGGCACGCTGCGCCACAGCGTCGCCGCCGCGGCGGCCGCCTACACCGGACCCAACCGGCTGCGGCAGCTGCCGGTGCCGCACCCCGTGGCCGTGCTCGCCGCCCGCCGCCTGCACCGCGGGTTCCTCGCCACCGCCACCGAGCTCGGCGTGCTCGCCGCCGTCCCCCAGGACCTCGCCGTGCCGGGCCTGGAACGCGCCCGTGCCGCCGCCGTCCCCGCACCCACCGCCGTCCCGGCCGGTGGGCGCGGCGTCAAGGTGCTGGGCCGCGACCAGGTCGGCGGGCACAGCGTGGGGCTGGCCGCAGTCGACGCCCGCCAGCACGTCCACCTCGTCGGCAAGACCGGCGTCGGCAAGTCCACCCTGATGCTCAACATGATCCTCGGCGACATCCATGCCGGCCGCGGCACCGTCGTCATCGACCCCCGCGGCGACCTCGTCACCGACATCCTCGACCGGCTCCCCGCCGCCTACGCCGACCGCACCGCCATCATCGACCCCTACCAGGCCCACCAGGCGTGCATCAACCCCCTCGACGACGACGGCGACCCGCACCTGGCCGTCGACAACCTCGTCGGCATCTTCTCCAAGGTGTTCCAGCAGTACTGGGGGCCGCGCATGGACGACACCCTGCGCACCTGCTGCCTGACCCTGATGCGCCACGCCAACCCCAGCCTGTCGCTGGTACCGCCGCTGCTCAACGACCGGGCCTTCCGCTCCCGGTTCACCCACGACCTCACCGACCCCGAAGGCCTGCTCGGGTTCTGGACCTGGTACGACTCCATGAACGAAGCCCAGAAGGCCGTCGTCATCGGACCGGTCCTGGGCCGGCTGCGCATCCTGCTGTCACGCGGCTTCGTCAAAGACGTCATCGGCACCCCGTACTCGTCGTTCCGGATGGGCGACATCCTCGACGGCGGCATCCTGCTGTGCCGCCTGCCCAAAGGCATCCTCGGCGACGACACCGCCCGGCTGCTGGGCTCGCTCATCGTCGCCCGCACCTGGCAGGCCGCGACCGCCCGCGCCACCATCCCCGAGCAGCGGCGCCGCGACGCCACCCTCTACATCGACGAATGCCACAACTTCCTGAACCTGCCCGGCGCCATCGACGACATGCTCGCCGAGGCCCGCGGGTTCCGCCTCGGCATCGTGCTCGCCCACCAGAACCTCGCCCAACTGCCCCGCGAGACCGCCGCCGCCGTCTCCGCCAACGCCCGCTCGAAGATCTACTTCAACGTCGACCCCCACGACGCCCGCGAGCTGTCCCGGCACACGACTCCTTATGTCAGCGAGCACGACCTGGCGCACCTGGACATGCACACCGCCGCCGCCCGGCTGCTCGTCGGCAACCGGGAACTGCCCGCGTTCACCCTCACCACCCACCCGCCGTCGGCGGTCGTCGGCGAAGCCACCGCCATCCGCCAGGCCGTCGCCGCCGCGCACCAGAGCCCCGACACCCAGCCGGCCCTGGAGGAACTGGCCCGGACCACCGCCCGCAGACGGTGACCGCCCGCCCCGCCGCCGGGCCCGGTACCGGGGGCACGCCTCGGGGCAGTGCCGACACGCGCCCCCGCTAGCACCCGCACCACCCGCCTGTCAGGACCGCCACCTGGGACGACAGCTCCCACGACTCCCGCACCCGCAGCCCAGACTCCCTACCGGGATCACCACACAAGGGGAAACCAGCCACCATGGCCGCACCACGCCACACCAGCCTGCTCGCCCTCTACCCCCGCATCACCGCCCGCGACCGGCACCTGCTGCAACTGCTCGACGACCACCAGGTCCTCACCACCCCGCAGATCCACACCCTGCTCTTCGGCGCCCGCCGCACCTGCCAGGAACGCCTCGGCGAGCTCCACACCCTCGGCCTCATCGACCGGTTCCGGTTCCCCCGGCCCGGCGGCGGCAGCCAACCCTGGCACTGGACCCTCGGCCACCACGGCCACCGCTTCCAGGCCGCCGCCCACGGACTGCCCGAACCCACCGCCCGCGCCACCCGCGACCGCACCCACCGCCTGTCGGCCAACCCGCGCCTGAACCACCTCACCGCCACCAACGACTTCTTCGTCCGTCTCGCCGCCCACACCCGCACCGACCCCGCCCGGCAGCTCACCCGGTGGTGGTCCGAACGCACCGCCACCGAACGCTTCCTCGGCGTCCGCCCCGACGGCCACGGCATCTGGACCACCCCGGACACCAGCACCGGGTTCTTCCTCGAATGCGACCTCGGTACCGAGACGCTGCACCGCGTCGCCGCGAAACTCGACGGGTACGCCCGGCTCGCCGCCGGCGGCGGCCCCCGCTACCCGGTGCTGTTCTGGCTGGGCAACCCCGGCCGGGAGGAGCACCTCCATCCGCTGCTGCGCGGTCACGTCGTCGTCTCCGCGACGTCGGGCCACGACAGTGACCCGTCCGGATCGGTCTGGTTGCCCGCCGGCGGCTGGCACCGGGTCCATCTGGGCCAGCTGCCGAGCTCGCACGGCCCTGACAACGCCGTCAACCCGAACTGGCGCAACGGCGTACTGGACCTCGCCGGAGATCATCAGTGGGTTGCGAGAACGTCCATGTGATCTGCACGCCAGAGCGGGATCGTCGACGCCTGCTGCGGTCGGACACGATCGTGCCGCCTTCTGCGCTGTCCGCTGACGCCGCCGACGAGCGCGCCGCCCGGGGGGCGGCCCCGCGCGTTTCCGTCCGTCAGAACCTGGGGACGCGATGACCGGCTCACGCTGACCTCCCGGCGGGCGGGTGGCCGGTATCGGTCTCGACGGCGAGCCGGGATCCGCGGGATCGGAGCGGAGGAGATGGACAGGAGTCGGGAAACGATGGGTGGCGACCCGCTCAGGTTCGGTACCGGTCGCCGTGGCCGTGTTCGTCCCTGCGGGGGGCGCACATCGGCTCGACCGTCCGGAGTGCGTGGACCCGGCCGGGGGGCCGGGTCCGGCGCAGGGCCGACCGGCTCGAGCGACAGGGATTCTGAACGTCGGCTTCCAGCGCGAGGTGTATCTTGATCGACAACGTCCCGCCGATAAGGAACAGGTGGGAAGAGTCCGAGAGGGTCATGGCCAATCCGGGGTTCCGGTTCGCAGGCCCGGATGTCAAGATCAAAGACATATCCCGTGGATTGATGACGAACGTCGTCCCGATCTCGGTGTCTGGTACACGAGGCGCGGGGAAGTCGGACTTCTTCGACGCGCTGGTCGGAGCCGGGCCGACGGATTCCGGAATGAGCCGGGAGCTCGAATCGCACGATATCGAAGTCTCGCGCGGGGGGCGCAAGGTCACCTGCACCATCGTGGTCCCCCCGGCCCAGGACGGGCAGATCAAGAAGAAGGCCTTCGAGGGGTTCTTCGAGCACCAGCACTTCCCGAGGGGCGCGATCCATGTCGTCTCCGGCGGCTACGACCGAGTCTGGCGCGACGAAGAGCAACTCCCGCTGCTGGAGGAGCTGCGGTATGAAACGGCCCGCGAGGAGGACCGGGTCGCCGCCCTGCTCGGGCAGACCATGGCCGGAGAAGAGATCACCCAGGTCCTGATCGACAAGCACATGCCGACACCCGGTCAGCTACTGCGCAAGGTGATGCGCGTGGCCGAACTGCAGGAGTTCAAGGACGTCTGCCGGGCGCTGGCGAGCGCCTGGCGTCAGGCGGAGACCGACGAGAAGCTGTGGCTCATCATCGTGGTGACCAAGGCGGACCTGTGGTGGCAGGACCACCTCGACGAGATCAAGTCCTACTACCTGCCTCCGGCGACGGGCCCGGGGTCGCCGTTCACGGGGGCGCTGAGGGCGCTGGGGCAGGCGGTGGGAACGAAGCTGGTCAACGTCGCCGTCCTTCCGTTCGCCAGCAACAACAGCACCTTCTCGTTCGGTGACCTGATCGCTGACTCCACCGAACCTCACGTTCAGGCGTCCTGCCTGGATGACGAGTCCATCACCGCATTGCAGCAGGCCCTTCGGCACACGTTAGGGGAATTCAATGGGGTCTGAAGAAGCCGAAGAACTGGCAGCTCCGATGTCGACCGCCGACTTCTACGACACGCTTCAGCGAATCGAGTCCGTCCACCTGACCGTCGAGTCTGCGAACGAGCGGCTGCATCGATATGTCGTCGGGCAGGTGGTGGCAGGTGTCGTACTCGTCGTTGCCGCGGCGTCCGTCGTCGCTGCGGGGGCACCCGCCGCCGGTGCTGCCGCCGTCGGCCTGCTGGCCCTGGGCGGCGGGGCGGTGATCGCGATCGGCACCAGCCGGCTGCTGATCCGCCCGGTCCGCACCCAGGCGCGCAGAGACGAGGCCATGGTGGTGGAGGCCGCCAACATGCTCCGCGAGATCCTGCCGCATCTCGCCAGGCGGGAGCAGTGGGGTCCGGTCAGCTACCGGCTGGCCGAGACCAGAATCGCACGTTTTCAATTCTTCCTGGAGGACCGATGAGCGACGCCGAGCCGCTGAAGCAGAAGCGACCCACCTGGACATGGATGGAGCGCGCCCTGACGCTGGCCGCGATCGCCGAGCTGGCCTACTCCGTCACGACCTTCGTGGGCAAGGGCTCGATCCGCCTGTCGGAGTTCTTCGGAGATCACGCGGGTGTCGCCTACTCCGTCGCCGGCGTCTTCTGCGTGGTCGGCACGGTCGTGGCAGGTGTCGCCTACTGGAAGTACCGCAAGCCCTTCGTCCCGTTCGGGCCGGACCGCGGACGCCACCTGCGTCGCCTGGTCCTGTTCGGAATCTTCCTGATCGGGTCGTCGGTGCTGGCCGCCGCCCTGACCGCTGTCGCCGCCGGTTGACGGGATCCGCCGAAGAGTCGGGGCCGGCGCTGAACGGTGCCTGCCCCGGTCACATCGACCTTATCAGGGGTCGAGCAGCGCGGCCCGGCTGAGAGCACCTGCCTGTTCGGGTGCCCAGGCGTGTCGACGCTCGGCGGTCGCCGGACCTGTCGCTGCTTGCGGCGAGGGTCGCGCGCGCAGGTGTCGAGCGGACGCCACGGCGTGCGCAGTCATCGTCGACCTCGGTCGTATGGATTTCACGGCGCCGGCCGTCGGACCGGGACAGCGAGGGCTGCAGGCGTAGGTCGCCGGGGCCGATGAGCGCCGACTGGGCGGGGGCGGACATGGTGACCCGTCCGGCGCCGGGTCGACGCTCGGTTTCGTACGTGTCGCCGAGGAGCATGTCTTCGACAGCGGACTGATCTGCGCGCGCTACCGGACCCGCTGAGTACGTCGGCTGCTGCAGGACAGGCAGCCGGCTCGGCGCGCCATGGCGAACAATTGGCCTGACAGGGCCTGACACAGCGGACGTACGCCTGACAGCCCAGGTCATCGGCAGGGTCCGCCGCCTTCTGACAGGTGCCTCCTGTCAGGCGCGGTGTTTACGGTGACCGCACATCGCATCTCATCCGCCCTCGCCCGACCTGCCCGCCATCGCGGGACCACCCAGCCCACCGCACCGGTCGGCTCCTGGTCCGCCTCGGCCACAGCGCAGCGCTCGCGCGATCGGACCCCGCCTCACCGTCGAAGGAACCCCATGTCCTCACCTGTGCCTCAAGCCGTCATCATCTGCTTCCCCGCCGGCGCCGAACCCGGCCCCGCCGACGCCGTCGACCGGCTCCAGCGCCTCCTGCACTTCGGCGGGCACCTGCAGCCCCGGTTCCGGATCCGCCGTGCCGCCCTGACCGGCTGGGTCAGCCGCTGGTCAGCACGGCACCTTCTCGAGACCCGCCGCCGCAACGGGGCGGTCCGGTTCGCCGCCGGCGGCCGCGTCGGCCGTCTCGACCTCACCGCCACCGTCGCCGCCGCCCATGCGGAGGGAACCGCCGTCTGGCGGGAGTGGGACCGGACCGTCGCCAAGGGCACCCTCCGAGCGCGGGTGTGGCAGGAGTTCCTCGACCGGCACCTCGCCGACCCCAAGGCGCTCACCCGCACCGCGGCCAGGCGGGCGTTCGAAGCGCAGCCCCGCGTCGTCGCCATGATCGCCAGCCACGGCAACCCGGCCGCAGCCCTGCGGTTCGACCCTGACGAGCTCGAGGCGTTCCAGGCCGGCGAGCACGCTTTCGTGGCTGTGCGGTGGCAGCACGCCATCACCGGCGACGCCCTCATCACCGCCGACGGCCAGGTGCTCGCCCCGGTGACCGGTTCGCTCGCCGACCGGATCCGCTACCAGCAGCGTGCCGCCGCGTACATCCAGCAGGTGAAGTCCCGCGAGTACCTCGTGGCGGTGGCGACCTGACACCTTGTTCGTCTTCCGGATTCGGCGCGGTCGCCCCACCTGATGGGGCGACCGCGCCGCCACCGGCTGATGAAGGTCCGACCCGGAGCAGGAAGCGGGGCAGTGGCGCGCCGCCGCCGAGTGCCGGTTCGACCTCCTTGACGACCGCGACGTGATCACCGAGTCGTAGCCGGCCGGCCGCCAGCTCGAACGAGCGGCCGCCGCACCGACAACCCGCAGGCGTACGGCTGGCTTCGACCGCGCCTGCATATCCACGACGGACCGGACCTTCCCGAGGTCCGGCGATGACGCATGCCTGCAACCCGACCGGCCGAGCCCCACCGGCCCGGCCGAGCCACCAGGGAGACCCCCATGTTCCTCGCCGATCCCGCGCTGCGCGCGATCGCCGCAGCCACCAACGACGTCCTGCCCGAACACCTGTGGCGCCACGACACCGACGGCGGCGACTGGGCGGCCGAGTCCGCCGCCCGCCTGGACAACATCGCCACCGGCTTCAACACCAACGCCCGCCTCCTCAACACCGCCCTGGCGCAGGTCCGCGACGAGGCCGGCACCGCACTGCGCGACGCCGGCCCGCAGCACCCGCACCACATGGGCACCATCCTGCTGACCGCGGTGTCGCTGCTCGAACGCCACCAGGTGCTGCGCACCACCCTGGTCGAGGCCTACACCTACTGGCGCCGCCACCAACCGGACCCGCACGACCAGGCCGAACGCCACATCCTCGCCCAGCGGTATGTGCCTGACGCCGGCGTGCTCACCCTGCGCCGGCACGGCCGCGACACCTGGCACGTCATACCGGACCGCGCCGCCGCGATCCGCTGGGGTGTCCCGTTCGCCGACCAGCTCATCGGCGCCATCACCGAATCCGGCGACGGGTGGTACCCCGTCGCCTTCCTCCGACCGACCCGGCGGCACGCCCTGCCGCAGCCCGTCTCCCCGCTGCCCGCCGTCGACACCGACGCCGCCGCCTGCCGCTGCCTGCTGCGGTGGTGGCGGCTGCGCCTGAGCGCCCGATGGCTCGGCCGCAACCCCACCCAGCTCACCGATGCCGAGATCACCGACCTGACCGCCTGAGGAGAACCCGCCGTGCAGCACCACGACCAGATCGCCGCCATGATCACCGCGTACACCGGGCGCACCCCGGACCAGCACGCCCTCGAACCCACCCCGGCCGGCGCCGGAATCCACCCTGCCGCCCGCCGGACCGCGGACCTGCGCCGCGGACTGCAGCTCGCACTCGACATCAGCCGCGCCGTCCTCGAAGACGGCGGCGACTTCGGCGCTACGCCCGCCGCCGCCGCCGATCCCGACGGCTCCGTCGTCGACTACCACCTCACGGTGATCAAGTACTACCTCACCGCCGTCGAGGACCGTGCCCAGGCCTACCTGAACGCCAGCCGCGAGCTCAGCGCCCTGCTCCACGACGCCGACCGCATCCGCTACGCCGAGGACCACCCGCCGCGTGCCGCATACCGGCAGTACACCGCCGTCGGCGAGGACGTCCTCGTCACCGCGCCCCACAGCACGGCGTGCCTGACCCTCGGCGTCGCGGGCCGCCCCGTCTGGATCACCGTCCACACCGACACCGCCGAGCTCCTCGGCGTACCCGGCGACCTGCGCGAGCGGCTGCTGCCCCACCACGACGCAGGCGTCTACCTCGAGGCGGCCACCAACCGCCTCTACGTACTGCGCACCGACGACACCCCGACCTCGCACCAGACGATCGGCGGATAGCGGCACCGCCCCAGTCCGACACCCTCGGCAGCCATCGGCTACCAGAGTTCTCACCTGCTCCGGTACCGCACCGGACGACGCCCCGGACCGCACCCGGTGGGCCGCCGTCCGGCGGCCCACCGGGGCTTTTTCCGTTTCCGGAGGACACCATGAAACACGCCGCCACCGCAGTCGCCGTCACCATCGCCGCCTGCCTCGGCCTGCCCGTCCTGCTCGCGGGAGCGCTGCTCAGCGGCGGCACCGCCAGCGCCGGCTGCCCCGCCACCGCAACCGCCCCGACCAGCAGCCCCTGGGACACCGAGCAACTCGACAACGCGGCCACCATCGCCGACACCGGCGTGCTTAAGAACGTCCCCCGCTGGGGATGGACCATCGCCCTCGCCGTCGCCATGCAGGAGAGCCGCCTGCGCAACCGGCCCCACCTCGGCGACCGCAACGACCACGACTCCATCGGGCTGTTCCAGCAACGGCCAAGCCAGGGATGGGGGACCGCAGCCCAGCTCGCCGACCCCGCCTACCAGGCCGGGAAGTTCTACGACAAGCTCCTGGCCGTCCCCGGCTGGCAGCAGATGCCGCTCACCCGGGCGGCGCAGGCCGTACAGCGCTCGGCGTTCCCGGACGCCTACGCCAAGTGGGCCGACGACGCGACCCGGCTCCTGGAGGTGTTGACCGGCGGCAGCGAGAACTGCCTGACGGATGTCGCGCCGAGCCTGCCGGCGGGGTTCACGCTGCCGGTCGGCACACCGCCGCAGGTCGTCACCGCGATCTTCTGGGCGCTCGCGCAGCTCGGCACGCCGTACCAGTTCGGCGGGTCCTGCACCGCGCCCCGGTCCGGCGACCCCGACCGGCAGTGCGACTGCTCCTCACTGATGCAGCAGGCCTATGCCGCGGCTGGTGTCGCTCTGCACCGCACCACTGTCGGGCAGGTCCATGACGGTACTCGGATCGCTCGTCCGGACCAGCTTAAGCCGGGTGATCTGATCTTCGTTCCGGGCAGCCTCGGGACCGCGGACAACCCTCGCCATGTCGGGATGTACATCGGACAGGGCCTGCTTGTGCAGGCGCCCCGAAGCGGTGCCGTCGTGAAGATCAGCACGGTGTCGTCGTGGATCGGCAAGATCGCTGAGATCCGCCGGGTCGCGGCTTGAGACGCGGGCTCAAGCAAGGGGACCCTCGGGGCGGCCGTTCGCAATACCTCTGGTGCAGCGGCGCCTGGATCCATAAGGTTCGTAGCACGTGTGTTCGAATACGAGGGGGTCTTGTGGATAGTGGATTATTAGGCCGGAGCCCGTGGTCGGGCCGTCTTCGGCTCCTGAGTGGAGTCTTGGTCGCCGCGTTGGTGGCAGGGCTGGTGGGTTGGGTTCAGCCGGCTGCTGCCGCTGACCCGGCGGGGGGTGCGAGGGCTGTAGCACCGTCAGGCTCGCCCGCGCCGAAGGCGAAGTCGGTGCGGGAAGCGCCGGCGAAGGCGCCGACGGATGTCAACCGTTGGGTGCCGCCGAAGTCGGTGTGGCCGTCGGCCGGTGCCGCACGAGTTGACCTGGGTAAACCGAGGATCGGAACCCGACCCGGGCTGGTTACCCCCGCAGTCTCGGTCTCGGTAGGCGGTGTGCCGCTCGCTGTGAGGGCGGTGGAGAGCGCGGCCATGACAGAAGTCCAGTCGGGGCGGCTGTTGGCTGACGCGGTCGAGGGTTCGGATTTGCCGACCGAGGTGATGATCACGTCTGTCGATCATACGGTTGTGGAGGCTGCTGGGGCGGCTGCGGGGTTCGTGATCGAACGTACAGATGGCGGTTCGGAGCCTGCGACTTTGTCGGTCGAGGCCGAGTATGCGTTGTTCGCTCATGCTTCGGGTGCGGACTACGGTGCCCGGTTGCGGGCGGTGACGGCTCCGGCGTGCGCTCTGGAGACGCCGGATATGCCGGAGTGCACGGTCCGGGAGAAGCTGGCTGACAGCAATGACCAGGCCGGCCAGACGGTGACGTGGGAGGTGGAGGTCCCCGGTGATGCGGTGGCCGGTCGGCAGGGCGTCCAGTCGGAGGGCGAGGAGGGCACGGTCGTCCTTCTGGCGGCTGGTGCGTCCAGTGATACGGGGACGTTCACGAAGACTCCGCTGTCGCCGTCGATGTCGTGGCAGGCGGGTTCGTCGGGGGGCGGGTTCTCGACGTCGTATCCGTTGGCGGTGCCGCCGGTGGCGAGCGGGATGGCGCCGCTGGTGGCGTTCGAGTATTCGTCGTCGTCAGTGGATGGCCGGACGAATGCGGAGTCGGCGCAGACGTCGTGGATGGGTGAGGGCTGGTCGTATGAGCCGGGGTATATCGAGCGGTCGTACCGGTCGTGTGCGCAGGACAAGGCGACGACCCCGTACCACACCAACAACACTGGCGATGAGTGCTGGGTCGAGGCGAATGCGACGATCGCCTGGGGCGGCCGCGCCACGGAACTGGTCCTCGACGACGGCTCGAACACGTGGAGGCTCGCCGACGACGACGGGTCGAAGGTCACGAAGTACACGGGCCCGGGGAACTGGGGCAACGGCGCGGAGACCTGGAAGGTCACGGTACCGGACGGGACCGAGTACCACTTCGGGCTTAACCGGATCAAGTCGGGGTGGGTGACCGGGGATCCGGAGACGAACTCGACGTTCAACGTGCCGGTCTTCGCCAACCACTCCGGCGAGCCGTGCTTCTCCACGACGTTCGCGAACTCGTGGTGCACGATGACGTGGCGGTGGAACCTCGACTACGTCGTGGACCGCAGCGGCAACACCATGACGTATTACTACAAGAAGGAGACCCCGAAAACGGGGTGGCACGGTTCGGCGACGTCGCTGAAGAACTACGACCGGGCCGGGTACGTCGAGAAGATCGTGTACGGCACCCGCAAGGGCCAGGAGTACGTCGGCAGCCCGCCGGCCGTGGTCGAGTTCACCAACGCCGACCGGTGCCTGTCCTCGTGCTGGCTAGATTCGACCACCCCGGACGAGCCGCATTGGCCGGACACGCCCTGGGATCTGAACTGCCCCCAGGCCTGGACGTCGTGCACGGGGAACAAGTCGCCGTCGTACTGGAACTACAAACGCCTGTCCAAGGTCACCACCAAGGTCTTCGTCAGCGGCGCGTACAGCACTGTCGACGAGTGGGTCCTCGACCACGTGTTCCCCGCGACGGGGGAGCCGACGGTCGATCCGGCGCTGTGGCTGGACGACATCGTCCACACCGGCAAGGCCGTCACCCCGCCGATCACTTTGAACATGGTCCACTTCGGCGGGGCGACGATGGCCAACAGGGCCGGGTTCGAGGCTGTGAACACCGGGGTCAACGTCTACCGCGTCCGCCTGGGGTACATCACCAACGAGTACGGCGGGCAGACGAAGATCGCCTACGAGAACTCCGACTGCGGCTCGGGGATCGCCACCCCGAATCCGGCTGACAACCCCCGGCGGTGCTTCCCGCAGTACTACACCGACCCCGACGACGACAGCGACGCCGGGTGGACCTGGTGGAACAAGGTCCGCGTCACGTCCGTCACCGAGGACGACCTCGTCGGCGGGCAACCCGACGTCGTCACCAGCTACACCTACTCGATGGAAGGGTCGTCGGTCACCGCGCTGTGGCACCACACCGACAGCAACCGGTTCTCGACCCGGCTGAACAACCGGTCCTGGGCGGACTTCCGCGGCTGGCCGACGGTGACCACGGTCAAGGGCACCGGCACCGGGCACTCCACGAAGACCAAGCAGCTGTTCTTCCGCGGTATGCACGGCGACCGCACCGACTCCGGATGGGGCAACCGCACCGCGAACATCACCAACTCGGAGAACCAGCAGTACACCGACCTGTACTACCGGGCCGGGTTCCTCTACGAGGAAATAGTCGTCAACACCGACACCGCCGTGGCCGACAGCAAGAAGCTGCACTTCCCCTGGCAGTACCAGACCGGGTTCGACTCCCTCGGCGGCGGAATCATGCCGTCGGCGCTCGCGGCGAACGTGGTCAGGGAGAACACCACGATCTCCCGCACCCGGGTCACGTCCACGGGCAGCCCGGTGATGACCGACACGAAGACCACCACCACCTGGGACCCTGCCTTCGTCCGGGTCACCCAGATCACCAACAACGGGAAGGTGCTGTTCAACACCACCACCAACCCCTACGGCGACGACACCGGAACGTATGCCGGAGACGAGACCTGCACCAAGCTCGAATACGCCGCCACCACCGCAGCGTGGATGACCAACAGGGTCTCCGCCACCTTCATCAACTCCGGCCTCACCTGCACGGCGATGTCGCAGACCGCGACACTGGCCGCGACACGGACCTACTACGACAACGAAACGGTCAACGGAGCCCTGCCGACCACCGCCGCCCAGGTGCGGGGACTCCCGTCGAAGACCGAGGAACTCTCGGAGTGGACCCCTGCGGCTAGCTACACGGCCACCGGCCTCACCGCCTACGACGACCTGGGCCGCGCGACGTCGGTCACGGACACCACCAACCGGCTGACCACCACCACCTACACCCCGCAGCTCGGAAACCCGGTCACCAGCACCAAGATCACCCAGGTCGTCAACAACACGACCGGTGCCGGGCTCGACACCACCACGACCCTGGACCCGCTGCGGGGGCTGCCCTTGACGGTCACCGACGCCAACGGCAAGGTCACCACCGGCGAATACGACGCCCTCGGCAGGCTCACCAAGGTCCGGCATCCCGGCAACGCCTCAGCGTTCCCCGACGTGCAGTACACCTACCAGGTCCAGAACACGCTGCCGTCCTACATCAAAACCAGCACCCTCATCCCCAGCGGAGCCTCCGGCGACGCCCAACTCGACTCCTACGAACTGTTCGACGGCCTCGTCCGACCGCTGCAGACCCAGGCACCAGGCGCCAACGGATCCCGGGTCGTGACCTACAACAAGTACGACGCCCGCGGCGCGGTGACCGAGACCGGCCCCCAGCACCACAGCGCCGCCACGGCGTCCGGGACCCTGGTACCGCTGCAGACCAACAGCTCAATCGGGTACACGAAGCTGACCTACGACGGACTCGGCCGCAAAACCACCGAGCAGCTGTGGTCGGCGAACGGGGCGGGCCCCGGCCGAGGTGTCCCGGGTGACCTACAGCTACACCGGTGACAGCGTCACCGCCGACCACCCGACCGGCGGAACCGACATCACCACGGTCGCCGACGTCTTCGGACGCACCGTCCAGCTCAAGCAGTACACCCAGGGCAGCACCCCCACCGGCGCCGCGGACACCAGCTCCTTCAAGTACGACCGCCTCGGGCAACTCATCGAGGTCAAGGATTCGGCGTCACCCGTCAACACGTGGAAGTACACCTACGACCTGCAGGGCCGAAAGGTCAAGACGGAGGATCCCGACGCTGGCACGATGACGACCCACTACGACCCCCTCGGCCGCGCCGACTACACGATCAACGGCAACGACGACAAGACCATCACCACCTACGACGACTTCGGCCGGATCACCGCGACATACAAGGACACCCAGACAGCAGCCAACCAGCTCACCGCCTACACCTACGACCCCGTCGGCGCCCTCGGACAGCTGGCATCGGCCACCCGGTACACCGCGGGATCGACAGGGCCCGCCTACATCCAGCGGACAGCCCAGTTCGACGACGCCTACCGGCCGAAGAAGACCGAGACCGTCATCCCCGCCGGCACCACACCCGCCGAAGCGGCCCTCGCCGGGACCTACGTCACCACCGCCACCTACCGCAACAACGGGGCACCCGCCACCACCGTCTTCCCCTCCCTCAGCGCCCAGCCGACACAACCCCTGGGCGGCCTACCTGCAGAGACCCTGACCTACGGATACAACACCCTCGGCCAGCAGGCATCTGTCACCGGCAGCAGCGGGCAGGCATACGTCGCCGACACCGCCTACGAATTCGACGGACTTCTCCACCAGCAGATCCTCGGCAACTCCGGCAGCCCCAGCAAACAGGTCCGGCACACCCTCGACTACGTCCCGGGAACCCGGCGCCTCGCCACGTCCCTGGTCGAAACCGCACACCAGACCAACCCCGGAACCTGGACCAGTCGCACCACCGACGACTACACCTACGACCTCGCAGGCAACGTCGCCAGCATCGCCGGCAAGTCCGGCACCACCGCCGACCTCGAAGAGTGCTTCGGCTACGACAATCTCCGCAGGATGACCGCCGCCTGGACTCAGAGTTCTGGCAACTGCACCACACCACAGAAAACCGGTGCTGCGGCATACGCCTACTGGACCAACTGGAACTTCGGCGCCACCACCGGAAACCCCGCCGGATCCTCGGGCAACCGCAGTACCCAGACCAGCTACAACGCAGCCGGAACCCCCACCTCTACATCGACATACGACTACACCCTGCCGGGAATCGGCGGCCCCCACGCCGTCGACACCGTCACCACCAACGGCACCACCGCCACCTACACCTACGACAAAGCCGGCAACACCCTCACCCGCCCCGGCCAAACACTGAAATGGAACACCGAAGGCCGCCTCGAACGGCTCACCACAACCGCAGGCCAGACCAACTACATCTACAACGCTGACGGCACCCGGCTCCTGCGCACCGACCCCGACGGCACCGCGACCCTGACCCTGCCCGACGGCACCGAACTCTCCGCCACCACCACACCCACAACGATCACCGGCACCCGCTACATCGCCGGCGTCGCCGTTCGCACCGGCGCCACCACGCTCGCCTGGAACATCGCCGACCACCACGGCACCGGCCAGGTCACCATCGACCCCGCATACCTCACCGCCACCCGCCGCCGCAGCACCCCCTACGGCGAACCCAACCCCACCGGCACCCCCGTACCGGGCTTCGGTACCAAGGGCTTCGCCGGCGGCACCACCGACCCCACCGGACTCACCCACCTCGGCGCCCGCGAATACGACCCCACCATCGGCCGCTTCCTCAGCGTCGACCCCGCATTCGTCTCCGAAGACCCCCAGTCCTGGAACGGATACACCTACGCCAACAACACCCCCGTCACCCTCAGCGACCCCACCGGCCTAGCCCCTGTCGGGTGCTTCAACACCAACGGCTGCTCCTGGGTCCGCACTGCCAGCATCCAACCGAAACGCAGCGCAGCGCACGACATCCTCGGCGGCTTCGCCTGGCTGCCGATCATCGGCGACTTCGCCATGTACGGCGACGCCCTCCTCTACGAAGCCGAAGGCAACCAAGCAGCCGCCGACGAGCTCTACGACACCCTCGCCGTCATCGCCAACCTCACGGTCCTGGGGGCAGTCGTACCTCCAAGCGGACTAAAGTTCGGCCGACGCCTGTGGACCCTGGCCATTGAGAAGGCCGGCGTTATGGAAATTCATGCCGGGGTAGAGCTAGCCACCAAGTTCGCCGAGAAGAAGGTCCCCTACGGATCTACGGAACTCAGTAAGCTCGCTATTCAGTACCGCTTGGACAACCCTAGTGTCAAGTATGGCCAGAATGTTGCGGTCTTCGTAGTCAACGGACCCGGAGGCCAACGAGTCATCATCTCGCCCAATGTCCCTAAAGGCCCACACTCCGAATATCTCATCGACCAATACATGAAAGGTCTAACACTGCCAAAAGGAAAATCACTCGAGGTCGTTGCGGTCTACTCCGAGTGGGTGCCATGCAAGGGCGACTGCATGGCCATGGTGGAAGCATATGGGAGTGCGGTAGTGTCATGGTCATTCAAAGATGGGCAATCCGCGCGCACTCCGATCCGTGAAATGATTGAACGACTCAGATCAAGGAACAGGCCAACTGACCTATGAACTTCGACAGTCGCATACTCGCTGCGTTGACCGCTCCAATGGAGGAAGTCACCGAGGGTACAGAAGTAGAACGCGGACTTGCCGGCGTAACCGCTTCTCTAACCCACGCCGACAATGAATTCCTCACCACGTGGGGGCTACCCCGCTTCGACACCTTCCAGCCACTCGCGCCCGATGAGGTGACCATAGACAAATACGGATATTTCGCGCACGTCGCCAACCTGGGCACGGTCAGCAGTCCCATGTCCAAAATAGTCTTGTCCGACAAAGGAAAAGTACTTTCGTGCGACTTCGACCGTCCCGGCAATTTCAAGTACGTCAACACTTCCATGGTGCAATTTGCAACCACAATGTGGCGATACCACTACGTCAGCGAAATTCTGGTCGAAATGAATCAGGACGACGAGAATTTTTACCCTGGTCTGCAGCTCTTCTGGCAGTACTGCTGCGCGGTTGACCACATGGTTGACCTTGATTCCACCGTCTCGTACTGGCAAGGACGGGTTGAAACCCTCTAGCTAATCACAAGTCCGGCTCCGCCCAAATTTCTCAGCGGAGCCGGACTTGCTCCTACCGACGTGTGACCGCGACCAATTGCTAGCCTCCGCGCCGGAGGGTTGCCCACGTCATGTCATACCTCGGCAATAGCGGGACAGCGCGAGCGCCGGTCTGGCGCTCTCCCCGGGTCGCCGTCGCCGCCGAGGATTACCCAGGATTCCGGACAACCCCAAGGAACAGGCCGGCGGACCTATGATTTTCGATAAACGAATCATCACAACACTGACCGCGCCTCTGGAAGTAGTTACTAAAGGCAGGGACGCCGAACGCGGTCTCAGCGGTCGCATCTTAGGCCTTAATGAGACCGACAACGAATTCCTGTCGACCTGGGGACTGCCCCGCACCGAGATGTTCCACCCATTCCCTCCAAACGAAGTCGTCACAGACGACATGGACTACTTCACCCACTTCGGCAACTTCGGACCCGCAGATGAACCAACGACAAGAGCACAAGCCTTCAACGACGGCATGATCCTGTCGCGCACCTTCGACCAGCCAGTCCGCTACAAGATAGTCAACTCATCAATGATGCAATTCGGCACCACTATGTGGCGCTGGGTTAGCCTCAGTGAAATACTGATCGAGATGAGCGAGATGGACGAGGACTACTTCCCTGGATTGGCGCTGTTCTGGCAACACTGCCGTTCAGTCGACACTCGAATCGACCTGAACCCCGTCCTCTCGTACTGGCAGGCCCGGGTTCACAACCTATAAGGTAACTCCGGGATAGGTTGCTACATGAGATACTTCGGATCTCGTAGAACCGGCGAAATGCCGGCACCGCGAGATCCCAGGGAGACATTACGGGCCTGTCAAGTTAGCGGCTCTGGTGCGAATCGGTGATGACGGATCGGAGTCATATGGTTACGGGGATGATGTGGCAGGTCGGCCGCGCATACTACCCTTGAGTTGGCTCCTCGTTCGGCCTTTGGTTCCAGCCGTCAAGGTATACGAACCAGCATTGTGGCTGGTCAGTCGTTCAGGCAGCGGTCACTCAGCGTCACCACCGGAATCGCGACAGAGCCCACCGCAGTTCTTGTTCGAAACCTGGGGTGAAGCCTCTACAGCGGTCAGGTGTAGATCCTGTCGACTATCAGCCGTTCGAAGAGGTCACAGCCATCCGATTGGCAGAGTCCAACCGAGACCCGATCTTGATAGGCTGCATTGACTTCGTGATCAGCCAATCGCGTCGGCGACGGATCCAGAATGGACGCGCCGTTCGGCGGACTTCATCCGGGGTCGGCACGACCGAGCTATGTCGCGTCTTGGGCTCGAAACGGCTCCCGGTTCCCGTTGCCGGAGACGCAGCGACTGCACTTGATCAGCACCTGTGGCGCCGTTAGCCTCCCCTTTGTGGCGTACTTCGGCTCGATAGTCCTGACCCGGTCGAACAGGCGTGTGCCTGCCTTGCCTTCCGTCGGGCGCATCGGCTACCGGCACGTCCGGTTGCGCGAGCTCGGCGGAGGCTGGCAGGTGCTGGAGACGTCTGGCGCGAACGATCCGCCGGACCTCGTCGAAGCCGTTGCCGAACTGGCCGAGCTCTGGTCGGAACCGGTTCTCGCCGCATACGTCAACGCCGGCGACTGCGTCCAGATGCACTGGGCGGCGCCCGGCCGCGAGGTCAGCTCGGTGCACCTGCCCGGATCGCAGTCGACCGACGACTGCGGCTACCTGCACCGCCCGCAGTTCATCGCGCGCCGAGACCCGCATGACGTAGCCGAGGATCTCGCGGGCTGGGCTGCGACGGCAGGTCTAACTGTTTCGCGACGACGGCTCGAGCGTGCTGTGTCGCACGAGTACGACGGGGAGACCAGCCTGTCGGCGCATCGTCGAACCTTCGAGCTCATCCGGGCCTTCGGGTTCGCGGACATCCCCCCGTCGGTGACGTACACGGTGGACCCCTACGGCGAGCCGTTCGATCTCATCACGTTCAACATGTTCGGGCTCGCTTTCCGCGCTCGCAGCAGCGCAGCGGCGCGCAGTCAGGGCTACTCATACGCAGCCGGACCCGAGCAGCCGTGGGAGCGACAGGCGATCGAACTGGACGCGGACATATTCGCCGCGGCGTTCGCGGACGAGGTCGATCGCGGCGCTCTTTTCTCCCGTGCCTTGCGGGTTCATGAGGCGGAGCAGACCGCGAGTGCGGGGACTGCACCGCAGCCTCAGGAGGTGTCGCCCGGTGTAGCGAACCCACTCCGGCTCTCCCTCGACCTGGCCGAATCAATGATCGCCTCCCACCGACTCGGCGCCGGCTACTCCTACCCGGACCCCGCCGTCGGCACCGGCACATGGCCGGAACTCGCCGACGACGACCCGGCGGCGCCGCACCGGCAACAACCACCCGACGCTGCCCGTGCCCTGTCTGCCGAGGGCACGCCTTGAGCCGCAGCGACCGCCCGGTACAGAGCCTCCAGCGGCATGCCACCTACGGACGCGACGAAGATCAACGCACGGATCGCGCATAGCTCCGCGCTATGTCACCTGTGGTGACGGGGTTTCTCAACGTCGGTCCTGGATCGGGACCGCGCCCGATCGGGTACCGCGGATCCGTGGCCGGGTCGTGTTCCAGAAGAACCCTGGTGGTGCATTGCCCCGTAGAAGTAGTCGAGGGCCTCCTCGCGTGCCGCCAGGTCATCGTCGAGGAGCAGAGGAAAGACATGCGGGGCGGCGGTGGCCGGACCGTAGGCGTGGTCCATGGCCGCCCAGTCGATGCCGTGCAGGTGAGCGAGGGCTGGCGGCTGCGGCGCGGTCATCGGCGGATCTCGCACGACGGTACGACTCATCCGCTCCGGCATACGCCACCAGCCCAGCGCTGCCGTTTCATCCGCTGCGGTGGCATCACCGGCACAGCCTGCGCGGTTGTGGGCGTAGACCTGCGGGACATCTCGTACCTCTATCCCTTCACCGTTGGAGCGCCGGTCGAGGCCTATTACCCTGCCGCAGCCTGCGACGTCGCCGTGGCCATCACCACCCCGATCGAGGCGCGGTCTGAGCGTTGCTTCCGCAAGATCGTCGGATAAGGGCCTTGTCGGACGGTGCCAGCGGAGGCGGATCTGTCAGCACCTGGGTAATGTTCCAGAGGCCGGTGCGATCGAGCTATGGAGGCGGCCGGGCATCCCTCGATCGTTCCATGCATCCTGAGATGAACGGCGGACACAACATGACGGCGGTATCGGGCCAGCGGTTGGCTGTGTCGAATCCGGCGGTCGCTGAGGATGGGGCAGAGGACGATCTGCGGGGATTGTTCGGGCAGTCCACCGCTGTTTATGCCTCGCTCGCGGGACCGGCGCACCTGGTGGAGTCGGCAAACCCCGCGTTCTTCGCCGCCATCGGCGGAGGACGGACTCGTACCGGGGTCGCGATCGTGGACCTGATTCCCGAACTGTCAGCGCAAGGATTCCACGCCCTGCTGGAGCAGGTGTACCGCACGGGTGAACCCAGCACCGGTCGTGACCTCCGCGTCGTGCTGGGCACCGGCGCGCATGCGCGGGAGGCGTTCTTCGACCTCGCCTGTGAGCCGCGCCGAGGCGCCGAGGGCACGGTGACCGGGATCCGTGTGATCGGGGTGGAGACCACCCAGGTCAAGCACGCCCAGCAGCTGATGGCTGAGCACCGGGCACTGCTGGAGCAGATCGCCCGTCAGGCACCGCTGACGGAGGTGCTCGACGGTATGGCCCGCTGTATCGAGGACCTCTCACCGCAGGAGGTGCTCGTCTCGGTTCTGATCGCCGACGCGGATGGCCGGCACCTGCGCCACGGCGCCGCACCGAGCCTGCCCGATTTCTACAACGAGGCCATCGACGGGATCGCGACCGGTGAAGGCGTCGGCTCCTGCGGCAAGGCAGCCCACCGGCGGCAGCCGGTCATCGTCACCGACATCGTCACCGACCCGTTCTGGAGCGACTTCCGGGACCTGGCCGGCCGGGCCGGGCTGGCCGCCTGCTGGTCCACGCCGATCCTGGCCCGCGACGGCGGCCTGCTGGGCACTTTCGCCATGTACCACCGGACCCCGCGTGTCCCGCAGGACGCCGACCTCGCCCTGGCCCGGGTCTTCGCCGGCACCGCGGCCCTGGCCATCGAATGCCACCACAGCGAGCGGGCCCAGCAGATCGCCGAAGCACGCGCCAAGTCAGCCCATGACGACCTGGTGGAGGCGGTCCGCGCGGAGCAGAAACTGCGTGCCGAGGCCGAGCAGCGTGCCGCCGCCGCCGCGGAACTCGCCGCCCGGATGCGGACCGCCGCCGCCGCGCAGGCCGCATCACCGCACCCCGAGCGCTGCCAGCTCGGCGGCACCCCCGGGTGCACCGCACCAGCCGAAATCAAGGTCGCCGATCCATGGGGCGACGCGGCATGGGGCTGCACCAGCCACGTCGAGGAAGCCCTCATCAACGTGCGGTCGGTCTTCATCGCCAATCAAGACCTCGGCGGTTTGGCCGCGTACCGCAACCGCTGAAGACCCAGCAGGCGCCGGGCTCGACATCGTCTGCATGAATGGTTGTTTCGTCCTGGCGGGCAGAGAGCTCAGTTCTTCGATCGGCGATCTCGTCGGGACGGACATCTGAGCCTTCGTGCAGACGGCCAGTACTTGGTAGGTGCTCGCCGCCAACCGGCATCGCAAGATCAAAATTGAGCAGCTCGGGCCGCTGCGGAGCCTAGCGGACGCGACCGCCCTAATCAGGCTTGTGCCGCTCGGCCGTTATCCCCGCCTCGACGAGATCGCCGAGGCGGCGATCATGCTCGCCTCCGGAGCGCTCGACTGCGCCAACGGCCACACGATCACCCTGGACGGCGGCCTCACTGTTCAGCTTCGTCCGGTCGACGTCGAGCGCGCACCGGCTTGAAACGGACACGGCGAATAACCGTTTGAACCAGCCGCCCATAGATCGGGTACCATCACAGCACTTGGTCGGTGTCATCCAGGCATCGTGCTGCGGTACCCGCACCCGATTCATTCCTTGGTGAGGACCGCAGTGATGACCGATTTCAGCACCATTCGCCAGCAGCGGCCATGATCGCAACGCAGGACAACGACTTTCGTCTCCGCGTTGCTGGGACCGAGAACATGCCCCTGAGCGTGGTGGTGCCGATCCGCAACCGTGCCTTCGTGATCAACCGTGTCCTGGACGCCATCGCTGCGAGCAAAAGCGTCGACCTGGAGGTCATCGTCGTTGATGACGCCAGCGACGACGACGGGGCCTTTCGAGCAGCCGCCCACCCTTGTAGTCCAACTGTGGTCAGGTTGGCGAAGCCGATCGGCTCGTCGGTCGCCCGCAACGTGGGCACGATCCTCGCCTCCGCGCAGACGGTCGCCTACGTCGACGGCGACATGCTCCTGCCGCCACTAACCCTGCACGAGCTGGCCGCCCGAGCTGCCGACGACCTCGTTCTGCTGGGTTTCCGCCAGCACGTGCCCGCTGCGGCGATCGATGCCGGACCGCTCACGCCCACGAGCGTCGACCTCGACCAGGACCCTCGGGTGAGTACCATCTTCCCGGTCGGCATCCTGCCGTTCAGCGGCGCGATCCTGGACGGCCCGGAGTACTGCCGGCTATTGGAGGAGACCGATGACCTGCGCACGCTCGGCCACGGGCGGTGGATCCTCGACTGGGCGCTGCCACGGACCGTGATCACCGCTCTCGTTGCCATGCCCCGGGATGCGGTCATCGACGTCGGCGGCTTCCATCCCGGCTTCCACGGCCTGTGGGGCGCCGAGGACGCGTATGTCGGGGCCAAGCTGATCGCCGCAGGCTGCAAGGTGGCGCCAGTGCGAAGCGCGGTCGGGCTGCACGTCGACCCGCCCGAGGCGCAGCCGGAAAACGGCAAGAAGCAGAGCAGCCTGCCCCGTACCGTGGCGTTCTACCGCTCGCTGCTGGCACAACCGATGCCGGTCGGCGGCGACACGTGGCTGCGTGAGCACGCGCGGGCACACCTTGACCAGGCCACCGTGATCCGCGGTGACCGCGCACTGATCCGTTCCGTGAGCTGACCGAACCGAGGTGACATCCGTGACCGACCTGACCATGCAGGACGCGCTATCCCGGCTCTCCGCCTACTGGGGTGGACTGGGCTGCCTGACCGTCCAACCGATGAACACCGAGGTCGGAGCGGGCACCCTCAACCCGGCGACCGCGCTGCGGGTCCTCGGCCCAGAGCCGTGGAAGGTCGCCTACGTCGAGCCGTCAGTGCGGCCGGACGACGCCCGCTACGGGCAGAACCCCAACCGGATCCAGTGCCACACCCAGTTCCAGGTGATCCTCAAGCCTGATCCCGGCAACCCGCAGGAGCTCTATCTTGGCTCGCTGGTGGCGCTCGGCGTCGACATCACCAAGCACGACGTGCGGTTCGTAGAAGACAACTGGGCCTCTCCAGCTCTGGGTGCGTGGGGTCTGGGCTGGGAGGTATGGCTGGACGGTCTGGAGATCACCCAGTTCACCTACTTCCAGCAGGCCGGCGGCATCACGCTCAACCCCGTCTCGGTGGAGATCACCTACGGCATGGAGCGCATCCTCATGGCGCTGCAGGGCGTACGCCATTTCAAGGACATCGAGTACGCCCCCGGGATCAGCTACGGCGAGGTGTTCGGGCAGACCGAGTACGAGATGTCGCGCTACTACCTCGACGACGCCGACGTGCCGACCAACCGCGAGCTGCTGTCGGCGTACGCCGCCGAGGCCCAGCGGATGATCGACGCCGGACTGCCCATCCCGGCGCACTCGTTCGTCCTGAAGATGTCGCACGCCTTCAACGTCCTCGACGCCCGCGGCGCCGTATCCACAGCCGACCGGACCAACGAGTTCGCCCGAATGCGCCGCCTGTCCAACGCCGTCGCCAAACTGTGGATCGCGACTCGCGAAAAGGAAGGCTTCCCGCTCGGGCAGGTCGCACCGCCACCGATGACGGCCACCACCTGGTGCGAGCAGCCAGAGCAGGTCGGGCCGCAGCTGCTCGTCTTCGAAATCGGCGTCGAGGAGATGCCGCCCGCCGAGGCCCGCGACGCGCGCCAGCAGATCGAGACCGCGCTGACCACGCGGCTCGAAGCCGGTCGGCTCACCTACGGCACGGTCCAAGTCCGGGCCACACCCCGGAGGATCGCCGCCATCGTTACCGACGTATCCGACCGCGAGACCGATGCGGTCACGACGGTTCGCGGCCCTCGGGCCTCAGCCGCCTTCAAGGACGGTATGCCCACGGCCGCTGCGCTCGGCTTCGCGCGCTCCAACGGTGTCAGCCCGGACGACCTGGCAACCGTCACCGCCGACGGCGTGGCCTACGTCTGCGTACAGCGCGAGGAGCCTGGCCGTCCAGCCGTCGATGCGCTGGTTGAGGCGCTGTCCATAGTCGTCGGCGGCCTGCGATCGGCGAAGAACATGCGCTGGAGCGATCCGGAGCTGGTGTTCACCCGGCCGATCCGATGGGTGTTGGCGATGTGGGGCAACGAGCTGGTTCCGGTGACAGTCTCCCGCCTGTCGCCAGGTGCCTCGACGCGGGTGCATCGCAACGCCGACCAACCAAGCGTGTCCGTCAGCTCCGCGAACGAGTATCTTCCGGCACTCGCAGCTGCAGGCATCCTGCTCGATGAGACCGTCCGCAGGAAGGTCATCATCGACGCGGCCCGCGCGGAGGCTGACAAGGTAAATGGCAGCATCGATGCAGACGGGGAGGCATCCCTGCTCGACCAGATCACGTTCCTAGTCGAGCAACCGACTGCCATACTGGGCGACTTCGACCCGCGCTACCTGGGCCTACCCGATGCCATCCTCACCACCGTTATGCGCAAGCACCAGCGCTACCTGCCGGTACGCGACGGCCAAGGCCAGCTTCTGCCCCACTTCGTCGTGATCGCCAACGGCGTGATCGACTCGGCAACCGTCCAGGCAGGCAACGAGGCTGTGCTGCGGGCACGGTTCGAGGACGCGGCGTTCTTCTACCGTGCCGACCAGACAATCCCGATCGCAACCATGCGCGAACGCCTGCATCGGCTCACGTTCACCGACAAGCTCGGCTCCATGGCCGACCGTGCCGACCGCATCGCAGCTCTCGCCCAGGTGCTCACCTCCGGCATACCCCTGGGGGAGAGAGAGAAGGCGACGCTGGAGCGAGCCGCGCAGATTGTCAAGTTCGACCTCGGGTCTCAGATGGTTACCGAGATGACCAGCCTCGCGGGCGTCATGGGTCGCGAGTACGCGCTGTACGCCGACGAGACTACTGACGTCGGCGCTGCCATATTCGAGGCCGAGCTGCCCCGCCACTCGGGCGACCAGCTCCCGCAGAGCACGCCGGGTGCCTTGCTGGCCTTGGCGGACAAGCTGGACTCTCTGATCGGCCTGGCCGCGACGGTGGGCCTGCCCACCGGCAGCAGCGACCCGTTCGCGCTACGTCGGGCCGCAGTCGGGACGATCGCGATCCACCGCGGCACGCCCGCCCTCGCTGGGTTGTCGTTGCGCGATGCCCTCGCTGAAGCGGCCCGGCTCCAGCCGGTGCCCGTTGCTAGCGAGACGATAGGCGCGGTCGGTGAGTTCCTGGCCCGGCGGTTGGAGCAGCAGTTCCTCGAGGAGGGGCACGCCGTCGACAGGGTACGCGCGGTCATCATCCACGCTGACCGACCCAGCACCGCCGACCGCGTGCTCCGCCAACTCACCGACCTCATCGAGACCCCGGACTTCCGGCGGCTCGCCGCTGCCCTGCAACGAGCGAGGCGCATCTCGACGACTGGCGGCCCTGCGTACAACCCAGTGACGTTGACGGAACCGGCGGAGCAGTACTTGCATGAAGCAGCCAGCAGAACCGCCAACGACCTGCCCGAACATCCGGATCTTGGTGACCTCGTTGCCGCCGGCGGTGATCTGCCTGCTGCTGTAGACACGTTCTTTGACGACATCCTCGTAATGGCGGACGACCCTGAGGTTCGAGCACGCCGCCTGGCCCTGGTCGGGGCGGTCGCCGCGCTTGGTGAAGGAGTGCTCGACTGGCAGGCCCTAAAGCTGTAGCGCCGAGAGCGAGGAGGGCCAACGGTAGACCGCAGAGTCGCTGCCGCGGCCCGCCTCGCCCGGCTACGCCTGGTTAGCTTATGGGCGTGGTGCTGTTCAGCCCTGAGGGCGAGGTTGACCGCCGCGTTGCGGTCCGCCTGGTACCCGCATGCGTCGTACGCGAACACCCGCTAGTCCAGGGATACCGCGGGTGCCAGGGTGCGGCACGCGCTACAGGTTTTGGTATACGGGTACCACCGGTCGACCAGGACCACCCGCCCGTAGTGCCAGGTCTGTAGGTGATCTGGCGGGCGAGTTCACCCCAGGCGGTGTCGGCGATCGCGGCAGCGAGGCGGTAATTGCCCAGCATGCCGGTGATGTTCAGGGTCTCCAGAGCGAGCCGGTCGTGGGTATTGACCAGCTGGTTAGAGACCTCATGCAGGAACCGCGCCCGGACCGCCTCCACGTGTTGAACGCGTTGATCAGGTCGAAGCCGGTCCACGGCACTTTCACCACACCATCACGGGCCTTAGCGTCCAGGGGTTGCTTGACCAGGCGCAGGCACTGGTTGTACCCGAACCGGGATGCACCCGCGTGCCGCCGCAGCAGGTCTTCCTGCTGGGGCGTGGGGTCCGTAGCGAACCGGAAATGGTGAAACGAGTCACGACCCGCACCATTCCACGCGCCACCGGACGACCAGGCACGAACGTCTTACGCATGTCTGCTGTTGCTAGCGATCGCGCTGCTACGCCGAGGTGCTCGCCATGGAACGCAGCCAGTCCCCGACCCGCGAGCGCAGCCCAGGCGTAGCGTCGACGGCGATCCGGCCGGTCTGCAGCACCCACCAGATGACCACCGAAGCCAGGTACAGACCGATCATGGTCTCCTGCAGTTGCCAGGTGTAGATGAGGGCGCCACCGAAGCCGATGATGACGGCGAGCCCGATGCGGGGGAGCGGGGTGGTAGCGAGCGTGAAGGCGATAGCGACCCCCAATGCCAGCATCCCGCCGCGTCCCCCGACGAGGCCGATGATCCACGGCGCGACGTAGTCCTGGAGCTCACGGGCCGAGCCGGTGGACTCAACCGACATCGAGAGTGTCCCGGCGGTCGCCAGGATGACGGGGGTCATCGGGTAGCGCAGCCGCTCGCTCCACCGGGTGCCCTGCAGTGCCGCGATGTGGGGTGCGACGAGCCCGATCAGGACGGTCGGCACGACCACGAGGATCGAGGCGAGCAGGACGTGGTCCATAAACGGCGGGGTGGAGCCCGGTGCGGCGATCACCGTGTCGGCGAGCTGCTGGTGGATGAACGCGAACGCGAGCCCGCCGAACGCCCCGCCGGCCAGGATCCGGCCGGCCCGGCGCGCGCTGCCGGTGTCGCCGGTGGCCGCTGCGTGGTCGAGGAGCGCGGTGGCGCCGAGCCGCCCGGCGCCGATCATGGCGAGGGTCGCGAACAGGCAGGCCATGGCGAGGGCGCCGGAGTTGAACAGGACAGGGAGTTTCAGGTAGTCGTAGACGGCGCCGGGTCCGATGATGTCCAGTCCGTCGTCGAGTGCCCGCCACAGCAGCAGCCAGGCGGCGGCGAGGGGGATGCCGAGCGCGATGAGCTGCCAGATCCGCGCCCATCCGCGGCCGAGCACGCGCAGCGGATCGGCGGCGCCGTCGGCTGCCGCTGTCCCGCCGGTGCGTAGGGCGGCGGCGGGCAGGACCCGGTCGGCGGGTTGCGGCGTGTGCGGGGTCAGGGCGTAGTGCTCGTGCAGTTCCGGCGCGAGGCCGAGGGACGCGGCGGCGCCGCCGAGGACGGCGACGGCGGCGAGGTGGTCGTCGCTGATGTCGGCGGCGACGACTGCGTCGACCGCCGCGGCGGTGATCCGCTGGCGGATCGCGGTGCCTGCGGTGTGGACGTGGTCGGCGGTGAGGATGGCCGGGGGGTGCGGGTCGGGCATGACGACCGCTACCCGGTCGGTGCCGGCGAGCGCGTGCCGTGCCGCGCGGACCCGTCCGGTCAGCGCGGTGGTCTGGTCCGGGCTCAGCCCGGCCGCGGGTACTGCGGCCGAGGCGAGCAGCGCGGTGGTGAGCGACCGGTCCAGGTCGTCGCCGCCGCAGCCGGGTGGTTCCTGCATCGACAGCACCTGCCAGCCTGCGGCGGTGCGTTCGACGACCGCGATGTCGGCGGCTGCGGCGCCGACGTCGCAGACGAGCACGCAGCCGCCGTCCGGGACCGCCGGCCCGGCCGCGGCGAGCTCCGTCGCGGCCGCGACGGGAGCCGCGAGCAGCTCCACGCCCGGCAGCCCGGCGCGTCCGGCGGCCTCACGCAGCAGCGCGTGGCGGCGCGGCCCCCACCCGGCCGGTACGAGCAGGACCGCACCGGTGATCCGGTCGCCGCCGGCGGCTGTGGCGGCGACGTGGCCGAGCAGCACCGAGACCGCCTCGACCGGGTCCACCGCGTTGGCCGTGCCCGAGTTCCCGGTGGCCAGCAGCCGGTACGGGTCGGCCAGCCACGCCGCCCCGCCCGGGCCGGTGCGCCCGGCGGACAGGGCGCCGCCCGCGTGCACCCACACCCCTGACGGCAGCGTCGGCTCGCCGTCGAACAGCACCGGCACCGCCCGCCCGGCCATGCTGACAGCGGCTTTGGTCGTGGCCGTGCCGACGTCGATCGCGATTCTCATGATTGCCCCCAGCGGTGCAGTCTGCTGAACGCACGGCGCTCCCGCTGCCCCGGGCCGCACCGGTGTTCAGATGATGAAAGATCAGACCCATAGACGGGAGCCAACCGGTCATGGTTGCGCGTCAAACTGGAACACATTGCCAGCGGCTGATACGACCGACCCGGGGGACCACCGTGGACACAGCACCACCCGCACCCATCCGACCGCTGTCGGCGACCGCGGAGCAGGGCCGATGATCGCCGGGCTGTGGCGGGCCGCGGTGTCCCTGGCCGGGCTGGGCGTCATCCTCGTCGGCGTCCCCGCGGCCCTGGTCAGGTTCGCCGGGCGGCCGATCCCCGACACGTGGCCCACCGCCGCCCAATGGGAGGCGTGGGCCGCCGCCCCCGTCACCATGGCCCTGCTGCGCGACTACATGACCTGCGCGGCATGGCTCGCCTGGGCCGCGATCACCGCCGCGATCGTCCTGGAGGCCGCCGCCGCGATCACCCGGGCCAAGGCGCCCCGCCTGCGGCTGCCCGCACCGCTGCACGCCGTCGCCGCGTCGCTGGTGGGCACCGCCGTCGTCGCCATGGCCGGGCCCGCCGCCCGGGCCAGCGCCCCGCCCGCCGCCGTCGCCGACGCGACCCCCAGCACCGTGCGCGCGGCCACCGCGCCGCAGACCACCGCGCACGCCGCGCACGTCACCCTCGTCATCGGCGACTGCTCCTACCGCTACCGGGTCCACCGCGGCGACACCCTGTCGAAGATCGCCCGCACCTGCCTGGGCAAAGCCGGCCGGTGGCCCGAGATCTGGCACCTCAACAAGAACAAGTACTGGCCCAACGTCTCCGGCAAGACCCGGTTCCGCGACCCCGACGTCATCTTCCCCGGCTGGGTCCTCACCCTGCCCGCCGACGCCGTACCGCCCCCCGGCGCCACCATCGTCACGCCCCCGGCGACCAAACCCGCCCCGGCACCCAAGACCGACGCCAGTCCGGCGCCCACCGCCACCACGGCGTCCCCCCACCAGCAACCGGCCCCGAGCGTCCAGGCAACCAGCACCGACGACGGGATCACACTGCCGGGCGGATCGTTCCTGCCCTGGACCCTCGCCGCCGCCGTCCTCACCGCCTGGACCATGGTCATCGCCCACCGCCGCCGCCGCTACCGGCCCGGCGACCCCGCCACCGCCACGCCCCTGGACACACCGGCACTCATCCACACCATCCGCCGGGCGGTCCACCGCCACCAGCGACCCGACGACCCGCACACCGCGATCCCGCTCGACGACCACCCGCCGCAGACCAGCCCAGACACCCCGGCACCGGCCACACCGGACCCCGACGCGGCGAACCACACCGGACCCGCGACCCTGCCCGCCGCCCGCGGCGTACTCGTCGACACCCTCACCACCCGACACGACACCCGCGTCATCGTCACCGCCGGCACCCTCATCGCGCTGCTCGGCACCGACGCCGTCGCCCTGCAGCCATGGCCGCGCCTCACCGTCACCAACGACCTCGACCACGCCCTCAACCAGATCGAGATCCACCTCCTCGCCGTCGCCCGCCAGCACTACGACACCGACGGGCAACCCCACCCACAACCAGCGCCCGACACCGAGGCGATCCTGCTCATCGCCGACCCGCCCACCCCCGCGCAACACACCCGCGCGCACATCCTCACCGGCCTCGGCGCCACCGCAGGAGTCACCGCCCTCTGGCTCGACGACACCGCCGCCCACGACCACGACCAGCACCACCGGTCGGCCAGCCTCGACCAGGACACCGCCGCCCAACTGCTCGCCACCCTCCGCGAAGCCCACACCGGCGAACCCACACCGCACACCGACCAAGCGCCGCCGCCCGCGGCCGACGAACCGCTCGATGACGGCGACACCGACCGCCCCGACGACCACGAGGCGGACACCGCCCCGGTCGGCATACCCGTCACCACCGCTCGGCTGCGGGTCCTCGGGCGTCCCGGCATCGACGACGTCACCGCACCCGGCCGACCGCTACGCGCCAAAGCACTCGAGCTCGCCGTCTACCTCGCCTGCCACCCCAACGGGCACCGCACCCGGCAGATCGCCGAAGACCTCGACCCCGACGCCCGCGTCCACGCCGCCGACCAGCGAACCCACACCAACGTCAGCAACCTGCGCCACGTCCTCGCCCGAGCAGCCGGACCCCGCGAACGCGGCTACGTCACCCAGACCCGCGACGGCCGCTACCGGCTCGACCCCGCCACCGTCACCGTCGACCTCTGGGACTTCCACAACCTCCTGCGCCAAGCCAAGGTGGCCGAGCCCGCCGACCGGCGCCAGCTCCTGCAGCAGGCCTGCGACCTCTACCAGGGGCCGCTCGCAGACGACCACGATTACGACTGGATCGAACCCCACCGCGAAACCGTCCGCAGACGAGCCGTCGACGCACACGTCCTACTCGCACAGGAGCTCGCCGAGGACGACCTAGGGGCCGCGGCCGCTGTGATCGACAAAGCCATCACCATCGACCCCTACAACGAGAGCCTTTACCAGATGGCCATGCAGCTGAGCCACCACATCGGCGACACCGGCAACGTCGCAGTACTTCTACAACAGCTCGCTCGCCGACTTGTAGAGCTCGGAATGAGACCCACCTCAGAGATCAGAGACCTGGCAGGCAGACTCTCAACGACTACTACCGCAGCCAGCTGATCAGGATCCGGTGCCGTGTCGGCAGCCAGTCGAGTGTTCGAGGGGGGACGTGAACCCCCACACACCGCAGATCTGCGGTACCCGAGTGTTCGAGTGGTACCGCATAGGAACGATCGTTGCTGCTCAGCGGGGTGCTGTCAAAGTATATCGATGTGAGGCCGATTACGGTTTCGCGGAGGCTATTTGCCATGGTTTGGAACTTGTAGCCCAGTGAGCTGCCCTTTCATATGTCGTCAGTCGTGTTCAAGTAGCAGGGACTCGCAATGGCGATGAGTGGCCTCAGTTCAGACTCGGGTCCATGTCTGTTGGCCAGATTCGCGGACGGAGCTCGGTCCGACTGCCTCCCACGTGCCGACCATCTCCCGCGTGGTGGAGTACCGTGCACGGACGGTTCGCAGATGGGGGTGTGGAGTGGCGAAGCTTGCGGTACAGCGGCCTTTGCCGGGAGTGGAGATCCGGCTGATTGATCTGGTTTTCGGGTCGCATCCGGTAGACGAGCGGATCGTCGCCCGCTACCAGGGCCGGGGCGGCGAGGTCTTTGTGCATTGCTTAACCCACGACACACTGTTGCCGGGCCACTCGTGGAACTGGGCCCAGTCCACTGCGGCCGAGCCTCAGACATGGTGCGACGGATGCAAGCCGGTCGCCGCGGCGCAGCAGGACGCCGCAGACGAGGGCCGGCGCCAGGCCCCGCTGGTGAAGGCGTTTCGCGAGTCCGATGCACAGCTGCAGGAGCGCGTGCGGCGGTATCGGGCGATGGCGCGCCGTCGGTATCCGGCCGACATCGATGCCGCCCTGGAGCGGGCTACCGACCTGCAGATCAACGCCGCACACGGCGTGTGCGAGTCTGCGACCTCTGTAATCCTGGCGATGATCGAAGCGCGGTACGGGCAGCAGGATCGTGAGCTGGTCACGGCGCTCGTCGATCGGCGCCTTGTCACCCGCGCAAACCGTGCACCGGCCGCAGCGATCGAAGCAGTCCAAGCCGCGGACGACCTCGGTACGAATGTCTACGCGGCGGCCGACCGCGTCGCCGCCATGCTCCGTCGGGCGGAGGTTCCCGTGCCTCTGGTCGAACTCGGCCTTGTCGGCGCCTCATACCACAGCCTCCAGGCTGGCAGCGGCACCTACGCTCCGTCGGACACAGGCCCGTGGACGGGCGAGACCGTACGCAAGCTCAGCAGACTGCTGCAGTTGTCGGGGCGGGCGCGGGCCACGATGGACCCGGCGATCCTGCCTTAACTGCCTCAACCGCTGCCAGGTCGCGGATACCGCGCTGTCGAGTTCGCTCGCGCAAGATCGGTAACCACTTCCCCGCCCCCCGGGGTAGTGGTCCTGGCAGTACTGGCAAGCCATCGCTGTGTCGGGTCAATAGCCGTGCTGCCCGGTCCTGGTGAACTCGTCGATCGGCCAACGCTGGCAGCGCGTCCGGCGAAGCGACGGCAGGGCCAGTGCGCCATCTCGCCGAGGTATGGGTCACTACGCTGTAGCGGTGGCTGCACCGGTCAAGCTGAGCAGACTCCGCGCGGAGATTGCGGGGGCGCTGTCTGCCAACGTGAAATCGTATGACCTTCCCGGAGTCTGCCGGCGTTACGGCTTGACCACCCACGACAGCGACGAGACCCGGCAGAGCGCTTTCCGGAGCAAGAGCGTCTTCGTCAACCTGCTGACCAGCGAGCTGGATCTCGCACAGTTACTCACCCTCGCCCACCGCATCGTCGAAGACTACGAAGTACCCGACCTGGAGGAACTCCTCGACGCCAACGGCGTGGGCGTCACCGGCGAGTTCAAGAACCTGATCTTTGGGGCCAATGGTCCGAAGCCGCAGATCATCTTTCGGGACGCCATCAACAATGACATCGAAGTAGTCAGGAACGCGCAGTATTGCCTGATCTTCGACCGACCGCTGGGCCCGCAAGGGCTGACTTGGTCGGAGCTGGTGTCGTGGTGGATGGCCTTCCATGGCCGTGGCGAGGCGGCCGATCTCAAGCCGGCGGCTCGAACGCTCTACAAGCGGCTTGCCGAGTCGTTGGATTCCCCTCCGGAGAGGCTGCTCTTCAAGGCCTATTGCGCGCTGTACGAGACCCATGGGTTCCACATTCCGGCCCTGATCCCGCAGGTTTACCTTCATTACGATCCGTACGTCAGGCGGGACCTTATGTTCAGTGGAGACATCGGGCGCCAGCGAATGGACTTCCTCCTTCTCCTGCCTGGCCGCGTTCGCGTCGTGCTGGAAGTGGATGGGGTCCAGCACTACGCGCGGCCAGACGGGCAAGCAAACCCGCAGCTGTATAGCGAGATGGTCGCCGAAGACCGGAACTTGCGACTGGCCGGTTATGAGTTGTATCGGTTCGGCGGTTACGAACTCAGCCCCGCTGCGGGTGGCGCTGAGATGCTGACGAAGTTCTTCCAGGCGCTCCTGCAACGTCACAATGCGATAAGTGGCGGGGTCTTGTGAATCATCCCAGGTCGGCGGTTGGCGGCTCGCCGTCGACGTGTCGGTCGTGGTGAGTATGGTCGGTTCGTGGCTGTTCGTGGCAGCATCCCGTCCCAGGCGCGAGTCGCCGTTCCATCCTGGCTGTGGGGCGGAGCGCCCGACGACTACTTCGCCCGCGCCAGCCTGCATGCGCGCCAGGATCCCTCGTCATCCATGCTGCTGGTGCAGACGGATGAAAGGTACCGCCGCGTCAAACCAGAACTCGTGGAGTCCTACTACATCGGCGGACCGGCTAAACGCCGACCGGATTTCGACCTTCTCGCGAGGCACGCCGCCAAGAACACTGTCGACTCTGGCGTGCCCGACGCTGTGACACGTGCGCAGCTCGCCGACGTCGAGGGCAGGTTCCAGCAGACGCAGGATCTCGTTGACAGGTTCTACTTTCACCAGCTTCAAACCATGGTCGCAGGCAAGGATGAGGTCGCAGACGTCGTGGCCACCCTCCATGCGACGCTAATCGCCCTGGAGTCGGCCTCAGATCCAGCCCACAAGCCATTCCAGGATGCCAGCGTTCACCTGGTGCGCAGATCGGACGCGCTGCTGCATCGCGCCAAGCTCATCGCTGTGCTACTGCGGATCGAGCATGACGATCTGCTACGCAGCGGCGACATCGCGAACCTGAAGGTGCAGAGCGCGGCCGGGGACGTCGTGTTCGCCAGCGGCGACGGCCTACTGGAAGGCTTGATCTTGTTCGACGCCTATCTAGGCCCGCTCCTCGGCGCGCTCACACCTGCCGTATGGGGATTCTCCGTCCACCGAGCGTCGGGCACCGTCATCTACAACCTCGGCCGCACAGTGTCCGGCACCCGCCAGGGCGCGGCCGAAATGCTCCAACTTCTACCCAGCCACAGCCCGGGTCTCCAGACCTGGAAATCGCCCGAGACCAGCCACGAAGCGTATGCGCAGGCGATCACCTGGTGGACCGACCAACTGAACAAGATCTTCGGAGTACTCACCGACCCCGCAGTCTTTACCGACAGCGCGGGAGCCTACTCCCCAGCGAAGCATCAACAGGCGCTACTGACGATCGAGCAGCTGTTCCGCCGCGTCAGCTCGATCCAGACCTCACACCGCGACGGCCACGCACGCCGCGTCCTGCTGTTCACGGTGCTCGACACGATCGAGCGCCTCACCGGCCGTCCGATCGAGAAGAATTGCGCAGCGTCCTTCGCCGCCAAGACCCTCGACCGCATCCGGAGCACCTTGCCACCAGCCGCCGCACCCGTCCTGCTGTCAGCAGCCGAGCGTGCCGTCAGGGCGCTGGAGGAAGTTCAGCAAGGGTTCTTCATCAAGCCTTCGTCTAACAGGGGTCTGCTGCACCGATAGGTGACAGGTGTAGTCACGCGGCCTGACTGGCCTGTGGGGTCATGATGGTCTCGAACTCGATAGGGGTCAACTTGCCTAGCGGGCGCTGGCGTCGACGGCGGTGGTAGGTGCGCTCGATCCAGGTCACGATCGCGGTGCGCAGCTGTTCACGGGTGGCCCAGGTGCGGCGGTCCAGGACGTTGTTCTGCAGCAGGCCGAAGAACGACTCCATGGCCGCGTTGTCGCCGGCGGCTCCGACCCGGCCCATCGAGCCGAGCATCCGGTGCCGGTGCAGCGCGCCGACGAACTTCCTTGATCGGAATTGGCTGCCGCGGTCGGTGTGCAGAACGCATCCGGCCACGCCGTTGCGGCGGGCGACGGCGTTGTTCAGCGCGTTCACGGCCAGCCGGGACTTCATGCGCGAGTCGATCGAGTAGCCGACGATCCGGTTGGACCAGACGTCCTTGACCGCGCACAGGTACAGCTTGCCCTCGCCGGTGCGATGTTCGGTGATGTCGGCAAGCCACAGCCGGTTCGGCCCGGCGGCGGTGAAGTCCCGGCGCACGAGGTCGTCGTGGACCGGCGGACCGACCTTGCGGCCCTTGCCACGCCGTTTGCGGGCGAAGGCGCTGAACCAGCCACCGCTGGAGCAGATCTTCCACGCGGTCCTGTCGGCCATCGGCTGCCCGGCCGCGGCGGCCTCGTCGGCCAGGAACCGGTACCCGAACTCCGGATCGTCGCGGTGAGCGTCGAACAGCGCGTCGGCTCGCCACGCCTGCGTGTACTCAGCCAGGGTGACCGGTTCGGCAAGCCACCGGTAGTAGTGCTGGCGGGAGATCTTCAGTACCCGGCACGTCACCGCGACGGGGATGCCGTCGGCGGCCAGATCCTTCACGAGCGGGTAGATCCTTTTCCCGGCAGGTGCGCCTGCGACAGGTAGGCCGCAGCCCGGCGCAGGACCTCGTTCTCCTGTTCGAGGAGCCTGATCCGCTTGCGCGCCTCGCGGAGCTCTGCAGACTCGGTGCTGCTCACGCCGGGTCTGGTCCCGGCGTCGACGTCGGCGGCGCGCAGCCACTTGAACAACGTCATCGGATGCACGCCGAAGTCATTGGCGATCTGCTCAACCGTCACGCCGGCATCACGGTTTTGCGCGACCCGCACGACATCGTCACGGAACTCACGGGGGTAGGGCTTGGGCACAGCGACATCCTTCCAGCCTGCCCACAGGGCAAGCCATCTCGAATGTCACCTATCGGTGCAGCAGACCCCAGCGGCGCTGCGTCGGCGCATGAAGTTGCCGGCTTGTCTCTGCCCGACGCGGCGGCCAGGTATATCAAGATCCTGCGCGACGCCACTCACGGCCACGGCAGCAACAGAGCGGCCAACACCGTGATCACAAACACGCTGCTCGCACACCACGACGGCCAGCTATCCCACGACCTGCCGCTCCTGGGATACCTTTACCTGCTCGACATCCTGACACGGCCAAACGACCTTGCCCCTACCTTCTACCGCAACGGCAGCATATGACCGCCGATGACGTAGGCGAGAACCCGGACTGATCGGTGACCGTGCTAGGTGTTGATTTCAGGTAGTAGTCGCCATGGCCCCTTCCGGGAAACTTTCCCCCCGACGTGCTGGGTGTGCGTGTTTGCATCAACCAGGGCGATGCGGTTGCCGTCGTACAGGAAGGTCGCGGAGTAGGAGCGACTGAACGGTTCACCTGTGTCAGGCCATTCGTGATTCCGCATGGTGGTGTGCTTCTCGGCCAGAATCGTCCAGAGCAGGCACTGGCCGTTGGCCTTCAGGGCCGACCCTAGGGTCGATGCCTTGATGTGGACGGAGTCTGGGCCGATCGTGCGCGCGGCGAAAGCCTCAACCTCGGTTTCGCTGGTGATGCCCCATCGGAAATCGCCGACACGCTGTAGGCCGATGACACGGCAGAACTCGGTCGATGGCATGAAGGTGAAGAGGTGCTTGCTATGTGACTGGTCCCAGTCCGTGGCGACCCCGCCGTACCTGGTGGTCGTGATAGTGAATTCGCCGGGCGGACGCTTGCGGCCGTGCAACCGACCGTGGCGGCCCTCGAGCAGCGGCCAGTCCGAGCGGTACGGGTGGTCGGCGAGGAGCAGGCCGGTAGGACTGCCCGATTCGGGCATCCAGCGGCCGTCGAAATCTTGGCCCTTCGCCCATTGCTTCCATCGCTCTAGCTGGTCAGTGCTGACGAGGTAGGAGCGGATCTGTGCCCACGTGACGTGATGAGGGCTTCTAACGGCCTCGTCCTCGGGCAGCTGAACCTGCGACCATTGGTAATGACCTTCCAAAACAAGCCACTTCTGGCCCGAGTCGTCGGTACTGGCCAGCAGCTGGTCCACGGGCGGACTGTGGTCGTCATGGGTGGGCCAGGCGGCGTCGAGGTGGACAGGGAACGTGGCCTTAGCTGGGGCAAACCATGTGCTCGGAGTATCCGCGTAGACGCGGTTTTCGCTGCGCTGCAACAGCATTGTGGGGTCGATGTCGTGGCCGTAGACGTCGAGGGGCGTGTCGTAGGCCGTTCGATGGTCGTCGCGGTTTCCCGGGTCCAGGCCGAAGCGGTCCGTCATGCGGCCGGCGATCTGGCGAAGGGCTATCCAGGTGTACTTCTGGGCGTAGCCCTCGTGCTTCTTGCCGTCGGCGGACGACGGCCGGGGAAGGTTCCTGTCGATGGCGTTGAAGAGTTCCGGTGTCCAGCCGAGTTCCAGTACGCGGTCGAAGACCATTCGGGCAAGGTGATCGGCGTCGAACTCGCTGCGGAGGTTGAAGCTGCGGATCACGGAGCTGATGACGTATTTTCGGAAGTCGTCGAAGTCTGACATCACCAGGTGGCTGACGGTGCTGTACTTGTAGTCAGGGCCGTCGGACAGGGCGTCGATCTCGGCTTCGCTGCGGCATGCGGTTTGCCACGTGGAGGCGTACGGCGGGGTGATGAGCTGTTCGATGTCGTCGACGCCGCCGGTCCAGCCGTGGGTGAGCGCCGCTTGCAGGGTGCGCCGGGCGTAGTCGCGGCTCAGGAGGTTCTCTGGCCAGTATCGGCGCGCGAGGGTGAAGTCCTGTACGGCTTGGGCGACGGCGAAGGCGGTTGCCGGCTCGAGGCTTCGCTGGGCGATGCCGCAGCCGACGGCGAGGAGGCGTTCCTCGATGTAGTCGTCGTCAACGGTTTGGAAGTCCTTCATAACCTGGGCGTATACGTGCGGTGCGCGATCCAGGAGTGCTGTGAGGGCTTTCGTGCTGTTGTCGCGGGTCGGTCGGTGCGACGAGGAAAGTGCCCAGGTGAGGATGAGCGCCACCAGGTGCCGTATCTCGTCGGTTGCTGCGGTGCTGGCATCGGACCATGCCCAGTCGATCAGCACCGGCAGGTGGCCGCCGAACTCGTCCTGACGGTCGCAGAAGAACGACCATGTTGCGTCGCGATCGGGCATCGGCATGGCCGATAGGTATTGGTGCAGCCATTGTGCGTTCAGGGCGTGGCCAGGTAGCGCCGCGATCTGTAGGAACGTGTTGAAGGTGGCGTCGTCGAAGTCCACGTTGTCTTTGATGGCCAGGACGAGTTCGACGGTGCGGTCGCTGATGGCGGAAGGGTTGCGCCAGGCGAGGCTGAGCAGGAAGTCGTTGTGTGCCGCATAGTGGAATTCGGTCGGTTCGATCCCTGCCAGGTCGATGGCTTCGACGCCGTGGGTTTCGGGCAGCACGGACGCCAACGCCTGCAGCACTCCGGAGTGCTGGTACCAGCGGTCGGCGAGCGTCTGGACCTCGGTCTTGATGTCGGGTAGGTCTTTGGACGCTATGAGTCGAGCTAGGGCGATGTCGCCCAGACGCTCATAGCCGAACCTGATGAATGAGTTGCGTTCGACGAGCAGTTCGGCGAAGACCGCCTCTTTCAGCAGCCCGTTGAGAAGGCTCCGGCTCCACGTCCTACCTGGTAGCAGGGTGGAGGTGATCGCCTCCACGTCAGGCTTGGGCAGCCGCCTTCCGGCCTCCTGCATCCTGGCCGCGACCAGTTCTGCGGACTTGCGAGCCAGCTCGGTGGACGGGTCGTAGTCGCATCGGGTGTCGGCACTGAGCCGAGCGTCCATCGCGTCGAGGAAGCTGTCGTAGATCCAGGTCGTTCCGATACCTGTCCGTGGGAAACGATGCTCGCCGCGCTGCTGCAGGGTGGTGCAGAGAAGCTTGAGGAAGAACGGGTTGGTGAACTCCGGGTCCAGCAACGGGAACGTGGGACGTTCGATGCCGTACCAGTCGAGAAACTGCCGTATCGCGCTTGGCGCGACTTCTTCGAAACCTACGTGCCGGAACTGCTGGAAACGGTCTTGAAGCTCACCGGGCAGCGTTTCCGCAAGGAATTCGGTCCGACATGACAGGACGAGCCGCAAGCGAGGGCGCCCGCTGATCTCGTTGAGCAGACTGCCCAGGTACTTGCGCCATAAAGCGCGGTCAGTCGACTCGTTGACAGCGTCGATGATCACCAGACCTATCTCGTCCACCGCCTGGCAGGCCGCGTCGAAGGTCGCCAGAAGGTGCGGGGCGGGGCCGTCGAAGCCGATGATCCGGCACAAATCTGCGTCGATCGGCCCTTTCTCGAACTGCTCACCCAGGACGACCAGCGTCGGCAGCCCTCTGGCAACCCGTTGCTTGGCGACATCGCAGAGGAGGTGGGTTTTGCCAGATCCCCCGGTCCCGGTAATGAGCACCGCTGAGCTTTCCCAGCTGCGCCAGGCACGACCTACGTGCAGGTCGCGAATTGCATCGACCGCCTCTCGGATCCTCGAAGCTTGAGAGTAGAGACTGGCGGCATTGCCGGTGTAAAGGTGATCCCGAAGGCTATGGCGCTGCAACAGGACATCCACCTGCCCCAGAGCTTCCGCCGCCGCGGATATGGGGGGCCGCAGGTCTGGCAGGTCACCGGTTGGCTCGCGTGACTTGTTCACCGCCTCCGCAACCGCACCATCGAGTTGATCGAGGGCGGCGTCGAGGTGTCGAAGGGCGGGCTCGAACAGGTCCGGGCGTTCGGAGGGGACCGACGGGCCATAGGCCCCCCGTGCCGCCCGCAGCCCGCCGAGGCCGCGCCGGAGGAGAGTCTCGAACTCCGTCGTGTGCCCGAGTCCCTCAAATGCCTCGGCTAGGGGTAGTTCCACGTTGAGCTCGGGCGTGTACCGGCCTCCCGCGTCGGCCTCCGCGCGGGCGGCGATCTCCGTATAGCGTTGCGGAGAGAACCCGTCGAGATCAAACCAGTAGTGCAAGTGGCCCACAAGAGACGGCTGCATAAGCCGCTGTTTCAACTGGAGCTCACCGAGATACTCGAACTCCACGGACAGTCCCGCCTCCAGCGCGGCGGCCCGCCATTCTTCGACGTGTTCGGTCCATTTGGTGAACGCGCTCTTGACTGGGCTGCCCTTCCGTTCGGTATCGCCAGCCGGCCGGTCGTACGGCAGGACCACGTAGTAGCGAGAGAGCGTCGGCTCCCTGGTGAGGGCACGTCTGACAGATTTGTCGATCTGAGAAAACTCACTGTCACCAAGTTCGAACAGGTACTTGGCCTGCCAGCACCACGTTGAGCCGTCCAGCAGCAAGCCTCGCCCTTCCCGCCCACCGTCCGGATTGCCGAAGGTTTGAAACGTCGTCCCCTCGGGCCAGACGACCAACCCGCCGTCGATCATCATCAGCGACGTGAAATCCTCGAATCCGTCGGCCTGCGAGCCTGATGGCGCCTTGCCACGGATCCGGCGAAAGTCGATCTCTGGAAGAGGCATCAGCGAATCACCTCAGACGCAAGATGTGAGACGGCCTGCGCATGAGCAACCTTGATAGCCCAGCCCCGGTCGACGTCCTTACCGTAGATGGCGACCGGCTCCACAAGGACACACCCTTGGCCGATGCACAGGAAGGCAGCCGCAGATACGAGGAGGCAACGCACCGCCGCAGCTTACCTTCGAAAATACAAAGCTCCCCTGCTCGAGACATGGCCTAACGACATTCGAGATACGGCCTAACGCCAGTCGATCAGCCCGAACGGCTGCCCGGAGCGGAACAGGTCAACGCCGGCGACGGTGTACGGGACGGTGTTGTGCGGGAGCATGTCGAGGGGAAACCATTCGATCTTCGCGCACTTGTGCGGTTCGGCGTTGAACGGTTCGCCCTGCCGCTCGGGTGCGGATTCGGCGGTGAAGATGATTCCGATTCGGCGTGCGCCTTCGGGGTTGCGGCAGTGGACCGTGGCCGTGTGGTGGATCTCGGCCGGGTCGAGTCGGATGCCGATCTCTTCGTGGGTTTCGCGGATGAGGGCGTCGATGAGGGTTTCGTCGGCTTCGAGTTTGCCGCTGGGGAGGTTGTACTGGCCGTCGGCGTAGCCGGTGCCGTCGCGTAGTGCCAGCAGGACGTGATCGCCTCGGGTGAGGATGAGGAGTACGTCGACGATGCTGGTGTACGGCATCCGCCGACCTTAACGTGCGCCCCCACGCAGTAGCGGATCGACGCGCTCGGCGACCCAGGCGACCCGTTGGGCGACGCTCAGGCCGAGCGGCAGGTCCAGGACGGGTGCCCCGGACGAGGTACACGCGTTGTGGACTGCTCGCGCGGTTTCGTCCTGGAGGTGGGCGACCTTGGCCCGGAAGGGGTCGTTGGGCTGGTCGTATCGGTCCGGGCAGTAGACGACGGCGTCGTAGGTGTAGGACCATGCGGCGCAGAATGCCGTCATGGCCCCCACCACCGCTGCCTCCCGGGTACCCGGTTCTGGTTTGAGGAGCATGTCGGCGTACGCGGCGACGTTCATGATCGTTTTGTCGCAGATGAGGAGTTCGTGGTGGCGGGCCGCCCGGAGCTGGGTGGTGAGTTGGGCGCCGAACAGGTCGACCTCGAACGGCAGATCGAACTCGCCGCGCTTGAAGATCACGGTTTCTTCGGCGAAAGGGCTGGTGCGGGCGGGTTCGCCGGTGCAGGCGACGTTGACGCCGCGTTCGCGGTAGTTGGCGGTGAGGGCGTGGACGAGGGTGGTCTTGCCGCAGGCGTGGGTTCCTTCGATGGCGACGATGATGCAGTCACGCATCGGCATGGGGGCTCCTCAGCAACTGTTGGAAGGTGGGGGTGGTGATCCAGTCGAACTCGCCGCGGAGCTGGTCGGAGAGCATCTGGTTGGTGTTGAGCGTGCTGGTCCAGGTGCCGTGGTCGCGGGCGCGCAGGGCCACCAGGGCGGTGGAGAGGCTGTGGCGGAGGTTGAGGACGGTGACGCGCTCGCGTGCCTCTGTGTCGCGGGTGGTGAGCCAGTCGCGGTGTAGTGCGGTCATGGATTTGCGGGCGAGTTCGGGTTGGGTGACGTCGAGGTCGAGTTCGGTGCACACGTCGACGAGGCGGCGGGACTGGCCGGTGAGGATGGCTCCGGCGTCGTAGCGGGTGTCGGTGACCTTGTGGTCGGTGCGCCGGTCGCGCCACGCCTGCTGGGCGGTGCGGATCGCTTGCGGGACGTTGTCGGTGTTGGCGGCGAGGACCGCGAGGTCGCTGGAGAGCTGGTGCCCGGTGACGAAGTCGGCATGGCTGAGCGCCGCGCTGAGGTCGTGGGCGGCGAGGTCGATCAAGTCAGGGCGTTCGGTGTCGTCGTCGAGGTAGACGCTGGTGTACCCCCAGCGCGCTGCGGTGAGGTCGGCGGCGGTGCGGCGGTGGGGGATTTCGACCCAGGCGATCGAGTAGCAGAACGGCCGGTTCCCATTTTTGATCTTGTAGTTTTTGGACCACTCGACGTCCACCGACGCGGCCAGGAGGGTCCGGGCGCGGCGGGTGAGGGTGGCGCCGGGTCCGCCGACGTTGCTGCGCACGATCATCGTCTTCTCCCTCTACGGTCATGTCCGCCACCATGCTGTTGATGGCGGACATGACGCTAACGGGGCCGGTCAGGCGGCCGGTGCGCGACCCGCCGCCGGTTCCAGCAGGTCCCACGCGGCATGGTCGACCGCAGCTGGCACCTTGAAGGTTCCCGGCCAGCGAAATCGGCCTGCGTGTACGGCCGCGACCAGGCCGATCGCCAGGCACCGGGCCAGACTGGCCGCGGCCAGCCGGGATGCCGCGCCGGGGTCGATGGGGCCGGTCAGGATTGGCGGGTCGAGGGGTACGTCCAGGGTGGGCCGGTTGGCGGGGTCGACGTCGTGGCAGGTGTCCACCATCCGGGTGACTCCGCGTTCCCGTACGGTCCGGTCGGCCCACGCCTCGCTGACGCCCTCCACCCCCGGCTGCCGCCGGTCGGCGAGTTTGACGGCTGTGAGGAGGTCTGCCTCGAAGTGGTGCCCGGCGAGGATCGACGCGTGCCGCCGAGCCCCGACCAGCACCTGGTCCAAGTGCCGCAGCTGGTCCCCGGTCCCGTCGGCGGACTCGATCACGGTAGTCCAGAACCCGATGGTCAGCGACTGCTCGTCCACGTCCAGGACGGCGGCAGGGCGAATGCGCAGGTGCACCACCGACACCGACACCGGTATCGTCGGTTCGCCGACGGCCCAGTCGACTGCGACGGCTGTGAGCAGGTGCTGTTTCGTGCCGAAGGGTCGGAACTCTGCTCCGTAGGCGCCGTCGGGCCAGGACAGGTTAGTGAAGCTGCGCATCGCCGGCCCCGGTGTGCTCGACGGTCTTGATGCTGGCGCCGAGGTATTTCGCGTAGTGGTTGCGCTTGAACCGGTACCGCTGCCAGATCTGCGTGATCGGTTCTTCCAGGACGTTGCCGAGGGGTTCGAGGAGGTCCTTGCCGTCGTAGACCGGCCATGCGCTGGCGTTGCCGTTGACCTCCACCAGGATCATGTGCCCCTCGGTGTGCTCGTTCCACACCGTCATCCGCAGCGCCGGCCGCCAGTCGTGGACCATGCGTAGGTTCGTCAGCCGGTCGAAGGTCTGGTTCGCCTCCGCCTCGGTGATGAACTCGTTCTCCGCGAGGTCCAGGGCGTTGCCCTTGCGCAAGGGCAGGATCATCTTGACCTTGCCCGCGCCGAGCACGTCGGCGATCTGGCACGTGAACGGCAGTGCGTCCAGGGTGGAGCGGTACACCACCGCCGACAGCGACAGCGGGATACCCGCCTGCTGGAACGCCCGCACCCCGGCCATCACCTCGTCGTAGTCACCCCGCACCCGGTTGGTCGTCGAGCGCGGCCCTTCCAAGCCGACGTTCACGTAGGCGACCTTCCCAGCCATGCGTTGGGCATGCTGCAGACCGCGGGTCGCGTTGGTCGGGATGCCGAGGATGAATCCCTGGTACATGTCCACGATGTCGCCGAAGTCCCGACGCAGCAGCGGTTCACCGCCGGACAGGAACACCCGCTGCGCTCCCGCGAGATTCCCCCGGATCGTGTCGAGCTGGGCCAGGGTCGGGTCGGGCAGCTGCAGCGTCTCGGAGCAGAACGAGCAGTCGAAGTTGCACCGCTTCGTTACCTGCAAGATCACCGACAGTGGCGCCTTCGACGCCGCGACCAGGTCGTCGAGGGACTCGCCGGGTTTGAGGGCGAAATGATGCCCAGCGCCGAAGACGACCGGGCCAGTGGTTTCCGGGTTACGCGGCGGGACGACGGGGGTCCCGAGGATCGTGGGCATCGCTTCCTCCATGGGTGCATACCGCACCACGGTGTGGCGGGCGGCGGGTTGAGGTGCCTGATCGTGCGTGGGTGGTGATGGTTCCCGGCCCTACCGAGTGCGCCGAACGGCCGGACTGGCGCAGCGGAGCTCTTTTACTCGTCGTGCTGGGAGAAGTCCCTGCTCTTCTGTTCATCTCCTTCCGTCGGATCCCTCGCCCCATGGCGCGGCAGGCCGCCAGGACGCTGCGTCTGCGACTCCGAACCCGCATGCCCTTGGGTAGCCGGGCGATGGGGCCAGCGGGTGACCGGGGACCACGGAGTCATGTCTATTGAGCCGCTCGTACATCGATGTCGAACAGTGCCTGGGGCCGCTCCTGACATTTCACTGACGGACCGGATGCGCGCACACATCCGGCGACAGCGTCAGTCGACGGCGGCCTCGTCCTGGCCTGCCGCGACTGGCCCGATCTGTCGGCTCTGCTACCGCGGAACGCCCGTCGTGGATGTCGGCCAGGGGCATGAGGTAACTCCGACAATCTGCTGACATCCCTACTCGCCGCTTGGTGCCGTTGACCAGGGGCGGGAGCAGTGTCGTCTGAAGGGTGAAGGTTGTCTGACGGCCATCGGTCGTGTCACAGTGCGATCACGTAGAGCGAAAGGGGGAGGCTGGTCGATGTACCCGGATGTGGAACACGAGGCCCGGGTCGCTCTCGGCAAGGGCTTGCGCGGTCTGCGCGAGCCGGCCTTCACCCAGCAGACCCTCGCGTTGGCGATCAACTATTCGCGGTCGACCGTGGCGAATGTGGAAACCGCCCGGCAGCGGGTGCCGCGGGAGTTCTGGATCGCCTGCGACGCGGTGCTGGCCACGGATGGTCTGCTCACGCGGGCGCACGATGACATGGAGCGGTCCCGGCAGGACCGGCAACGAGCCGCCGCTGCCATCGGCTTCCGGCAGCAAGGCCTGGTGGACTCTCCGCCCGGTCGCGGGCAGCACCTGGTGCACCCATCGGTGACCGGCGGCCAGGCCTTCCACGCACCCGACGTCGATCAGATCGCGGCGATTGTGTGGACGCTGGCGGCGGCGGATACGGCTGGGCTGGACCGGTCGACCATCGCGGATGCGCTGGCGGATCTCACCGATCTGTCCCATGCCTACGGAGTGCAGCACCGCTCGGTCACGATCGCCCAGGGTGCGCAGACGTTCGCCGAGCTGCAAACGCTTCTCAAGCAGGCTCCCCGGCGCACCGATCGGTCGGACGTTCACCTGGCGATGGCGTTGACGTCGGCGCTGATGGCGTCAGCGGCGTTCGACCTGTCCCATGCGGCTGCGGCGACTCGGCTGGTCCGCGCTGCGCGGTTGTTCGCGGACCAGTGCGGTGAACCGGCGGTGCTCGCGTGGGTACTGGGCTTGACCGCGTCGTTCCACAACTGGCAGGGCCGACCCTCGCAGGCGCTGCGCGAGACTGAGCGCGGTCTCGCCCTGCCGATCGGGACCGCGGCACGGTTCCGGCTGGTACACATCGCCGCCCGGTCGCAGGCGCTGCTGGGCAACAACGACGGCGTCGCAGATCTCCTCCGGACGGACGCAGACCTGGACCTCTCGGCGGCGGATCCGGTCGAGCAGTTCGCCGGCGAGTTCGCGTTCGGCGCCGGGCGAGCCGCCGCCTGCGCGGGAGCCGCGTGGCTCGACTTGGGCGACGGCACCGCGGCAGCGGGAGCGCTGCGGCACGCGATCCGCTGGTATCGCGACTCCACGGACACTGCCCAGGCGCCCTTGCTGGGCGCCCAGCTGGACCTCGTTTCCGCGCACGTGCTGGCCGACCGGCCCGATGCTGCCCTCCAGGCGCTGTCTCAGATCACGCAGCCGGGGGTCCAGCACCAGATCGCCGTCGTACGAGCCCGCTCCGGTGCGTTGCAGCAGCGCATCCGATCCCGCCCATGGCGAGACTCCAGCCAAGCTCAGCAACTGGGGGACGCGCTGCAGCAGTGGGATGACGAGACGCGCGCTGATCTAGAGCCGGTGGCGGGCTAGCAGCTGCTGTTCGTGGGCGCGCGTCAGGCCTAGCTCGGCGGAGCGTTCATGCCCTGCCGTAGGCGGGGCGTCGCGCATCCACTGCCAGGTGTCGTGCACCGTGTGCTGGACAGGCCGGCAGGTCAACCCGCTGCCGAGCGCGCGTGCGGCGTCGAGCTGCCACACTCCCTCGTGGGTCCGCCACAGCGGAAGCTCCGACCACTGCCGCACACCGGCCGCCACCAGCTCCTCGTCATCGACCCAGACCAGCCTGGCGTCGGACCCAGTGACGTCGCGACATGCCTCCAGCAGCTGAGCGAAGGTGACGGTCCCCGACGGCGCCGCGACGTTGAACGCGCCGCTGACCTCGGCGCGGATCGTGTGCAGCGCGAAGTCGGCCACGTCGCGGACGTCGACCGGCTGGATGAAACGGCCGGGCGCACCGGGGGCGACGACAGCACCACCAGCTTGGATCCGCGACAGCCACCACGGCAACCTGCCCACATACTCACCAGGACCTAGCACCACACCCGGCCGCAGAACCGCCGACCGCCCCAGGCCGAAGGCCTCCTCGACCGCGACCTCGCACCCGGCTTTCAACCGGCCGTACCGGGTCGGCCCGTCCTCCACATCATCAGGCCCGTATCCCGGACCGGCATCTGGCGGGCAGTCCAGCCGCGGCGACGCCTCGGTCAGCGGCCGGACGGGCCAATCGGCGTAGATACTGACCGTCGACACCAGCACGTACCGCTGGCACACCGGCTCCAGCAGCCGGGCAATCCCTAGGGTGTTGACAGGCACGAAGGCGGTGCAGTCGATCACCGCATCGAACTCGCCCAGCCGGGCCAGCCTCGCGGTATCCGCTCCGACGTTGCGGTCGCCGCGTACCGCGGTGACACCGCTGACGTCCGGAGCAGCCTGACCCCGGTTGAACGTGACCACCTCCCAGCGCCGGTTCACGGCTGCCTGGACTATCGCTCGGCCCAGAAACTGTGTCCCACCAAGGACGAGGATGCGCACCTGGCCATTGTCCGTCACCTGGCCAAGCCGCAACGACGGACCCGCCCGGCTAGAGCTCGGGGCGACCAGCCTGCAGGGTGCTCGGCTGATCAGCCTAGCGCTGAGGCAAAACGTACACAGTGTCCTAGTATCGGCTAGGGCACCGGCGTGTCGCAAAACCGTGTGCCCTATATCCACTATGGGCAATTGGTGTTGGCGACGGAAGGCTTTCCTGCTGGAACGTTTTCGGCGAGGGCGGCTGCACGGCGAGGTGGAAGACCTCGGCCGGACCGTCCTGTCCTGGCTCGGCTGGCGGTTCTGACCTGGCCGAACTGCCATCACAAACAACCTAGGATGCTTTAGGGAATGTGATCCACCCGACGAGGGCGCGCTCCACCGCTCTCCAGTCGGCGCAGCTGACGGCAGCAGGCCCGCGTCCTGAGTGCAGCCCAGAACTCGCCAGGGAGCCGCGCCCGTAACCCTGCGGGCCCGCCTCCGCGTTCGCCGCGAGGGCCTCGGGGGTGAAGTAGGCGACGGCGTGGATGGGCTCGAATCGGGCCCACATCTGACCTGCGGCGTGCGGATTTATGGAGTTCCTCGACGAGAATGCGGGCAGGCCCCACCTGTTGTGCTCGTTGACCGGCACTCTACGGGGCGTGGTCCGGGTACTCGCCTGGGCGGGTGACCTGGAGTTTTATGTCGACTATTGAATTGCCCCAGAAGGTGCCGTGCTCGACGGCCGGCGGATCCACCGCAGTCATGACGGCGACGGACTCGTCCAGGCTCATCAATGATCACTGGTAGGTGTAGCGGGTGTCCGGTGCGGTCGAGGTTGTTGTAGCCATCGCAGGTGTAGACCCGGCGAGGGTGGCCGTGGGTGATCACCACGTCGGGTAGTGCGATGAGGAGCGTTGTGGCGATCTGCCGGTGGTCGGCGTGGATGTCGCCGGTGCCGTGAGTGATGATCACGTCTGGGCGGACACGCACCAGGTGCTCGGCCAGCAGTTCGGGGTCCAGCCGCTCAAGCAGTATGAGATCGGCGCCGCTGACCGCAGCGCCTGCTGCGGCTTCACGATCACGTATAGAGTCGGCGGCGGGTGTGAGGATTGTGATCTTCGAACCCCGCCGCGCGTGCTCGATCAGCGTCCCGCCGGCCCAGAGTTCCGCATCGTCGGCGTGACCCATGACCGTCATGATCGAGGGTGCGGTCACCAGAGTCCCAGCTCCTCGATGATGTCAGTCGGTTTCGGAAGTGCCGCGCTCGGCCGCCCGGTGGGCGATGACGGCGGGTCGAGTTCGGCGTCGAGCCTGATCATGTCTCGCCATTTGCGGGCGAGTCGTGGTCTGGGTGGACCCGGGTGATGAGTTCCGCCGGCGTCCGGCGCTGCCGTTGCGGTCATGCGTGGGATGGCCGCGTGGAAGTCCGCCTGGTTCTGCGGTGGGGTCGACGAGGGTCGGGCAGCGGCATCGCCTTGACCTCGTAATACATGCTGGCAGCGATGCTCACGCCGTGGTCGGTCAGGACCCGGCAGATCGGCTCGATACCGCCGAAGCATGCTTTGTGCTCGTCGATGACCCTCACGAGCGTGGGTGGCCGGTCGCGTCCGCCGTCCGTAGGACCTCGGTCGTGAAGAAAGCCGCTTTCAAGACTTCATTCGCATTCCGAGGTTGGCCGTGATCGACCCGATCGCCTTCCACTCGGTGGCGTAATCGCCGCGGTGTTCGAGCACCAGAGAGACGCGGGACACATATGCCGGTGTTGTGTGGCTGTTTAGCAGCAGCAGAAGGGGACTTCTCAGGGGTATGTCAGGAGGTCGGAGTCAGTTGGAGCATCATCGTGTCGAGCATGGGGGCGTCGTCGTTGGGCTGTGATGTGGCGATGTGGTGCCACCCCCAGTGTTCGTAGATGTCGCGAGCCGGCGCCGAAGGCATGGCGCTGAGAATGGCGTATGGCTCGGTGCGGGTGTTGAGCAGGGTCGTGAGCAGTGTCCGTCCCAGTCCGCGCTCGCGGTGTGGCCTGCGGACGACGAGTTCGATGACGGCGAACTTCGCTGCGGCGCGGATCTGTTCGGGCGGTTCGGTGAGGGAGTTGGCCCACCATTTTCCCGCGTCGATGGTGAGTCCGAAGGTGAATCCGCAGAGCGTGCCGTCGTGGTCGTCGGCGGTGACGAGGGTGAACCCCTCCCGTGCGGCCTGGTTGTGCGTGCGGTTGAGGAACGCGTCCTTGTGCCACAGCGGCCCGGAGTTGTAGGGCGGTTCCGCGTACACCTCCAAGTACAGGTCGGTGAGTTCGTCGAGCCGTTCGAGGGCGGATGGGCCGCTGGCGATGGAGATCGTGCTCTGGTGTGGCATGGATGTCTCCTCGCAGGTCAGTCGGCGGATGTCTGGAGCAGTTCGCGGTACTGCACGACTTGCGGGCGTCGCTGTTCGCGGAGGGGGACGGCTTCGACGACGCGGGCGGCGACGGTGAGCGCGATTCGTTTCCGGCGGTGGGTGGGCAGTCGGCTGACGGCGCCATCGGCCTGAGTGATGCCTTCGGTGATGTGTCCTTCGCGGATGAGGCAATAGGCGCGGTGGAGCCTGATCTGGCAGTGGCTGACGATCTGGGCCGCTGGGTAGAGCTGGAGTGCTCGGTCCTGGGCCGTGTAGGCGTCGCGGATGCGGCCGCTGTGGGTGAGCACGAACGATTCGGTATGGCGTAGGGACTGTTCGGGCCAACCGAATACGGATTCGGTGAGGGAGCGGACTTCGTCGGGCAGTGCGTTGAACATCGTTCGCGTTTCGTCGAGGGCGGCTAGCGCGGCTTCGTGGTGCCCCATCATGGCCAGGGTCTGTGCTTTGCCGCCGAGCAGTTCGATCCGGCCGGCGGTGGGGGAGTCTGGTGTGGTGGCGAGGCCGCGGAGGGCGAGTTCGAGGACGACTGGCAGCGGCCTGTTCTGATATAGGCCGCCGACGGACTCATGTCCTCGCACCCAGGAGCGGATGGACTCGTCGCCGGATTCGTCGGCGAGGCGGCGGGCGTGCCGCCAGGCGTGACGTGATTCACGGGCGTAGCCGAGGTCGGTGCATGCCTTGGCGGTGAGAGCGCCGAGGTGGGCGGCGGGTCCGGCGAGTTGGCGGCGGTCCGCGGCCGAGGACCGGCGCATCTGGTCGATTATCGTGGTGAAGTCGCCGACCAGGTCAAGGAGTAGGTCCTGGCGTGGGGTGGTGAAGTAGGCGTAGCCGTACTCCCAAACGGCTTCATGCCAGCCGTCCACTGCGGCGGGCGACCGGAGGCCGCCGCCGTCGACTGTCAGCGCGGTGATCCCTTCGGACGCTTGTCCGGTCACAACAGTCGCTAGTGCGGTGATAACCGTTCGTCGCAACATTTCTTCAGTCTCACTCACTGGGAGCCGGGGGTCGATCTCCCGGCTGGGCTTCGCTGTGGCGTACGGATCCTGGTCTGACCGGTCTGGCGTCCGACATGCGCAGGGGGCGGCGTTCGCCGGGTGTCGTGTGCCGCTGACGGCGTCTCTCTTCGCCGCAAAGACCGCTGCTGTGATCTGAGACCGGTACCGGTTGGCCAGGGAGTCGACGAGGGCGTGCTCGCCGGTGAGCCGGGTCCCGGTGTTGAGGATCTGGTCGCAGTCCTGCCAGAACCGTCGGGGGGCGTTCTGCCTGCCCGTCTCGACGTTCGCCACGGAGCTGCGACCGTAGTTGATCGCACGGGCCAGGCTGTGCTGGCTGAGCCCGGCGGCCTTGCGCGCGGCTGTGAGCGCCACACCCAACGCCTCCCGCGCAATGCGTACCTCATCCTCGCTGACCACGAGCCCCTCCACCCGATTCCCAGCAATCGCGTCGTACCCGATCGATCAACCTGGCGCGCTGTTACAGCTTAATGTGGCGGCGGCCGGTATCGACCATGATCGGCGTTCATGGGTGTCATTGGATTGTCAATGAATGCCACGCATGGCGCAGGTTCCTCGACCTCTAGATCATGGATGGGCGGAGCGGTCTCGGGAATGCCAGAAATCGGCTGCTCATCCGGCGGCTCACCGGTTTCCGCAATGGTGTGACGGGTCCGGACGTGCCTGCGGTGGCTGACGGCGGGGCTGTGGTTCGTCGGTATGTGCCGCCACAGTGATCCGCGCGGATCTGGGGGTTGTGACTGTGCTGTCGGCGGGTGCCAGGGCTGGACTGAGGTGCCGGTGGCGGCTGGCTCGCTATGGTGGGTTCACTCCCGACACTCCCAACTGGTCAAGTCTTTGACTGGTCAAAACGTTGACCGTAGGGTGTGGGGGTGACCGACCCCGAAGCCGTCCCCGAGCTCATTCGGGTAAGAACCGCCGTGACGTCGTTCCGGGATGCCAAGTCTGAGCTGTTGACCTCGTTGCGGGTTGCGAAGCTGGCGGGGGTGTCGGCCAATCAGTTGGCTCGTGAGTGCGATGGTGTGATGTCGCGGCCGACGGTGCTGGATGTGCTGAAGTCAGAGGACGGGGAGGCGGCCGGAGATGAGTGATGCTCAGCAGTTTGTGCACCTGCATGTGCACACCGAGTATTCGATCCTGGACGGTGCCGCCCGGATCAAGGACATGGTGACCGAGGCGGTCCGGCTGGGGATGCCGGCGGTGGCGATTACCGACCACGGGAACTTGCACGGGCTGGCGGACTTCTACAAGGCCACGACGAAAGCCGGCCTAACGCCGGTGCTGGGGATCGAGGCGTATCTCGCGCCGTCGGACCGGTTCCACAAGAAGACCGTGCGGTGGGGTCGGGACGATCAGCGCGGTGATGACGTCTCCGGCAGCGGCCGGTTCACCCACGCGACGTTGTGGGCGCAGAACCACACCGGTCTGCGGAACCTTTTCCGGTTGTCGTCGCTGGCGTCGATCGAAGGCCAGTACGGTAAGCCGCGTATGGACCGTGACCTGCTGTCCAAGTACGCGGACGGGATCATGGCGACGACGGGGTGCCCGTCCGGTGAGGTGCAGACCCGGCTGCGGCTCGGGCAGCCCGAGGCCGCGTTGGAAGCGGCGGGGGCGTTCCGGGACATCTTCGGACCGGACAACTACTTCGTCGAGATCATGGACCACGGTCTGGAGATCGAGCGGCGGGTTCGCGACGGCCTGATCGACATCGCGCGCAAGCTCAACCTGCCTCCGGTGGTCACCAACGACTCGCACTACACCCTGCCCGAGCAGGCCGAGGCGCACGATGCGCTGCTGTGCGTGCAGACCGGCGCCAACATCTCCGACACCAACCGGTTCCGGTTCGACGGCAAGGGCTACTACCTGCGGTCCGCCGAGGAGATGTACGCCATCGACGGGTCCGACATCTGGCAGCAGGGGTGTGCGAACACGCTGCTGATCGCCGAGCGGGTCGACACCGCGGGGATGTTCTCCTCGACGAACCTGATGCCGACGTTCCCCGTACCGGACGGGCACACCGAGCAGACGTGGTTCGACGTGGAGGTGTGGGCGGGGATGGCCCGCCGCTACCCGGACGGGATCCCCGACGACCGGCGGGCCCAGTGCGAGTACGAGATGGGCGTCATCAGCCAGATGGGGTTCTGCGGGTACTTCCTGATCGTCTCGGACTTCGTGATGTGGGCGAAGATCAACGGCGGTGCCAATCGGGTCGGGCCGGGCCGCGGGTCGGCGGCCGGGTCGATGGTCGCGTACGCGATGGGGATCACCGAGCTGGACCCGATCACCCATGGGCTGATCTTCGAACGGTTCCTCAACCCCGAGCGTGTCCAGATGCCCGACATCGACATGGACTTCGACGAGCGTCTGCGCATGGACGCGATCCGCTACGTCACCCAGAAGTACGGTGCCGACAGGGTCGCGATGATCGGCACGTTCGGCACGATCAAGGCGAAGGCCGCGATCAAGGACGCCGCCCGGGTCCTGGGCTACCCGTACGCGGTGGGGGACCGGATCACCAAGGCGATGCCGCCGGCGGTGATGGGCAAGGACATCCCGCTGTCGGGGATCTTCGACCCGCAGCACCCCCGCTATGCCGAGGCCACCGAGATCCGCACCCTGCACGACACGGACGCGGACGTGGCCCGGGTCATCGGCGTCGCGCGAGGCCTGGAGGGCCTGGTCCGCCAGACCGGTGTGCACGCCGCAGGCATCATCATGTCCGCCGAACCGTTGATCGACCACGTGCCGCTGATGCGTCGCGAGGCCGACGACGCGACGATCACCCAATGGGACTACCCGACGTGTGAGTCCATCGGCCTGATCAAGATGGACTTCCTGGGGCTGCGGAACCTGAGCATCCTCGACGACGCGCTGCGCTACGTCGAGATGACCTCGGGCCGCAAGATCGACCTCAACTCGCTGTCGCTGGAAGACATCCCCACCTACGAACTGCTCGCCCGGGGCGACACGCTCGGGGTGTTCCAGCTCGACGGCGGCCCGATGCGCGACCTGCTCAGGTTGATGAAACCGGACTCGTTCGACGACATCTCCGCCGCGCTCGCGCTGTACCGGCCCGGCCCGATGGGCGCTAACTCCCACACGAACTACGCGCTGCGCAAGACCGGACTGCAGCCGGTCACGCCGATCCACCCGGAGCTGGAAAAGCCTCTGGAGAAGATCCTCGGCCCGACTTACGGCCTGATCGTGTATCAGGAGCAGGTCCAGATGGCGGCCGTGGAGCTCGCGGGTTACAACCTTGGCCAGGCCGACAACCTGCGCAAAGCCATGGGTAAGAAGATCAAGGCGGTCCTGGACAAGGAGTTCAAGCCGTTCCAGGACGGGATGCGCGAGCGCGGCTACTCCGATGAGGCGATCCAGACGCTGTGGGACATCCTGGTCCCCTTCGCCGACTACGCCTTCAACAAGGCCCACACCGCCAGTTACGGACTGGTGTCGTTCTGGACGGCGTACCTCAAGGCGAACTACCCCGCCGAGTACATGGCGGCGCTGCTGACCTCTGTCGGCGACGACAAGGACAAGATGGCCGTCTACCTCGCCGAGTGCAAGCGCATGGGCATCCAGGTACTGCTGCCGGACGTGAACGCCTCGATCGCACCGTTCGCGCCGGTCGGCGGCGACATCCGGTTCGGGCTGACCGCAGTGCGCAACGTCGGCGCCAACGTCGTCGAATCGATCATCGAGGCCCGCAAGGAGAAAGGCGCCTTCACCTCGTTCGCCGACTTCATGACCAAGGTCGGGCTCGTCGTCTGCAACAAGCGCACCATCGAGTCCCTGATCAAAGCCGGCGCGTTCGACTCCCTCGGCCACACCCGACGCGGACTGCTCGACATCCACGAAACCGCCGTCGAAGCGGTCACCGGCATCAAGAAGCAGGAAGCCGCCGGGCAGTTCGACCTGTTCGGCACGGTCCAGGCCGAAGACACCGTCATCGGCTTGGACCTGACGATCCGCGAACACGAATGGAACCGCAAAGACCTCCTCGCGCTCGAACGCGAGATGCTCGGCCTCTACGTCTCCTCGCACCCCCTGGCCGGCACCGAGAAGATCCTGCGCGCCAACTCCGACCGGCCGATCATCCAGATCTTCGACGAGGGCCTGCAGGACGGTGCGATGGTCAGCGTTGCTGGAATGCTCGTCGGGGTCTCCCGGCGCACCACCAAGCAGGGCAAGATGTGGGCGTCGGCGACCCTGGAAGACCTCGGCGGCAGCATCGAGGTGCTGTTCTTCCCGAACTCCTACGAAGTGGTCGGTCCGTACCTCATCGAGGACGCGATCGTCGCGGTCAAGGGTCGGGTCAGCCAACGCGATACCGGCGCCACGTCGATCATCGGCATGGACCTCGCCGCGCTGCACGTCACCGAAGCCGACCTCGACGCCCACCCGGCCGTCATCCTGTCGATGCCCATCGACCGCGTCTACGACCTGACCGACCCCCTGGCCCGCATCGTCAACTCCCACCCCGGCAAACACCCCGTGCACCTGCGGCTGCGGGGCCGACCCAAGGACGTGGTCCTCGACCTCAAGGTCACCGTCGACCCCGGCGTCGGGTTCCGCTCCGAGGTCAAAGGCATCCTCGGCGCCACCGCGTTTGCGTGACCACCGTCGACCTGATGGGAGGAGCCCAGCTCCCCCCATGCCACCGGTGCACGAGCGAGCTCTACCTCACCGCCCGCACACCGCACCCCACGATGCCCGGCAGCCGCATCGTGGGACTGTGCCCCCGCTGCGACGCCCGCGACCCCCACGCCCAGCCCCTGCTGGCCTACCTCGCCATCCACGACGGAGTCCAACCCGGGGACGAACGCACCGTCGCCGCCCTGCTGCACGACTGGACCGTCACGGCCGCCACCCGCATACCCGACCCGGCCGCCTTCGACGACGACCTGCACACCTGGTCCGCCGGCGACCTATAACAATGCCGATGTCGGCAGAATGTCGGCGAACCCCAACAACGTAGAAGACGATCTATGCGCGTGGTTACGGTAAGCCGGTGAATGGGGGTTCACGAAGGGAAACGACATGACAGCACCGACCACCATCCATCCCGCAGCCCTGCTGCCCGACGGCGCGCTCGACATCCTCACCGGCCGCCTCCACAAAGACCACCCCGATCTCGACCTCGACCTCTGCGCGCGCATCCAGCGGCAGTCCCTGGAGTTCCTGGCCGCATGCGCGAGCAACCCCGGTACCAGCCTCACCCCCTCGGTGATGGTCGACCTCGGCTGGCACAACCTCATCCTGCATACCGAGATGTATGCAGCGTTCTGCGACGCAGTCGCAGGCCGGTTCATCCACCACTACCCCTACGACGGCGGACAGAACGACCCGAGCGTTCTCGACCGCACCAAGAACCTCATCACCGCCGCCGGCTACACCATCGACGAGCCGCTGTGGGCCCTGAACGCCGCCGACTGCGGCAACGACGCCCCCTGCGGCTCGCACGCCCGCTGACCACACCCACCCGCACGCTGAGAGCCAGCGTCATCAAGGTACTCGGCTTCACCATCGGCATACCCCAGCGACAAGCGTTTTCGGATGTCTGCTGAATCAGCCGACGTCGACAGGCAGTCGGCATCTTCCCGCCATACGTCACCGCTGACAGGCTACGAGTTGGGGTGACCTCGGCTCCTGGCACTCAACACACTCACCGCGACCGAACCAACAACCCCATTCACTCGGCCGCAGATGAGGGGTGCGCCGTCGGCAGCTCCCTGCTACCGGCGGCGTACCCCTTCTCGCAAGATTCTGCGGACCGAGAAGGGTTCTGGCCGGGCTGATCTTGTTCTCGCCCATCCGGTTAATGATCAGATGTGGGCTTGACTGGCGTGCGGCCAAAACTGCATATCAATGACGATGCCGCCCTCGCCGACGTGACGGTGACCGACGCGCACGGCCTGAACCCGAAGGTCATCCACACGACGCAGGAGCACCCCTTCTGGAGCATTGATCAGCGGAAATGGGTTTTGGCTGCAGACTGGTCCCGGGTACTCAGCTGCAGGAGGTTGAGCCGGAACTCGGCCTTACCGTGACCTCGGTCGTGACATGGCGCGGCAGCCGGGTCGTGTACAACCTGACGATTCAGGACATTCATACCTACTATGTGCTCGCCGGTAACACGCCCATCTTGGTTCACGACACGGGCGGTGGAAATACTCCTCCGATTGCCGTCATTGGGCCGAGCGGCGAAATTATTCCCGCAGTCCCGGCTGGAGCGATAGGCAC